>JBEBHS010000078.1:0-2157 GCA_040080745.1 Sphingopyxis sp. | reverse complement strand
ACTAGTGGGGGTATTTGAACAGAAACTTACGGTTTCGCCATTAATTTGTCGTTCATAACCGTAAATTTCAGCGCGGTTATCCCCACGGTACTGTGCACATTCGAACATTTATGCAACGATAACAATAAAAACCCGCTAACCAAATCCCTCCCATGCCGTAACTGAGCCTCAATGACTTCCCAATCACTCACCGCACTATTTCCAGACAGTGCAGATACAGGGCAACAAGCCGTTGACAGCACTGCCTTTCAACCGGCGCAGGTCGAGCAGTTATACATGGCCCACTATGAACGCCTGGAAAAATTCCTTATCTCCCGTACCCGCTCGAAAGACCTTGTAGAAATCATCCTGCAAGACATCTACCTGAAACTGATGGCGATCCCGGATTTGTCTGTTATCAAAAACCCCAATGCTTACCTTATTCGGCTGGCGAACAAGCTGCTGGTTGACCATTACCGCCAGCAAGAACTTTACCAACGCTGGTTTACAGGGCAACCCCTCGAAGACATCGATTGCACTGAACCGGTACCCTCCCTGCCTGAACAAATCCATTATGAGCAACTGCTGGATGCTTACCAACAAGCGTTAAGTGAATTGCCCGAATACGTCCAGGAAATTGTCCGGCTGTTTCACATAGAAGGCCTGTCTCACCAGGAAATAGCCAAAAAACTGGGCAAATCGACCAGTTGGATTGAAAAATCCATCTCCCGTGCGCTGCTCCATTGCCGACAAAAAATAGATGATATTGAATATTAGTACGGCTAGGGGTGCCCTAAACCGTCTACCTCTAAATAACAACTAGAAAATTCACACTGATGAGACAGGCTATAGCCTGTCGTATTTAGGCCAGTGGTCAAGAGAGGTAAGGCAATGAATTCACCAATAACAGACCAACAACAGATAGACCAAGAAGCGTCAGCCTGGGTTGCCAAGCTCAGTGCAGACAGCGTATCCGGCGAAGACCGGCAACAATTCAACGCCTGGGTTGCCCAATCGTCCGCGCACCGGCAGGCCTTTTTTGCCATGCGTAACCATTGGCAACACCTTAAACAGGCAGCACAGCAATCGGCAGGATCGTTAACCCTGCCGTCAAAGACCTATAAACCCTGGATGATGGCTGCGGCTAGTGTCCTCTTTGCTGCAACACTGCCCCTGTTTTACCCCAAACTACAGGATGCGCTGCTCGCTGATGTCGTGACCGCCGTCGGCGACCACCAAACCCTGCACCTGGAAGATGGCAGCACCTTACACCTCAATACCGATACCGCCGTTGCCTTAGATTTCAGCCCACAACAACGCACGATACGCCTGCTGCACGGCGAAGCCGAGGTGATTGTCGCCCATGACCCATCACGCCCCCTGGTCATCGTTTCAGGCCATCATGAATCCAGGGCCTTAGGTACGGATTTCAGCGTTGCCAGGGTCAACGAGACTTGCACCGTCACTGTCTTTGAAAGCACCGTCCAGGTCAGCGAACACAACAGTGTCATTGACATACTCAAACCAGGGGATCAACTACAAATCAGCGACAATAACTCACAGCCGCTAAAAACCACGATTAACCTGAAAGAAGCTAACGCCTGGCGGGACGGTAAGCTGGTTTTTACCGCCCGTCCTTTGCAAAGCGTCATCGCCGAAATCAACCGTTACCGCTCCGGTCACCTGTTCCTGCTCAACAACAGCGCCGTCAGCCGTCCGGTGAGTGGGGTGTTCGAGATTAGCCAACTGGATGAATCCCTGGTGGTAATTGCTGACATTTTAGGATTGAAGCCCGTACAAGTGAATGGTTATGTGGTGGCTTTATATTAATCAAGGCGTAAGGCCGTCATATCGGCATGGGTTGCCGGTATCCAGAACGCAGGGATGTGTTTGGTGCTTGTAGATTGCCGTCCTTGGCTCCTGGGTTTCGGCAATCCATGCCGGAACGACGATATTATTTTTTATTAGCATCGAAAGTAAGTAACCGTTCGTCCTGTCGAAGGACTCGGTAATCAATAAGATCGCATTGCTTAGTTTTACCTAACGGTGCTGCTGTGCATCAACATAGGCTTTCAATACCGCTTGCATCCTTGAAATATGCCCCCGCCCTTGACCCTTAAAGAATTCGACAATCTCACGGTCAAGGCGCAAGTTTACGGATAGCTTAGATTCCGGCAA
>JBEBHS010000053.1:0-9811 GCA_040080745.1 Sphingopyxis sp. | reverse complement strand
AGGTGCCGCGCGGTGTTCCCCCCTGTTGACCGGGTCGCACCTGTCGCTTCGATCAAAAAAGCGTGACGAACGCTGGTTTGAACCCCCACTCCGCCGCCCCTGGAGTGGGGGTTTTTTGTGCCCGCGCATTGCGGCGTTGCCCAATGCTGCGCAATGTGGCTAATGCCATGCCATGACATCCAGACTTCGTATCGCTTCGTGGAATATCAACAGCGTCCGCGCGCGCGCCGCCATCGTCGGACAGTTCCTTGACGATGCATCGCCCGATGTCTTGTGCCTTCAGGAAACCAAGGTCGAGGACCACGCGTTCCCGCACGACCTGTTCACACAGCGCGGCTATGACCATATCGTCATCAACGGGCAGAAAATGCACCACGGTGTCGCGATCATCAGCCGCGTGCCGATAACCGATGTGGTGCGCCACGACTGGCAGGCGAACGGCGAGGCGCGGCATCTGGGGGTGAGCCTGCCCGGCGGGGTGCGGCTGGACAATGTCTATATTCCGGCGGGCGGCGATGTGCCCGACCGCGAAGAGAACGCCAAGTTCGGACAAAAGCTCGATTTTATCGAACGGATGATCGGCTGGGCGGGCGCGCTTGATGGCCCGACGATCCTGACCGGCGATTTCAACATCGCCCCACTGGACAGCGACGTGTGGAGCCACAAGTCGCTGTTGAAAACGGTCAGCCATACGCCGATCGAGGTGGCGGCGCTGGCGCGGTTGCAAGCCGCGGCCGATTGGGTTGACCTCGGCCGCCATTTCATGCCCGCGCCCGCGCGGCTTTACACGTGGTGGAGCTACCGCGCAGCAGACTGGACGGTTGGCGACCGTGGGCGCAGGCTCGACCATATGTGGGCGACACCTGACGTTGCGGCCAAGGCGGTAGCGCACCGCATCCATGAACACTGCCGTTCGTGGGAAAAACCGTCGGACCATATTCCGATTGTCACGGATTTTGCGATGTGAGCGGAGACAACCCCCGCCCCGACCCGCGTGAAGCCGCGCGCGCGATAGACGCGATGCGGCGCGGCTGGCCGATCCGCATTGTCGGCGCGGCGGGTGCGATGCGGCTGCTGGGCGTCGAGGGCGCGAGCGAGGCGACGCTGGCTGCCTTTGCGCCGACCAGCCTGCTGATTGCGGGCGAACGCGCCGCCACGCTCAAACTGACCAATCAATTGGCGGCGGCCTCGCCCGGCCCGGTGCGCATTGCGCTGCGTCAACCTGCGAGCATAGCCGATGCGCTCGCCATCGCCGACCCCGCGCTCGACCTCGCGCACCCGATGAAGGGGCCGTGGCGCACCGAGCCGCTGGGCACAGGCGAGGAAGCGGCGAACGCGGCGATCACGCTGGCGCGCCTCGCGCACCGTCTGCCCGCGTGGTTCGTGGCGGGCGGCGATGGCGATCATGCCGCCGAGGTCAGCGCCGCCGCGCTAGCCGCCTTCACCGACCCGCGCCGCCTGTCCATCGCCGCGCGCGCAAAGCTTCCGGTTGCGGCGAGCGAACAGGGCGAGGTTATCGCGTTCCGCTCGCCCGAAGATGCGCAGGACCATGTCGCGCTGATCATCGGGTCGCGCGACGCCTCGCCGCCGGTGGTGCGGCTGCACTCAGAATGCCTGACCGGCGATATATTGGGCAGCCTCAAATGCGATTGCGGGCCGCAGCTCGCCGCCGCGCTCGGCGCGATGGCCGGAGCACCATGGGGGATATTGCTGTATCTGCGCCAGGAAGGGCGCGGCATCGGCCTCGTCAACAAACTCCGCGCTTACCAGCTACAGGATCAGGGGTTTGACACGGTGGACGCGAACACCAGGCTCGGCTTTCCCGCCGAGGCGCGCGATTTTGCCATCGCCGCGCACATGCTCGACCTGCTTGGGGTGCACGCATTGCGGCTGATGACCAACAATCCCGAGAAAGTGGCGCGCCTGTCGGAGCATGGGATAGTGGTGGTCGAGCGGTTGCCGCTGATCCTGCCCGCCAATGCGCACAACGCGCACTATCTTGCCACCAAGCGCGACCGCACCGGGCACCAGCTGTGAGCGGCGACGACGCAAAGCCCCCGCCGCTGCGGCTATTGCTGGGCGAGGTGCGGCTGGCGCGCGATTGGCTGCGTGCGAGGACGCGCCCTATCGACCATGTGGCAGGCGCGGTCAGCGACGGCGCGCCGGTCATCACGCTCCCCGGATTTTGCGCCGGGGACCTGTCGATGGCGCAGCTGCGGCGCAATTTGCGCAGCGCCGGATACCGCGCGCGCGGCTGGCAGATGGGCGCGAACCTCGGTGCGCGGCCTGACACGATCGAGCGCATCCACGCGCGGGTCAGCGACGTGGCGGCGCGCGAGGGGCGAGCGGTGCACCTGGTCGGCTGGAGCCTGGGCGGGGTGTTCGCGCGCGAATATGCCAAACGGCACGGCGATAGGGTCGCCAGCGTCATAACCATGGGTTCGCCTTTCTCCGGCTCGCGCCGCGCCAACCATGCGTGGCGGCTCTACCGCCTCATCGCCGGCCATTCGGTCGACGATGCACCGATAGCGTTCCACCCGGCGCCCAAGCCCGATGTGCCGACCTATGCGCTGTGGTCGCCACGCGATGGGGTGGTTGCGGCGGCATGCGCGCGCGGAGAAGCGGACGAGCGCGACGCGGCGGTCGAGCTTGGCTGCGGGCATCTTGGCTTTGCCTATGATCCGCAAGCGATCGACGCGGTTATCGCCTGTCTGGTGGCGGCGGAGAGAAGGTAGCTACCATTGCCGCTGGCACGCGCTGCGGCCTTCCGCTCGCCCGATCAACCAGCGCCCAAGTGGTGAGGGATGTGACGTGGCGTTTGCCGTCATCACCGACAAAGGCCATGTGGCGGTCGAACTTTGCGCCCTGCGCCGTATCGGCGACCCAGCTGTGCGCGGTGACACTTTGCCCCACCAACAGGGGGCGGTGGTAATCAATCTCGTGACGCACCACGACCCAGATGTAACGCGCCTGCTCATCCGCGCTCGCCCGCGCGGCCCAATGCGCAGTTGCAACCGCCTGGATCCACTGCACCCACACCGCATTGTTGACATGGCCCAGCTCGTCGATGGCCTCCGCCCCCGCGACGAACGGCACGGTGAAGGCGTGCGCGGGGATGGTAATCGGCTCAGCCATCCTAGGTCACAAACCCATAAACAGCGCCTTCGAGGCGCCGGAATGGCGATGAGATCGGGGAGAAATCGCTGCTGGGGATAGTTATACTATCTCCTAGGCGGTTTCTCTTCGAGGTCGAAGCCATTCCGATGTCCAATCGGATTTGACCAAAATGGCACATCACAGCGTCGGAAAGCTTTGAAATAGCACCACTATTCCTGCGTCCTTCCTCCTTGTGCTGAGCCATTTTGCTTCAAACCTCGATGGTGTTGTTTATGGGTTTGTGACCTTATGCGACTTATAGCCTTTCAGCTCATCTCCGGTCAGCGTGGCGACGTGGAGCACGTTGGTCGAGCCCGGAATGCCGAACGGCACGCCTGCCATCATGATCAGCTTTTCCCCGGCGTTGGCAAAGCCGTGGCGCAGCGCCATCCGCCGCCCCTTGCCGATCATTTCCTCGAAACTGCCGATGTCGCGGGTGTGGACGGCGTGCGCGCCCCACAGCAACCCCATCCGCCGCGCCGCGTCGAGCTTTGGGGTGAGCACCAGCATTGGCACGGCGGGGCGCTCGCGCGAAATCCGCCGCGCGGTCGAACCGGTGCCGGTGAAACAGACGATCGCCGCCGCGCCGACGATCCGCGTGACGCTCGCCGCGGCTTCGGACAAAGCATCGGCGGTGGTGGCATCGGCCTTGGTCTCGGTGAACTGGATGCGGGCGCGGTAGCCCGGGTCGGCTTCAACCGATTTGGCGATGGCATCCATCATCGTCACCGCCTCGATCGGCCACGCGCCAGCTGCGGTTTCGGCGGACAGCATCACCGCATCGGCTCCGTCGTAAACCGCAGTGGCGACGTCGGACACCTCGGCGCGGGTCGGCGAGGGCGAGCTTATCATCGATTCGAGCATCTGCGTCGCGACGATCACCGGCTTGCCCATCGCGCGGGCGGTGGCGACGATGCGTTTTTGTGCGGGCGGCACCTGTTCGGGCGGCAGTTCGACCCCCAAATCGCCGCGCGCCACCATGCACGCATCGGCCAGCTCCAATATTTCCTCAAGCCGCGCCAGCCCCTGCGGTTTTTCAAACTTGACGAGCACCCCCGCACGGCCCCTGATCAGCGTGCGTGCTTCGGCGACATCCTCGGGCCGCTGGACGAACGACAGCGCCACCCAGTCAACATGGTGGTCGAGCGCAAAGGCGAGGTCGACGCGGTCCTTTTCGGTCAGCGCGGCGAGCGGCACGACATTGTCGGGCACATTCACGCCCTTGCGGTCAGAAATGGTTCCGCCGACCTCGACCACCGCCACCACATGGTCGCCGTGGCACGTCGCCGCGCGCAGCACCAGCTTGCCATCGTCGATCAGCAACCGCGCGCCTGGGGTCAGCGATTCGAGGATTTCGCGGTGCGGCAATTGCACGCGCGTCGCATCGCCGGGCGTGCTATCGCTGTCGAGCGTGAAGCTCTGTCCGGTTGCGAGCACCGCCTTGCCAGCGGCGAACTGGCCGACGCGCAGCTTTGGCCCCTGCATGTCGGCAACGATCGTGGTCGGACGGCCCAGTTCTTTTTCAAGGCTGCGGATCGCGGCGATGTTGGCGGCGTGCATCACATGGTCGCCGTGGCTCATGTTGATGCGAAACGCATCCGCCCCCGCCATGAACAGCTTGGCGATCATCTCGACCCCGCTCGATGCCGGGCCTAATGTCGCCAATATGCGCACTTTGCGCCCACGCGGAGACAGGTGTTGAACCACAAAAAATCCTTATATGTTGCTGGGTGAAGGCATGACGCAGGCGGCTCGGACATGCAAGCGGCATAGCTATTCATGCGCAGCCTAGCGCTCAATCAATCGAGGCGCTAAGCGCGACGCTTCCGATTCTCATAACCGAAAGCAACGCATCCATGTCCGAGCCCGCAGCCACCACCACAGACCAGCAATTGCGCCTGTTCATCGAGCGCGTCGAGCGGCTGGAAGAAGAGAAAAAGGGCATCGCCGACGATATCCGCGATGTTTATGCCGAGGCGAAAAGCATGGGTTATGACGCCAAGATCATGCGGCAAATTGTGCGCCTGCGCAAAATGTCACTCAATGATCGACAAGAGATGGAAGCGATCCTTGACACCTATAAGGCTGCGCTGGGCCTGGGGTGATGCGTATCCGCGCGGCAACCGTTGACGATGCGGCGCGCTGCGCGGAGATTTACGCGCCCTATGTTACGGATAGCTGGGTCAGCTTTGAACGCGATCCACCCGATACCACTGAGATGGCCAGGCGGATCGCGGGGTATGGCGCTTCCCATGCCTGGCTAGTTTTGGAACATGAACAACGCGTAGCGGGCTTTGCTTATGGGAGTCCGCACCGAACGCGCGAGGCGTATCAAACCTCCTGCGACGTTGCGGTTTACATAGATCCGGCCTTTTCGCGGCAAGGATTTGGCCGGGCGATCTATGCCGAATTGCTATTGATTCTAAAGGCGCGGGAATGTCATGCGGCCTTCGCCGGTATCGCACTGCCCAACGACGCAAGCATAGCTCTGCATGAAGCCATGGGGTTTACTCCGGTCGGCATCTATCGTGAAGTGGGATGGAAAATGGGCGGCTGGCGCGACGTTGGTTGGTGGCAGAGGTTGCTCTAGTCCGCCTAGCTGCGCTAGGGGCCATCCATCAACATTATTTCAGTGAAGCAGACCCATGGCCGGCCATAGCAAGTTCAAGAACATCATGTATCGCAAGGGCGCACAGGACAAGAAACGCTCTGCCGCTTTTTCAAAGTTTTCGCGCGAAATCACCGTCGCGGCAAAATCGGGCATGCCCGACCCCGACCATAATCCGCGCCTGCGCTCGGCGGTCATCGCGGCGCGCCAAGGCGGGATGCCCAAGGATAATATCCAGCGCGCGATCGATAAAGCGGCGGGCGGAGACGCCGACAATTACGAAGAAATGCGCTATGAGGGCTATGGCCCGGCGGGCATCGCGATCATCGTCGAGGCGCTGACCGACAACCGCAACCGCACCGCCACCAATGTCCGCACCGCGTTCAGCAAAAACGGCGGCAATCTGGGCGCTTCGGGCGCTGTTGCGCATGGTTTTGATCGGCTTGGCCTGATCACATACGGCATTGCGGCGGGCGATGAGGACCGGGTGATGGAGGCCGCGCTCGACGCGGGTGCCGACGATGTTGAAACGACCGAGGACGGGCACGAGATCTGGACCGCGGTGGAATCGCTGCACGAAGCGAGCAAGGCATTGGAGGCCTCATTGGGCGAACCGGTTACGGCAAAGCTCGCGTGGCGACCGACGCTGATCGCCAGCGTCGATGACCTCGCGGTGGCGCAAACACTGATGAAGCTGATCGACGCGCTCGAGGATGACGACGACGTCCAGAGCGTGTGGGGCAATTATGACATCAGCGACGCGGTGATGGAGCAGCTCGGCTGACCATCATCCTCGGCCTTGACCCGGGGCTTGGCACCACCGGCTGGGGGGTCATCCGCGCCGAGGGCAACCACTTGTCGCACATCGCCAATGGCCAGATAAAGACTGACGCGAAGATGCCGCTGCCCGCACGGCTGGTGGCGATTGACGCGGCGCTCAGCGCGATCATCGCCGCGCACAGTCCGCTTGTCGCGGCGGTCGAGGAAATATTCGTCAACGATAATCCGCAATCGAGCCTCAAGCTCGCGCACGCGCGCGGGGTTGCGCTGCTGTGCGCGGCGCGCGCGGACCTTGATGTCGGTGAATATGCGCCGCGCCTCGTCAAAAAAGCGCTCACCGGCGTTGGCAATGCCAGCAAGGATCAGGTGCGCTTCATGGTCGAGCGCTTGCTCCCCGGCGTTGTAATCAGCGGCCTCGACGCGGCCGACGCGCTTGGCGTGGCGATTTGCCATGCGCATCATGGGGGTGGACATTGACCAATTTTCTTCCCCCTCTCCCTTGACGGGAGAGGGATGTGTAGCCTTAGTGAGCCGATGGCGAACTTAGGCGAAGCTGGGTGAGGGTGATGCAAACAAAATACCCCTCACCAATTCCGACTAGCCAGATGAACTGGCAAGTCTCCATATCCTCTCCCACAAGGGGAGAGGAGCGTTTGCCATGATTGCCAAACTCACCGGAAAGCTTGATAGCTGGGGCGCGGGCCACGCGGTCATCGACGTTGCTGGCGTCGGCTATCTGGTCGAAGCATCGGCGCGGACATTGAGCGCGATCGGCATGGTCGGCGACGAAGTGACGGTCCACACCGAAATGCTGGTCGGCGAAGATTTCCTGCGCCTGATCGGCTTTGCATCGGCCGAGGAACGCGACTGGTTCCGGCTGCTGACCAGCGTCCAGGGGGTGGGCGGCAAGGTCGCGCTCGCCATCCTCTCGGCGCTCGAACCCGCCGAGGTCCAGCGCGCGATTGCGGGCGGCGACGCGGCGAGCATAGCGCGCGCCAATGGCGTCGGGCCAAAACTGGCGCAGCGCATCTGCAACGAACTGCGCGACAAGGCGGGGAGCGTCGCGACGGGTGCGCTGGGCATCGGCGCGGTCAATCTGAACGAACCAGCGGGTGGCGTACTGGCCGATGCGCTGGCGGCGCTGGGGTCGCTGGGGTTCAAACCCGCCGAAGCGAGCGCGGCAGTCGGCGCGGCGGACGCGGAACTGGCTGCGCAGGGCGAGGGCGCGGCGACGCTCGACGCGCTGGTGCGGCTGGCGTTACGAAAGGCGGCGCGGTGAATCGTCGTGCGAAAATCTATAATAGCTCGACAATTTCGCGCGATATGCTATATCCTGGCTATGTCCCAGCTAAATGTCTCGATTCCGCCCGCGCTCAAAAACTGGATCCACACGCGTGTCACCGAAGGCCGCTATTCAAGCGCCAGCGACTATGTGCGTGACCTGATCCGTCGGGATCAGGAATCCGAGCCCGACGACGTCGAATGGGTCAAGGCGATGCTGGCCGAGGGTGAGGCTTCGGGGATATCGGACGAAGTACCGGAAACGATCATTGAGAACATTATCGCCAGACGGCGGGCAAGGTGTGGCTGAAGTTTCCTTTTCGAATGCTGCCGTTGCAGATTTGAGTGCAATCGACGAATATAGTCTTGCACAATTTGGAGAGGAAACAGGCGAAGCTTACATGCACGGCTTCGACGAGGAATTTGTCCTTTTGCAGGAATATCCTCTCGCGGGCAGAGCGGCGCCCGAATATGGCAGAGCCTATCGCTGTCTGGTCCACCGCAGGCATCGCATTTTTTATGTGGTGAAGAGTGATATGGTGTGGATCGTCCGAATATTGCATCACGCGATGGATGCAAAGCGGGCATTAAAGGGGGCGGGGAAGTGAACATTCGGACGGTCTGGCTGCTGCCGATCATTTTGCTGCTTCCGTTCATGCTGACGGCGCTGCGGATGCACAGTGCGCATCAGGACTGGGCATGGGCGAACTGGATTGGTCGCGGACCACTTGGTGCTTGGGCGGTAATTGGCGTAACCATCCTACTGGGCGCATCCCCCATCAAATGGCTCGACTGGCAACTAAATTATAAAGTCGCGCTGACCATCGTCTATGTGTCGGTGATGCCTTTGCTCATTATTTGGTTTGCGCTGCTTTACACCTGTGCAATATTCGGTGACTGCCTTTAGCCCATGACCACCCCCCCCAACCTCACCACGCCCGCCCGCACGCCCGATGACGCCCCCCACGACGCCGACGCGGCGCTGCGCCCGAAATCGCTCGACGAGTTTGTCGGGCAGGCGGCGGCGCGCGACAATTTGCGCATATTCATCGCGGCGGCCAAGGCGCGCGGGGAGCCGCTCGACCATGTGTTGTTTTTCGGCCCGCCCGGGCTTGGCAAAACGACGCTGGCGGGGATCATGGCGCGCGAAATGGGGGTCGGCTTTCGCGCCACATCGGGGCCGGTGATCGCCAAATCGGGCGATCTGGCGGCGCTGCTCACCAACCTTGAGGACGGCGACGTCCTGTTCATCGACGAGATTCACCGCCTGCAACCTGCGGTCGAGGAAATCCTCTATCCGGCGATGGAGGACCGCGCGCTCGACATCATGATCGGCGAAGGGCCATCGGCGCGCTCGATCCGCATCGATTTGCCGCGCTTTACGCTGGTCGGCGCAACGACCCGCGCTGGACTGTTGACCACCCCGCTGCGCGACCGGTTTGGCATTCCGGTGCGGCTCAATTTTTACAGCTACGGCGAGCTGGAGCAAGTGATCCGCCGTGCGGCTGGCCTGCTCGGCCTCGCCATTGCCGATGACGGTGCGCGCGAAATTGCGCGGCGCGCGCGCGGCACCCCGCGCATCGCCGGGCGGCTGCTCAGGCGCGTGCGCGACTTTGCCCATGCGGCGGGTGTGGATGTGGTTGATGCTAAAGCCGCCGATGCTGCGCTCAGTCGGCTAGAGGTGGACGCGCTGGGCCTCGATGCGATGGACCGGCGGTATCTGACGATGATCGCCGATATTTATCGCGGTGGGCCGGTGGGGGTCGAGGCGCTGGCGGCCGGCCTCAGCGAACCGCGCGACACGATCGAGGATGTGGTCGAGCCGTATCTGCTCCAGCTTGGCCTGATTGCGCGCACCGCGCGCGGGCGCGCGCTCAACGGCCCGGGGTGGAAACATCTCGGGCTGGAGCCGCCCATGGGGGCGCAGGACGGGCTGTTCGACGAATAATGCAAGCTTCACTGGCGTGAAGCCAATCACCACCCGCC
>JBEBHS010000077.1:0-2193 GCA_040080745.1 Sphingopyxis sp. | reverse complement strand
GCCTTGATGGTACAGCTAATGTCACCTGTGCCGCCTTTATAAAGGGGATAACTGCCGTCTGCGCTTTGTTTTGAACGGAGAAAATTAGCGATCTTGGTCTGGATCCCTTCGTCGATTTCATCCATGAAGTGCATCATGAGAATGTATTCGGATGGAATCGTGCAATCGGCTTCGAGTTCGAATACCCAATAACCTGCTTCGTTTTGTAGGCTGAGAAGTTGTGACCTGGCTTTGTCAATTGCCCTGTCCAAGGATGACAAGTAATAGGAAGAGCCAATAAAAGCAGGATCAAGGCCGGAAGGTGAAGAAGTCTCTGTTAGCATGGTTTGGTGTTCTTTGGTTTTACTTTAGGAATGTCTGGTAGAAGCAACTTAATTCACGGGGCTGGTGTTGTTTGTTAAGGTATCTATCTGCAATGAATAAACTCAGACTGGCCGTATAAAAAATATGCCGCAGCAATAAATAACTACGGCGAATGAGGAGGCATGGCGTTTTGTGTCGGTTTATGCCTTCTCGAATGACGACAATGTCGATTCCACCTCGGCATAGAGACTGTGTTGTAGCATGTTATTGGTTTGTCTTTTGGCTACTCGGTGTATCGAGTCTACCCGCATAGATTGTGTACAGTCTGTACGGTAACGAACATAATGTTACTATCCAGCTACTAATGAGTAGCCTCGAACCCCTAGCCTCCGCAAGCTACACGAGGTTACTGTTTGGTCTGGCTTGTTTACCCACCATCTTCTGACACCCTATGTTTTATCTTGGAAGAAATAATCATGCGTTGTTGAGGGAATGGGCTACAAGAAACCAAACAGACCTAATGCTTCAACTACATTGCGCGAAACATAATCAGTTTTGAACAATTGTAAAACACTTAATCCTATTCGGATTCAATAAATGCACCTGATTACGCACCGCTTTCAGCGAGTAGCCCAGTGGGCTGGCTTTTTTACCCACCCTTTCCGGTATAGGTGGCATTCCTCGCCGCCATAGTAGGCTATGGTGTCGGTTTCGCGGGGATATGCCAACTACCAGGCTTGATTACCCCTTGAAGTTGATAGGAAGAAGAGTTTTAAGAGTAAGTGATGAATTGCCGCTTTCTTTTTTGCCTACAGTTAAGCGGCCGTTCGCTGGCAGGCTTTGAGGTATCGCAAATTGGAAGTTGCATCTAAAATCGGATCCAGCTTGGACAGTAATGATCTGTACGAACAGGGTAATATCCAGGGTTGATTATTTAACGGCCACCAAGCTCCCACGAGCTGTGGCTTGTTGGCTAGCCGCTCAATTCATTGCCACCGCTTTATGTTTCGCCCCCCAGTGGCCGGGCTTGGCTTCAAACATACCGGCACAGCGAGTGCCGCAGCATTTGCAGCAGCCTTTTTCATCCAAATTCCACTCTGACAGTTCGTACCAGTCACGGCCGATCAATAAGTCATTACAGTGATGACAATAGGTGCTGTCCGAGGCCTTATCATGGACATTGCCCACATAGGCATAATGGACACCGTTTTTTAAGGCAATTTGCCGTGCTTTCAATAACGATTGCAGCGACGTGTGGGACTTGTCCAGCATTTTCCAATCGGGATGGAAGGCAGAAAAATGTAATGGCACATCAGCGCCCAAGGTTTCGACCACCCATTGCGTCATCTCTTCAAGCTCGGCTTCGGAATCATTTTCACCGGGAATAATTAATGTTGTTACTTCTAACCAGACCGAAGTTTCATGCTTAATATATTTCAGGGTGTCTAACACCGGCTGCAGATGACTGCCGGTGATTTCATGATAAAACCGCTCGGTAAAGGCCTTTAAGTCGATATTGGCGGCATCCATCCATTGATAAAATTCAGCCCTGGGTTCTGCGCACACATAACCCGCTGAAACCGCAACCGATTTTAGGCCCAAACTTCTACACGCTAGTGCAGTATCAATCGCATACTCATGAAATATGACCGGATCGTTATAAGTATAAGCGACACTTTTGCAACCGTTCTCCAGCGCAGTTCGAGCAATTGCCTCCGGGGAAGCTTTACCCGTCAGGGTATCCAAAGCCCGCGACTTGCTGATGTCCCAATTCTGGCAAAACTTGCAGGCCAGATTGCAGCCCGCAGTGCCAAATGAAAACACCGGTGTCCCGGGCAAAAAATGGTTTAATGGTTTTTTTTCAATCGGATCGATAGCGAAACCGCTGGA
>JBEBHS010000052.1:0-9984 GCA_040080745.1 Sphingopyxis sp. | reverse complement strand
GGGGCAGGGGGTGACGGGGGTGGCGCTGCTCGCCGAATCGCACATTTCGATCCACACCTGGCCCGAACATCGCTATGCGGCGCTCGATTTCTTTTTGTGCGGGGCGAGCAACGACTTGGGGGCGTCGCTGGCGGCGGTGGCCGTACATTTTGGGCCAGCGCAAATCAATCAGCATTGCGTGGAGCGCGGGTTTAGCGCGCAATCGCCCCCGCCCGCACCAGATCGATGATCGCGGGGATGATCGCACCGTCATCATGGTTCGCACCCAGGTTCGCGCACAGCGCGGCAAAGGTTACAGGCGCATCCAGCGCGTTCCACGCATCATAGGCCGCCGCGCCCAGCGCGAACAGCCGCACCGCGATGCCAGGACGGGTGATGAGCACCGCCGCGCTGCCCGCCCAATCGGGCTGTTCGATGGCGTCCAGCAGGTCGTCGCTAGCAGCATGGGTGCTCGCGGCGCTATGACGCGCGAGCATCATCGCCATCAGCGCATCGGTGTCATCGGGCAGGTCGCCGAGGGTCAGTACCGCCGCGTCACGGGCGTGGTGCGCGGCGATGAATGCATGGTCGAACCGTGCGATGGCCACCAGTGCAGCGCCTTGACTCTCTGTCTCCAGCCATGCGGGGAAGCCATCACCAATATCGTTTAACTGCCCGTCAAGCCCCATCCCGGCCTCGATATAGGCGCGGGTCAATTGGTTGAACGCGGCTTCGCCCAGCGCGCGGCGGGTAGCGGGAAAGCTATCCTCGAGCGCCACCAGCCGTCCGTGCGAAATGGTATTGGCGTGCGCCGCCATCGCCAGCAGGGTGCGGCGCGCATCGCCGGCAAACAGGCCATCGGGCAGGGCATCGGGACCGTGGTGCAGGGCATCGGCCATTGCGCGCTGCGCGTCACGCAGCATGGGTTGAACAACGCTTGGATTGCCTGAACCAAAATCCGTCCATGCTGAGCTTGTCGAAGCATCGTTCTTCATTTCGCAACTGCTTGAAGAACAGGCAGCCCTTCGACAGGCTCAGGGCGGGCGGGTGAGGGGAGAGGATGATTCACACTTCGGCGGCTTTGCGCTGGGCATTCGGCTTGGGCGGTCAGCACATGGTCGGCGCGGCGCGCTTCGGCGACCAGCACCGCATAGTCTGGCACGTCATTGTCGCGCTCGATCAGCGTCGGGATCGGCCCGGCGCGGCCGATATAATCGGCATAGAGCGCCCAGCAGTGCTCGCCGACCGCGCTGCCATGGTCGTCGATGGCGAGCGGGCCACTGTCATGCTGCTCCACCGCATGGCCCGCGAGGTGAATCTCGCCGACCAGCGCGGGGTCGATGGTATCAAGATAGGTCTGCGCATCGACGCCGATATTGGTGGCGGAAACGACGATATTGTTGATGTCGAGCAGCAAGCCGCACCCGCTGCGCTCGCACAGCTGCGCGATAAACGCCTCCTCGCTCATCGTATCGCCGACAAAGGCGAGCATCCGCGATGGGTTCTCCACCAGGATGCGACGCTTCAACCGGTCCTGCACCTGGCTCACCGACGCGGCCATGCGCGCAAGGCTTTCTGCTGTATAGGGGAGGGGCAAGAGGTCGGGGAAATAGGTGTGCGCGGTGCGGCTCCAGCTGACATGGTCGGAGACGCTGGCTGCGGGGACGTCGTCGCACAGCCGTGCCAGCCGCTCAAGCTGGTCCATGTCCGGCCCATCTGCGGACCCCAGCGACAGGCCGGTTGAGTGGAAACTGACGGGCACGACGTCTGCCACCCGCGTCAACCAGTGGCGCGACACGCCGCCATCGTGAAAATAATTTTGCGGGTGGACCTCGACCCAAAGGGGCCGGACTGTATCGTTCAAACTCTCCAGCAAGGGGGTGTAATGCTGGGGCTTGAGACCAATGCCCGCGCGTGGGGGGAGGGTAGCGCGGTCAGGGTTGACCCAGTTGGTCATGCGATACAGTCCGGCAGGAGCATGGTTACATGCGATGCGCGACGGGCGCAGCGTTGCCAGCATGGGCGGTCAGCGTTCCGCCTTGGCGCACGCAAGTGCCCGCCGCGACATATTTCCAGGCATTGCCCTGATAATCGACGGTCGATGTTCCGGCGCACGATGTGCCGGGTCCGGCGGCGCAATCATTGGCTCCGCGCAGCGCGATACCATAGCAACGCTCGCGTGCGGCCTCAGGGGCATTGCCGGTGTGATGGTCGGCCAAAGCGGCGGTGCCAATGGTCGCGCTGGCGATCATGGCGGCGGCAAGGCCGGCGAGGCGGGTGGTGGTAATCATGGATGTTTCTCCAGTTAAAGGGTGACAAAGCACCATTCGTCCCCCTGCACGACAAGGTTACAACGATTGGTAGAACTTTCTATTCAGTTGCGACAAAGCGGTTTCCCGCTCGGTCCTTTGCCACATGCGCGGCATCGAACACCCGCCCGTTCATCGCCACATAGACGCCGGGGGGCAGCAATTGCACCGCCGCCATCGCAAAGCCGATGTTGAACAGCGAATCGCTACTGCGCAGCGACGCGGGCTGCATCGCGCCGGTCAGGACGATGGTTTTTTTTGGGATTTTCCCCGCGATCTCGCGCAGATCGGCGGCGGTATTCACCATCGTGTCGGTGCCGTGGGTGATGAGGATGCGGCGTGCTGTGCACGCTTCCACCGCCGCGCGGATGATGCTGCGGTCATCGTCGGTCAGCTCCAGACTGTCCTTGCGCATCAGCGGCGTGACCGCGATGTCGAGCGTGACATTGGCTTCGCGCAAGATCGGGTGGAGCGCGGTTTCCCCAACCTCAAACTCGCTCAATGCATCGAAATAGACCTTGTCGATGGTACCGCCGGTGGTGAAGCATTGGATGTCTGGCATGGCCTGTCCCTACTATCCTTCGCTTGCATCGCGCAAGCGATGGCGCGAAAGACGTGCCATGGCACTGTACACAATCGAGCTTTGCGGACGCTTGGCGGATGGCGTGGGCGGAGCGGTGATGCTCGAGCTTGACGCGGCGGCGTGCAGCATCGCGGAGCTACGCACAACGCTCGCGGATATTTATCCCGCACTTGCCGCCGATATGGCGAGCGCACGGGTGCGCGCCTGTGTCGACGAGGCGATCGTGCCCGATGCCGCGACCGTCACGGCAGGACAGGTCATTGCCTTCTTTCCCCCGGTGTCGGGCGGATGAGCGTGGCCATCGCCGTGACGCTCGCCGATGCGCCATTGGATCCTGGCGCAGAGCTGAGCGCCTTTTGCGCGGTGGCCAGCGGCGACGGCGCTGTCGCCAGCTTTGTCGGGCTGACGCGCGGGCAGGCGAGCGGTGGCGGGGCCGAGGTCGCTACGTTGACGTTGGAGGCCTATCGCTCCGTTACATTGGCCTCGATGCACGCCATCGCCGACGATGCGGCGGCGCGTTTTGCGGTGAGCGCTCTCCGCATCATCCACCGCGCGGGCACGATGCAGCCGGGCGAGCCGATCGTGTTTGTCGCGGCGTCATCGCCGCACCGCCGCGCGGCGTTCGACGCGGCGGATTATCTGATGGACCGGCTGAAAACCGAGGCGATATTCTGGAAACGCGAGGATGGCGCGGGCGGCGCGACCTGGATAGAGCCGACGGGCGATGATGTGCGCGACCGCGCGCGATGGGGCTGATTGGGCTTTCCAGCCTGCGATTCCGCGCCTAAGCTTCGCGCAACATTATTATACAGGCCAAATGACAAAGGAGAGTCGCGTGCGGCAGATCGATCATCTGATTTCGGGCGGCAGCGGCCCCGCTGCAACCCGCTACGGTGACGTGTTCGACCCGAACAATGGCACGGTGCAGGCGCGCGTGCCGCTGGGTGATGCGGCCACCCTCGAACGCGCGGTAGCGGCAGCACTGGCCGCACAACCGGCCTGGGCCGCGACCAACCCACAGCGCCGCGCGCGGGTGATGTTCGCGTTCAAGGCGCTGGTCGAGGCGAATATGCAAAGCCTCGCCGAATTGCTCAGCAGCGAACATGGCAAGGTGATTGCCGACAGCAAGGGCGACATCCAGCGCGGGCTTGAGGTGATCGAGTTTTGCTGCGGCTTGCCCCATATCCTCAAGGGCGAATATACCCATGGCGCCGGGCCGGGCATCGACGTTTATTCGATGCGGCAACCGATCGGCATCGGCGCTGGCATCACCCCGTTCAACTTTCCGGCGATGATCCCGCTGTGGATGTCGGGCGTGGCGATTGCGTGCGGCAACGCCTTCATCATCAAGCCCAGCGAGCGCGACCCTAGCGTGCCTGTGCGGCTCGCCGAACTGTTCCTCGAGGCCGGGCTGCCCGAGGGCATCTGCCAGGTCGTCCACGGCGACAAGGAAATGGTCGATGCGATCCTCGACCATCCGGCAATCGGCGCGATCAGCTTTGTCGGGTCGTCGGACATCGCGCATTATGTTTACAATCGCGGGGTGGCGAACGGCAAGCGCGTGCAGGCGATGGGCGGGGCCAAAAATCACGGCATCGTCATGCCCGACGCCGATATGGGCCAGGTGGTCAGCGACCTGTCGGGCGCGGCGTTCGGTAGCGCGGGCGAGCGCTGCATGGCGCTCCCAGTCGTGGTTCCGGTCGGCGATGAGACGGCAGAGCGGTTGCGCGAGGCGATGATCCCGGCGATGGCGGCGCTGCGCGTTGGCGTATCGACCGACGCCGACGCGCATTACGGCCCGGTGGTGACGGCGGCGCACAAGGCACGGGTCGAAGGGTGGATCCAGACCGGGGTCGATGAGGGTGCCGAGCTGGTGGTCGATGGCCGTGGCTTTGCGCTGCAAGGGCACGAGCAGGGGTTCTTTATCGGCCCGTCGCTGTTCGATCATGTGAAGCTGACGATGCAAAGCTACCGTGAGGAGATATTCGGACCCGTGCTGCAGATCGTCCGCGCCGCGAGTTTCGAGGAGGCGCTCAGCCTTCCCAGCCAGCATCAATATGGCAATGGCGTCGCCATCTTTACCCGCAACGGCCACGCGGCGAGAGAGTTTGCTGCGCGGGTCAATGTCGGGATGGTCGGTATCAACGTGCCGATCCCGGTCCCCGTCGCCTATCATACATTTGGCGGGTGGAAACGCAGCGCCTTTGGCGACACCAACCAGCACGGGATGGAAGGCGTCAAGTTCTGGACCAAGGTCAAGACCGTGACCGCGCGCTGGCCCGATGGCGGCGTTGGGGACGGCGGTAACGCCTTCATCATCCCGACGATGGGGTAAAGGAGGGAATGAGCATGACCACAATCGCCTTTATCGGGCTCGGCAATATGGGCGGCGGGATGGCCGCGAATCTCGCCAAGGCCGGGCACGATGTCCGCGCGTTCGACCTGAACGATGAGGCGCTGGCGCGCGCGGGCGAAGCGGGCTGTGTGGCCTTCACCAGCGCGCGCGAGGCGGTGGCTGGGGCCGATGCGGTCGTCACCATGCTGCCCAATGGCAAGATCGTGGACGCCGTCTATTCGGGCGACGTCATCGGCCACGCGCCGCCATCCGCGCTGCTGATCGATTGTTCGACGATCGACGTGGCGAGTGCGCGCACCGTGGAGAGCGCAGCTAGCGCGGCGGGCTATGCCATGGTCGATGCGCCGGTTTCGGGCGGGATCGCGGCGGCCAATGCCGGCACGCTGACCTTCATGGTTGGCGGTGATGACGCTGCGTTCGCGCGCGCTGAGCCGATTCTCTCCGCGATGGGCAAGGCGGTGATCCACGCGGGGCGCGCGGGCGCGGGACAGGCGGCGAAAATCTGCAACAATATGCTGCTCGGCGCGTCGATGATCGCGACCTGCGAAACCTTTGTGATGGCGCAGAAACTCGGGCTCGACCCGCAGGTGTTTTACGACATTGCGTCCAAGGCATCGGGGCAATGCTGGTCGATGACCAGCTACTGCCCGCTGCCCGGCGTTGGTCCGCAAAGCCCGGCGGACAATGGCTATGCGGGCGGTTTTGCAACCGCGCTGATGCTCAAGGATTTGCTGCTGGCAATGGAAGCCGCGCGAGGCGCCGGAGCCGATACGCCGATGGGTGCGCGCGCGGCAGATCTGTATCAGGCGTTCGCCGATGCGGGGCACGGCGGGCTCGATTTTTCTGCGATTATCAAAACGCTGGAATAGGTGGCGCGGGGCTTTCCTACAGCAACTGCGCCATGGCATGGTGTGTGGAGGGAAATGCTACCCCCCACCATAGCAAAAGGAGAGACTGTATTAAGTTTACACCACACCCCAGCAAAGGCGCAGGCGGCCGTTGTTTTCCCCCTATGCCCGTGTAAACCGCCCTACTCAACCAACACAGTAGAATGCGAGGGAGCAAATATGTCGTAGCCGTGATGGTAAATGGACTTTTGTCGAATCGCGTCCTTTGTCATAAGCTCCACTTCGCCCACTATCGGGCAATTGGATCAGCAAGGGATAGCGACTTTCGTGACAGCTCCATTTCGCTTTCCCCGCTTTTTCGTCACCAGCCCGACCCCGTGCCCCTATTTGCCCGGGCGCAGCGAACGCAAGGTTTTTACCGAGCTGATCGGCAGTAACAACGCCGAGCTCAATGATGCGCTGGGTCGCATCGGCTTTCGCCGCAGCCAGAATGTCGCCTACCGCCCCAGCTGCCTTGCCTGCACCGCCTGCATTTCGGTGCGGGTGATGGCGGATCGCTTTGAACCAACGGCGTCCCAGCGCCGCACATTGCGCCAGCATGATGATCTGATCGTCGAAGCGCGCGCACCCTGGGCGACCGAAGAACAATATGAATTGCTGACCCGCTACCTTGGCTCGCGCCACCCGGAGGGCGGGATGGCGGACATGAGCGAGGGCGATTTTGCCGCGATGGTCGAACATTCGCCGGTTGAAACCTGCGTCGTCGAATATCGGACACGCACCCCCGACGGCAAAGCGGGTCGGCTGGTCGGCGCGTGCCTGACCGACCGTCAGGCAGACGGACTGTCGATGGTGTACAGCTTTTTCGAAACCGATGACAAGGCGCGGCGCGGGCTTGGCACCTTCATCATCCTCGACCACATCGTCCGCGCGGCGCGCGCGGGCCTGCCCTATGTCTATCTCGGCTATTGGGTCGAAGGGTCGGACCGCATGGCGTATAAAACGCGCTTTCGCCCGATCGAGCGGCTTGGGCCAAAGGGGTGGGAAGTCTTTGATCCGGCGGTTTCAACCCGCAGTGCTACAGCATCAACGCGGCCCGCCGATGGCATGCCAGCGTTTGCGGCGATGGAGATGATCGAACGGCTGGATGCCTAGGGTATGTTTTTCCATTATTTCAGAGCCGTTCGGCGTGTCCACCTCACTCGAAATCACTCTAAAACGGCAGCCAGCGCTGGCGGTGCGAAAATTTCATATAGCCGACATTGACCCCCAGCCGCGCGCCCACCCCGACCCGGATCGGGATCAGGACAATGTCGCCGCGCCTTAAATAGGATGCATTCAGACCACCGACCACATAGGCCGCGCCTTCACCCGCTGGAATGCGGTGGTACAGATCTTCGGTGTCGTGGAGGTTATAGACCAGCACAAAGGTGTTGCCGGCATTGGCTCCGGCGTCAAACCCGACCGATGGTCCGGTCCAATAGACGGGTTGCTCGCCCTCTATCCGGTGGTGCAATGTGCCCGACCCATAACGCAGGCCGAACACGAACGCACCGCCCGCTTCGCGGCCGACGATATAGCCGTTGGGCTCGCCCTGTTCGCGCAGGATATTCTGGATCAGCCGCGCCAGTCCTTCGGCCCCGCGCCCGAACACCCCCTCTGCTGCACCGATCAGATCATCCTCATGATAGGTCTGCCCGCCGGACGTGGTCGCAGGTGTCGGGGCACTGGATGTGGTGGCGTCTGGCGTGGCAGTCGTTGGCGTTTCCAGCCCCTCGGTCGTCCAAGTGCCAGGCGTTTCCGGCGTCGCTGTGGTCGCGGCGGGTGGCGGTGCCGGAAGGGGCGGTTGGTCAAGGTCGGCGTCGATCGCGCTATTGGGATCGATGCTCGTCACCTGCGCCGCCAATGGTGCTGTTAGCGTCAGCGCGATCGCGCCGAGTGCTGCCAGTGCACATGTACTGAAAATGCGTCCCATGATCTGTCTCCCGGCTGCGCGGGCAATGTGTGCACGGCCTCTGGTGCCACAATGAATCATCCACCTGTCTGTGCAATGAATCGCGCGACGAGGTGAGTCGATTTTACGCTCAAGCGAGTCTCCGCCGTTGTCGCGGGAGCGCCATGGTCGCGCGTTTCGCGTTGACATGAAACCAGCGCATGCCTAGGGAAACCGCGCGCGGAGACGTGGGTGAGTGGCTGAAACCAACGGTTTGCTAAACCGTCGTGCTGTGAATGCGGCACCGAGGGTTCGAATCCCTCCGTCTCCGCCAGCACCCTTGCAACGCCAGATGTGCAGGTTGGCACGCGCTGCGCATGCTGCTAGGCGCGCATTCTATGTCCAGTTGTGATTCCTGCCTTGTCCGTAATCGCGCGATATGCTCGGTGCTCGACCCTACGGAATTGACCGCGCTCAACCGCATTGGCCGCACCCGGTCGATTGCCGTTGGGCAAGCGCTGATGTGGGAGGGGGATGATTCGCTGCTGGTTGCCAATGTCATCGACGGAGTGCTCAAACTCTCAACCGGAACAGGCGATGGCCGCGAACAGATTGTCGGTATCGTTTATCCCGCCGATTTCATCGGACGCCCATTCGGCACGCGCAGCCAGCATACAGTGACCGCGCTCACCGATGCGCGGGTGTGCACCTTTACACGCGGCGACTTCGACGGTTTTGCCCGCGAGCACCCGCAATTGGAGCATAAGCTGCTGGAACGTACTCTGGTCGAGCTGGACCGCGCGCGCCATTGGATGCTGTTGCTTGGGCGCAAATCGGCACCTGAGAAGATGGCGACTTTCCTGCTCGAAATGTCCGAACGGCTGGTGCCACCTGGGTGCACCACGATTGACGCGCCGCTCGATGCGTTCACGCTTCCGTTCGGGCGACAACAGATTGCCGATATTCTTGGCCTGACCATCGAAACCGTAAGTCGCCAGTTGACGCGGCTCAAGGCCGACGGCTTTATCGATCTGCCGTCGCGCCGCGATGTGGTGATCCTGAAACGCGAAGGCCTCGCCGCACTGGCCGATTAAAGCCAGCGAAGCGAGGGTTAGCGTTTTCAAGTTTGATGGGGCATCAAACGGCTGGGAAAACGCGGCAAGGCATAAACAGGCCGTGAATCCCCTAGGGGACTCACGGCCTTGCCACCCTCCCCCAAGGGTGGAATCTTAGAAGCGGAACCCAATGCCCGCGCTGATAACCCATGGGTTGATGCGGTGGCGGGTTGCCAGCACTTCGGTCCCGCCAGCGTTGAACCAATGCGCGCTGGTGCTCAGGAAAT
This sequence comes from Sphingopyxis sp., assembly GCA_040080745.1. Taxonomy (GTDB): domain Bacteria; phylum Pseudomonadota; class Alphaproteobacteria; order Sphingomonadales; family Sphingomonadaceae; genus Sphingopyxis. The sequence goes on along the minus strand of JBEBHS010000052.1, from coordinate 634 downwards.
AGCGCTTGGCATCGACGCTCAGCGACATGCCGCTATCGTTGAGCGGAACATCCACGCCCGCTTGTAAAGCGACGCCGAAATGGTCGTTCATCCGCTGGCGTGTAGCGCCGAGCAATGTGCGTGCGCCCGCGCCGGGTTCTTCGCTGACAAAGATGAAATAGGTTGGCCCCGCGCCGACATAGGGTTGAATGCCGCCCGCCGCACCGAAGTGATATTTGAACGTCAATGTCGCCGGAATGATATTGGCGTTCGACACCAAACCCGCGCCTGCCAAAGCGCCGGTGCCCGTCACGTCATGTTGGGTGACACAGCAGATGGTCTCAAACGACACATTGGGCGTCACGAAATATTCGATGGCCAATGTCGGGACATAATTGTCGTCGGCCGTCGTGCCGCTGCCCGCTGGAAGCGCGCCAGTGGTGACCGAGGTGACCGCGCCGTCTGGTAGCACAGCGGTGCCCAAGACCTTGACCTGTATCCTGCCGTCATTGTCACCCGCCAAAGCAGGTGTTGCGGTCAGCGCCATTGCCGCGAATGCGGCCGATGTGAGGATGGCTGCCTTGCCCATGTGAAATACTCCATTGTTTGAACACACGCTGCGAATGATGCCCCCATGGCGGTGCAGCGGTTGGCG
>JBEBHS010000022.1:0-42926 GCA_040080745.1 Sphingopyxis sp. | reverse complement strand
GTGGGAAGGGGGCGCGGTGGGAAGGGGGCGCGGATCGGGTTAACCCGCTTCCCAAAAAGGCACAGATGCAGCGGACAGAATGGATGACGGTGCGGGCACACGGGCATATTCTTGGCCAAACACCAATTGGATGGCCAAATTGGATGGGACATTCGCGATGTTACGCAAAATATTTCGCGCCATAGGCGTCCTTTCCCCATCGCTGTTCGATTGGCTGCAATATCATTGGCATATCAGCTACAAGCGCGCGATAATCTATCCCACAGTAGCGGCTCCCATGTTCCGCATCATGGGGGCCAGAAATAAATCGGCCATCGACATCGGCGCAAATCACGGCGTCGCTACACGCTTTTTGCGCCGCCATTTTCGCGCGGTCCATGCGGTGGAACCGGTACCGTTCCTCGCCAATCGGCTGCGCCGGGCGAAATTGGCGGCTGTTACGGTGCACAACACCGCATTGGGGGGAAGCGAGGGTATGATTTGCATGCGCGTCCCGGTGGACGATCAAGGCAATCTGATCCACGTGCTGACCACCGCGTCTGACGCCAATGCGCTGACGATGTTTCAAAATGATGGGGTGGTGCAATTTGACGTACCCGTTCAACGGCTTGATACGCTTTGCGCGGCGATTTCCGGCCCAATCGGTTATATCAAAATCGATGTGGAAGGGTTTGAATATGAGGTGCTTAGCGGTGGTTCGGCAACCATCGCCCGCCACCGTCCGGTCATCCAGCTCGAAATTGAACGCACGCATAATTCGGATGGCGGTGCTGTCATGAAATTGATGCGCGATTGGGGATATGTGCCTTTTTCCATTGCGCCTGATAGGCTTAGGGAAGATGCCGAATCTGCGCTCGCCGCCCAATTGCCAATGGTAGCGCTCTCGCATGATGAGGCTGTCCCCCATCAATTTGACTTCCTGTTCATTCCCGACGAACAGGTCAGGCTGTATCGGCCGCTGCTGAACCGATAGAAAGGCAAGTTTTAGGGGAAAGGCGGTCGCGTATAGCTCAGTTGCCGACGCTGGCGACAATCCGCGCCAAGGCACTGTCGGCATCGGGCACCATCGCAATCGCATCGGTGCTGGGCGCAGTCGCTGGATAGATGAAGCCGCGGATCGGGTTAGCGCGCAGGCCAAGGTCGCCAATCGGGGCATACCAGACACGCACCGACGACCAATCGCCCGCCGCCGACACGTCAACCGCGCGGACATTGCGTTCAATCTGGCCGCGCCGGCCGTTGATCGGCGACCAGTTCGAATGGCTGAGCAGCACTTCGCGGTCCGACACGATGCGGCTGACCACGGCGACATGGCCAATCGGCATCGCGCGGGTCGGGGCAAAGGCCATTACCGCGCCGATCTGCGGGGTGTGGCCGCGTTGATAACGGCCATCGGCCTGTGCCCACCAGTCGCGGGCATTGCCGAACAGCTGCACCCCCGATTCGGCGCGGGCAAAGGGCACGCATTGCAGATATCCGGAGCCGAGCGCCGGGGCGGCAAGCGCGCTCACGCTCAAGGCAAGCGCGATCATCGCGGTACGAACGGTGCTGAACATGGTGTGCGACCCCCAGCCTACTCTGTTTTGCGGCTGAGTGCGTGATGGCCGACTGTGATCCGCCGCACAACGCCAAGTCGGCCAGCGGTGGCGACGAGGCGGTGAGGCGAGCGGCGGGTTGCGCGGGGTTCGGTGAAGCGTTGTAGGGGTGCGGCGAGGCGAGCGCGGTTGGTCAGGCGACCTTGGGTGTGCGAAGATCGAACGTCTTGGCGAAAATGGCGCGTGCATCCTCGGCCGGCATCGGGCGACCGAAATGATAGCCCTGCAATTTCTTGCACCCCAGCGCGATGATCGCGTCGGCCTCTGCTTGGCTTTCGACCCCTTCGGCGGTGGTCGACATTTCCAGACTGTCGGCTAACGCCACCACGGCGCGGATAATCGCGATCGATTCGCGGTTGCCTTTCAGCGCGCCCTGGACAAAGCTGCGATCGACCTTGATCGTCGAAAATTGCCCCATCCTGAGGTAGCCTAGCGAGGAATAGCCGGTGCCGAAATCGTCGAGAACCAGCTTGACGCCAAGCGCGCGGATCTGATCGAGCGTCGCCATCGCCCCCGATACTTCGCGCAGGAACACGCTCTCGGTCACTTCGATTTCCAACCGCGATGGATTAAGCCCGCTATGCGACAATGCCTTGACCACCGATCCGACAAAGCCAGGTGAAGAGAGTTGTTCGGCGGAAACATTGACCGCGACCTTGGTGGTTTCGGGCCAGTTGATCGCTTCGCGGCACGCGCCTTGCAGCACCCATTCGCCGATCGGCCCGATCAACCGCGAATCTTCGGCAACCGGAATGAACTGTGCCGGCGAGACATTACCCAATTTCTTGTTGGTCCAGCGCAGCAGCGCCTCGAAACCATCGACATGCCCTTCGGCGCTGACGACGGGTTGGAAATTGATTGAAAATTCATTCTTGGTGAGCGCGGACCGCAGTTCGATCTCGATCTCGCGACGCTGGCGCGCCTGGTCATGCAGGCTGGGTTCGTAGCTGTTGATGACGCCGCCGCCCTTGTCCTTGGACCGATAAAGCGCAAGGTCGGCGTTGCGGGTTAGCGCCTCGACACTCGCGCCATCGCGCGGGCCGATGGCATAGCCAAGGCTGGCACCGACATAGAGCGTGTGATGGTCAATCTCATAGGGCCGCGAAATGACCTCAACGATTCTGTGACCCAGCCGTTCGATCGTTTCGATGCTGTCGACTTCGCGCATGACGACGCCAAACTCATCGCCGCCCAACCGCCCGCCGATGACATTGTCGCCGCATAGCTGGCTCAGCCGCGCGGCCACCTGCGCCAGCAATCGATCGCCAATCGGATGGCCGAGTGTGTCGTTCACCGCCTTGAACCGGTCGAGGTCGATCATTAAAAAGGCGCAGCGCCGCCGCCAGGTCGCGGCCTGTTCGAGCGCGCCAGCCAGCGTTTCATTGAGGAACAATCGGTTGGGCAGACCGGTGAGCGCGTCAAACCGCGCCAGGTGGGCAATGCGTTCGGCCGATGTTCGTTGTTCGGTGATGTCGGAACCGACACCGCGAAAGCCGCTAAAATTACCGCTGGAATCGAAATTCGGCGATGCCGATATTTCCCACCAACGCTGCCCGCTATGATGATTGATCGGAACGTGCAGATTGGAGAAGCTTTCGCGGCGATTGAGGCGGTTGGCCAGTTCGTGAAGGCCAGGATCTAGGTTACCCTTGTCCCAATGCTCGCCTGCGAGCAATTGTAGAAAGCCTTCGCCTTCGATCGCTTCCGGTTCTTGCCCCACGGCATGGGCAAAGCGCGGGCTGGGGCGCGAAACACGGCGATTGCTGTCCAGTTGCCACAACCAGTCGGCCGAAGTGTCTTCAAACTCGCGCAGCAACAGGCTGACGGTTTCGCCGCGCTCGTCGGCTTTGCGGCCAAGAATAGCAGAGCGGATGAAATCGCGCCCGGCGGTCAATATCGTGACCGTAGTGACAACAGTGAACAACAAAGCGCTCGTCGCAGCCAGCCAGTTGCCGGTGGCTCCCATCGCTGCGGCAGAAATGACCCCAACCAGCGGCATCGTGGCGCAAAACATGATCGGGATCGACGCGCTGCTATAACCATAAAGCGCTATCATTGTAACAGTGATCAGCCAGGCGTTGGTTGCCGCCTGCGCATCACCGGTCCAGGCGAACCATAACATCGGTGCTGCCAATATGACCCCGGTCACTATGCCCAACAGCATCTCGCGTAACGCAAAACCGGATGTGGCGTGTATCCACCCCATCTGGCGGGTTTCCGCCATCATGGTGCGGATGGCCAATATGGCGCACACCGCGCCGCCATAAGCCCCAAGCAACCACAGTGGCTGTGTCGCGAGATTGCCGACAATGATGCCCAATGCGCCGATAAGTATCGCGGCGAGTTGAACAAAGGTCGACTTACGCGTGTGTTCGCATTGATCGGCGCGCAGTTGCGTGAGATCAGTGCCGGGCAGATTGCCGCCGCACACGACGGTTAGCAGCGGAATCGGCAATGTCTCGCTGAGATGGGATTGCGGCGCACTCATGGCAGGACCCTTAAGCGCGGAGGGGTTAGTTTTTGGTTATTCTATCGACAAAATTGTCAATTTCCTCGGGCATTTTTGCCCAATACACCTCTGCCCAAGCTCACGCCGCCATATCATAAGGAACAATCTCGCCCGTTAGATAAAGCGTACGCGCCTTGGATCGGCTGAGCTTGCCGGAGCTGGTGCGCGGCAAAGTGCGCGGCGGCACCAGTTCGATGATGCAATTCATCCCGGTGATTGACCGCACACGTTCGCGGATTTCTTCGCGCAGCCGCGTCCGCTCCGCCTCATCGCTGGTGCGGCATTGCACCAGCACAGCCGGGGTTTCTTCTCCGCCCGGGGCAGTGATGGCAAAGGCAGCGATGTCGCCCGATTTGAACCCCGGCAATTGCTCGACCGCCCACTCAATATCCTGCGGCCAGTGATTCTTGCCGTTGATGATGATCATATCCTTGGCGCGCCCGACGATATAGATATAGCCCTTTGATAAATAACCCATATCGCCGGTATCGAGCCAGCCATCTGCCATGCAGGCGTCGGTCGCCTCCTGATCGCGGAAATAACCGGTCATCAGCGACGGGCCGCTGCACCACACTTTGCCGATCTGGCCATCGGGCAGCGCCGTGCCGTCCTCCTCGCGCACCTCGATCAGCATGTCGCGCGCCGCCTTGCCGCAATTGACGATGGCACGGTAGCGCGTCGGGCGGTTTTCGCGTGCCTCGCCGCCTGAAAGCTGCGTTTCCTCGACCAGCTCGACGACAATACCTTCACCTGGTGGCATGATCGAGACTGCCAGCGTCGCTTCGGCGAGGCCGTAGCTGGGCAGGAAGGCATTGGCCCTGAACCCCGAATCGGCGAAGACATCGATGAAGCGTTGCATGACATCGGGGCGGATCATGTCGGCACCATTGCCCGCAACGCGCCAGCGCGACAGGTCGAACCGATCCGCCGCATGGGTCTGGCTGGAGACGCGGCGCGCGCAAATCTCGTAACCAAAGGTCGGGGAATAAGAGAGGGTATTCTGTTTATTGCGGCTGATGAGGTCGAGCCAGGCCAGCGGACGGCGGGCAAAATCTTCGGTCTTGAGGTAATCGACCGAAACCTGGTTAGCGACGGGGGACAGCAGGCACCCGACCAGCCCCATGTCGTGATACCAGGGCAGCCACGAAATCGCGCGGTCGCCATCGGTAATGTGCATCCCGTGCGAATGCGCGGCGAGGTTGTTGAGCAGCGCATGGTGCGTCACCGCCACGCCGTGCGGAAAACGGGTTGAGCCGCTGCTATATTGCAGATAGGCGATGTCGCTGCTGATCGCGGTGGGCAGCGGTGCCGGGACCGCTGGAGCGGCGAGAAACATGTCCCACGCGCAGCCCTCGGCCCCCTGCCGCTCGGCGGCTTCAGCGCCCATTTCGGCAATTTCCGGCGGGTAGAACAAGATGCACGGGTCGCTGCTTTGCAATTGCACGGCCAATTGATCGACATAGGCGCTGCGTCCGCCAAAGCTGGTCGGCAGCGGCAGCGGTACCGGCCATGCACCCGCGTAGATCGCGCCGAAAAATAGCGTAGCGAACTCGGCGCTGGTTTCGGCAACCAATGCCACGCGGTCCTTGGGCTTGATGCCATGCGCGACCATCCTGTGTGCGGCGGCAATGGCGTCTTCGCGCAGCTCGGCATAGGGATAGACGCGTGCGAGCCGCCCGCGCGGGTCGTGGAAATTGAGCCCGCGTCGCCCCAAAGCGGCATAATCGAGCGCATCGCCCACCGTTGCGAAATCGGCATAGCGGCGCACCGTACCATCGTCGGTCGAGGTGGCGACAAGTTCGGCCGCCGTGTCATGCGCGTCAATCACGGGTTCTGCCACCATCGTATCGGATGCTTCGGGCACTCGCTGCGCTCCTTATTATCTCTCTCATCTGCACCCTATACCGCCGCTTTCAGCAATATGGGTGCATTTCATTGCCCTCCTTGGGGCAGGCACCAATGTGCCGCTATATCGGCGACCATAGCCGAGGGCTAGTGCAGTTCAAAATTGCGCGCGACTGTGGCAAGAGTGTGGCGTGAGTAGCGAGCCCCGCCCATCGCGCGAACCGCGCAAGCCAAAACCGTTGAACGCGGCCGGACTCAACGATTTGGCGCTATTCTATGTCAGCCGCTTTGCGACGACGCGCGCCAAGCTGATCCGCTATCTCGAGCGCAAGCTGTTTGAGCGCGGTTGGGCGGAGGGGGACAAGCCCGATGCTGCTGCTATCGCTGACCGGCTAGTCGCGTTGGGCTATGTCGATGATGCCGCCTTTGCCGAGGCCAAGGCACGCGGGCTTGGGCAGCGCGGCTATGGCACGCGGCGAGTCGAGCAGGCGCTCCGCGCCGATGGCGTGAACGCGGGCGACCGCGCTGCGGCCATCGACCATGGCCGGGATAACAAATGGGCCGCAGCACTGCGCTATGCCAAGCGGCGGCGCTGGGGTCCCTATGCCAGCGAGTCGGCGAGCGATCCGGCGGTGCGGCAGCGGATGCTGGCGGCATTTGTGCGTGCGGGACATGATTTTGCCGTGGCGCGGATGGTTATCGCGCTTGCGCCTGGCGCAGAAGTAAGCGATTTGCCGGACGAGCTATGATGAGGATCCGAGCGATGAGGACCATGACTGCAACCATGGCGGCGCTGTGCGCCGCCGCCATGCTATGCCTTGCCGCATGCAATGGCGCTGGCGGCGCGATGGCGGGCACGCGCCACGCCGAATCGGGACTGGAAACGGTGCCGCTCACGATAATCAGCGGTGCGCGCACCCACAATTTCACTGTTGAGGTGGCGCGCAGCGAGGAAGAGCAAGCGCGCGGGCTGATGTATCGCACAGCGCTCGGCCCCGATGCCGGGATGGTGTTCCCCTTTTCACCGCCGCGCTTTGCGTCGTTCTGGATGAAGAACACACTGATTCCGCTCGATATGCTGTTCGTTCGCGCTGATGGTACGATTGACCGGATCGCCGAAAACACCGTGCCCGAATCGCTTGAACCGGTCGGCAGCGGCGGTGAGGTGATCGCTGTGCTCGAACTTGCAGGCGGCACAGCGGCGCGGCTTGGCATCGACGAAAGCGCTGTCGTGCGCTGGCAGGGTGACCCGATCAGGCGCTGAACGCGCGCCAATCCCCTTGCCCACGCGGCTCGCTGGGGTTAAGCGGCGGACATGGGACTGTTTGGCAAGATATTCACTTGGTGGGATGGTGCGACCATCGGCACCCTGCTGTTCAGCGCTTGGCATGGCCGCAAAGTCGGCGAGGACGCCGTCGGCAACCGCTATTTTGAAAGCAAGGACGGCGCAAAGCGCTGGGTGCTGTATAAGGGTGCCAATGATGCTGCCTGCGTTTCGCCCGACTGGCACGGCTGGTTGCATCACAGCTATGACGGCCTGCCAGCTGACGTGCTGCCGCCGCCGCGCGATTGGCAAAGCGGCGCGTCGGGCAACCCGACCGGAACCGCTGCGGCCTATCGCCCCGCAGGCGCGCTTGATAGCGGAGGCAAGCGCGCAGCCGCCAGCAGCGATTATCAGGCCTGGGCACCGGACGCATAATGGCCCCGCTGCGCAGTGTAGCTGTATTGGCTTTGCTGCCGATGATGGCGTGCAGCCTTGCGGCATGCAACCGGACGAACGAACAGCCACCCGCACCACCAGAGGGCAATCGCCCGATCCCCAAGATGCGCCCCGCAACCGGCGCGGATGATGTCTATGCCGGAGTGACACCGATGGAAGCGCGCGTCGCGGTGCTCGGCCTGCTCAATAAACGCAACGGGTTGGTGCGCGACATCACGCTCAAGCCGGGCGAGAGCATCCGCATCGGCCGGGCTGTCGTGCGGCTGCGCGCTTGCGAACGGACTGCGCAGTGGGAAATGCCGCAGGAAACCGGGGCGTTCGTTCAACTGATCGTGCTCGACCATGGCAGCGAGCGTTGGCGGCGCGCCTTTTCGGGCTGGCTGTTCAAGGACCGACCCGACCGCAACATCATCCAGCACCCGATTTACGATGTGTTTGTCAGAAGCTGTGCGATGAGCTGGCCGGGTGAACGCGCGGTGGAGGATGCGTTGGTCACGTCCTCTGCGCCTCGACCAGCAGCGGCGGCAGCGACCAATGCAGCGTCGAGCGCACCCCAGTCCCCAGTCGCCCCGGCGGCCGCTCCAGCGCCCGCGCCTGCCGCTCCGCCTGCCGACACCGCGCCCTGAAGCAGCGTCAGATACTCGGCCTGCGGCATCTCTATCGCACCGAGTGACGCCAGATGTGCGGTCTGGAACTGGCAATCGAGCAAGGTAAATCCGCCCGCGCGCAACCGCGCGACCAGCCACACCAACGCGACCTTTGACGCATTATCGGCCTTCGAGAACATCGATTCGCCAAAGAAGGCACGGCCCAGCGACACACCATATAGCCCGCCGATCAGCGCCGCGCCGTCCCAGCATTCGACGCTGTGCGCGTGGCCGATGGCGTAGAGCGCGGCATAGCTTTGTTCGATCACCCCGTTAATCCACGTGTCCTCGCGCCCCAGAGACGGCGCGGCGCAAGCGCGCACCACGCTGACAAAGGCCGTATCTGTGGTAACGCGAAAGCGCCCCTGCCGCACCGTCTTGGCCAGCGAGCGCGACAGGCGAAAGCGGGCAAGCGGCATGATCGCGCGCTGCTCTGGCTCGACCCAATAGACTTCGCTAGTCTCGCGGCTGTCGGCCATCGGGAAGATGCCGCTGGCATAGGCGCGGAGCAACAGGTCTGGCGCAATCGGCGGTGGTTTGTTCACCCCGGCACCGCTGTAATCGCCTGTATCGATAAGTGTGACCCAGTTTTCCTGTTGGATTTGCGCATGGTCAAGGAATAGTGCGAATGACACAGCTATTTCAAGCGGCTTAAACCGTGCGGCAGTCGCGCGGGTGGCCAAAGGGAGAGAGACGATGGACCTCAAAGGATCACAGACCGAAGACAATCTGAAAGCCGCTTTTGCCGGCGAGAGTCAGGCCAATCGTCGCTATCTCTATTTCGCGCAGCAGGCCGATATTGAGGGGCATAACGACGTGGCCGTCGTGTTCCGCTCGACCGCAGAGGGCGAGACCGGCCACGCGCACGGTCATCTCGAGTTTCTTCAGGGCGGCGGCGGCGACCCCGCCACCAATATGCCGATCGGCAACACCAAGGATAATCTGGCGTCGGCTATTGCGGGCGAAACCCACGAATATACCGACATGTATCCCGGCATGGCGCGCACCGCGCGCAATGAGGGATTTGACGAGATTGCCGACTGGTTCGAAACGCTGGCCAAGGCGGAAAAGAGCCACGCCGGCAAGTTCCAGCGCACGCTTGATGAAGTGATGGCCAGCGCCTGAGACTGAGTTTGCGCGCCGCATCTATGGCCGCGCGAAGCCCCTGTCCTGCCTTGACCACTCCCCCGGTCGGCAGGGCAGGCGGCACTTCAGAACCATTACCACACGGAGACACGCCATGCGCGAAGGCAGCCTGGATGCGCCGACCCGCCACCCGATAGCGTGGGCGGACGAGGCCTTTTACGACGAGGCCGCGCTCGATGCCGAGTTGCGCCGTGTGTTCGACATCTGTCACGGTTGCCGCCGCTGCTTCAACCTGTGCGGTAGCTTCCCCAAGCTGTTCGACATGGTCGACGAAAGCCCGAACGAGAGCGTCGATGACCTGAGCGCCGCCGACATCAAGGCGGTGGTCGATGAGTGCACGCTGTGCGACATGTGCTTCATGGTCAAATGCCCCTATGTGCCGCCGCACGCGTTTGACCTCGATTTCCCGCATTTGATGCTGCGCCACCGTGCGGTCGAGCATCGGGGCGGCAAGACCAGCCTGATCGACCGCGAACTGGCCAAGACCGACCGCAACGGCAAGCTGGCGACGATCATGCCCGGCATCATCAACGCCGCGAGCGGCGACGGTTCGATGCTGCGTCCGGTGATGGAAAAGCTGACGGGGATCGACAAGCGCGCGCATCTGCCCGCCTTTGCCGATGTGCCATTGACCCACCAGCAAAGCCAGGTGCCGCCGCCCAATCCCGATGGCCCGGCGTTCGGCAAGAAGGTTGCGCTCTATGCGACCTGTTACGGTAATTTCAACGATCAGACACCGGGGCTGGCGGCGCTCCGCGTGCTCGCGCACAATGGCGTTGCCGTGCGGATCGAGCATCCCGAATGTTGCGGCATGCCCAAGTTCGAGAATGGCGATCTGGGCGCGGTGGCCAGCGCGGCGGAGCGGATAGCCGCGCATTTTGCGCCGCTGATCGCCGATGGCTATGACATAATGCCGCTCACCACCAGCTGCGCGCTGATGCTCAAGTTCGAGTGGCCGCTGCTCCATCCCGGCAATGCGAGCGTGGCGACCCTCGCGGCGGCGACCTACGATGTCTCGCAATATGTTGTCGCTCTGGCGAAGGAGGTGGGGCTGATGCCTTTGTCCGAAATGCAGATCAAAATAGGTGTCCATTTTGCCTGCCATGCCCGGGCGCAAAATATGGGGCCAAAGGCGCTGGAGATGCTGCGGCTCATCCCCGGCGCGACGCCAGAGCTGACCGACCGTTGTTCTGGCCATGGCGGCAAATGGGGGATCATGGCCGAAAATTTCGATACGGCGGTCAAAATCGGCCGCCCCGCCGCGCGCGCGCTGATGAAGTCCAATCCCGATTTTGTCGTGTCCGAATGCCCGCTCGCTGGCCCGCATCTGGGCCAGATTATGGAGATGTCGGGGATGGAGAATGTGCCCAGCCGCGACGGCCTGCCGTTGGGAAAGGCCATGAATAAACGCCTTGGCCATCCGATTGAGCTGATGGCCAAGGCTTATGGATTTTAGGAAGTAAATATGCCCCGCGACACACGAACCATCACCCCAGACGACATCATGCCGCTCGACGCATTCGAGACAATCCGCGCCGAAAAGCGTCAGGACAACCTCATCCGCAAACGCTTTCGCCGCATCGCCATCGGCCCGTTTGCCACGATCATGTTCGAGAATTGGGACAGCATGTGGTGGCAGGTGCACGAAATGCTGCGCGTGGAAAAGGGCGGTGAGGAACAGGTGGCCGATGAACTCGCCGCCTATAACCCCATGGTTCCGTGTGGGAGCGAATTGACGGCCACCTTGTTTTTCGAGGTTGATGACCCGGTCAAGCGCGCGGCCTTTCTGGGCAAGCTCGGCGGGGTCGAGGGTCATATTTTTATCCAGATCGGCGACCATCGCATCAATGCGGTGTCCGAAGGAGACACCCCGCGCACCAATGCGGACGGCAAGGCCAGCGCCGTGCATTTTCTCCACTTTCCGTTCACGCCGGAACAGATCGCGGCGTTTTCTTATGGCCTTTCCCACTCGCAAGCGAGCGCGGCTATGGTCGGCATCGACCATGCGGCCTATGGCCATATCGCGTTGCTCGGCGATGAGCTGCGCAGCGAACTGGCGCGCGATTTCGCCCCCTGACCTTATAATTCCATCTATATTGCGCGGATAGGGTGGCGCGCTTAGCTTGACAGTGTGTCAAGTGAAACAGCGGTGTTTTACCCTTTCAATTCAAGCACTAGCCATATTTTACGACAGTGGTGAAAAACGCAATGTGTCAAGTTAAGCCCCGATGCGGCCAAGCTCTCCTTTTGTGTGCCCCTGCGCAGGCAGGGGTCTATCTCCGGCCTGATCAGATGGACCCCTGCCTGCGCAGGGGAACAGGGAAGAGCGTTCGCTCAGGACAAACGGAAGCAGCGAACATCATGCCACCGCGCCCGCCCATGCGCCGCAAACCGCGATTATACCGCACCGCGCAGCGTGTAGGAAAGCGTTACATCTTCTCCAAAAGCAACCGCCCGCCGCACGTTTTACCATGCGACGGGCGATCTTTCCTCCCCAGGAAAGCAAGGTGGCGGCCTGTCCGCCACCGCAGCCCCGGCCCGCGCGCCGGGGTTTAAACACCGTATCAGTCACCAATTTCGTCATTCCCGCGAAGGCGGGAATCAATCACTTGAGCTTAGTTTCCCGGGCACACTGCTCAATTGGGATAGGTCAGAAGCTGGATTCCCGCCTTCGCGGGAATGACGAGGTTTAGGCTCAATCAAACCCTACGCCGCAAACTGATTCATCGTATTGTCAGCCCCGCCTGCCTTCAACGCCGCCTCGCCCGCGAAATACTCCTTGTGATCGTCGCCGACGTCGCTGCCCGACATATTCTGGTGCTTGACGCAGGCTATCCCTTGGCGAATTTCGGCGCGCTGGACGTTTTTGACATAGCCGAGCATCGCTTCGGTTCCGAAATATTCGCGCGCCAGATTGTCGGTCGATAGCGCGGCGGTGTGATAAGTGGGCAGCGTGATGAGGTGATGGAAAATCCCCGCACGCGCCGCCGCATCGCGTTGGAAATCGCGGATACGATTATCCGCCTCTTGCCCAAGCGCGCTTCCGTCATAATCAACACTCATCAGTTTTGCGCGGTCATAGGCGGCCATGTCGCGGCCCTCGGTCTCCCAAGCATCATAGACTTGCTGGCGAAAGTTCAACGTCCAGTTGAACGACGGTGAGTTGTTGTAAACCAGCTTGGCGTTCGGCACGACTTCGCGGATGCGCCTCACCATGCCCGCGATTTGTTCGATATGCGGTTTTTCGGTCTCGATCCAGATGAGGTCGGCACCATGTTGCAGAGACGTGATGCAATCGAGCACGCAGCGATCCTCGCCGCTGCCTGCGCGGAACTGGAACAGGTTCGATGGCAGCCGCTTGGGGCGCATCAACTTGCCATCGCGGTTGATGAGGACATCGCCCGCTTCGCCCGCGCCCGCAACCTCCTCGCAATCGAGGAAGGCGTTATATTGGTCGCCAAGGTCGCCCGGCGCGTGGCTGACCGCGATTTGTTTGGTCAGGCCAGCGCCAAGGCTGTCGGTGCGCGTGACGATGATGCCATCCTCGACCCCCAGCTCCATGAAGGCGTAGCGGCAGGCGCGAACCTTCGCCAAGAAATCCTCGTGCGGCACGGTGACCTTGCCGTCCTGATGCCCGCACTGTTTTTCGTCGCTGACCTGATTTTCGATTTGCAGCGCGCACGCGCCCGCCTCGATCATCTTTTTCGCCAGCAGATACGTAGCCTCGGCATTGCCAAAGCCGGCGTCGATGTCGGCGATGATCGGCACGACATGCGTTTCAAAATTGTCGATGGCGGACAGCAGCTGTTTTTCCTTGATCTGATCGCCCGCGCTGCGCGCGGCGTCAAGATCGCGGAATATCATGCCAAGTTCGCGCGCGTCGGCTTGGCGAAGGAAGGTGTAAAGCTCGGCGATCAGCGCTGGAACGCTGGTTTTTTCGTGCATCGACTGGTCGGGCAGGGGGCCAAACTCGCTCCTGAGCGCGGCGATCATCCAGCCGGAGAGGTAGAGGTAGCGGCGTTTGGTTGTGCCGAAATGCTTTTTGATTGCGATCATCTTTTGCTGCGCGATGAACCCGTGCCAGCAACCGAGCGACTGCGTGTAATTGGCGGGATCGGCGTCGTAGGCGGCCATGTCGGCGCGCATGATTTGGGCGGTATGACGCGCGATGTCGAGCCCGGTGAGGAAGCGGTTCTGCGCGCGCATCCGCGCCACCGCTTCGGCGGCAATGCCGTCCCAAGTGCCATTGTTACTGCCGATCAGGCGGTCGGTGCTGGCAATGTCGTTCGCGTAAGTCATGGGTGTCTTTCTAATCATTCCGTATGTGATGGGTGATGATAGTGCAGCGCAGCATGGCGATGCACGAGCTTTGTGAAGATTTTCTGTGAATATCGCGCGTAATGGCATATTGCATTTGTTATAATGTAAAGATATTTACAATCCCGCTAGGCCCTGCCTAGGGAAAGGGCGGAAAGATACCTATGGGCACGACGCGGATATTTGCCGGCCCAGCGGTGCGGCGGTTGCGGCGGGGGAGCGGCCTGACCCAAGCGGCGATGGCGGCTGCGCTCGACATTTCGCCCAGCTATCTCAACCTGATCGAACATGGGCAGCGCCCGCTGTCTGCGGCGCTGATCGTGCGGCTGGCGGAGCGGTTCGGCTTTGATGCGGCGTCGCTCGCTGATGAACGCGGCAGTGGCGGTGTGGCGGCGCTGCGGCGGCGGCTGGCTGACCCGATGTTCGCCGAGCTTGGCATCGAACCGCGCGACGCCGAGGAGTGGATGGGCGCAGCGCCTGAATTGGCGGCGGCGTTCGCCAAACTCTATGACGCCAAGGTTCAGAGCGTATCGGCGGTGCGCCCTAGCGAAGCCGAGGCCGAGCCGGTGCGGATCGTGCGGCACGAGATCGAGCGCTGGTCGAACCATTTCGCCGACCTTGATGCACAGGCCGAAGCGCTGGCGGATGAATTACGCCTGGTCAATCCCGACCTCTATGGCGCGATTGCCGAGCGGCTGCGCAGCCGTCACCAGATCGCGATCCGCATCCTGCCGATCGATGTGATGCCCGATCGGCTGCGGCGGCTCGATCTGCACGCGCGGCAATTGCAATTGTCCGAATTGCTGGAGGCACCATCGCGAGCGTTTCAAGCTGCCGTGCTGCTGGCACAGTTGGAGGCAAAGAGCGAGATTGACGCGCTGGTGGCGGGGGCGGCGTTGACCGATCGCGCTGCCCCTTCTGGCCTTTCCCACTCGCAAGCGAGCGCGGCAAAGCGAATGTTTCGCCGCCACCTTGCGCATTATTATGCGGCCGCACTGGTCATGCCCTATGCGCGGTTTCTGCGCGCGTGCGAAGCGAGCGGCTATGACCTGTCGCTGCTGGAGAGGCGGTTCGGCGTCGGCTTCGAGCAATTGGCGCACCGCCTGACGACGATGCAGCGCGTCGGCGCGCGCGGGCTGCCGTTCTTCATGCTGCGCGTCGACAGGGCGGGGCAGGTGTCGAAACGCTATGCCGGGGCCAGCGGTTCACCCATGGTCGATGGCGCTGTGCGCTGCGCGCGCTGGCGGGTACACGAGGCGTTCGAGCGGCCAACCGAGCTCATCCGCGATGTCGCGGAGCTGGAGGATGGTAGCTGCTGGCTGACCTTTGCGCGCTGCATCGCGTCGCCGGCGCGCGATCAGGGCGGGCAAGGTGCGCGCTTTGCCGTGGTGATCGGCGTCGAACAGCGCTTTGCCGGCCCGATGAGCGCTATGGCGCTACATCCCGAAAACAATGAAGCGGCGACAATGGTCGGGCTTGGTTGTGCCCGCTGTCTGCGGCGCGACTGTGCGCAACGCGGCCAACCGCCGCATGGACAGGCGCTGACCATCAACGAGCGCGAACGCGGGCTGTCGGCCTTTTCGTTTTGACAGGGTAGCCATCCTTCTGGGCAGGGTAGCGCCTATTCGTGAAACCGGTTACATATTCAGAAAATGGCCGAATCACAGAGTTAGTGGGAGAGAGGCGATGCGGACAATCACCGGATATTGGGCCTGGGCGGCGATGCTGGGGTCATTATTCTGCTGTGTCTTTCCCGCAGCGGCGCAGGCGCAGGAACTGGTCGTCGCCAACGCCACGCACAGTCTGCGCGCGACGCCGATCAGCGACGCCATTGTCCGCATCCGCATCGCCCCCATCGGTTCCGAACCTGAGGATGCGAGCTGGGTGGTCGGAGGCGATGTGCGCGCGCATCGCGCGGTGGCGCAAGTGAGCGCGAACGCACTGCGCACCGCGCGGCTCCACATTTCAGTTGATGCGGCGACGCTCGGCCTCAGCGTGGATGACCAGAGCGGCCAGCGTATCTTTGCCAGCGACGGTGAACCGCTCCGCCGCGAAGGGCAGGGCTTTACCCTGCGCCAGCGGCTGGAGATCGGCGAACATATTTTCGCGCTCGGCGACAAGACCGGCCTGCTCGATCGGCGCGGGTCAAGCTTTGTCAACTGGAACACCGACAGCTGGAATTATTCATCGAGCAGCGATCCCAGCTATAAATCAGTGCCGTTTTTCATCAGCAGCGGCGGTGCGGGCGGCGCCTATGGCGTGCTGCTCGACAATAGCTGGCGCAGCTGGTTCGATTTTGGCCACCGCGAGGCCGATGTCCTGGCATATGGCGCCGATAATGGCCCGATCGACTATTATATCATCGCGGGTCCGACGATTGCCGATGTCGTGCGCCGCTATACCGACCTGTCGGGCCGGGCACCGTTGCCGCCGCGCTGGGTGCTGGGCTATCAGCAATCGCGCTGGTCATACGAGAGCGAGGCCGAGGTCCGCGCGCTCGCGGCGCGGCTGCGCGCCGAGCGTATCCCGACCGATGTCATCTGGCTCGACATCGATTATCAGGACCGCAACCGCCCGTTCACCATCAATCGGCAGAGCTTCCCGCAGTTTCGCGGCATGATAAGCGATCTGCACCGCGATGGGTTCAGCCTGGTCGCGATTGCCGACCCGCACATCGCCTACGCCCCCGACCAGGGCTATGCTGCCTATGACAGCGGCGCAGCGGGCGGGCATTTTTTACGCCGCGCCGATGGCACCACCTATGTCGCACCGGTGTGGCCCGGCCCATCGGTATTCCCCGATTACACGCGCACCGCGACGCGCGATTGGGCAGGGGGCCTTCTGGCCCCGCTGGTCGATGATGGCATTGCGGGTATCTGGAACGACATGAACGAACCGGCGATTTTTGAAACGCCGAGCAAGACGATGCCGATCGATAATCTCCACCGGATCGAGGGCGATGATTTTGCGCCGCGCACCGCCAGCCACGCCGAACTGCACAATGTCTATGGTATGCAAAATACGCGCGCGACCTATGACGGGTTGCGGCGGCTGCGCCCCGATGAGCGCGCCTTTGTCATGACCCGCGCCAGCTTTGCGGGCGGACAGCGTTATGCCGCGACCTGGACCGGCGACAACAGCTCGACGTGGGATCATTTGCGGCTGTCGGTGTCGCAGACGCTCAACCTCGGTCTGTCGGGCTTCACCTGGGCGGGGGCCGATGTTGGCGGCTTTACTGGCGGGCCATCGGCGGAACTGATGACGCGGTGGTTCCAATATGCGGCCTTCGCCCCGATATTCCGCGACCATAGCGCCAAGGATGCGCCACGCGCCGAACCGTGGGTCCACGGGGCCGAGCATCTGGCGATCCGCCGCCGCTATGTCGAGGAACGCTATCGGTTGATGCCCTATATTTATGCGCTGGCCGAGGCGGGCGCACGCACCGGCGACCCGCTGATGCGCCCGGTATTCTACGACTATCCGGCGCTGGTCGACAGCCCGTGCAGCGCACCGATGACCTTCACACTGGGCAGCGCGCTGCTGATCGGCGGCAACCCCAAGCCCGAGGATGATGTGGCCTATCCGGTGTGCCTGCCCGCAGGCGGCTGGTATGATTATTGGACGGGCGCGCGGGTTGCGGGCCGCGCGGCATCCGATGGCCGCTTTGCGCTGCTCGATGTCACCCCGCGACTCGACACGCTGCCGGTCTATGTGCGCGCTGGGACGATATTGCCGCGCGCGCCGCTGGTGCAAAGCACGCTCGAGCGGCCACAGGGCGCGCTGGAGGTGCACATCTATCCCGGCCCCGACTGCCACGGCACGCTCTATGACGACGACGGGCACAGCATGGGCTTTGCGCGCGGCGCGTTTGCGCGCCAAAGCGTGACGTGCAGCGTTGACGCGGCGGGCCGCGTGCAAAGCGTCACCTTTGCGCTGCGCGAAGGGCAATATCACCCATGGTGGAGCGCGATAGAGCTGGTCATCCACGGCGGTGGCACCTATCGGGCAAGCCTTGGTGGCCGTGCGCTTGATGTGGTGCAAGGGGACGGCGCGGCAAGGATTGCCTTGCCCGATCAGCGCGCGGCTGTAACAGTTCGGCTGAGCCAATAGTATAGGAACGGGGTATGACGACACCGCCGCCGCGAGCGAGCAAGGCGCGACTCGCGCTGTTCGTCGGCGGCGATTTTGCGTGCAATCTCTATTGGCAGAGCGTCATGCTCTATCTGCTATTCTATTATACCGAAGCGATCGGGCTTTCGATTGAAACCGCGTCGGTTTGCTATGCTGCGGCATCGGTGTGGGACGGGGTGGCCAGCCTCGGCATCGGCCTGTTGGTCGATCGCCATGCGCGGGCGAGCAGCTATCGCCTAGCGCTGATCGGGGGGAGCATTCCGCTGGGCTTGAGCTTTCTGTTCACTTATGCGCCGCCGCCGGTCACCGGCGTGTGGGTGGTGGTGTGGGTGATGGCGGGGCATTTGCTGTTCCGCACCTTTTATGCAGCGGTCAATATCCCCTATCTGGCGATGTCGGCGCGGATCAGCGCGGACAGGCGCGACCGCGCGCTGGTGGTCGGCGGGCGGATGATTGTTGGCACAATCGCAGCGATAGTGGTGGCGCTGGGCACATTACCGCTAGGCAGGTGGCTGGTCGGCAGCGATGGCCCGCGTGCTTATGCTGGTGCGGCGATGCTGTTTGCGCTGATCGCCACGGCCATGCTGATTGCGGTGGGGTTGACGTATCGCGATGATGCGCGGCCCGCCCCGGCGCACGCGGTGACACTGACCCATGCGGTGCGCGATATATGGCGCAATCCGGCGTTTCTGGTGGTGGGCGCTTCGATGGTGGCGATGATTATCGCGGTGACCGTGCTCGACAAATCGGTGCTTTATTATTTCAAATATCAACTGGGCGACCAGTCCGCCGGGCAGCATGCGCTGGGTTGGATGATGGCGGTCGGCGGCATCGCCATTCCGGTGTGGCTGGCGCTGTCGCGCCTCGTGACCCTGCGCGCCGTGTGGTTCATCGCGGTGGCGCTATGCGTGGCGGCATTGTTGCTGTTCGTCCTGCTTGATCTGCACCAGATACTGCCGGTCAACCTGTTCCTGATCGCGATGCAGGTGGCGACGGGCGGGCTGAACTTTGCGTTATGGGCGCTGCTCCCCGATGTCATAGACTATGGCGAACAACGCGGCGGGGTGCGGAGTGAGGCTGCGCTTTATGGCATGGTTGCGCTGGTCCAGCGCGTCGCGATTGGCCTTGGCACCGGCATTTTCGGCCTCACCCTCAGCCAAGGCACCATGGGCGGCAGTGCAGCCTTGCGGATGACACTGGCGTTCATCCCTCTCGCATTCTTGCTGTTGTCGGCGGCGATTATGGTGCTCGACCCGATGGTCAGGGCCCGCAGCACAGGCGGCGGGCTGCGCGATCAGCCAAGATGAACAAATGTTCACTTGGGTTTGGGCTTCGCCCCCCATAACCGTGACAGTGCCGAGCCACGTGGCTCCGAATCAGGGGGAATCGCCATGAAATCGTCCCATTTTGCGCTTGCCGATCTGCCGTCCTTGTCACGAATGCCCGCCGCCCATGGTGCGCTCATGCCTTCGGCTCAGTTGACCGGCGCAACGGTATTTGACGTGGTCATCACGGTCATATTGATCAATGTCGGCGACACGTGATCGATGCATATCGATGCCGAGTTTTCGGCGTTTTTGACCGATAAGGGCCGGCATGGCCGTTTGAGAGCTGCTGGAAGGCGCTGGGCTCAGGGCTTCAGGGCCGACCCGCACATTACCGGCCTGTCTGCGGTGCTGGCGCGCATGTCCGACCATTTACCCGAGCGCGCGCGGGACTTTGCGGACATGCTGCGACCATGGACGACGTCGCTCGACTGGGTGGATGGCTGTGTCCGGCGCTGTCGCGAACAAGCCGCCAGCGACCCGTTTGCCCAGATCCCGCTGGGCATTCAGACCAATCGCGTGTTTCTGGGGCTGGAAATTGCGGTGCAGGGGCGCGCAAATTGCGTCTTGTCGCTGATCGATTCGGACGTTGTGGCAAACACAAGGCAGAACACGATCGTTTTCGACAATGGCTATAGCCTGGTGTTGCACGTTGGCGGCGGCGCGGTGACGGTTGAGCGCTTCGTCAAAAATACCACGGACGGGCGGATCGTCTCCGAAGGCCCGGCAACCTTGCCGCTACATGAGCCGGTTTTGATCGATTGTGAGCGCGAACAGCTGCGGTTGATCGCGGCGGACAGCGACGCGGTCTTGCTCCGTTTTTCATGTGCCAGAAAAATCAAGGATTCGCGCATAACCGAATATGACACGGCGAGCGGGCGGGCGCTTCGCACCGGCATCGGCAATGTGGCGACCAGCCGGAAAGCGGCTCTGCTGCAATTCGTCGCGATGCAACAGAACAGCCCAGACTTGCACGACGCGCTGATACAGTTGGTCGATGATGACGACCGAATGGTGCGTTGGGAAGCCGCGCGTCATTTGATCAGCCGCTACCCGGCGGCCGCTGATGGCGTGGTGCGCGTAATGGCGGCGAATGATCCAGATGACGAAGTGCGCCATCTGGCGGGCAGTGTGGTCGCCATGTGCTTTGCCGATGGGGCCGATTGTGGCGCGTGAGCTTGACAGGTGCACCGCGCCGCAAGCGATAGGCTTTGACGAGTTTTGCGCAACGCTGTCCGAAGGCGGCGTTGACCTGACGCACGACGAGGGAGTCGCCAGCGCAGCTGCGCTGCTGGCGCGTCTCTATGAGAACCGCAGCTTTCTGGCGGACATCGCGCTCAGCGAACTGAAGGCCGGCTGCAAGAGCAGCAGGCAAGACAATCCCTATGGCGCTCAGGTGATGATGCTCGACCGAGTGTCGGGCAGCCATTTCGTGCGTGCCAATTTCTGGCCGGCGGCGGATGACCCGCTGCTCGCATTATCGGGATTGGGCCATTACGCTTATCATTTGCCGCACGATCATAATTTCGATTTTGTGACCGTTGGCTATGCCGGATCGGGCTATCGCAGCCGATGGTATGAATATGATTATGCAAAAGTCGCTGGCTATACCGATGAACCGGTTGATCTGATTGCGGTCGAGGAAGGGGCTCTTACCCCCGGCCGGATGTTGCATTACCGTGCGCACCGCGACGTGCACGATCAACACCCGCCCGAAACGCTGTCGATCAGCATCAATATCATTCCGGAAAATCTCAACGCACTGTGGCTCGATCAATATCATTTCGACCTTGACCGTCGTTGTCTGTCGCAACTCCCGACCATCGGCCAGAGCGAGGTTGCGCTGCGGATCGCCGCCATACTTAGTGATGACGGGCTCGACCTTGCGCATGATTTTGCGCGCCATCACCCCAGCGAGCGGGTCCGTTGGCAGGCGTGGCGGGCGCTACTCGCCAGCCATGCCGATCAGCGCGCGCGTGCCGCGCTGATGGAAACAGCGGTTTCAGATGATTCCGCGCTTGTCAGTGGCGAGGCGCGTGGTTGGCTGGCGGCCTTGGCTGGAAGGATGGAGACGGGTGTTGGCGCTGATTGATCGGATGCGCAGCGAAGGAAAACCCATAATCGCGCTATTTGAACCGGATGACAGTGTCGCGCAACGCATCATCAAGACGCTTGTCACCGCCGGGCTGTCGCCGCTGCTGCTCCCCGATCCGGCAACACACCCGATTGCCTGGCAGAACAGCCGTTTCGAGGCCATTGTGTTTAGTCCGTTTAGGAGCATGTCGGATGCGGCCTGGGTCACCACCATCGTGCGCGGCATTGTCGGCGATCGGCCGATTTTGGCACTTACGCCCGATGATTGCGCTGGCCAGCGGACCGCGGTCCTGATCAACGGTGCCGATGACGCCATCCATGGCGGAGGTGATGAACGCGAGATTGAAATGCGGATATTGGCGCTGATCCGCAGGCGGCGATATAATGTCTTCGGCAGTTTGATATGCGATGAGCTGGAGATCAATCTCGTTAGCCGTCATGTGGCGCGCGCCGGACGCCCTATCGCCATGCCGCTGCGCGAGTTCGACCTGCTGGCGCATCTGGCGCATTCGCGCGACCGGGCGGTTTCGCGGCTCGAATTGTTACAGGCGGTATGGCGGATTGATTTTGACCCGGGCACCAACCGTATCGATGTTCATGTATCGCGGCTGCGGCAAAGAATCGATGGCGGTCAGAGCCATGCAATGTTGCGCACGGTCAAGGGCATCGGCTATGCGCTGGTCAGCCGCATGGGTGCGCAAAGCGCGATGCGCGCCTGTTGAGGGCGTGATCTTGCGTTCCCTGCGAAGTTTCGGGAGCAAGATGTGGCACATGATGAACAGCTGGCCGAACGGTTGCGCCGCACCATCGGGCCTTCGTCGGCGCTTGGCGAACGGCGCATGATGGGCGGACTGTGCTTCATGCTCAGCGGCAATATGGTTGGCGGGGTGGATCGTACCAGCCAAGGCGCTGGCCGCTTCATGTTCCGCTGCGGTAAAGACAATGCCGAGGCACAGGCGCTTCCCAACGGCGAACCGGTGATGATGGGCGGACGGATGATGCGCGGATTTTATTTCGTTGATGCCGATGGCTGCGACGATGCGTTGCTGGCCCGCTGGACCAAGGTGGCGCTTGACCATGCGCGCAGCTTGCCACCAAAATGAATAGGACCATCACCCTTTATGGCATAGCGAATTGCGACACGGTGAAAAAGGCCCGCGCGTGGCTCGATGCGCGCGGGGCGGTATATGCCTTTCATGATTACAAGAAAGCCGGGATCGACGCGGACACGCTTACGCGCTGGGCGGGCGAAGTGGGGTGGGAGGTGCTGCTCAACCGCGCGGGAACGACGTATCGGAAATTGCCCGATGGCGATAAGGTGGCCCTCGATGCGGCCAAGGCTATCGCGTTGATGGTGGCGCAGCCGAGCATGATCAAGCGCCCCGTTGTGACTGGGGTGGGCGCGCTGCAGGTCGGGTTTAAACCGGAAATCTATGCGGAGCGCTTCGCATGATGCGCGCGTGGCTGGCCATGATAGCGCTATGGGGAGGGACAGGGATGAGTGACGCCACAGCACAGACGCTAGATGGGCGCGCGCCCATCATCATTGCGCATCGCGGGGCGAGTGGAGAGCGCCCTGAACATACGCTGGCCGCCTATGCGCTCGCGATCGCGCAAGGCGCGGATTACATCGAACCCGATCTG
Organism: Sphingopyxis sp.; assembly: GCA_040080745.1. Taxonomy (GTDB): domain Bacteria; phylum Pseudomonadota; class Alphaproteobacteria; order Sphingomonadales; family Sphingomonadaceae; genus Sphingopyxis. The sequence goes on along the minus strand of JBEBHS010000022.1, from coordinate 19,953 downwards.
GTGCTGACCAAGGACGGGGTGCTGGTGGCGCGGCACGAAAATGCCATTTCGGGGACCACCGACGTCGCCGATCATCCCGAATTCGCCGACCGCCGCGTCACCAAGACTATCGACGGGGCCGAGGTGACCGACTGGTTCACCGAGGATTTCACATTAGCCGAGCTGCGCACCTTGCGCGCGCGCGAGCGATTGCCGCAACTGCGCGCTGCCAATACGGCGTTTGACGGGCAGTTCATGATCCCGACCTTTGAAGAGATACTCGAACTGGTCCGCAAGGCTGACTCCCGCCGCATGAGCCCCCTCGGCATCTATCCCGAAACCAAGCACCCCGGCTACTTTACGAGCATCGGTCTGCCGCACGAGGGGGTGCTGCTCAGCCTGCTGGCGCGCTATGGCTATACGCACGCCGACGATCCGGTGTTCATCCAGAGCTTCGAGGTCGGCAATCTGGTGGCGCTCAACGCACGCACCGAGCTGCGGCTGATCCAGCTAGTCGAGCCGGATGGGCCACCCGCCGACCGCCCCGATCAACCCTATGCGGCGATGATGACGGCTGGCGGGCTGGCGGCGATCGCGACCTATGCCGATGGCATTGGCCCGTCAAAAGACATGGTGATCGCGCGAACCGCCGATGGTGCGCTGGGCGCATCAACCGGGCTGGTGGCGCGGGCGCACACAGCGGGGCTGGCGGTCCACCCATGGACATTCCGCGCCGAGAATTATTTCCTCCCCGCCAATTTGCGGGCAGGAGCGGAACCTCAGGTCCACGGCGACCTGACCGCTGAAATCCGCGCGTTCGTGGCCGAAGGGGTCGATGGCCTGTTCAGCGATTTTCCACACATTGCGCGCACTGCGCTTGACGCGGCGATTAGCCGTTCCAGATAAACACCTCTTCGAGCGGTTTATCGAACACAGCGGCGATGCGGAACGCGGTCTCGAGGCTGGGTGAGTATTTGCCTTGTTCGATCGCGGCGATGGTTTGCCGCGTGACCGCAACCCGATCGCCAAGGTCGCCCTGTGTCATTTCATCGGCCAAGAAGCGCAGCATACGGATATGATTGGTAAAGGGGAGCGTCATGACATCAATTCCTGCGATAGAGCCACAATTGCCAACCGACGCGCACCAGTTCGGCAATGACCACCGTAGCGATCAGTAAATTGAGCAGCGCCGCGCCGCTCCATCCGTTGAACACCGCGACGATGTTGGCATAGACGCCCAGCACCAGCGGATAATAAGCGGCATGGGTGCCGCGCAGGTGGATGCCACGCTCGCGTTCATCCTCCTTCAGATGCGCTTCCATGGGGTAACGAATGGCGAGGGTGGCGGCGACCACGCTCATCACGACGACGATGATGATCGTGACCACGACCAGCATTCCGGCAACCGCCGCCACCCCAGCGCGGGTGCCGACCATGGCCCACGGATAGGCAAGGAAATACCAGCCAAAGGCGGCGGCGATGCCGAGGAAGGCGGCCCAGTGCAATTTTTCGCGGAAAGACATTATACGCTGCTCCATGTTTGTTGATTCGCACTTAATGTTATATATTTCTAACATAAAGTCAAATATATTTTTCATGAGCGCGCTTCGTGCTGGCCCTGACGCGTCGCAGCGGATAGATGCGTGCGATGTCCACGACCTTCACCATCGACACATCGACCAGCCGCGCCAATCCCACACCCGCGCCGATGAAGCGCCTGACCGTTCCCGCGATTCAGCGCCGCAAGTTTGAGGGACAGACGCAAGAACCGCTGGTGATGCTGACCGCTTATACGGTGCGGATGGCGCAACTGCTCGATGCGCACTGCGACATGTTACTGGTCGGTGATTCGCTGGGGCAGGTGATTTACGGCCTGCCATCGACGCTAGGCGTGACGCTCGACATGATGTGCGCGCACGGCGCTGCGGTGGTGCGCGGCAGCTACCACAGCGTCGTCATCGTCGATATGCCGTTCGGCAGTTACGAGGGTTCACCCGAACACGCCTTTGCCAGCGCGTCGCGGATATTGGCCGAAACCGGCTGCGCTGCGGTCAAGCTGGAGGGCGGGCAGGCGATGGCCGAGACGATCGCGTTCCTGAGCGAGCGCGGCATTCCGGTGATGGCGCATATTGGCCTGACCCCGCAGGCGGTCAACGCATTGGGCGGCTATGGCGCGCGCGGCAAAAGCCAGGAAGAACATGCGAAAATCCTGAGCGATGCCAAGGCGGTGGCGGATGCGGGGGCGTTTGCGATGGTACTGGAGGGGGTGCTGGAGCCGATTGCGATTGCGGTAACGGACAGCGTCGATATTCCGGTCATCGGCATCGGCGCATCGGCGATATGCGACGGGCAGGTGCTGGTGACCGAGGATATGCTGGGGCTGTTTGAACGCGTGCCACGCTTTGTCAAACGCTATGCCGATATGGCGAAATTCGTTGACGCAGCGGCAACCGACTATGCCGCCGAGGTCAGGTCGCGTTCATTCCCGACCAGCGAACAGACCTATCAACCAAAGCCTTGATGCCCTAAACAGCTGAAGACTAGGCGATGCAAAGGGTTGGCCTTTGCGGTTCACGCGGCTAAGGACCATCTCCACGCGCTCGCGCGGACAATAGAGTGAGGACGACCAGTGGCGCTATCGCCCCAAAACCCCGACACCTTCATGCGCGAGGTCGACGATGCGGTGCGCGCCGATACGGCGCAGCGTTTCATGCGCAATTTTGGTCGGCCGCTCGTCATGCTGATCGTCGTCGGCCTGCTCGGCTTTGCCGGTTGGCTGTATTGGCAAAACCAGCAGGCAGAGGCTGCAGGCACCAATGGCCGCACATTCAGCGGAGCCATCGAGGCCATGGCGGCTGAACGGCCCAAAGCGGCGTCCGACCAGGTGGCGGCGCTGGCGCGCGGCGATGATGCTACATACCGCGCGCTGGCGCTGATGGTTCAGGGCAATTCGGCCGCAGCGCGCGGTGACGCGGCGACGGCGGTGGCCCGTTACGGCGCGGTCGCCAACGATACCAATATCGAACCCAGCCTGCGCCATGTCGCCTTGTTGCGTCAGGTGTTGATACAATTTGATACACTGTCGAGCGAGGCAGTGATTGCGCGGCTGCGCGGGCTGGTGGCGACGCCCGGCCCCGCCTTTGCCAGCGCCGCCGAACTGACCGCTTTGGCCGAGATGCGGCGCGGCAATGACCGTGCGGCCGGCCTGCTGTTCAAACGGATATCCGAAGCGCCCGGCGTATCGGAGAGCCTGAAATCGCGCGCGGTGCAAATGGCGGGGACGCTGGGCGTCGATGCCGTAACGACGCCGGCAACATCGCGACCCTCCTCAACGCCAGCCACCAAGACCGGAGAATAAGATGCGGAACAACGCAAAATGGACTGCGGCCCTGCTTGCCACGCTGGCGCTGGCGCTAAGTGGATGCAGCGCGCTGCGCGGCAATGGCGGACCGCGCACGCCCACGGTGGGCAATCGGGTGCCCATCCTTGGCAATCAGGCGGCGCTGGCGGTTGATCCCACTGTAATCGGGCTGGAAGTGGTGTTGCCAGGCGAACTCACCAATGCCGAATGGGGGCAGCCCGGCGGCAACGCCAGCAAATCGATGGGGCATGTTGCGCTCCCTGCGGCGCTGACCCAGGCGTGGAGCGCGCAAATCCGCGGCGGCACGTCGCGGGCGCAATTGGCGGCTGCTCCGGTGGTTTCGGGCGGAACGCTGTTCGTCATCGATACCGAGGCGGTGGTCCATGCGTTCGATGCCGCGACGGGCGCAGCGCGCTGGTCGGTCACAATCGGCGATACGACGCGCGATGGACAGCGTGCGCGCTTCGGCGGCGGGGTCAGCGCAGAAGCGGGCGGCGTCTATGCGGTTAGCGGGCTTGGCGATGTCGCGGCGATTGACGCAGCCACTGGTGCGGTGCGCTGGACCGTCCGGCCATCCGGCCCCTTGCGCGGCGCGCCGACGCTGGCGTTCGGCAATGTCTTTGTCATGAGTCAGGACAACCAGGTTTTCGCGCTCAGGGCGTCCGACGGCAATCTCGAATGGCAAAGCGCGGGTTCGGTTGCCCCCGGCAGCGTGTTCGGCGTGGCTGCCCCCGCAGCAGGGGTAGGAACGATTATCGCTGGCTATTCATCGGGCGAGCTTAACGCCTATCGTTATGAAAACGGACGCGCGTTGTGGAACGATGCGTTGGCGCGGACGCGTTCGACGGCGGCGGTTTCCACGCTGTCAGATATTGATGCCAGCCCAGTGATTGACCGGGGGCAGGTTTTTGCCATCGGCCGTGGCGGGCGCATGGCGGCCTATGAACTGTTGTCAGGGCAACGCATCTGGGAAATGAACGTCGCGGGCACATCGACACCGTGGGTGGCGGGCGAATGGGTGTTCATCGTCGCTGATGATTCGCGCATTTTCTGCATCACGCGCGCGACTGGCAAAATCCGCTGGATCGGTCAATTGCCGCGCTGGCGCGACGAGGAAGATCGCGAAGGCGCAATCCACTGGACCGGGCCGGTGCTGGCTGGCGGGCGGTTGATACTGGTCAGCGGTGATGGCCGCATGGCACAGGTAAGCCCCGCCGATGGGTCGGTCCAGTCGATAACCCCTCTGTCCGGCCCCGCGCGTCTGGCACCGCTGGTCGCGGGCGGCACATTATACGTCATGGATGATAGCGGCCGCATCACCGCCTGGCGATGACGCGGACGCACCAGCCAACGGTAGCCATTGTCGGCCGGCCGAATGTCGGCAAATCAACCTTGTTCAACCGTCTGGTGGGCAAGAAACTGGCGCTGGTTGATGACCGGCCCGGTGTGACGCGCGACCGCCGCGAGGGTGATGGCCACTTGCTGGGACTGGAGTTCCGCATCATCGACACGGCAGGTTTCGAGGAGGATAGCGCTGCGAGCCTGCCTGGCCGGATGCGCGCACAAACCGAAGCGGCGGTGGCGTGCGCCGACGTAGCGCTGTTCCTCGTCGATGCCCGTGCGGGGCTGACCCCCGTCGATGAAGAGATCGCCCGCTGGCTGCGCGACAGCGAAACGCCGATCATCGTCATCGCCAACAAGGCAGAGGGGCGCGAGGCCGCATCGGGTGTCAACGAGGCGTGGAAGCTGGGCCTTGGCGAGCCGCTCGGAATGTCGGCGGAGCATGGCGACGGGATTGTCGACCTGTTCGATGCGCTGCGTCCGCTCATCGACCGTGATCAGGCTGAGGGTTTCGAGGGAGATGCGGCTGGCGTAGCGGCGAGCGAGGAAGACGCGTCAGCACCCCTCAAGCTGGCGATTGTCGGACGTCCGAATGCCGGTAAATCGACGCTGATCAACCGCATCCTTGGCGAAGAGCGGCTGATAACCGGGCCAGAGGCGGGAATTACGCGCGATTCGATTTCCATCGACTGGGAATGGCGCGCGGCAGATGGGGCGCAGCGTGCGGTGCGCCTGATCGACACGGCGGGCATGCGCAAACGTGCCAAGGTGCAGGACAAGTTGGAAAAACTGTCGGTTGCCGACGCGCTCCACAGCGTGGCCTTTGCCGAAGTGGTGGTGCTGCTGCTCGACGCGACGCTGGGGCTGGAGGCGCAGGATTTGCGGATCGCCGATGCCGTGTTGGAAGAAGGGCGCGCGCTCATCATCGCGCTCAACAAATGGGACGTTTCGGAAAATAGCAGCGCGCTCTATCAGGGCGTCCGCATTGCGCTCGACGAAGGCCTGGCGCAGGCACGCGGCGTGCCGCTGCTGACCGTGTCGGGTGCGACGGGCAAGGGGCTGGATGCGTTGATCGGCGCTGCGTTCGACCTGCGCGATCAATGGTCAAGGCGCGTCACCACGGCTGAGCTTAACCGATGGTTTGAAGGCGCGATCGAGGCCAACCCGCCGCCCGCGCCTAAGGGGCAGCGGATCAAGCTGCGCTATATCACCCAGGCGCGCAACCGCCCACCGACCTTTATCGCCTTTGGCTCGCGCACCGATTTGCTGCCCGAAAGCTATCGCCGGTTTCTGGTCAACGGCATCAGGCGCGAATTGGGGCTGGGTGCGGTTCCGGTGCGATTGACGTTTCGCTCTTCGCGCAATCCCTTTGGCGATGCGCTGCGTAAATCGGCCAGAGCCTCTACCAGCCGCCCGGCACCGACCAGGGGTCCGGAAACCAAGAATAAGACATCGCCTGCGCGGCCTGCGCGCGCTCGCCCAAGTGTGCGCGGACGCCCCGCTGGCCCCGGCGGCAAAGGGCCGCATGGCGGCGCGCGTCCGCGTTAACCAATTGGTGACCATGGCGGTGCTAGGCTCTCTTCGGGACCATTGAGCATTAGCCCATGAAGGCAGGTTGAGGCGCGGATATGCCGAATGATGAATTGCCATTGGTTGATTGGGCGGTGTTTGCCCAGACACGTGCTCAATTGGGCACCGAACTGATGCGCATATTGGGTTATTTCGTCGAAGACGGCTTGAAATCCATCGATGCGGTCGAAGATGCGATGCGCGGCGGCAATAGCGCGGGGCTGATTTCGCCCGCGCACAAACTCAAGAGCGAGGCGCGCCAGTTTGGCGGCGAGCGGCTCGGGCAACTGGCCGAAGATATTGAAATGTTCGGCCGTGCCTGCGTTGAATCGCGCGAAACCCCCGAAACCTATGTCGACCGTGTCGTTGCGCTGCGACCGATGTTCGCCGAGATGCTCCAGGCGATCGACGAAGAAACCAACCCGCTGGTGCAACGCCACGCGGCTGGTGCCAGTCGCCGTGCGGGTTAATTTCTTCTCAGTCGCTGCATTTCCCATCGTGCCAGGCTGCGCCACAGCCATTCGAGCGGCCCATAGTGGAGCCGCTCCAGCCAAGGCTTTGACCACAGCAGCATCAGCCCCCACACGGCGGCCACGAGCAAATAACAGGCGGCGCGGCTGACCTCGCCGAACAACCCCAGGCCATAGCCATAGAAAATGCTCGTCATCAGCACCGACGTGCCGAGATAATTGGTAAAGGCGGCGCGCCCCGCCGCAGCGATGCGGGCAATGATCGGTGCCGAAGCAAAGCGCTGTGCCAGCCCCATGAACAACGCCGCGTAACCCACGCTCATGATGACATCGAACGGCACCGACCAGACGAACGTGGCCGCGAGCAGGGTGAGAGGCTCCATCCCGCCGCTGATCTGCATGGCGAGCAGGCCGAGGTTGGCGGCAATTCCGGCACCGAGGCAGCGGTTGCGCCATCGCGCCAGCCGATCAAGCGACCATGTGCCGCCGAGCATGCCAGATTTGAACAGCGCCATGCCGATCAGCATTAGCCCCAGCGTTTCCATACTAAATTGCAACGCGCTGGCCATGGGCGAGAACCGTTTTTCGGGGCCGGTTTTTTCTGCGACAATCGCCGCATAGCTGCTGCGGTGCAGCGCCGCGTCGTGGACGGAGGCGGCAGAATGATAAGCAAAATCGGCCTCAAACTTGGTGCGCGCCTCAGCCAGTTCGGTTGGCGCATCGCTCGCGCCGCCGAGCGCCAGGCTGGCGATGACAGCACCCATCAGCAACATGTTGATCCCGATCAGCGCCGCGCCCCAGATAACCAGCCGCCGCACCGCCATATTGCGAAACAGGTAGAGCAGCGAGCCGATGGCGGCATAGAGGAACAGGATGTCGCCCCACCAGATCAGATAAAAATGCCCAAGGCCAAACAGCGCCAGCACCGCCATGCGCGCATAATGGCTGCGCGCCGGGCTGCGTCCGGCTGCTGCGGCTGATTGGATAACCAGCAACGTCGATGCGCCGAACAGCATCGAAAATAGCCCGCGCATCTTGGAGTCAATCAGCACATAGTTGAGTGCCCATGCCGCAAGGTCGATGCCGCTATCCCCACCCCAGTTGGCCGGCGCGATATAGGCGGCCTGCGGCATGGCAAAGGCGATGATGTTCATCGCCAATATCCCCATCACCGCAAAGCCGCGCGTCACATCGAGCCCGGTAATGCGGGGTGTGGATGCGGCACTGCTCATCGTCGCAGCGCCACGATCAATCCGGCGATGGCCAGCACCGCGCCGCTGATGGCGAGAGGTGACCAGCTATAACCCTCTCCCAGCGTCGATAGCGTCATCGCGACGATCGGGATCAGCACGCTCGACCATGCCGCAGGTCCGGCACCGACATCGCGGACGATCCGGAAATAGAGCGGAAAGGTGCAAACGGTGCCAATGATCCCGAGATAGGCAACGCCAGCCAGATAGGCGGGGCGCATGTCGATCGTCGGCGCGCCAACTGTGAGGGTGGCGAACAAGCCATCAGCGACAGAGCCGAACAGTATCGCCCAAGCCAGTATCGTCGCCGCTGGTTGTGCGCGGGCAAAGCGCGACGCCTGCATGATATTGCCGAATGAGGCGCTCATCACGCCGCTGAATGTGAGGGCAAAGCCCAGCAATACCGCCATCGCATCGCCGCGCACCGAACGCGCTTCGTGGACCAGCAGAAACGCTATGCCGGCGAGGGCAATCGCACTCCCCATCAAAAACCGGCGGTCGAACGATGTCTTGAGGAACAGGCGCGAGAGCAAAGTGTTGGGAACGATCAGCAGTGCGAAGATGATCGCCACCACGCCCGATGTCACATAGCTTTCCGCGCGGTAAACAAAGTTGAAATTGAGCGCGAACTGAAGGGCACCAAGCAGCGCGGCAAATCCCCATGCGCGCCCGCGCAGCAGCAACGGTTCGCGGCGAAAGGCGGTGAGGATGAACATGCCGATGGCAGCAACGGCAAAACGGTACGTCACCGACCAGCTTGGCGGAACGCTGCCCAACTGGTCGCGGATGACGATCCACGTTGATCCCCAGATCAGCGTGACGATGATGAACGGGATGAGGACGCGCGGGGTAAGCAGGGTTGGGGGATGCGCCGTGGTCATAAGGCGGCAATCGCAGCGGCGAGCGGCGCGACATCGGTTGCCGTGTGATGCCAGCTTGTCACCAGCCGCGCCGCGCCGTCTCCCCAATCGTAAAAGTCAAAACCAGCCGCGCGCAGGATCGCTGCCTCGTCGGCGCTTAGGCGCAAAAACACTTCGTTCGCCTGGACCGGGTGGAGCAAACGGTCACCCGACGCTTTGGCTATCACCGCCGCCGCCGCATTGGCCGCACGCGCATTGGCGAGCCACAAATCGCCCTCGATCATCGCCAGCAATTGCGCCGCGAGAAACCGTCCCTTCGATTGCAAGTGGCCCGAGCGTTTGCGCAGTTCGTGCACACCGGCTGGCACATCGCCGAAAAACAGCAACGCCTCGGCATTCATTCCCCCATTTTTGACGCAGCCGAACGACAGCGCATCGACACCCGCGCGCCACGTCACATCGGCGGGCGCGCAGCCGACGTGCGCCACGGCACCCGCAAAACGCGCGCCATCCATGTGGAGATTCAAGCCGTACTGCATGCACTTTGCGCTTATTGCCGCGACCTCGGCGGGAGCCCAAGCCAACCCATATTCGGATGCGTTGGTGATGCTGATGGCTGCGGGTTGGACCTGATGGACATCTTTGCGGATCGCCGCCATCCGTTCATCAATCGCCAGAACCGTGATCTTCGCGCCCTCGCTATCCAGCAATTCGAGCTTGGCCCCGCCGGTGAACAGCGCGGGCGCACCGCATTCATCGACCTCGATATGCGCCTCGCGGTGGCACAATATCGATTGCCACGGGCGCACATAAGCGGCGAGCGCGATGCTGTTGGCCGCAGTGCCGGTGGGCACCCACAGCGCAGTAACGCGCGTTTCGAACAGCGCGCTGAATGCGCGGTCGAGCCGCGCCGAAAGCGCATCGCCATCGTAAGCGGTATCGACATGGTTGGCCGCCGCGATGGCTTCCATCACCGCCGGATGGACGATGGCAGCATTGTCGGAGAAAAAACGGGATGTGCTCACGACCAGTTGACCTCAACAGTTTGGAAAGATACTTCCGCTGCATTAAAAATCGGCGTAAATTGGGGTTCCGCTGGCATCAGTTGGATTGGAGTATCGTAGGTTTTCTTTACTTCAATCGCTGGCGCGATATCAATTCGCTTCAGGTCATGGCCTACACCGTTAGATTGCACATGGCTCCTGAGTTTTTCGACGTATGAATCAATAGCAGTTATCACTTGTGAACATAAATTGGCACATTCTGATAGCTTTAGAACTTTTCCATATCCATGATACCAGATATCACCAACTGGAACGCCGCTTACATGGTCACGTTCAAAATCAGGCGCATTAAGAGTGCAGCCATCGTATAATATAGAGAGCGGGAGAACTTTAAAGACGGTAGAAACCAAAAAAAACTGCTCGGCACGTCGTTCAATTTCATGATACTCGTAAGTTATATATCCCAGCAAAAACCCCTTACGAGAACCATCTTTCCGTTTTGGTTGAGTGAGTTCAACATCGAAGTGCTCCATTTTATTACGCAAGTATCTGCATATTCGCGCTGTAGCTCCAACAGTTTCGTCCCCTATAATGAAGTCGAATAGTTTAATTTTGTGAAAAATAACTCTAATTTTATCTATTGATGACGTCACCTGAGCTATTCTCTGATACAAACTCATTCTATAGAGCGACGATCCCTCACTGTCATTATCCAAAGCAAAAAAGCCTCTTTCATGCTTTTCGCGCGTATCAACAAATATCTCTTCGATTGCATGGCTTGTGTGTAGCGCAAGATTATAGGCAACATGCAGCCAATCAGACTGCGGGCCGAGATCGTAACTGGTCGCTAGCACGTTTTGGGCGCGCGCATCAACGCTGCTTCGCCAGCAGTTTGAGCCTGAGCGCGTTCAATTTGATAAAGCCAGCCGCGTCCTTTTGGTCATAGGCCCCGGCGTCATCCTCGAACGTCACATGGCGTTCGCTATAGAGGCTGTGCGGCGATTTGCGCCCAACCACGCCCGCCGTCCCCTTGTAGAGTTTGAGCCGCACCGTGCCCCCGACCTTGGCCTGGCTGTGGTCGATCGCGGCCTGAAGCATCTCGCGTTCGGGGCTGAACCAGAAACCGTTATAGATGAGTTCCGCATATTTGGGCATCAGCTCGTCTTTGAGGTGCGCCGCGCCGCGATCGAGCGTGATACTCTCTATCCCGCGGTGCGCGCGCGCGTAAATCTCGCCGCCCGGCGTTTCATACATGCCGCGCGATTTCATCCCGACAAAGCGGTTCTCGACGAGGTCGAGCCGCCCGATGCCATGCTTGCGCCCCAGCTCGTTGAGCGCGGCCAGCAAGGTTGCGGGCGACATCGCCACGCCGTTCAGCGCCACACCGTCGCCGCGCTCAAAATCAACGGTGATATATTCGGGGGTATCGGGTGCATCCTCTGGATTGACCGTGCGCGAATAGACATAATCGGGGACCTCGTTCCACGGATCCTCCAGCACTTTGCCTTCGGATGATGTGTGGAGCAGATTGGCGTCAGTCGAAAACGGGCTTTCGCCGCGTTTGTCTTTGGGAACCGGAATCTGATGCGCCTCGGCCCAGGCGATCAGCGCGGTGCGGCTGGTCAAATCCCATTCCCGCCACGGCGCAATCACACGGATGTCGGGGTTGAGCGCATAGGCGGAGAGTTCAAAACGCACCTGATCATTGCCCTTGCCGGTTGCGCCATGCGCCACCGCATCAGCGCCGGTTTCGCGGGCGATCTCAACCAGCCGCTTGGAAATGAGCGGACGGGCGATGCTGGTGCCGAGCAGATAATCGCCCTCATACCGCGCATTGGCGCGCATCATCGGGAACACGAAATCGCGGACAAACTCTTCGCGCAGATCCTCGATATAGATGTGATGATCGGGGACGCCCATCAGCACCGCCTTGGCGCGCGCGGGTTCCAGCTCCTCACCCTGTCCGAGGTCAGCGGTAAATGTCACCACTTCGCAACCATAAGTGACCTGCAGCCATTTGAGGATGACGCTGGTGTCCAGCCCGCCTGAATAGGCCAGGACCACGCGTTTAATCTGTTCGGTCACCCCTGCACACTCCTGTCATGCATCGCTTATGCTGAGCGCGCGGCTAGCAAGTCAGGCGGTTTGGCGCAAGGCTAGCGATGGTGTCACGCGAGGCGCGTCCAGTCCATATACCAGCCATAGTCCCATGTAGCCCCGCCATCGCGCGACATGATCTGATACCAGCGGCACGATGTCGGGGTGATCTGATCCCACACCGCGCGGAACGTGAGCGGCGCGCCGTCATTGGGGTCGTCGCCTAGGAAAACCCCGACCCCATCGACGAATGTGCCAAGCTGCGGCGTGTTGACGACACCGTCCTCGGCCGAGGTCCAGTGATCGGCCCAGACACCTTCGTTGGGGTGCAGCACGCGCACGCCCATGCCCCACATCGAGCCGTCGCCTTTGCGTAGTTCCTCGATACTGCCCATGCCGCCCAGCACGCGGTGGACGGTGGCGCTGGCGTCGCGTTCCTGGCCAGACCCGTCGAAATTGCGGAGCTTGATGGTCCATTCACCGGTCAGAAAATCAAAATCGCCGCGCGCAGCGCTGCCGGTTCCGGAGGGGATGGTTGGGCGGGCGACGGCATTTTGGGCCGCCGCACTGGCTGTTGAGTTGCCCGATAAGGCGCTGGTCATGACAAGCCCCGCAGCACCAAGAAACAGCGTGCGGCGGTCCAATATGGGGGTGATTTGTGGCACATATTTGCTCCGTTTGCGATGTTGGAAAAACAGCGATAAACCCCTATCCCTGACAATGAATGTCAGTGATTATTTGGAGCCGAGAAAAAACCATGCGCGCCAGCCGCCTGCTCGCCATCCTGATCGTGCTGCAACTGCGCGGCCGGATGACGGGCGAGCAATTGGCCGCCGAGTTCGAAGTCTCCGCGCGCACCATTTACCGCGACATCGACGAGCTGAGCGCGGCCGGGGTGCCGATCTATGGGATCAGCGGGCCGGACGGGGGGTTCCAGCTGCTCGATGGATATACCACAAGGCTGACCGGCCTCGATGCGCGCGAGGGCGAAGCGGTGCTGTTCGCGGGCCTTCCCGGGCTGGCGGTGCCGCTGGGGCTGGGCGCGGCGGCGAGCGGCGCGCGCGCCAAATTGCTGAGCGCATTGTCGCCGGCGGGGCTGGCGGGCGCGGGACGGATGGCGACGCGGTTTCACCTCGACATCGCCGATTGGTATCAAACCGCCACCCCGGCCATGCATCTGCCCGAACTGGCGCGCGCGGTGTTCGACAGCCGCCGCGTCACCATGAATTACACCAGCTGGCGCGGCACGCATAACTGGATCATCGAACCGCTGGGGATCGTCCTCAAGGGCGGTGACTGGTATTGCATGGCCGAAGCGCGCGGCAAGCGGCGGATTTTCAAGGTCGCCAGCATAGCGTGGCTGACGGTGAGCGAGGATGATTTTACCCGCCCCGCAGATTTTAACCTCGCCCAAGAATGGGCCGAAGCGACGCTGAGGTTCGAGCGCGCATTGCGCACAGACAGCGTGCAACTGTCGCTATCGCCGCTCGGCGCAGAGCGGCTGGCGCGGCACGGTGCCTATGCCGCCGCCGCGATCGCCGCGACGCGCTATGGTGACATGCACGGGTGGGTCACCATCAATTTGCCGATCGAAAATATCGACCAGGCGGCGCTGTTGCTGCTGGGGCTGGGGCCAGAGGTCAGGGTGCTGGGCCGCCCCGAACTGGTCGATGCGATGGTCGCACTGGCAAAGTCGGTGGCGGCTTGTGTCTCGGATCGCTGGCACAACGCGGTTTAGGTCACAAATTTTACTTGCATCCATGTCAGCGACGTGATGGATTAGGGTCAGGACCCTAGCCCCAGACGGGGGCAGCGTGCACCTGCACATAAGCGAGGACATATTTTGGCCACCACCGCACCGATGCGCCCAGACAGCGCCGCACCGCTGGATGCTTCGGCATCGCCCACCGCCGCAGATATGCGCCGCCTGCTCGATGCACAGCGCGCCGATTTCATGACGCACCTTCCGGTGCCGATTGCGGTGCGCCGCGACCGCCTGACCCGCGCCATCGCGATGATGGTCGACCATGCGGACCGATGGTGCGCGGCGGCGACCGAAGATTTTGGCAACCGCGCGCGCGAACTGACGCTGATGACCGATGTTTTGCCCTCGGTTGGCGCGCTCAAACATGCGCGAAAGCATATGGCGGCGTGGATACGCGGCGAACAGCGCAAGGCGCTGTTTCCGCTCGGCCTGCTCGGCGCGCGGGCGCGGGTGGAATATCAGCCCAAGGGGGTGGTCGGCATCATCGCGCCGTGGAACTTTCCGATCGGCATGGTGATGACCCCGCTCGCTGGCGTGTTCGCCGCCGGCAACCGCGCCATCGCCAAACCGTCGGAGTTTACGCCGTGCGTCACCGCGCTGTTCGCCGAACTGGTGCCAGCCTATTTCGCACCCGAAGAGTTTGCGATTGTAACCGGCGGGCCCGATGTCGGCCAGGCATTCAGCCAGCTGCCGTTCGACCATATCATCTTTACCGGCGCGACCAGCGTTGGCCGCCACATCATGCGCGCGGCGGCGGATAATCTGGTTCCGGTGACGCTCGAACTTGGTGGAAAATCGCCGGTCATCGTCGGGAAAAGCGCCGATTTGGACGACGTTGCGGGCAAGGTTGCGCTGGGCAAGCTGATGAACGCCGGGCAGATCTGCCTCGCCCCCGATTATGTGCTGATCGACGAAGCGCGCGAAGGCGCGCTGGTCGATGCGCTGGTGGCCAGTGCCAGCGCGATGTATCCGACCATCCTTGACAACCCCGACTATACCGCCGTGGTCAACGACCGCCACCACGCGCGGCTGTCTGCGCACATCGCCGATGCGCGGGCCAAGGGCGCGGACATCACCATCGTCAATCCGGCCGCCGAGGATTTCGCCGCTGCCAACAGCCGCAAGATGCCGCTCCACATCATCGCGGGCGCGACCGACGAGATGAGCGTGATGCAGGACGAGATTTTCGGGCCATTGCTCCCCATCCGCCGCGTGGGGGATAGCGACGCTGCGGTCGATTATGTCAACGCGCACGACCGCCCGCTCGGCCTCTATTATTTTGGCAAGGACGCAGCCGAGGAACGCAAAATACTCGACCGCACGATCAGCGGCGGGGTGACCGTCAACGACGTCATCTTTCATGTCGCACAAGAAGACTTGCCGTTCGGCGGGGTCGGCCCGTCGGGGATGGGCAGCTATCACGGGCATGACGGGTTCAAGGCATTCAGCCACGCCAAGTCGGTGTTCCGCCAGGCCAGGATCGATGTCGCCAAACTGGCGGGGCTGAAACCGCCCTATGGCAAGACGACGCAAAGCGCGATTGGGCGCGATCTCAAGAAATAGGCGGCTGAACGGACAGCCGTTGCAATGAAAGGACTGGTTCGCTAGGGCGGCTCCGCGATCCGGATTCGTCTGGAAGGCATGTGTGCGGGCGTGGTGGAATTGGTAGACGCGCTGGACTCAAAATCCTGTTCCGCAAGGAGTGTCGGTTCGAGTCCGACCGCCCGCACCATTTTTCAGCCAAACACCCGCCACGCCAGCCAGCTGCGCTGCACCACGGTGAGCAGACACAGCGCGGCATAGCCAAGCGCGATCGGCGCGAACCATGCGGGCCACAGACATAGCGCGATGAACACCGCGATCGTCTCGGCCCCCTCGGCGATGCCGGTCGAGTAGAAAAAGCTTTTCTGGCCGTGCGCACTGGTTTCCAATCCCCGCGCGGCGGCAATGACCGCGAAGGCGAGGAAGCTGATGCCGGTCAGGGTGAAGGCGGCGATGAGCAGCATCGCGGCGGCGGTGTTGGCAGGATCAGCCAGGCCAAACCCCAGCGGCACCGCGACGTAAAAGGCAAAATCGCAGACGATGTCGAGATAGCCACCAAGCGGCGTTTTGGCGGTGGCGCGCGCGATGGCCCCGTCGAGCCCGTCGCACAGGCGACTGAGCGCGATAAGCACGAGCGCAGCGGTGAAATGGCCATAAGCTATTGCCCAGCCAGCGCCAAGGCCGGTCACCATACCGATGATGGTGACGGCGTTCGCGCTTAACCCCATGCCCGCGAGCACGCGGCCGGCGCGGTTCAGCGGCGGGTCGATCAGCGGGCGCAGCCTGGCGTCAAACATTATACTTTATGCCCGCCGCGCGGCCACTTGTCGCACGATCCATTTGGCAACCCACGGGACCAGCGCCAGCGCGGTGAACGAGGCGAGCAGCGTGGGCGAGGCGATGTCGGACAATTGCTCGACATGCGCAAGCTGTGTCCCGGCATTGACATAGACGAGCGTGCCGAGCAGCATCCCCATTTGGCTGACCCAGTAAAAGGTCCAGGTGCGGATCGGGGTCAGCCCCATCGCCAGATTGATGAGGAAGAAGGGCACGACCGGCACCAGTCGCAGCGAAAACAGGTAGAAGATGCCATCGCGCTCGACCCCGCTGTTGATCGCCGCCAGCCGCGTGGCAAAGCGGCTCTGCACCCAGTCGCGCAGCACATAGCGCGCGCTGAGGAACGCCAGTGTCGCGCCGAGCGTCGAGGCGAACGAGATGATGATCGCCCCTCTGGTTAGCCCGAAAATCGCGCCCCCGGCCAGCGTCATCACCACCGCGCCGGGGATGGAGAAGGCCGTCACCGCGACATAAGCGAGAAAGAACAGCGCGATGACGAGCAACGGATCGGCGGCATAGCGCGCGTCGATCGCGCCGCGCTGCGCCTTGAGCGCATCGAGAGACAGCAGGTTGAACAGTCCCATTTGCCATGCGGCAATGAGCGCCAGAACAATGGCGGCGGCGAGGAATAGGCGTTTCAAAGTCATCCAATCCTCCTATAGTAAGCCATGGCACAAGCCAATGGGATGCGAGGAGGGTTGTGATGAGCGATGCACCATGGACGCGACGTTTGGGCAAGACGTCATTATGGTTGGTCGTGGCGGCGCTGGTCATCGCGGGGGTTGGTGTGAGCCTGGCGCGGTACGACATCATTGCCAAAATACCCGGCCTGTTCGCGCTGGTCGGCGGCGGGGTGATCGCGCTGTTGGCGGCGCTGATCGCGATTCCCGCGCTGTTCCTCAACATGCGTTGGCGTGCAGGCGTTGGTATGATGGCGGGTTTCGCGCTCATCGTTGGCGGCGGCTATGCCGGGTTCCTGTTGTCGCGGCTCGCCACCGCACGCAGCGTTCCGCCGATCCACGATATCACGACCGACCTCGCCAATCCGCCGCAGTTCACGCAGCTTCGTGTCCGCGTCGACAATCTGGTCGGGGTTGGAACCCTCGCACATTGGCGCGAACTGCACGCACGCGGTTATGGCGATATTCGTGGCATCACTATTCCCAGAAGCGTGGCCGCGGTGACCAGCGACGCCGAAGCGCTGGCGCGCGCGCGCGGGTGGGAGATTGTGGTGGCCAATCCGGCCGAAGGGCGATTGGAAGCGGTGGCACATGTTTCGTACATCCGGTTCGAGGATCAGGTGGTGGTCCGCGTTACGCCCATGCCCGACGGCATCGGCTCGCGCGTTGACATGCGTTCGGTCAGCCGCGTCGGCATCGGCGATCAAGGGGTCAACGCCGCACGCATCCGCGAGTTTCTGGCGGCGCTAAGCGCTGCATGAGCCGGCATTTCGACGTTCTCATCGTCGGCGGGGGGCATGGCGGCGCGCAGGCTGCGATCGCACTCAGGCAGACGGGCTTTGCCGGAACGCTTGCGATTGTGAGCGACGAGCGCGATCTGCCCTATGAGCGCCCGCCGCTGTCGAAGGAGTATTTCAGCGGCGACAAGGTGTGGGAGCGGATGCTGATCCGCCCGGCGGCGTTTTGGGAGGAGCGCGAAGTCGCCATGCTGCTGGGCACGCGGGTGGCAGCGGTCGACGCGGCGGCGCATCGCGTGACGGGCGAGGACGGGGTGGACATCGGCTATGGTCGGCTGATCTGGGCGGCTGGAGGCACGCCGCGGCGGCTGATGGTGCCGGGCGGTGATTTGCCCAATGTGCAGGGGTTACGCACCCGCGCCGATGCCGATGCGATGATCGCGGCGGCAAAGACGGGGACGCGCATTGTCATCATCGGTGGCGGTTATATCGGGCTGGAGGCGGCGGCGGTGCTGGCCAAGCAGGGCAAGCAGGTGACGGTGGTCGAAGCGATGCCGCGCGTGCTGGCGCGGGTGGCGGGCGAGCCGCTGTCGCGCTTTTACGAAGGCGAGCACCGCGCGCACGGCGTCGATGTGCGGCTGGGCGTTACCGTTGCGGCGATCGAGGGCGAGGCGCGCGCGCGCGGGGTGCGGTTGGCGGACGGCGAAGGGATTGCCGCCGATCATATCATCGTCGGTATCGGCATCACTCCGGCGGTAGAGCCACTGCTGACGACGGGTGCGGCGGGCGATGACGGAGCGAGTGGTGGGGTGAGGGTCGATGGCTATTGCCAGACGTCCTTGCCCGATATTTACGCCATTGGTGATTGCGCGGCGCACACCAACGCTTTTGCCGATGGCGCGGTGATCCGGCTTGAATCGGTGCAAAATGCCAGCGATATGGCCAATGTTGCGGCGAAGCATATCGCGGCGGAGGATAAAGCGACAGTAGCACCCTATGGCGCGATACCGTGGTTCTGGTCCAACCAGTTTGACCTTAAATTACAGACAGTTGGACTGTCGTTGGGCTATGATGCGACGGTGGTGCGCGGCGCGCCGGCGGCGCGGTCTTTCAGCGTCATCTACCTCAAGGCGGGACGGGTCATCGCGCTCGATTGCGTCAATGCGATCAAGGATTATGTCCAGGGCCGCGCGTTGATTACCGCGTGCGCGGTCATCGCACCCGAGCGGCTCGCCGCTGCTGCGACCCCGCTCAAAGCGATGATGGGTTAGAAATCCACCTGCGTGCGCAGCGCCACCGCATCGGCGCTATAATCGCGCTCAACGCCCGCCGCGACGCGCGCATCGCTGAGGCGGATATGGCCATAGCTGGCGATGACGCGAATATAAGGCGTGGCGATCCACGTCAGTGACGCGGCCAGCACCGCCTGCTCGCCGCCGATGATCCCCGCGCCCGCATCGCTCAAATCGAGCCAGTCGTAGCGCAGGTTCGCCTCGACCGCGCCCATGCCGCCCCCATTCTGGCCGCCACTGCCGATAGCATGGCGCGGCGACACGCGGTCGAACGCGCCCTTGCGGTAGTTGCGGCTATCATCGGTGAGGAAAACGCCGACCTCGGCATAGCCGCCGTTGAATGCTGGGTCGGCAAGGCCGGGGCGGCGCGCACGCATCCATGCACCCTCGCCCGCGAAGTGAAAGCGGCCGTGCACCGCCGCGAGTTCGGCGCCGTAATTCTGCTCCCCCGTCGCTGCGAAGGCCAATGTATCAACCAGCCGCGTGTCGGTGCCGTGGAAGAACGGGCGGGCGCGATAGCGCGCGGTGGCGGTGGCGTCGTTGAAATCGCGGGCGTGCGCCGAGGCGGCGAAGTGGAGCTGTGTGCGGCCAAGGCGCGGGGCAAACACGATGCGGCCGTCGATGCTCCAGCTGTTGTTCGCCGCGTTGGTCAGCGCCGACACATCGTCGGCAAACACCCCGCCCTGCACCATGATCGGCCCGTGCGTCCAGGTGCCGAGCAGCCCCAGCCGCCGTTCAAAACCGAACGCCTGGGTAAAGGCCGCGCGTTCGGTGAAGCTGGTGAACAGATCGCTGGTTGCTTCCTCGAGCGCGAACGGCGGTTTCTGGTGCCCCGCGCTCAGTTGCACTTCGCCGTGCGTATAGCTGATATAAGCGTCGGTCAGGCTCACCGCATTGTCTGCCAAATCCGCCTCCAGCCGATAGGCAAAGCCGCCGGGGATCGTGCCATCGACCCCGACCTGCAAGCGGCGGATTTCGGCCGCATAGCCAAGTCCGCGATCGTTGAGCGCTGCCGGGGCATCGATCCCGCCGACATCGACCTGGAACCGCCCACGCGGTTTGAAGCTCCACCCGCCGGCGCTGCGCAATTCGGGCGCGCCGCGCCACGCGATCTCGGTTGCCGGAGCGGCAGGTGGGGCTGGGGCAGGAACAGGTGCCGGAGCAGGGGC
>JBEBHS010000076.1:0-2254 GCA_040080745.1 Sphingopyxis sp. | reverse complement strand
GCATAACAATCCGCTACTGCGCGAAGTTTGTAACAAAGGTTTGGTAATGGAGCATGGTGAGATTTTGTTTGAAGGTGAAATTAATGCAGCCCTTGATTTTTATGAAGCAATACCACGGAGTAATTGATAGTGCAGCAACCACCACCTGCCCTTTATAGCCCGCTAAGCAACCATCTTATGTGGTTGACTACGATTTTTATCAGCGTTGCGCAGCTACTTTTTGTTGGCATTGAGCTTTATATGCTAAATAAAGGATTTAGCATTTGGGATGAGGGGTATTACCTGTTAAGTTACAAAATGGCGCAGGCAGGATTTTATCAGCACTTTACCAATACCCCTTTTGTAGTTGCTACCTTATTTGAGTGGTTTCATCCTGGAATCGTGGCTTATAGGTTAATTCATCTAATGGCAAATCTTTTTGCCGCTATTTTTTTTACCTATGTCTTAATTTTGTACCTTGGAGCGCTTAGAATATCTTGCAATAGAAAAGAGCAAGGGCTTTTATATTTATTGGCGACTTATGCAGCTCTTTACTCCTACCAATTAGCCGTTCCAACTTTAAGCTATAACCACCTTAATGGATTCTTCATCCTAATTGCTCAAGCAGCCTTAATGACGGCGATGCTACGACAATCTCTAGATAAAACTACTTTTGTTTATCTTCTGTTGGCAAGTTGTGCAACCGCAATTTTAGTGTTGATTAAACCTCCTTCTTTTGTCGCATTAGCATTTCTCAATATAGTCTTGGTGATACTGTTTTTCCGTAGTAAATTGGCCGCAAAATATGTTTTTATATATATTTTAGGAGTTTTTGCAGCGCTATTGGTCTCTTTGGTATTATTTCTCACTCCAGCTCAATGGCTTTCATATTTGAGTTTTATGCAGGAACGCAAAACCCACACCCCTTATGCTGTATTAAAAAGCTTCTTAACTACGGGTTTTGAGGCATTAAGTGCGGGGGGGGGGTAATCCTTTTGAGTATTGCCGTATTTTCATTGTCGGTGAATCGAGTACGATTTCAGCATAGGAATTCCCGTACTTACTCTATTTACAAGATTGTTTTATATGCTTTTTTATTGGCTTGGTATTTATCCTTTCTAAAATTTGTAGTGCCTCTTGGGTTTGTAGGCAGTATCTCTATAAATGTTTGGGTTTGGTTAAATCTCTCGACAGGGATTCTTTTATCGTTAGTCGTCGTGAGCATGACCACAGTAGTGCTGTTCTGGCGAGCGGAGCATCAGCTCAATCTTATTGTTGGTTTGTTATTTGCAACACCAATTATTGCTTCTATCGGCACTGTTAATGGGTTTGCACAAGTGCAGCTCTATGTATTCTCGTGGTGCATGTTGATTGGGGTTTCGTATCTAATATGTTTAAGATTTGCCTCTAATAAAATTAAAGTATTGTTAAGTGTTTTCGTAGTAACCGCTTTTCTGAGCATGACGGGTTATTTCATTAAACAAATGCAGCCTGGAAACTTCGCTGGCTATTCATCAATCAGTGAAAACAACAATCAAATTCTGTTCGGGCCACTAAAGGGGATTTGGGTAGATCAAGATACATCTCAATTATTAGTGGAGATTAACAAAATAATTGCTGCTTATCCCCATGCCCCCACGGTGGCGTTTTTTGATGCCCCAGGTTTGCAATATGCCTTAGGAAGAGACTCCGCCATTTCCGATCCTTGGTTAAGTAATTTGGACCAACCTAGGACTAAGGATGATGCTTACAACTGTAAAATGATTACGTCCATAACACTTAAAGAGTCAACACAATCTATTTTTATAGTTACCCACCAAAAAGAAATGAGTGAGCAACTCAAAACCTGTTTAGGCGCGCTAGGCTACCCAGATAAGTTAAAATTTTTAGGGCTTATTAAAACTAACGTGGGGGGGCTCACTGAGCCTGTTGAAATTTACCTACACCCGTAGCACTAAAATGAAATCAGCCATAACCAATCCAACACCTATTGAAGAGCCTCAGCTAGTTTCAATCCATATTATTTGCTACAACCAAGCTGAGTTTGTTCGTCAAGCCCTCGTGAGTGCGATTGAACAGACATACCCGAATCTAGAAATTATTATTGCTGATGACTGTTCGACCGATGCCACGCGTGAGGTGATTGAGCAAGTACTAGAAGCCTACCCAGTTGCCCATGTCATTAAGATATTCAATCAAAAAAATCTTGGTATTACACAAAACTCAAACGTTGCCTTGTCGCGGTGTAAGGGTGAGTTTATTGCTTTCATGGGTG
>JBEBHS010000075.1:0-2257 GCA_040080745.1 Sphingopyxis sp. | reverse complement strand
AACTCTCGAATGATCCAAAGTTTTTTGTTGTGTTTAAGTTGTACCCTCCTCGTGTACCGAACCGGATGTCAATTTGATGCAAGGACGCATCTTTTTTAATAAGTTGTCCCAACCAATTATGTAAAACCACGAATACAAATAGTGATGGCCACCATGCGTAATCAACTATAATCAAACATAACAGGGTTGATTTGTCCCGTTATAAAACAGTAACCCGATAAAACTCCGCACAACAGCTTAAACGAACCTAAAACACTCCTGAATGAGAGATGCACTAAGCCCTAGCAAATTATCAGGTGTATGCTGAATATTTTACTGGTTGAAAATGAGCTTAATAATTCCTTATTGGAAAATGCGCTTAAAAACAATGGGTTTAATACTCTAAAAATCCAGTATAGTCCCGAGTTTTTAACGCTGGCAAAGGAATCCAGGCCTGATGCCATTATTTTTAATCTCGATACCCCTTCTGAACAACTAATCTCCGACCTACATACGCTAGACCAGCAATTACCATTGCCCGTTATCGTGTTCTCCAACGATGGTAGCTACGAAACGATCAATAAAGTCATTAAAGCTGAAGTCAGCGCTTTTATCGTTGACGGATTATCCAATCATCGCGTTAACAGTATCATTCAGGTTGCCATTGCCAGGTTCAAACAGCGACAGGCGCTGAAAGATGCCCTGGAAGAAGCGCGTTCCCATCTCGAAGACAGAAAGCAGATAGATCGTGCCAAAGCGATTTTAATTAAAACCCAGAATTTTACTGAAGACCAAGCGTATCACACGCTTAGAAAACTGGCGATGGACAGAAATATTACCTTGGGCGAGATGTCCAGGAATGTCATTGCTATGGCTGAATTGCTTAAATAAAAACAACTCAACTCCCTATGAAGACGTTTATCAAAGTGATTGAAATATGGGTTCCTGACAAAGAACGCACTCAATTGGAGTTCGGCTCCGGCTTGTATGGCCCGTTGACCGAATTTAAAAGCGCCAGCGAGCAGCAGCATTTTGCTTTTGATGAAGGTTTGCCGGGTAAGGCCTGGGCTACTGGTCACCCGGTTGTGCTCACACGCTTTGAGCAGTCCTACTTTAAACGTACAACAGCCGCGCAAAAAGCGGGGTTGACCTGCGGCATAGCACTCCCTATTTTTTCCGGTGATTTTCTGTTGGCCGTCGTGGTGTTTTTATGCGGTGATGATGAAGACCATGCCGGTGCCATTGAAGTCTGGTGCAATGACCCTGTGAACGGGAAGACACTGCATGTCATGGATGGCTATTATGGGACACTAAAACAGTTTGAAATCATCTCAAGACAAGCCAACATGCCAAAAGGCGAGGGCTTACCCGGTCTCGCTTGGGCAACGGGTATGCCAGTATTGATGGAAGATATTGGCAAGCTCACTGAATTTTCCCGTGCCGCCAATGCACAACAAGCCGGCATTACCACTGGCCTGGGCATTCCCGTTGTCAACAACAATGACCAAACTTATGTGATGACCTTTCTGTCCGCAAAAGCCACGCCAATTGCCAAGCGTATCCAGATATGGATTCCCGAAGGTAAGCAACTAATATGTCACCAAGGCCACAGTAAAAATAGCAACAATCTGGCGGAAATTTTTGAAACCATTACCGTCAATAAAGGTGAGGGAGCATTAGGCCGGGTCTGGTTGACGGGTATGCCTATCATTTCCGGCAACCAAGAAGAATCTGAATACAACCCTGAGCTAGATAACTTGAGCAGTATGCTGGCGATCCCGGTGATCGAGCAAGGGCGGTTAAAAGCAATAGTTACTTTTTTGTTTTAGTGCAGTTTTCCAAGCCTTCGGTTTTGAACGTGCAAACACCTTCATGTGGACATAGGCTCCAACTTGGCTTGAGGCTACCGTTCAGGCAACCAAGTTATTTATTCAACTTTATCTGAATGCCAAATCACATCAATACCCAGCATCTAGTGGTGCTTTTTTGGTGCAAAAGCTAACTCTATTGCACATTAGTTGAGCGGGATATTAGTGATTTTTAACCGCTTAATTGATGTAATTATATAAAAACCTCTCCCTAAATATTTCCAACTTACTGGAATATAATACAAAAATAAAATAACAGCATAACCACTTAAAACTTGGCATAGCTTCTGCATTAACTACTTATAGAGACCCCAACGATGGCGTCTCTCAATTAAGCTCACAGCTGAGCAATACGACAAAGGCGTCGACTAAACGGATGTGTTATTACAACTGACACTCTTGTTTGTAGA
>JBEBHS010000021.1:0-43279 GCA_040080745.1 Sphingopyxis sp. | reverse complement strand
GCTCATCAATGTGGCAGAGGCCGCCTATGGGCAGGAAACGGCGGCGTATCGCGGCGGTGCGACCAATTTGTGCGAAGGCGCGGCCACGCATCCGCGTTGCGTCGCGGCGTTTCAGGCAGCGGGCCATGCGGCTGGGGCAAGGCGCAGCGTGCTGTGGCTCGGCAATTCGCAGCTCGCGGCGGTCAACCGCATCGGGCCGGGGGACCGCGGGGCGCCGGCGATTTTGCACGATCTGCTGGCGGCGCGCGGGCGCTATCTCGTCACTTATGCGGTGCCCAACGCCAATTTGTCCGAGCATATTTTGACGATCGAGGCGGTCATCCCCGCCTACCGCCCGTCGCTGGTCATCCTGCCGGTGACGTATGACGACATCCGCGAAATCGGCGTGCGCGATGACGTGGCGGCGCTGCTCGACCAACCGGGGCTGCGTGCGCGGCTTGGGGCGAGTGGCTATGGGCGGCAGGTTTTGGCTGCGGCGGGTACGCAGACAGACGGCGGCGGCGCAACGGCCAACCACGATGACCCGCGCTCTATCCGCCCAAAGGTTGAGGCGGCGCTGGTCGGTGCCTTGGAAGGGCATTCTGACTTGTGGGCCAAGCGCGATGCGATGCGCGGGATGCTTGGCTTTGCGGTCCACACGCTGCGGAACAAGGCGCTCGGCATCAACTCGCAGACCAAGCGCGCCGTCGACCCGGCGCTCTATCACGCGCGGATGGCGATGCTGGACGATTATATGCGCGATTTGCGGCGGCGCGGGGTGCGGGTGTTGCTCTATGTTCCGCCCTATCGCCAGAATGTCTCTGGCCCCTATGTCGCGGGCGATTATGCCGCGTTCAAGCGCGATCTGGCGGGACTGGCGGCGCGCAATGGCGCTGATTTTGCGGATTTGGACGCCATTGTTCCGGGGGCGGAATGGGGAATGGTGACCGACAGCCTGTTCGGTTTTCGCGAATATGATTTCATGCATTTTACCGGCGCGGGGCATCGCCGGCTGGCAGGCGCGCTCGATGCGCGGTTGCGCGTGATGGGTTATTGACATGTTATTTAATTCAGTAACTTATATCTTTTTCTTCTTACCGACTGTCATCATTGCTTATTGGGCTTTGCGTGGGCTGTCGCAGGGTCGCGCGCGGCTGCTGCTGCTGATTATGTGCAGCGTCATCTTCTACGGTTTTTGGCGCGTCGAGTTTTTGCCGCTGATGTTCGCGAGCGCGATTGTCGATTATTTCCTAGCGATTGCGATCGACAAGGCGCACGACCAGCGGCGGCGCAAACATCTGTTGTGGCTTAGCCTCGCCTTCAACCTCGGCGTGCTTGGCTTTTTCAAATATCTGATCTTTTTCAAAGACACGCTGTGGTCGCTCGCGGGACTGATCGGCTACGCTCCGTCGCCCGTCGAACTGAATATCATCCTGCCGCTCGGGATCAGCTTCTATATTTTCCAGACGATGAGCTACACCGTCGATGTTTATCGCCGCGACATCAAACCCGAACGCGACATGCTCGTTTACTTGAGCTTCGTGACCTTTTTCCCGCACCTTGTTGCCGGGCCGATCATGCGTCCGCACGTGCTGATGCCGCAACTTATCAATCCGCCGCCGTTCCGCTGGCGCAATATGCGGATCGGGGTCGAGCGGATTTTGGCGGGACTGTTTCTCAAGGTTGCGCTGGCCGACACAGTGGCCGATTTCGTCAATGCCGGCTTTAACCAGCCGATTGCCAGTCTGACCGCAATCGACAGCTGGACGCTCGCCTTCTTGTTTGGGTTCCAGATATTTTTTGACTTTGCGGGCTATAGCATGATCGCGATCGGCTCGGCGCTGATGCTCAGCATTTTTGTCCCCGAAAATTTCAACTGGCCCTATCTGGCAACCAGCCCGCGCGAGTTTTGGAAACGCTGGCATATTTCGCTTTCCACCTGGATCCGCGATTACCTCTATGTGCCGATCATGGGCACCTACAAGGCGCAGGGAACTGGCGCGTGGGATACGTTCCGCGATCAGGGCGAGACGCGCTCACCATGGCGCCGGACCAGCGCGCTGTTCCTGACCTGGGCAATCATGGGTTTTTGGCACGGGGCCAACTGGACCTTTGCGCTGTGGGGAATCTACCACGCGGTGCTGATTTATGCGCACCGGCTGCTCGCGCCGCTATTCCGCTGGCGCGGGCGCGCGATGCCGGGGTGGCTGGCGTGGTGCATCGCGCTGCCGTTGATGATGGCGGGGTGGATTCCGTTTCGCGCCGAAACGCTTGGCGACAGTTTCACGATGTGGAGCAAGATGGCGATGCCGCTGGGGCAGATGGGGCGCACATTGGCCCCGAACAGCTATATCCTGGCCGCTGCGCTGCTGGTCGGGACTGTGATGGTGTGGGGCGCGCGCGAAGTCATCACGCCGCGGCTTGATCCGCGTTCTTCAGCGCTTGCAACCGCGCGCACGCTGACCTTCGCCATCCTGTTCGCGGTGGTGTTCGTGATGCTGCAATCGCGCAGCCAGTTCATCTATTTTCAGTTCTGATCGGTGCCGATCCCAAGCCAGTCGCGCCGCGCCAGCGTGGCAAACATCGCCGCCATCACCACGGCCATGGCCGAGGTGCGCAGCGGATAGTCGATCAGGCTGTGCAGCGCGACAATGATGATCGCCGCCATTGCCGCGCGCGCGCTCTGTGCATGGCGGCCTGAAAAATCGAGCAGTGACCGTGCCTGGATGATCGTCCAGACAAGAAAGGCCAGCAGGATCGCAAGACCGGCAAAGCTCCACTCGACGAACAGTTCGAGCACGTCGTTATGCGCGTGATTGGCATAGACATTGGTCACAACGTCAGGGTCTTCATAGCTTTGATAGACGCGTGCGAAACTGCCAAGTCCGGTGCCGACGGGCATGGTATCGTGCGCAATCTCCATAGCGCGTGGGTAGATTTCCTGCCGCGATGTGCCGGGCGCGGCGTCGATGGGGCCAAGCCAGCCGGGCCGGGTCAGGGCAAAGGCAAAGGTTGCGACGATCAGCGCAATACCCAGCAGCGCTGCTGCCCACACCAGCGGCGGTCTGAGGCGGATATTGCGGAACAGGAAGGGCGATGCCCCTATCCCCAGCAAGCTGAGCGCCATGCCGGCCATGCTGTCGGTCATCCAGCAGGCGACGAGGAAGATCGCGTCGAGGGTGAGCAGGATGATCAGCCGCTGTTGCCGCGTGCGCGTGCGCTGTTGGCGCCCGTTTTCGCCCTCGCTGCCGAAAAAGCTGGCGGCAACCGGTATCGCCAGCGCCATCAGGCTCGCCAGATGGTTGGCGTTGGCAAACAGGCCAACGGCGAGGCCACGGTTGGTAATCGCATATAGATAGAGCGGCGAGCCGATGCCGGTGACGAATTGAAAGATACCCAGCAACGCATTGCCCAGCGCCATGACAAGCAGGCTCGCCATCAACAGCCGCTGGCTGGTCGTGCCGCTGCGTCGCACCACCATCGCCATCGCGGCGACCGGGAGCAGTGACAGCGCGCTCCACAATGTGCTGGCGGGGGAGAGCGATAACGGCAACCACGGCAGCGCCACCCCAAGGAGGTCAAAACCGCGCACCGCGCCCTCGCGCCCCGGCAGGCTGCTCCAAAGCGCGGGTGGCAACGGGATGAGGGTGATGACGATGAGCGCGCAAATCGCCGCAAACAACCACATCAGGCCGGCCTCGGCACCGGTGCGCTCGCGCGTGGCTGGGCCAAGCGCCCACAGCGTGCACACAATGCCGAGCGAGAGCAGTTGCAACAGCAGGTTGGCGGCATCGCCAGCCAGGCTGGCACCGCCCAGCACCATGGCCACCACTAAAAATAGAGAGGGGGCCAGATTGGCATAACGGTATTTGGGCAAGTGATCGATCCTGTTCAGAGCATAGGGTGCCGGACCTGCCCATTATGTCAAGCCACTTCGTCTGGCAATTGCTACCTCAGCGATTCATCAGCGCACAGACGCGCTCCGCGCTCCGGTCCGGCTCAACCGCGTTTCCGGTCTGGATGAACCATTGCTGGTCGTTCTGCAATCCGACGGCGGTGAGGCGGCCGCTGTCATAGGCACCGGTATCGATGCCGATACGGTTACGGCGCAGCTCCGGGCGTTCGCGCACGGTGTGGCCATGAACGATGATCGCACCATGATCGCGGTCGTCATTGGTGAAGCGGTCGCGGATCCACAATATGTCGCGTTCGCTTTGCGCGTCGAGTGGGGTTCCAGGCAAAATGCCCGCGTGAACGAACAGATAATCGCCAACCCTGGACGATAATGTGAGACCGCGAAGGAAGGATATGTCCTCCGGCGCTATGGCGGCGCGCATTGCGTCGATAACGCTGGCGTCACGCTTTTCGATCAGGGCATCTTCAAGCCCGTAGCTGCGCAGCGTCTCCCAGCCGCCATGGCGCACCCACGCGGTCAGCGCTGCCGTGTCGCCGTCATAGGCGGCGAGCATATATTCCTCGTGATTGCCCAGCAGGAACGTCACATTACCAGCAGGGGCCACCGTGCCACGCAAAAAGCCAAGCAGCGCGGCACTTTGTGGCCCGCGATCGACATAATCACCGAGCAACATCAATTGCGTTTCCGCCGCATCGCGTGCTGCATCATCGGCGGCAACCATATCGATCAACTGTTTGAACAGGTCGAGCCGACCGTGGATGTCGCCGACAGCATAAATGCGCATTCCATCGGGCACCGTGGCTGCGCGCCAGCGGCCAGCAGCCTTGGTTTTCCTTGAAAAGAGACGCGACAACATATTCGGCAACATTCTGACTCTATGCGGATGACGCACATGGTGCGGTGCAATAAGAAATGCAAGTTTTCCCGACCCCATATAGCATATTTCGTGGCAAAGCGCGCACCGTGTCCGTAAAGGCGCGTCGAGCTATTGGAAAGGCACGGTTGATGAGCGAGGGCGGGGCGTTTCGGATTGCGGTGATGAACACCCATCCAATTCAATATTTTGCGCCGCTTTATCGCGATCTGCACGCATCGGACGATGTTGATGTGCAGGCGCTCTATCTCTCCGATTTCAGCCTGGCCGGCGGCAAGGATGAGGAGTTCGGCGTTACCATTAGCTGGGATGTCGATCTGATGAGCGGTTATCCCAGCCAATTTGTCGCTGGGCGGGGGCGGCACAGCTTTCCGCATGGTTTCTGGACCTATATCTGCCCCGCATTATGGTCGATTATGCGCAAGGATCGCTTCGACGCGCTGTGGTTGCACGGCCATGGCTTTGCCGCCAATATATTGGCGCTGGCCATCGCGCGGTGGCGCGGCATCCCCGTGTTCATGCGCGCCGAAACCCAGATGGAAGTCGAAACCGGCGGGGTCAAAAAACGCCTGCGCCGCCTGTTGATGCCATTGCTCTATCGCCAATGCACGCAGTTGCTGGCGATCGGCAGCCGCAACCGCGACTATTACCGCGCGCTGGGGATCAAGGAAGATCGCATCGCGCTGGTCCCCTACACCGTCGATAATGCGCGCTTTGCCGCTGCGGCCGATGCAGCGCGCGCCGACCGCGCGGTGATCCGCACCTCCTATGGCATAGCGGGCGACACGCCCGTCATCCTGTTTGCATCCAAGCTCACCTATCGCAAGCGTGCGCAGGATCTGATAACAGCCTGCGCACAGTTGCAATCAGACGGCGTGGCGGCGCATCTGCTCATCATCGGATCGGGTGATTATGAACCGCAATTGCGCGAACAGGCGGCGGCGCTGGGGCTGGAACGCATCACCTTTGCCGGGTTTGTCAATCAGGCGGCTCTGCCAGCGGCCTATGCGGCGTCGGATATGTTTGTCCTGCCGTCGCAGAACGAGAATTGGGGGCTGATTGTGAACGAAGTGATGGCGGCGGGCCTGCCGGTGGTTGTCACGCGCGAGGTCGGCTGCACCCCCGATCTGGTGCACCACGGCGACAACGGTTTTCTGTATGATACCGGCGATGTCGATGCGCTGGCTCATGCACTAACCACATTGGCAAGCGACGCGGTGTTGCGCACACATATGGGGACGCGCTCACGCGAAATCATCGCGCATTGGGGCTACGCCGAATGCCTCGTGGGCATCCGCCAGGCGATAGCGCGTGTGCGGGCAGAGTAAGGCAGATGCACAAGGTTATCGTCGCCAACCCTTCGCGCCAGCACAGCGACCAGATGGCCGCCGCGCTCGCCAGCGCGAACATGCTGGGCCTTTATTGCCACGGTGCCCCGATCCGCAGCAGCCTGCACGGCCTCATCCCCGCGCCTTGTAACCGCGAATGGACGCGCTATCGCCTGGCGATTGCGGCGGCGGGCCGTTTGCTCCGCGATCCCATCCGCCGTGCGACCATGCACCGCGTCTATGCGCATTTTGGCGATGCGGTGGCGCATGCGGCACGCGGGCGCGCGTGGGCGGCGATCATCGCTTCCGAAAACTCAAGCCTCGCGCCCTTTCGCCTGGCGCGTGCGCGCGGGGGCGTGACCATCCTCGACGCCGCCAGCGTTCATCATGGCTGGCAGGCGGTGCCGCACGACCCCGCACTCGCGCGCCGCAACGCCAATAAGGATGCAGAAATCGCGCTCGCCGATCACATCTTGACGTGCTCACCTATGGCGCGCGACAGCTATATCGAGGCGGGGGTGCCGGCATCACGCGTCCATGCCCTGCCGCTTGGCGTTGATCTCGATGACTTTGCCGTAGCCCCTTCCAGTCAACGCTCCGGCCCCGTGCGTTTTCTGTTCATCGGGCGCAGCGGGCGGGCCAAGGGGGCGGATATATTGGCGGCGGCGTGCGCGCGGCTCACGGCTGACGGCCTCGATTATCGCCTCGATTGCATCGGCCAGATCACCCGCGATGCCGTCGAGCAATTACGCCCCTATGCGACCCTGCACGGCGAGGTGGCGCACGATCAGCTGGCGCAGCATATGCGCGCCGCCGATGTCCTGCTCCACCCGTCGCGCTTCGACAGTTTTGGCCTGGTCGTCCCCGAAGCGCTGGCGTGCGGCACGCCGGTGATCGTCAGCGATCGCACCGGCGCCCAATATATGATCCGCGACGGTGAAACCGGATGGATTGTGGCGACGGGCGATGGCGATGACCTTGAGCGCCGCATGGCGGCCTGTGCAGCGGAACCAAATCAGTGCCGGGCGATGCGCCCCGCGTGCCGCGCAGAGGCGATGAAGCACGATTGGGCGGCCTATCGCGCCGATGCCGCCGCGCTTGTCGCCGACCTTATCGGTACTGAAAGAGGATAGGGCGATGCGTATCCTCCACATCGTCCCCTCTTACTTTCCGGCGGTCCGCTACGGCGGGCCGATAGTGTCGGTGCATGGCCTGGCCAAAGCCAGCGTCGCGGCGGGGCACAGCGTCGATGTTTTCACCACCAATGCCGATGGCCCGGGCGCGCTCGCTGTGCCGACCGACCGCTGGGTCGATGTCGATGGCGTGCGCGTGCGCTATTTTGCGCGGGCGCGGCCGTTGCGGCTGTTCCGCGCGCCCGCTATGGCCACAGCGGCAAGGCAGGCGCTGCGCGACTATGATGTCGTCCACATCCACGCCATATTCCTGTGGCCGATAGTCACGATGGCGCGCGCGTGCCGCAAGGCGGGCGTGCCCTACGTCCTCTCGCCGCGCGGGATGCTGGTCAAATCGCTGTTTCAGGCGCGCTCGGGCCTCGTCAAACGGCTGTGGATGGCGCTGTTCGACCGCCGAACGCTCGAACAGGCGAGCGCGCTGCACCTGACCGCGCAGACCGAGGCTGATGACATCGCGGCCTTTGGCTATGCTCTGCCGCCCATCGCGATCATCCCCAACGGGGTGGATACGGTGCAACCATCGCGCACAGAGCAAGTGAAAACCAACAACCCACCATTCCTGCTCAGCCTGGGGCGGATTAACTGGAAAAAAAACCTGCCGGCGCTGGTTGCGGGCTTTGCCATGGCCGATGTTGCTGATCTGCGACTGGTGATTGCCGGCAATGTCGAGGATGGCGACCTGGCGGCGGTGCGCAGCGCGGTGGCCGACCATCAACTTGAGGCGCGCGTAACGATCATCGATCACAGCGTCGAGGGCGAGGAGAAAGCGGCGCTGTTCGCCGATTGTGCGGCCTTCATCCTGCCGTCGCTCAGCGAAAACTTCGGCAATGTCGTGGTCGAGGCGATGGCCGCTGGCGCGCCGGTCATCGTCACCGAGCGCTGCGGCGTTGCCGATGTGGTGCGCGCGGCGAACTGCGGCCTGGTGTGCGCACCCGATGCGGCGTCGCTCGGCCATGCCATCGATCAAATGTTTGCCGATCCGCAAACCATGCACAGCCAAGGCCAGGCGGGGCAGCGTTATGCCCGCGCGCATCTCTCCTGGTCCGCCATCGCCGCGCGGATGGACGCGCTCTATCGATCAGTTGTAAAGACGCGCCATGCTTGACCAGATTACCCCTGTCATCCTGACCCACAACGAGGCACCGAATATCGAACGCGCGCTGGGCTCGCTTGGCTGGGCACGCGAAATCATCGTCGTCGACAGCGGCAGCGAGGATGCGACGCTGTCCATACTGGCGCGCTATGCTAATGTCCGTGTCATCAATCGCGCATTCGACAACCACTGGAACCAGTGGCGGTTTGCGATTGAGGAGAGCGGGGTAACGACGCCGTGGGTGCTGCGGCTCGATGCCGATTATGCCTTGACCGACGCGCTGATTGCCGAACTGCGCGGCGTGCAACCTGCACGTGACATCGCGGCCTACCGCATATCCTTTGACTATGCGATTTGGGGAAAGCGGCTGCGCGGGTCGCTCTACCCCGCCAACACCGTGTTGTTCCGGTGCGGGGCGATGGTGATAACCGAGCGCGGCCATACCGAGGGGTGGGAGCCACAGGGCAGGGTGGAACCGCTCAGCGGCACAATCATCCACGATGATCGCAAACCGCTTGCCACCTTCATCACCTCGCAACTCCGCTATATGCGGCACGAAGCGCGCGCGGTGATGGGTGGAAAGCCGGGCCTCGCCGCGTGGCTGCGCCGCCATCCGCCGCTGATGCCGGCTGCGGCATTCCTCTATTGCCTGTTTGGCAAGGGGTTGATTTTTTCCGGGCGCGCCGGGCTTTATTACAGCTTTCAACGCACCGTTGCCGAGGCGATATTGGCGATGACGCTGATCGAAATATGGTTGCGCGGCGATAAGCGGGCGGATTGAGAAGGCTGGCTCGCCGTTCGCTTTCCTTCGCATCCTTGTGACACCTGCGATTTGGCAGAAACGCGTGTGTCCGTCGGTGGTGTCAAAACCAAACTGACGGGTTTTGAGACTCACTTAACACCAACTCGTCAATCCGTTTTGAGGGCGGCAAGCTCGTTTCCGCTCGGATCGCGGAAGTGGAAGCGCCGACCGCCTGGAAAAGCGAATATCGGTTTGGTGATGACTCCTCCCGCCTTGCTCACCGCATCGAGGGCCGCCTCCAAATCTTCAACGGCGATAACCGCGAGGGGTGCGGAGGTGGCCTCGCTAGCGTCCGCTTGCAAGCCGATGTCCACGTCACCAGTCAACGTGCACGAGTAGCTTGGACCGAAGTCGGTAAAGGCTAAGCCAAACGCATCAGAATAGAATGAGCGGGTCGAAGACAAGTCCGATGCCGGCAACTCAACAAAACAGATTCGTGACATTATTTGCCCTCCATAGGTATCTTACGTGGTTTCTTGGGTCTAGGTTTCAGTCCTGCTGCACTTCGCGCGATCCACAATCGAAGGCTGTCGGGATCGGATAGAATCGCTTCTGGCAGCAGGAGATAGGTTTTGCTCGGCGGATCGTCCGGCTCATAGCGTAACGGCTTAACGTCGGGCACCGCGCTCAACGCGGCGTGATCCGCGCCAGTCACCTTCAGCGCAAGCCCCACATTCGAAAGAGAAGCGAAGGCCTGCCCACCGGCATAGCCAAAAATCCCGCCGAACATCGGGCGGAACCCAAGTTCAAGGTCAGGCGGACTCGCCGCCTCCAAAATGACCTGCAACTCCTTCGGATCGTGCTCCACCCTGCGCCCTCTTCTAGTTCAATCAATCCTATACATACACGCTTGCTCCTGCCAACATAGTGTCAGCATGACTCGCCGCGCCGATCGCCTTCTTTCCCTACTCGAATTACTGAGAGGCCGTCCGGTCAGCGCGGCCGGGAGCCTTGCGGCGACACTCGAAGTGTCCATCCGCACGGTATACCGCGACATTGATGCTCTTGTCGCAACAGGCGTTCCGGTGCGCGGTGAAGCAGGCGTGGGCTATATATACTGGAAGCGGGGTATCATCTACCCCCGCTGAATCTTACGGACGAAGAAGCGGAAGCACTAGCGCTCGGTGCGCGGGTACTTGCCAACTGGAGCGACGGGGCTGTGGCCGCGCAAGCCGCTGCGGCGCTGGCGAAAATACGCGCCGTCTTACCCGCGTCGGGTCAGGCGGGGGTCGATCGATGCGAAGGAAAGCGAAGCGCGGGTAAGGCTGGCTCCCCGGGCAGGATTCGAACCTGCGACCGATCGATTAACAGTCGATTGCTCTACCACTGAGCTACCGAGGAATGCCGTGGCCGAAGCGGACATGGCCGCTGCGGGATCGCCCCTTTGCAACGGCTTGGCCCCGATTGCAACCCCCGCTGTGCCGCGCGGCTCAGCTGGCGAATTGTTCGCGCGCAATCCGTTCATCGAGCGCATGTTCGGGGTCGAACAGGATGGTCAGTTTGCGGTCCCGATCGACCGCAATATCAACCGACCGGACGTCGCGCACCTCGCGCTGATCGGCGACCGCGCTGACCGGGCGTTTGGCGGCTTCGCGGACTTTCAGGCCGATCCGCGTGCGGTCGGGCACAATCGCGCCGCGCCAGCGCCGCGGGCGAAACGGGCTGATCGGCGTTACCGCCAGCACCGCCGAATCGAGCGGTAATATCGGGCCATTGGCCGACAGATTATAGGCGGTCGATCCGGCCGGCGTTGCCACCAGCACCCCGTCGCACACCAGTTCGGGCATCATGCAGCGGCCATCGAGCGTCACCTCGATCTTGGCGGTCTGGCGGGTTTCGCGCAGCAAGGACAGCTCGTTGATCGCGGCCAGCCTGTGGCGCTCGCCGCTGGTCGTGGTGATTTCGGCCATCAGCGGCGACACGGTGAAGGCCTTGGCGCGGTCTATCCGCATCGCCAAGGCATCGAGGCGGAACTCGTTCATCAGAAACCCGACCGTGCCGCGGTTCATGCCAAAAACCGGCAATATCCGGTCCTCATCGAGCATCGCATGCATGGTTTGCAGCATGAAGCCATCGCCGCCCAGCGCGATGATCAGGTCCGCCAGCTCTGGCGCTACCCAGTCGTAGCGGCTGCGCAGGTCATCGGCCGCTGAAACCGCAAGGGCGGACCCGGAATCGACCAGCGCCATTTTGAGCATGATATTCGCCGCTCCTTAATGCCTCGGCCTATGCGGCTAAACGGACACGGCAATGAGTGCAAGGTCTGAGCAAGGATATTGCGCTATAGCGTTGCCATGATGACAGTCCGCCCACCCAAAGATTCGCCGCACAGCCATGGCGAAACGCTGTTGCTGCTGTCTTTTGCCAAGCGCGATCATCTGGCCGACGAATTGAGCCGGCAAGGGTTCCGCGTCGTCGCCGCGCGACGTGCAGAGGGGATAGTGCGGCGTTTTCGCGGCCTCGACGCTGCGCTGGTGGTACTCGATGCGCGCGGGGCCTTTGACCAGGCATTGGGCGCGGCGGAGATATTGTCCGCGATTGTGGCCGCTAAAAACGCCAATATCCTGCTGCTCTATGACCGTGGCGATGCAGGCCGTGTCCGCGCCTTTACGGATAGCGGTATTACGGCGATGTTGCCTGCGCCATGGTGTGATGCGGAAATGGCATTGGCGATTGGCCTTGCGCGGCGACAGGCGGGTTCGCCCGCAAGGCCGCCCCATCCCTCGCGGCAGATATGGTGGCACGCTGACTTGATCACAGGCACCATCTCCATCGACAGTGCATGCGAAGCACCGATGAGCGACGCGGTGTTTGGCGGTGCCACCCGCCTGCGCGATGCGGTGGCCAGGCTGGGCCGCGATGATCGGAAACGCGCGTTTGCCGCATACCGCAAACTGCGCCAGAATGGCGGCTATACCGCGTTTTCGCAGGCCCCTCAAGATGCAGCAGCGGGCGGAGGGTTCGTCCATCATCTGGTGATGAGCGATGGCAGGCTGGCGGGGCACGCCGAATGGCTGGCAAACGACACTGGCCAGGACAATGCGCAACCCGACGATGCTACCGGTCATCTGGCGGCATTTGCTTCGGCGTTTGCGCACTGTCGCCGATTGTTGCGCGATGGGGCGGCAATGCCAGCGATTGCGCTCGTTGAAGTGAAGGGGCTTGATCGCTACGGCGCGGAAATGGGTTTCGCTGCGGCCAATATTTTGCTGCACGATTTCACCAGACAACTCGACCGGATGGTGCGGCAGGAATTGGGCCATAGCGTGCGCCTGTCGCGCGCCCGGGACCATTGCCTTGCGGTCATTGCACCGCAAGCAGGCGTTGCCGGGCGGCTCGCGCTTGAGGTGCGGTTGATGGCGGCGCTGCTCACCGAACAACTGCTGGTGAAGGCGCACCACGGCCTGAGCTTGCGGGTCGCGCATGGCACGATCCGCGCGCGAGACAGCGCTGCGGCGGTGCTGGCGCGGCTTACCCGCCGCCTCACAGTACCGCAGGCGACCGTCGATCAGCTTGATGTGCGCAGCGCACTGGCTGAGGCGCAAATCATCGTGCGCTTTCAGCCGCAATTTGACTTCATGGATGACCGCCTGATCGGCGCAGAGGCGCTGGCGCGGTGGCACCATCCGGCATTGGGCGAATTGGGTGGCGGCGCGCTGTTCGCGGCGGCGGGGGCATCGGGCATGGCTCAGGCCATGAGCGCGCATGTGTGGCGGCTCGCCCTGCAAGCGATGGCGTCCTGGCCGGATACGATGGCCACTGTGCGGGTCGCGATGAACATCACCGCGCACGACATGGCCGATCCGGCATTGGCGCAAAATCTGCTCCACCTTGCGCACAGCCAGGGCATTATGCCGCATCGCCTTGCTGTCGAAGTCACCGAAAGCGCGATGATTGCCAATCCCGACCTGGCCGCCGCCAACCTTGACGTGCTGCGCAAAGCCGGGGTGAAGGTGGCGCTCGATGATTTTGGCACCGGCTATTCGGGGCTGGCCTGGCTCAAGCAATTGCCGGTCGATTATATCAAGATCGACAGCGGTTTTGCCCGCGATGTCCATGGGTCAAAGCGCGATGCGGCGGTGCTGCGCGGGGTGATAGAGCTTGCCGACGGGCTTGGCTTGGGCGTGCTGGCCGAAGGGGTGGAGAGCGCTGCCCAGCGCGACCAGCTCGCTGCCATGGGATGCCGCTGGTATCAGGGATTTCTCAAATCACCCGCGCTCGACAGCGCCGATTTTGTCGCCTTTGTCGCCGCTCAATGATCGGCCAGCTTGGCCAGACCTCTTGACAGTTGCAGCGCGCCACCAAGCCGCGCTTGCGGCGTGGGCCAGTTGCACATAATCGCCAGCTTGCTGTCGGGACGCAGCTTGGCCGTGCCATGCAGCCGCTGGGCATAGGCGATCAACCCATCGATATTGGGCGGGCGATCGTTGTGAAAGGCCACCAGCGCGCCCTTTGGCCCGATGTCGAGCTTGGCAATCCGCGCGTGCGTGGCGCCCAGCTTGATCTCCATCAGCGTCAGCAGGTTTTGCGTGGCATCAGGCAGCGGCCCGAAACGGTCGATCATCTCGGCGGCAAAGCTGTCAATCTCCGCGCGGTCGCCCAAGTCGTTCAATCGTCGATACAGGCCCATCCGCACGCCAAGGTCGGGGATATAGGTTTCGGGCAGCGATATCGGCGCATCAAGCGTGATGGCGGGTGAAAATCTCTCGTCGGGTACCGCCAGTCCGGCCCCTTCGGCGCGCGCGGCCAGTATCGCCTCCTCCAGCATCGACTGGTAAAGCTCGAACCCGACCTCGCGGATATGCCCCGATTGTTCGTCGCCAACCAGATTGCCCGCACCGCGTATGTCGAGGTCGTGGCTCGCCAGCTGGAACCCGGCGCCCAATGTGTCGAGGTCGAGCAATATCTTCAGCCGTTTTTCCGCTGTTTCTGTCACGATCCGGTCTTGCGGTGTCGTCAGATAGGCATAGGCGCGCGTTTTCGACCGGCCAACGCGCCCGCGCAATTGATAGAGCTGCGCCAGACCAAAACGGTCGCCGCGATGGATAATCATGGTGTTGGCGTTGGGAATATCCAGCCCGCTTTCGACGATGGTCGTCGAAACCAGCACGTCATAGCGGCGGTCATAAAAAGCGCTCATCCGCGCCTCAACCTCGCCCGCCGCCATTTGCCCGTGCGCGACGACATAGCGGATTTCGGGGGCCGATTTGCGCAAAAACTCCTCGATCTCGGGCAGATCAGCGATGCGTGGGGTAACGAAAAAGCTCTGGCCGCCGCGATGGTGTTCGCGCAGCAACGCTTCGCGCAGCACCACCGGATCCCACGGAATGACATAGGTGCGCACCGCCAGCCGATCGACCGGCGGGGTCTTGATGATGCTGAGGTCGCGCAGGCCCGACATCGCCATCTGCAACGTGCGCGGGATCGGCGTCGCGGTCAGCGTCAGGACGTGGACGTCGGTCTTCAGCGCCTTCAGCCGCTCCTTGTGAACGACGCCGAACCGCTGTTCCTCATCGACGATGACCAGGCCGAGGCGGTTGAACGCTATCCCCTTGGCCAGCAGCGCGTGGGTGCCGATGACCACGTCGATCTGCCCGCTGGTCAGGCCTTCGCGCACCGCCTTGGCCTCGGCTGCGGGCACGAGCCGCGACAGGCGGCCGATATGGACCGGAAATCCTTTGAAACGCTCGACGAAATTGCTGTAATGCTGGCGTGCGAGCAGCGTGGTGGGGCAGACGATGGCGACCTGCATCCCCGCCATCGCCGCGACGTGCGCGGCGCGCAACGCGACCTCGGTCTTGCCAAAGCCGACATCGCCGCACACCAGCCGATCCATCGGCTTACCGCTCGAAAGGTCAGCCAGCACATCGGCAATCGCGCTCTCCTGATCGTCGGTTTCGCTGTAGGGAAAACGCGCGACGAATTCGGGGTAGCAGGCGTCCTGTGCGGCAATATCGGCGCTGCGCAGCGCGCGCTCCGCAGCGGTAGCGAGCAATTCGCCGGCAATTTCGCGGATGCGCGCCTTCATCCGCGAACGGCGGCGCTGCCATGCCTCGCCGCCCAATCGGTCGAGCGTCACGCCCTCGCTCTCCCCGCCATAGCGCGACAGGACATCGAGATTCTCGACCGGAACGAATAATTTGTCGCCATTTGAATAGGTTAGCCACACGCAATCGTGCGGCCCATCGCCGACCGGGATCGAAATCAACCCCTCGTAACGACCGATGCCATGGTCGCGGTGAACCACGTGATCACCCACCGACAAAGTGGACATTTCGGCGAGGAAAGCGTCGGCGCTCTTGCGCTTGCGGATGCGTCGGATCAGGCGGTCACCCAGGATATCCTGCTCGGAAACCACGCATAGTGTTTCGGTTGCAAAGCCATGCTCAATCGGCAAAACCACGGCAACGGCAGTTTCGCGGTCCGCTTGTCCTACCGCTGCCTGCCAGCTTTCCGCATCAACAATCGACAATGCGCCATGGTCGCGCATCAAGCCGATCAGCCGGTCGCGCGAACCGACCGAGGCGCTGGCGATGATGGTTTTGCGGCCCTCCGCACGCTCTTGGGCCAGATATTCGACCAACGCGTCATAGACATTGGCCTCGGCGATCCGTTCGGGCGTAAAATCGCGCGCGGCATGGGTCGCAAGATCGATGACATGCGCACCCTCCGGCTCGTCAAATGGCGTCGCCAAGTGGATGCGGTGGTGCGCGATCGCCGCTTTCCACTCTTTTCCACCCAGATACAATTGTTCGGGGGCGAGCGGACGATAGCTGCCTGCCGACGTCTTGGCGGCCTCAATCCGGTTGGCGTGATAATCGTCGATGGCCTCGAACCGCGATTGTATTGCGGCGATGCTGCCCAGATCGCGGATCGCGAGCACATCATCGCCCAGATGGTCGAACAGACTGTCCATCCGTTCCTCGAACAGCGGCAGCCAATGGTCCATCCCCGCCTGCCTGCGCCCTTCGGACACCGCCTGGTAAAGCGGGTCGCTGGTCGCACCCGTGCCGAACAGGTCACGATAGCCGGTGCGGAAACGTTTGATGTTTGGCTCGTCGAGCAAGGTCTCTGCGGCGGGGAGCAGGGTGAGCGCATCGGCATTGCCGCATGATCGTTGGTCCTGCGGGTCGAAACGGCGCAGGCTTTCCACCTCGTCTCCAAAGAAATCGAGCCGATATCCCAGCTCCTCGCCCGCTGGAAACAGGTCAATCAATCCGCCGCGCACCGCATATTCGCCGTGATCGGCGACGGTATCGACACGCGAATAGCCTTGCGCGGATAACAGCGCAGCCAGTGCGTCGCGGTCCATCCGCGTCCCCGCCTTGATATGCGCCGACAACTGCCTGACCCTGAACGGCGTCAAGGTCCGCTGAGTTATGGCGTTGGCGGTGGTGATGATCAATTGCGCTCTGCTGTCTGCGCGCGACGCCTGTAGTCGCGCCAGCGCCGCCATCCGCGCCGCTGACGCCCGCAAGCTTGGTCCCGCACGGTCATAGGGCAGGCAATCCCACGCAGGAAAGGCGATGACCTCAACCTCTGGTGCAAAAATGGCCGCCCCATCGCCAAGCGCTTGCATCGCCACATCGTCCGATGCGATCCACAGCATCCGCCTGCCTGCCTGATGCGCAACCAGCCGCGCCAGGTCACACGCCAGCAACGCGGCATAGCCATCGGCAACGCGCGCCAGCGTCATCGGCACCTTGGCCTTCAGTAAACTGGTGATGTCGCTCATCAGCGCGGGATAGCGATATAATCGAGCCGTTGCATCATAGCGATCATTTGCCCGGCGATATGTGCGGGTGGTTCGCTCGTTCCCAAAGCCCATGCCATGATGTCGACATCCTGTTCTTCGATCAACGCTTCGAACCACGCAAGTTCCGCCTCGCTCCATCCCGCACCATATGTGTCGAAAAATCCGCCGATCATATAGTCGGCTTCACGCGTGCCCCGGTGCCAGGCGCGGTAGGACAGGCGGCGTTTGCGTAAGTCGGTATCCATGCGTTTCTCGTCTTCAATGGGGTGCTAGCGCAATAGTGCACGTCAGCTTATGGTGGCGATAGCCATGCGACCGACGATACTCAATCCACTCTTTGCCGAAATGTCGGCGCGGCGCGGGGTTGGCCCGCAATTGGCCAAGGCGCTCGAACGGCTTGGCATCACCCGCGTGCGCGATGCGCTGTTCCACCTGCCGAGCGGGTTGATCGAGCGGATGCGCGTCACCAGCCTCGACGAAGCACAGGTCGGCCGCAACATCATCGTTGAATTGACGGCGCAAGCCTATCAATCGGGGCGCTCGGCGCGCGCACCGCTCCGCGTCGATGCCTTTGACACAGCTGGTAATCATGTGGCGATCACCTATTTTGGCCGTGCGCAGGGGCTGGGCAAAAAAGCGTTCCCGATTGGCGAGCCGCGTCTCGTTTCGGGGCGGCTCGATCGCTATGGCGACATGCTCCAGATGACCCACCCCGACCAAGTGGTTCCGGTGGGCACTGGCACTCTCCCGCGCGATCAGGAGGCGGTGTATCCGCTGACCGAGGGGCTAAGCAATACGCGGCTATCGCATATCATCAACGACCTATGGCCAGATATACCCGCTCTTGCTGAATGGATCGAACCGAGCTGGCTGGCTGCACAAAATTGGTCGGGCTGGAATGCTGCCTTGATCGATGCGCACAAGGACAGCCGCAACAGCCTTGCGCGTGATCGGCTTGCCTATGACGAACTGTTCGCCGGGCAATTGGCACTATTGCTGGTCCGCGCCTCGACCCGCCAGCGCAAGGGCCGGCCGCTGGATGGTGACGGGCGGCTGCGCGCGGAGCTGCAACTGCCCTTTGCTCTCACCGCTGCGCAGCGCCGCGCCATAGCAGAAATCGACGGCGACCTCGCGCAATCATCGCCGATGTTACGCTTGCTCCAGGGCGATGTCGGCTCTGGCAAGACCGTGGTGGCGTTGATGGCGCTGCTCAGCGCGGTGGAAAGCGGTGCGCAGGGTGCGCTGCTTGCGCCGACCGAGATTTTGGCGCGCCAGCATTACGACAATCTCCGTGCCATGTTGTCTGGCGTGCCGGTCAACATTGCTATCCTGACCGGACGCGACAAGGGGCGCGTGCGCGAAGCAACGTTGATCGGGGTGGCGGACGGCAGCATCAACATCCTCATCGGCACCCACGCGATTTTTCAAGATAGCGTCGCCTATCGCGATCTGGCGCTGATCGTCGTCGATGAACAGCATAAGTTTGGCGTGGCTCAGCGTCTCATGCTGGCACGAAAGGGCGCTACGCCGCCGCATATTCTGGCGATGACCGCGACGCCGATCCCGCGCACATTGGTGCTCGCGGCCTATGGCGAGATGGACGAAAGCCGCCTTGACGAATTGCCGCCGGGGCGCACGCCCGTCGATACGCGCGTCATTTCCAGCGAACGATTGGGCGAGGTTGTCGACGGACTGGCGCGGCATCTGGCTAGCGGCCAGCGTGCTTATTGGGTCTGCCCCCTGGTCGAGGAGAGCGAGCTGAGCGACTGCGCGGCGGCGGAGGAGCGTGCGGCTTTGCTCCGCGCGCGCTTTGGCGATGGCGTTGGTCTGGTCCACGGGCGGATGAAGGGGGCGGAGCGCGACGCGGTGATGGAGGGCTTCAAGGCTGGGCGGTTGCTCCTGCTTGTCGCCACCACCGTGATCGAGGTTGGCGTTGATGTGCCCGAAGCCAGCCTGATGATCATCGAAAGCGCCGAACGGTTCGGTCTGGCACAGCTGCACCAGCTACGCGGGCGGGTGGGGCGTGGCACGGCGGTGTCGCGCTGTTTGCTGATACGCGCGCCGCAAATCGGTGAAAGTGCGCGCACGCGGTTGGCGCTGATGCGCGAAACCAACGACGGGTTCAAGATTGCCGAGGAGGATTTGCGCCTGCGCGGCGGCGGCGAGGTGCTGGGCACACGCCAGTCCGGCGAAGCGGTGTTTCATCTGGCCACAGCTGAGCAAGTGGCACGGCTGATTGGCCCGGCGCGCGACGATGCGCGGCTGTTGATTGCGCGCGATGGGGAATTGCACGGGCCGCGTGGAGAGGCGGCTCGGCTCGCGCTCTATCTGTTCGAACGTGACGCGGGTGTGGAATTGCTGAGAGGCGGTTAGAGCGCTGCCCTAAGACTGGCGGGCACCGAGTGCCTGGAGCAGCGGTGCATAGTCGTTTTGCGCTATGCTTTCTGAGAAGTGGATGCCGCTGCGCCCACCCACCGACCAGATACAGGCACCGCGCACTTTGCCAATCACCGGCATCTGGATGTGGACCATCTCGCGCTCATTCAGCATCTGATCGTGACGAATCAATACGCCGTCAGCCGAAATATTGACCATCGTTACCATGACTGTGCGCCCATCGGGCATCGTCACCGAAACGCGGGCATAGATGTCGGTCCGCGGCGCAGCGCGTTGATCGACTCCGACATAGTGGGCAGTGGGATATGTTTTCATGTGGCGCGTCCCATATAATCAGCCATAGTGCGCGCTGGGGCGTCAACAAGTCGTTAACGGTGCGATGAGCCGATTATTCCAAAATAATCAGTCCGTGCCGTTTCGCGCCTAGCTGGATGGGTATGGCGCTATCGGTTGGCGCGATAACGGCCAGCGGATCGGTTACGGCCACGCCCGCGACGCGCACCGCCCCTTCGGCAATTTTGCGCTTGGCCTCGTTATTCGACGCGGCAAAGCCCAGCTGTTTGAGTGCGTCGATCACAGCGATGCCACCCGTTCCGACCGCTATCGTCGGCAAATCACCGCCGGCGACGC
This sequence comes from Sphingopyxis sp., assembly GCA_040080745.1. Taxonomy (GTDB): domain Bacteria; phylum Pseudomonadota; class Alphaproteobacteria; order Sphingomonadales; family Sphingomonadaceae; genus Sphingopyxis. The sequence goes on along the minus strand of JBEBHS010000021.1, from coordinate 23,311 downwards.
CTTGCTCGAATGTCTGGCGGGCAGTCGCGGCCGCGGCCGCTGCGGCCTCCTGACCACGGCACAGCGTGGTCGCCGCATTGGCAAGCACGACCTTGGCGGCGTTGATCTCTGCGCCGTCCAGCGCCTCCAGCCGCGCAACCTCGTCCAACGGCAGGTCGGTAAACAGCCGCAGGAACCGCCCGACATCGGCATCATCGACGCCTCGCCAATATTGCCAATAGTCGTGATGCGAGAGCTGATCGGGGTTGAGCCACACCGCACCTAAAGCGGTCTTGCCCATCTTTGCGCCCGATGCGGTGGTCAACAGCGGCGTTGTCAGCCCGAACAATTCGGTGCCATCGGTGCGCCGCGCCAGTTCAATGCCGTTGATGATATTGCCCCATTGATCGGACCCGCCCATTTGCAGCCGCGCACCATGATTGCGCGCCAGCTCGCGGAAATCATAGGCCTGTAGAATCATATAATTGAACTCAAGGAAGGTCAGCGGCTGTTCGCGATCGAGCCGCAGCTTGACCGAATCGAAGGTCAGCATGCGGTTGATGGTGAAGTGCGGGCCGACGGTGCGCAGCAGCTCGACATAGCCGAGCGCGTCGAGCCAGTCGGCATTGTTGACCATCACCGCGTCGCTCGCACCGTCTCCGAAAGTCAAAAATCGCTCGAACACGGTGCGGATCGACGCGATGTTGGCGTTGATCTCTTGCTCGCTCAGTAATTGCCGCGATGCGTCCTTACCCGATGGATCGCCCACTTTAGTGGTGCCACCACCCATCAGCACGATCGGCTTGTGCCCCGCCTGTTGCAGACGGCGCAGCATCATGATCTGCACCAGACTGCCGATATGGAGCGAGGGCGCGGTGGCATCGAACCCGATATAGGCGGGAATGACCTGTTTGCACGCCAGCGCATCGAGCGCTTTCGCATCGGTGGTCTGGTGGATATAGCCGCGAGAGAACAGCGTGCGCAACAGATCGGATAGATATTCGGTCATGGTGCGGGCGCGCTTAGCATGGGGATAGCGTAAACCCAACCCCGCCGTCCTGCGAGCTTGTCGAAGGGTCGTCCTTCCTTTAGCCTAAGCGGATGAGCTTCTGGGCCTATATGCTGCACTGCCGGGGCGGGGCATTTTATGTCGGCCACACCGATAATCTTGAACAGCGAATGGCGCAGCATGAATCGGGCGCTATCGCAGGCTTCACGGCAGATCACCTTCCGGTCAAACTTGTCTGGTCACAGGAGTTTGAGGTCCGCGATGACGCCAAATCAGCTGAAAAACAGATAAAGGGCTGGTCGCGTGCCAAAAAAATGGCGCTCATTCGTGGCGATTGGGACCTCATATCGGCGCTCGCAAAATCCAAGAGCGGCCCTTCGACAGGCTCAGGGCAGGCGGAGAAATAATGACCAGTCCTCCCAACCCCGATTACCCTGAGCCTGTCGAAGGGCTGTCTTTAATTTGCCATCCCGATACGCCGTCACAAACGGTCACTGGGGTGAAGGTGCAAATCTCCAGACAAGTTCATACAGGCGCACTATGGATTGAATATGAGGTTGCCGGGGCAAAGCACCTTGTGCTGCCCAAAGCCCAAAATCCGATACGCGCAGACAATCTTTGGATGACAACTTGCTTTGAACTTTTTGTCAGAACATTGGGCCATGTAGGTTATTTCGAGTATAATTTTTCTCCTTCCTGCCGTTGGGCGGCCTATTCCTTTGACGCGTATCGGTCAGCTATGCGCGAACTGCCGATGCACGACCCCGAAATATGGCTTACAACTATGGAGGATTATTTCTTTCTCGCTGTCGAAGCAGGCCCGGAGTTGGCCATGAAAGAAATAGGCATCGCCCTGTCCGCCGTGATCGAGGAAGTGGACGGCACCAAAAGCTATTGGGCGCTTCGCCACCCACCCGGGCCACCCGATTTTCATCATCCCGATTGCTTTGCGCTCAACCTTGGGGCACCGGATGCGGTATGACCGTGCAATTTGGAATTGACCGCCTGCTCGCCGATGCGGATTTGCGCAAACCGCTCCTCGGCAAGCGCGTGGCGCTGCTCGCGCACCCGGCATCGGTGAGCGCGGATCTGACGCACAGCCTCGATGCCTTGATCGCCTGCGGGGTCAACATTACCGCCGCGTTCGGCCCGCAGCATGGCCTGCGCGGTGACAAGCAGGACAATATGGTCGAATCGCCCGATTTTGACGATCCGGTCCACCGCGTCCCCGTATTCAGCCTTTATGGCGCGGTGCGCCGCCCGACCACGCAATCGATGGAAACGTTCGACACCATCCTGATCGACATGCAGGACCTTGGCTGCCGCATCTACACCTTCATCACCACGCTGCTCTATGTGCTGGAGGCGGCGGCAGCGAATGGCAAGGCGGTGTGGGTGCTCGACAGGCCCAATCCCGCAGGCCGTCCGATTGAGGGGCTGACGCTGCGCAGCGGGTGGGAAAGCTTTGTTGGCGCTGGCCCGATGCCGATGCGCCACGGGCTGACGCTCGGCGAAATGGGGCAGTGGTTTGTCGATCATTACCAGCTTGACGTCGATTACCGCGTGATCGCGATGGCGGGCTATGTGCCCGATGCGCCGGGGCATGGCTGGCCTGCTGACCGCGCGTGGATCAACCCCAGCCCCAATGCGGCTAACCTTAACATGGCGCGCGCTTATGCCGGCACGGTGATGCTTGAGGGGACGAGCCTGAGCGAGGGCAGGGGGACGACGCGCCCGCTCGAAATGTTCGGCGCGCCCGATCTGGATGCGCGCGCGGTGATCGCGGAAATGCAGCGGATCGCCCCGCAGTGGCTGGCGGGGTGCCGCTTGCGCGACATCGCATTTGAGCCGACCTTTCACAAACATAGCGGCGCGCTGTGTCACGGCGTGCATATTCACGCTGAAGGACCTTGGTATGACCATGGCGTGTTCCGGCCGTGGCGGGTGCAGGCGTGCGCGTTCAAGGCGATCCGCAACCTTCATCCCGATTATCCGCTGTGGCGCGGGCTGGATTTCCACTATGAATATACGCAAGGATTGCTGGCGATTGATGTGATCAACGGCTCGCCCTTGTTGCGTCTATGGGTCGATGATGCGGGCGCGACCCCGGCGGACCTCGACGCGATGGCCCTGCCCGACGAGGCGGCTTGGGCCCAGGAAACGCGCGGGCTTTGGCTCTACTGACCATATGGAGGAATACAGATGATAGTGGTAACCGGAGCGATAGAGGGCAGCGATGCGACCATCGACGAATTGCTCGCCATCTGCCTCGATCATGTGCGGCGATCACGCGCCGAGCCGGGCTGCATCAGCCACGATGTCCACCGCCATGCCGAGCACGTCAATCGGCTGGTGTTCGTCGAGCAATGGGCCGACATGGCCGCGCTCAAGGCGCATTTTGCGGTGCCCGAATCGGGGGCGTTCGTGCGCGCGATGAGCGCCTTGGCGTCTGGCCCGCCGAGCATCGCCATCTATGACGCGACCGCAATCCCTTATGCTCTGGGCAGTGCATAGCGCCCCGTGCCTGAACTAGGGATCATCGAGGGCTATTTCGGACGCGCCTGGTCGTGGGAAGACCGCGCCGCCGTGGTCGCCATGCTTAGCGGAGCTGGTTACCGCTATTTTCACTACGCGCCCAAGGCCGAAGCCAAGCTGCGCAAGGCATGGCGCGAACCATTTTCAAAGCATGAAATCAACGAATTATCTAACTTTGTTGATATTTGTCATCAACAGGGCATGCGCTTTGGTGTGGGGTTAACGCCGTTTGCCGCGCACCTCGATTTCTCCACTGATGTGCGCCGGGGCATGAAGGCCAAGCTGGCACAGCTCGACGCGGTTCGCATCGACGACCTCGCCATCTTGTTCGACGATATGGACGGCGATGCGCCAGAACTGGCCGCGCGACAGGCGGAAATCATCGCCTTTGCGTGCGATAACAGCCGCGCGACGCGGTTTTTCACCTGCCCCAGTTACTATAGCGACGACGGCGTGCTCGACCGCGTATTCGGGGCGCGTCCGCCGCGCTATCTGGAGGATTTCGGCCGCAACATCGACCCCGCCATCGCGATATACTGGACCGGCGAGGAAGTGTGCTCGGCCGAAATATCGCCCGGGCACCTCATCGACGTGGCGGATCGGCTGGGCCGCAAGGTAGCGCTGTGGGACAATTATCCGGTCAACGATGGCCCGCGCATGGCGCACTATCTGCACCTGCGCGGCTTTACCGGACGCAGCGCGGCGGCGGGTGAGCACATCACCCACCACGCGATTAATCCGATGTCGCAGCCGCACCTCGGCTGCATCCCCGCGCTGAGCCTGCCGATGCTGTACGCGCTGGGGCCGGATTATTGCTATGGCAAGGCGTTTCATGTGGCGGCCGAAGCGGCGGTGGGGCGCGAGCTTGCCGCGATGCTGGAGGCCGATCTGCTCACGCTTGCCGACAGCGGGCTTGACCGATTGAGCGCGGCGCGCAAAGCCAGACTGGCTGCGCGTTACGTCGCCATCGATCACCCAGCCGCGCGCGAAGTGGCCGATTGGCTGAACGGTGGCTATGCGATCACCGGCGAAATGCTACGGACGCAATAGAGGAGAGCAAATAGTGGCCGGACCGTTGCACGGCATCCGCATCGTCGAGTTCGCAGGGATCGGCCCCGGCCCATTTTGCGGAATGATGCTCGCCGACCATGGCGCAGAGGTGATCCGTATCGACCGCCCCGGCGCGGTGTTGCTGCGCCAAGACCCCTTGGCGCGCAGCCGCCGTTCGATCTGCCTCGATATGAAAAACCCTGACGCCGTGGCCATCGCGCGCGACCTGTGCCGCAGCGCCGATGGTATCATCGAGGGCTATCGCCCCGGGGTGATGGAGCGGCTCGGGCTTGGCCCCGATGTGCTGCTCGCCGATAATGGGGCGCTGGTTTACGGGCGGATGACCGGGTGGGGGCAGAGCGGCCCCTATGCGCATGCGGCGGGGCACGACATCAATTATATCGCGCTGTCGGGCGTGCTCTCGACCATCGGCCGCGCGGGCGAGCGCCCCGTTCCACCGGTCAATTATATTGGCGATTTTGGCGGCGGCGGCATGATGCTCGCGTTCGCGATGGTCAGCGCCATCCTTGGCGTCAAAAATGGCGGCACAGGGCAAATTATCGACTGTGCGATGACCGATGGTTCGGCCGCGCTTTCGGCGATGATCTGGGGCTTTCGCGCCATGGGTGTGTGGTCGGATGCGCGCGGCGAAAACCTGCTCGATGGCGGCGCGCCTTATTACGACAGTTACGAGTGCAGCGACGGACACTATATATCGATCGGGTCGATCGAGCCGCAATTTTATGCGGCATTGCTGGGCGCGACCGGTCTGGATGGTGACGCGGATTTCGACAAACAGAATGACAAGCTGCGCTGGCCACTGCTCAAGGACAAGATGGCGGCGCTGTTCAAAACCAGGACGCGCGACGCGTGGTGCGCGATCATGGAGGGGACCGACATCTGCTTTGCGCCGGTGCTGAGCATGGCGGAGGCCCCGCACCACCCGCACAACGCCGCGCGCGCAACCTTCATCGACGTTGGCGGCACGATGATGCCCGCGCCCGCGCCGCGCTATTCGGCAACGGTGGCCGATCATCCCACGCCCGCCCCGGCGCTGGGCGCGGATGGCGATGCTTTGCTTATGGAGCTTGGCTATGACGCGGCCAAAATCGCGGCCGCGCGAGGCGGCGGGGCGCTTCGATGAGCGTGCCGGGCGAATATCGTGAGGGGTCCGACGCGCGCACGCTGCGCGATGCGTTGGGGTGTTTTGCGACCGGCGTGACGATTGTCACCGCGTGCGGCACGCCGCGTCGGCCTGCCGACACGAAAGGCCAGCAAGGCACGCCGATTGGCTTGACGGTCAACAGCTTTACATCGGTGTCGCTCGATCCGCCGCTGCTGCTGGTGTGCATCGCCAACAACGCCGGAACCGCAGGCGTGCTGGCGGCGGCGGAGCATTTTGCGGTCAACATGCTGCGGATGGGGCAGCAGGATATATCGGACCGTTTTGCCCGCCCCGGTGCGGATCGCTTTGCCGCAACCGATTGGTCTTATGGCGAATATGGCGCGCCGATCATCAACGGCTCGCTCGCCAGTTTTGAGTGCGCGCGGGCATCGGTGCACGACGGCGGCGACCATTTCATCCTGATTGGCCGCGTGCTGCACGCCAGATTTGAACCATCGGGCGACCCGTTGCTCTATTTTCGCGGGAGCTATCGCCACGTCGATGGGGCGTGAGGGAGCGGGTGCCCGCGCCATCGTCATCCCCGCGAGCGCGGGGACCCAGTAACAAGCGCAGCTTCAGGCGCGCATCATCCGCTTTCCTACAGGGTGCGCGGTGCGGTATAATCGCGGTTTGCGGCGCATGGGCGGGCGCGGTGGCATGATGTTCGCTGCTTCCGTTTGTCCTGAGCGAACGCTCTTCCCTGTTCCCCTGCGCAGGCAGGGGTCCATCTGATCAGGCCGGAGATAGACCCCTGCCTGCGCAGGGGCACACAAAAGGAGAGCTTGGCCGCATCGGGGCTTAACTTGACACATTGCGTTTTTCACCACTGTCGTAAAATATGGCTAGTGCTTGAATTGAAAGGGTAAAACACCGCTGTTTCACTTGACACACTGTCAAGCTAAGCGGCGACGCGAGCGGCGGGTAATGTGCACTAATCCGCACGAAAAATCGCTGGTTTGAAACCGGACGGGAATGGTGAGCCCTGCTGGGCTCGAACCGCCCAGGATTCACCTGAGTGAATCCGCACGAAAAATCGCTGGTTTGAAACCGGACGGGAATGGTGAGCCCTGCTGGGCTCGAACCAGCGACCTAATGATTAAAAGTCATTTGCTCTACCGACTGAGCTAAGGGCCCCAAATCCACTTGGGCAATGCCATTTCGGCATTGAGGCGCCCCCCTAAAGCGCAAGGCCGCGAACGTCAACGCTGCTTTGCGATTGATTTGCCGAGGCGCGCTGCGCTGTGGCGGACGCGTAGCCCGGTGACGGGATCGCGCCAGTCGGGGGCAATGGCGATGAGCGGTTCGGTGACAAAGCGCCGCATTCGCCACTGCGGATGCGGGATAGCAAGCGCCGGCGAATGCCACAGGCCGCCGCTCCACAATATGATGTCGAGATCGAGCACGCGCGCGCCCCAGCGTTGCCCGCCGCGCCGCCCAAAACCCCGCTCAATATCCTTGAGCACAGCCAAAAGGGCGGAGGGTTCAAGCGCGGTCTGGATTAGCACTGCCGCGTTGGCATAGCGCCGCTTTGACGGGCCGATCGGCGGTGATGCCAGTAGCGGTGATGTCGCCTCAATCGTGAGACCGCATGCGCGCAACCGCTCCATCGCCGCCGCGATCACCGATGCCGGCCGCCCATATCGGCCATGCGGGCGGTTGCTCCCCAAAGCGAGCAGGTAACGATGTTCAGGCAAAATGGGGGGCGAACTCATCGAGCAATGCCGCATAAAGGGGGCGTTTGAACGGAACGATCAAATCGACGATGCGGTGCGGGGCGACCCATTGCCAGGCGCGAAACTCGGGGTGCTCGGTGGCGATGTTGATGTCGCCATGCTCGCCCAGAAAGTGTATGACGAACCAGTGCTGGCGCTGTCCGCGATATTGGCCGCCCCACATTTTGCCGATCAGATGGGCGGGGAGGTCGTAAGAATGCTCGGTGGCGGAGCGTGCGGCGACGGTGACGAGGTGCGGTGCGACCCCTGTTTCTTCGCGCAGTTCGCGCAGCGCCGCTGCTTGCGGATCCTCGCCCTCGTCGATCCCGCCCTGCGGCATCTGCCACGCGTCATTGTCGGTATCGAGCCGCTGGCCAACGAAGATTTGCCTCTGGCGGTTGAGCAGCATGATCCCAGCACAAGGGCGATAGGGCAAATGGTCGAATTGATTGTTCATCATCAACTCATAGCGTAGCTTTTTTATGCTGGGGAACAAAATCTATTTGGCCTCACGGCATAAGGCGGCGTAGGGAAACGTTATGGGAAAACCCATGAGGTAAACTGGGTCAGAAAGCCGAATACGATGGCGTCAGCCGCACAAAGCACCACAAGCACTTCACCGACACAAAGCCAATCCGAATCCGTTGTTATCCGCTTTGCGGGCGATAGCGGCGATGGCATGCAACTAACCGGCGGGCAGTTCACCCTCTCGACCGCGCTCAGCGGCAATGATCTGGCGACTTTCCCCGATTTTCCGGCCGAGATCCGCGCGCCGCAAGGGACGCTGTTTGGCGTGTCGGCGTTCCAGATCAACTTTGGTTCGGACGAAATCGACACCGCGGGCGATGCCCCCGACATATTGGTCGCGATGAACCCAGCCGCGCTGAAAACCAACGTTGGTGCGCTCAAACTTGGTGGTCTGATTATCGCCGACGAGGGCGAGTTTACCGACCGCAACCTCACCAAGGCGAAATATGACGTCAATCCGCTGGTCGATGGCAGCCTCGGTAAATGGCAGTTGATCCCGATCAACATATCGCAGCTGACATTGGCAGCGGTGAAGCCGTTCGGCCTCGGCACCAAGGATGCACTGCGCTGCAAGAATATGTGGACGCTTGGCCTCGCGCTGTGGATGTTCGACCGCGACCGCGCCCCGCTGGTCAATTGGCTCAACGCCAAGTTCGCCAAGAAGCCCGCACTGGCCGAGGCCAATATCGCGGCGCTCAACGCGGGTCATGCCTATGGCGAGACGGTGGAACTTGGCGGGCATGTGCACCAGCACCATGTGGCACCAGCGGCGGCAGAACCGGGCCTATATCGCACGATGACGGGGGCAGAGGCGGTGGCGCTTGGCCTTGTTGCGGGGGCACAGCTTGCTAATTTGCCGATGTTCTTTGGCGGCTATCCTATTACGCCGGCATCGTCGATTTTGCACTATCTGTCGGGCCTCAAGGAATATGGGATTACCACTTTCCAAGCCGAGGATGAGATCGCGGCGATTACCAGCGCCATTGGGGCGAGCTATGCGGGCAGCCTGGGCGTCACCTCATCCTCGGGCCCTGGCATCGCGCTCAAGACCGAGGCGATGGGCCTTGCCATCATGACTGAACTGCCGCTGGTTATCATCAATAGCCAGCGTGGCGGGCCATCGACCGGCCTGCCGACCAAGACAGAGCAATCGGATCTGTATCAGGCCATCTATGGCCGTAATGGCGACGCGCCGATGCCGGTCATCGCGGCGCGATCGGCGGGCGACGCGTTCGATTGCGCGATCGAGGCGGTGCGAATAGCCACTCAATATATGACGCCGGTAATGCTGCTGACCGATGGTTATATCGCCAACGCGGCCGAGCCGTGGAAGGTGCCGGATATGGCGGGCTATGAGGCATTTCCGGTGCAGTTCATAGACGCGGTGCCCGAGGGCGGCTTCAAACCTTATGCCCGCGATAACAAGCTGGCGCGCCCATGGGTGAAGCCGGGAACGCCGGGCCTGCGCCACCGCATCGGCGGCATTGAAAAGGCGCTGGGCAGCGGTAATATCGACTATTCGCCCGAAACACATCAGGCAATGACCGATATTCGCCAAGCCAAGGTGGCGGGGATCGCGGTGCCCGATCAAGCGTTGGCGCTGGGCGATGCGGGTGCCAAGCTCGCGGTGGTTGGCTGGGGGTCAACCTATGGGCCAATCCATCAGGCCGTGCGCCGTGCACGGGCGAAGGGGCTAGACGTCGCGCATATCCACATCCGCCATATCTGGCCGATGCCCGCCAATCTGGGCGACCTGCTCAAAGGATTTGGCCGCGTGCTGGTGCCCGAAATGAACACCGGACAGTTGAAGACGCTGCTGCGCGATCAGTTTCTGGTCGATGCCAAGCCGCTCAACAAAGTGTCGGGGCAGCCCTTTACCATCGCCGAGATTGAAGCGGCTATCGAGGAGGCGCTCGCATGAACGACATGACCCCGCCCAAGGATTTTGGCGCTGTTGCAACTACCCCCAAGGATTGGGAGACTGATCAGGAGGTCCGCTGGTGCCCCGGTTGCGGCGATTATGCGATCTTGAAGGCGGTGCAGCGCACCATGCCCGAAATTGGCGGCACGCCCGACAATACGGTGTTCGTCAGTGGCATCGGCTGTTCGTCGCGCTTTCCCTATTATATGGAAACATATGGTTTTCACACCATCCACGGCCGTGCGCCGGCGGTGGCGACCGGGGTTAAGCTCGCCAATCCCGACCTCGATGTGTGGATCATCACCGGCGATGGTGATGCGCTGTCGATTGGCGGTAATCATACATTCCACCTGTTGCGCCGCAACCTCGATTGCCAATTCCTGTTGTTCAACAACGAGATTTATGGCCTGACCAAGGGGCAATATTCACCAACCAGCGCCATCGGCACGCGCTCGCCCTCGACCCCCTATGGCAGCGTTGATCGCCCGGCACAGGCCTGTGCCTTTGCGCTGGGAGCAGGCGCGCGGTTCGTGGCGCGCGCTTATGATGTATCCAAAGAATTGCCGAGCGTGCTCAAGGCCGGCCATGCGCACAAGGGCACGGCATTTATCGAGATATTCCAAAACTGTATCGTCTATAATGATGATGTGTTCGCAGGCTTCACCGAAAAAGCGACCGCGCATAACCAATTGTGGCTGACGAACGGCGAGCCGATGCTGTTCGGAAGTGAGAAAGCGGGCGGGGTCAAGGGCATCGCGCTCGACCGTGATCGGCTCGAACTGAAAGTGGTCGAGGTTGCGGACGGCGATTGGCGGCAAGCGGGCGTGCTGGTCCACGACGTGACCAACCGCAGCGTCGCGCACATGCTCGTCGAAATGCGCTTTGGCGACTATCCGATGGCGCTGGGCGTGCTTTATGACGACCCGCGCGCAACCTTTGACGATGCGGTGGCGGAGCAGATTGCCGCAGCGTCTGTGGGCAAGACCGCCGATCTGTCGGCGCTGCTCAAAAAAGGACAGACGTGGACGGTCGATTGATTGCGGCGGGGCGACGATTTGCCGCAGGCGCGCGTGCGGCCCGGCTGACGTCGCTGTTGCCGCAATCAATCACCGATGCGGTTGTCCGCCGGTTTGAGCGTGGTGTCTGCTTTGGCCAACTTGACGTAACTTTGCCCGATGGGGCGTCGCGTACGTTGCAGGGGGCGGACCCCGGTCCGCACGCGGCGCTTCATCTCGTGCATTGGCGCGCATTGTGGCAGTTGAAACTAGCAGGCTCGGTCGGCTGGTATCGCGCCTGGGCTGCGGGCGACTGGCACAGCGGTGATCCGGTCGCGCTATTCGCTTTCTTCTCGGCGAACCGCCACAGCCTGTCGGGCAAGGCGCGTTCGCGCGGGCCAGTGCGTTGGCTCAACCGGATATTGCACCGCCGCCAGCGTAATGACCGCCATGGCGCGCGCCGCAATGTCGCGGCGCATTACGACCTGGGCAATGTATTTTACGCGGCGTGGCTCGATGATACGATGTCTTATTCGAGCGCTCTGTTCGATCCGAAGTGCGATGGCGAAACATTAGAGTCCGCGCAAAGGCGGAAAATCGAAGCTATATTGGACAGGCTGAACCTATCGCGCGGTGCCACCCTGCTCGAAATCGGCTCTGGCTGGGGCGCTTTGGCCGCGCGGGCCATTGAGCGCTTTGGCGTCGCTTACACCGGAATCACCCTTTCCGCCGAGCAGGCCGATTGGGCGCGGCAAACGGTCGGTGAGGGTGATGCGCGGTTCCTGTTACAAGACTACCGCGACGCCACCGGCCAATATGATGCCATCGCCAGTGTCGAGATGGTCGAGGCGGTGGGCCACGAATATTGGCCAGATTACCTCGATGCCATTGCAAGGTTGCTCAGGCCCGGGGGGCGAGCGGCGATCCAGTATATCGCCATCGACGATGCGCTGTTTGCGGATTATGCTGCCAACGCCGACTTCATCCAGACCTATATTTTCCCCGGCGGGTGCTTGTTGTCGGTCCGTGCGTTTCGGGCATTGGCCGAGAAGCGCGGATTGCAGTGGCAAGACCAGCATGATTTTCCGCTGGATTATGCCAAAACATTGCAAATGTGGCGGGCGCGATACGACGCCGCGCGCGCCGATGGCCGCTTGCCCGCTGCTTTTGATCCCGATTTTGACAAATTATGGCGCTATTATCTGATGTATTGCGAGGGCGGATTTCGCGGGGGCGGCATTACGGTGGCGCAGCTGACTTTGGTCAAGGCTGATGCATGCGCGGCGAGTGGATCACCCTAACGCCGCTTTCACCAGCGCGCTGGCCTTGCTCATGTCGAGCGTGGTGGCGTAGCGCGCCTTAAGCTCCGCCATCACCCGGCCCATATCCTTGAGCGTTGATGCACCCAGTTCGGCCTTGATCGCCTCAATAGCGGCGGCGGTGTCCGCCTCGCTCATCTGTGCGGGGAGGTAGGCTTCGATAACCGCGATTTCAGCGGCCTCATTGGCGGCGAGTTCGGCGCGGCCACCGGTTTCGAACATCGCAATCGATTCGCGGCGCTGTTTGACCATTTTTTGCAGCGCCTCGACGATCATCGCGTCGTCATCGGGTTTGACGCTGGCGGTGCGTAATTCGATGTCGCGGTCCTTGATCCGCGCCAACATCAGCCGGATGGTCTGCAAGCGCGGCTTATCGCCAGCCTTCATCGCGGCAATTTGCGCAGCCTGAATCTCATCGCGAATCATGCGAATCTCCACTCGGTTTGATTTGGAAAGAAGCGACCATAGCGCCATAATAATATATTCGCTAGATTGCGCGCGCTATGTTTAGCGCATAACTGTCTGGCCGTTTACATTGCCGACTCGGTGGCAAGCCACCGGATCGTTTAAGTTACCGAATCAACACGGTGTAACGGAGCCCAATATCTATGGCCAAAGCCATCCCACACTCTGTGCCAGAGGGCGCAACCGCCGCGCTGGTGCTGGCGTCGGGCGATATATTGTGGGGACGCGGTTTCGGTGCGGTTGGCGCTGGCGTTGGCGAAGTCTGCTTCAACACCGCGATGACCGGTTATCAGGAAATCATGACCGACCCCAGCTATGCCGGGCAGATCATCACCTTCACATTCCCGCATATCGGCAATGTCGGTGCGAACGGTGATGATGTCGAATCGGCAAAGCCCCGCACGGTGGGCTGTATCGTGCGCGAAGATGTCACCGCGCCGAGCAATTTCCGTTCGCAAGGGCGGTTTGACGACTGGATGGCGGCCAATGGCCTGATCGGCATCAGCGGCGTTGATACCCGCGCGCTGACCCGCCACATCCGCGAGAGCGGCGCGCCCAATGCGGTGATTGCGCATGCCCCCGATGGCCGGTTTGACGTTGATGAACTACTCAGCTTAGCGCGTGCCTTTCCGGGGCTGGAGGGGGTGGACCTAGCCAAGGACGTTACGCGCGAGAGGCCAAGCGACTGGACGGGCGGCGTGTGGACGCTCGGCGCTGGCTATGGCGCGTCGGAGCATAAGCGTGCGGGCGACGCCGCGCCGCACGTTGTCGCGCTCGATTATGGTGCGAAGGACAATATCTTTCGCAATCTGGTGCGTGCCGGCGCGCGGGTCACCGTGGTTCCCGCTACCGCGAGCGCGGGCGAGATCATGGCGTTAAAACCCGTCGGCATTTTCCTCTCCAACGGGCCGGGCGATCCCGCCGCGACCGGCGACTATGCGGTGCCGGTGATCCGCGCATTGATCGACGCGGGCTTGCCGATCTTCGGCATCTGCCTTGGCCATCAATTGCTCGCGCTCGCTGTTGGCGCAAAGACGATGAAGATGTTTCAGGGGCATCGCGGTGCCAACCATCCGGTGCAGCGGCTTTCCGATGGTGCGGTCGAGATCACGTCGATGAACCATGGCTTTGCGGTCGATGCCGCGAGCTTGCCGCAAGGCGCGGTGGTGACGCACACCAGCCTGTTCGACGGGTCGAACTGCGGTTTCGCCTGGCCCGAAAAACGCATATTCAGCGTGCAATATCACCCCGAAGCCAGCCCCGGCCCGCAGGACAGCACTTACCTGTTCGAAAAGTTTGTGGGAGGGTTGGGGTGATGAAGAGCAATATCGATCAGGTTGAGATGGCAAGCGAAACTCTGAGAGTTTTTGAGGAGCATGGCGAAAATTTTGACGATGTTCGGCATGTGATCCATTTTTTCTACGGCGGCAATTTCCAGGCACTGAGCGCCTCGCTGAGCGAACTGGGATATGAGGTTAAACCAACCGTTGATAATGATGGGGTGGTCGCCGAACGCTATGAGGCTATTGGCGAGGAGTGGCGAACTTCGACTCTGGTTCATTTGTGTGAATTGGCTGACAGCTATCAAGTGGAATATGATGGCTGGGAAGCAGAGATGATGCGCCAGCCCGCCGTTCCGCCAGCAAATTCATCCGGTAAGGACAAGTCGAGCTGGCTGTCCAAGATTTTTGGTAACAAGAACTAATGCCCAAACGGTGCGACATCTCTTCAGCCAACAATCTCACTCTCAGGAACCCCCTCTCCGGTGGGGAGGGCGTTCACGTAACGCGGGTGTTCACTGCTCCCACGGGTTTATCACCTTCGTCCCTGCCCATTCAAAATCTTTCACATTGCGCGTCGCGATCGGGCAATCGCGCGATAGCGCTTGTGCGGCGAGGAGCGTGTCGAGTAGCTTTGCTTCCTGCGGTTTTTGGAGCAGAAGGCGGCCAAGGGCATGGCCCGCGTCAGCGTCGAATGACAACGTCCGCTCGCGATACTCATCTTCCAGACCCGCCAACCAGCCGATCAGTATTTCCCGTTTTACGCACGGCTCAAGCAGTTCGTAGCCATAGCGGATTTCGGCAATCACCACTGGCGAAAGCCAAAGCAAATCTTTGTGGTTTCCCAGCCAATCAACAACATGGGCATCAGGTTGCGCCCTGGTTGCGACGCTCCAGACATTCGTATCTACAAGGATCACAGCGATGGTTCATCGACGATAAAGGACTGCCGGGGCGGAGCGTCAAATTCGATCCCTCGCCCCAATCGGATCAGTTTTTGGATCGAACTTTCTCGGCGTTGCCCAACTTTGCTGGCGTCGGCATATGTGCGCACAAGCAGCGCGCGCAGTTCGGCTTCCATGGAGCGGCCATTTTTTGCGGCGGCGAGCCGCGCGGCATTTTTGACTTCGTCCGCGATATTCCGGATTGTAACGCTGCCCACCGTCAATCTCCAATGACTGCAATGCAATCAATGTATGCAATGAGAGCAGAATAATCAATGCCCAAACGTGAAGACATATCCTCCATCCTCATCATCGGCGCGGGCCCGATCATCATCGGGCAGGCGTGCGAGTTCGACTATTCGGGGACGCAGGCGGTGAAAGCCTTGCGTGCAGAGGGCTATCGCATCGTCCTGGTCAACTCGAACCCGGCGACGATCATGACCGACCCCGATCTGGTTGGCGCGGACGGCGCGACATACGTGGAGCCGATTACGCCGGAGATTGTCGCCAAAATCATCGCGCGCGAACGCGGCCTCTATCCCGATCAGAAGATGGCGTTGCTCCCGACGATGGGTGGGCAGACCGCGCTGAATACCGCACTGGCGCTGGCCAGCGACGGCACGCTGGCGAAATATGGCGTCGAGATGATCGGCGCCACGGCCGAAGCCATCGACAAGGCCGAGGACCGGATCAAGTTCCGCGATGCGATGTCGAAAATCGGACTGGAAAGCGCGCGCTCGGGGATAGCCCACACGATCGACGAGGCGTTCAACGTGCTGACGCGCACGGGGCTTCCCGCGATCATCCGGCCCAGCTTCACCATGGGCGGGACGGGGGGCGGTATCGCCTATAACCGCGAGGAGTTCGAGCATATCGTGCGCGGTGGGCTCGACGCCAGCCCGACCACCGAAGTTTTGATCGAAGAATCGCTGTTGGGGTGGAAAGAATATGAGATGGAGGTGGTGCGCGACAGCAAAGACAATACCATCATCATCTGTTCGATCGAGAATATCGACCCGATGGGCATCCACACCGGTGACAGCATCACCGTTGCACCCGCGCTGACGCTGAGCGACAAAGAATATCAGATCATGCGTAATGCAAGCATCGCTTGCTTGCGCGAAATCGGTGTCGAAACAGGGGGTTCGAACGTCCAGTTCGCGGTCAATCCCAAGGACGGACGCCTGATCGTCATCGAAATGAACCCGCGTGTGTCGCGTTCGTCGGCGCTGGCGTCAAAGGCGACGGGGTTCCCGATCGCCAAGGTCGCGGCCAAGTTGGCGGTCGGCTATACGCTCGATGAGATTATGAACGACATCACCGGTGTCACCCCGGCGTCGTTCGAGCCGACGATTGACTATATCGTCACCAAGGTCCCGCGCTTTGCCTTTGAAAAGTTCAAGGGTGCCGAGCCACTCTTAACAACATCTATGAAGAGTGTTGGCGAAGTCATGGCAATTGGCCGTAATATCCACGAGAGCCTGCAAAAGGCACTGCGCGGGCTGGAGACGGGCCTGTCAGGCTTCAACTTCATCGACCACCTAGAGGGCGCATCGCGCGACGAGATTGTCTCCGAGCTGGCGCGGCCCACCCCCGAACGCTTGCTGGTCGCGGCGCAGGCGCTGCGCGAAGGCCTGTCGGTGGCCGAAATCGCTGCTATCGCGGGCTATGACCCGTGGTTTCTGGAGCGGATTGCCGAGATTATTGCGGCGGAAAATGCGGTGCTGGCCGATGGCTTGCCGCGCGATGCCGCTGGCATGCGGCGACTGAAAGCGATGGGTTTTTCCGATAAGCGGCTTGCCTATCTGGCGCTGCGTTCGGCAGGCTTGCGCGACGGGATGGACCGCGCGGTTGCACGCGGTTCGGGCCTGCTCCACGACGCGATGGTGGCGATGACCGGCGGGCTTAACGAGCAGGAGGTCCGTGCGCTGCGCCACCGGCTTGGTGTGCGGCCGGTGTATAAGCGGATCGACAGCTGCGCGGGCGAATTTGCGGCTATAACCCCCTATCTCTATTCGACTTACGAGACCCCGGCGTTCGGCGCGCCGCAATGCGAAGCTGAGCCTAGCGACGCCCGCAAGATTGTCATTCTGGGCGGCGGGCCGAACCGCATCGGGCAGGGGATCGAGTTCGATTATTGTTGCTGCCATGCCTGTTTTGCGCTGGGCTCTCAGGAAATGGGGGAAGCGGGTTATGAGACGATCATGGTCAATTGTAATCCGGAGACGGTCAGCACCGATTATGACACGTCCGACCGCCTCTATTTCGAGCCGCTGACGGTCGAGGATGTGCTGGAAATATTGCACGTCGAGGCATCAAACGGCACGCTGGTCGGGGTTATCGTCCAGTTTGGTGGGCAAACCCCGCTGAAATTGGCGCGTGCGCTGGAGGATGCGGGTATCCCGATCCTTGGCACATCGCCCGACGCGATTGACTTGGCCGAGGACCGCGAGCGTTTCGCGGCGCTGATCAATCGGCTCAAGCTGAAACAGCCCGACAATGGTATCGCGCGTTCGCGCGAGGAAGCAATCGCGGTCGCCGCGCGGATCGGCTATCCGGTGCTGACCCGCCCCAGCTATGTGCTGGGCGGCCGCGCGATGGAGATTGTCGATACAAAGGCGCAGCTAGAATCCTATATCGAAATGGCGGTGCAGGTGTCGGGCGACAGCCCGGTGCTGATCGACCAATATCTGCGCGACGCGATCGAGGTTGATGTCGATGCGATCTGCGACGGCGATGAGGTGGTGATTGCCGGGGTGCTCCAGCATATCGAGGAAGCGGGCGTGCATTCGGGCGACAGCGCCTGCTCCATCCCGCCGCACAGCCTTGATGCCGACATTATCGCCGAGATAGAGCGGCAGACCGACATATTGGCGCGGGCGCTTAGTGTGCGCGGGTTGATGAACATCCAGTTCGCGGTGAAGGCCAACGGCCGCGAGGACGGCACTGAAAAACATGACGTCTATCTGATCGAGGTCAACCCGCGCGCCAGCCGCACCGTGCCGTTCGTTGCCAAGGCGATTGGCGCAAGCGTCGCCAAAATCGCCGCACGGGTGATGGCGGGTGAAAAGCTCGCTAACTTGCCAAAGATTGATAGGAATATCACTCATGTTGCTGTGAAAGAAGCAGTTTTCCCGTTCGCGCGCTTTCCCGGTGTTGATCCGATCCTGTCGCCTGAAATGCACTCCACCGGCGAAGTGATGGGGATTGACGCCAACTTCCCGCTCGCCTTTGCCAAGGCGCAATTGGCGGCTGGCGATGCGCTCCCCGCCCATGGCACCGCCTTTGTTTCGGTGAAGGACAGCGATAAGCCGCTGGTGCTGAATGCGGTGCGGCGGCTGCTCGATGCTACCTGGCGCGTGATCGCCACCGGCGGCACGGCGCGCTATCTTGATGCGGCTGGCCTTGCGGTTGAAACGATCAACAAGGTTGCCGAGGGGCGCCCGCATATCGTTGATCGGATCAAGGATGGCGGGGTTGACCTGATTTTCAACACGACCGATGGCTGGCAGTCGCTGCGCGACAGCGCGTCGATCCGCGCGGCGGCTTTGACCCAGGGCATCCCCAATTACACCACGGCATCGGGCTGTGATGCCGCGTCTTTGGCGATTATCTGCCCCGAAGCGCGCGCACTTGAAGTGCGGCCACTCCAATCCTATTATAGCAAGAATTAACTCCATCAGGCAGGGCACATGTAGCGGCGGAGCCATTCGCCGGGGTGGAAGCTATTAGCATGAAAGATTTTTGATATGGCAAGCGTAGAAAAGGTTCCGATGTTGGCTGAAGGCTATGCCCAGCTCAATACGAACCTTGCGGCCCTCAAGGCCGAACGGCCGATCATTGTTGACGCAATCGAGGTTGCGCGTGCGCACGGCGATTTGTCGGAAAACGCCGAATATCATTCTGCCAAGGAACGCCAAGGCCAGATTGAGGCGGGGATCATCGACATCGAGGATAAATTATCGCGTGCGCAGGTGATCGATCCGACCAGCCTGTCGGGCGAGCGCATCGTGTTTGGCGCGACCGTGACTTTGCTCGACGAAGATGCCAAGCCGGTACGCTATCAATTGGTGGGACAGACCGAAGCCGACGCCAAATTGGGCCGGATCAGCTATAATTCGCCGCTGGGCCGGGCGCTGATCGGGCGGCGGGTTGATGAGGAAATCGAAGTGACGGTGCCGTCTGGCGACCGCTGGTTTTCGGTCGCCAAGATCGAGTTCATCTGAGCGCGGCGCGCCGCTTAACCCCTATCTTGCCGCGTTTTGCGAGCCGTCACATCCCATATGTGACTTCAAAACGCTCAATCCTCGGCGTCGGGCTGCGGGGTAAAATCTTCGG
Source organism: Sphingopyxis sp. (assembly GCA_040080745.1). Classification (GTDB taxonomy): domain Bacteria; phylum Pseudomonadota; class Alphaproteobacteria; order Sphingomonadales; family Sphingomonadaceae; genus Sphingopyxis. Next base: position 4,071 of record JBEBHS010000021.1, on the reverse strand, counting down.
GGTCGAGCAAGCGGTGGAGATGGACGACGACGTAGCGCATTTCGGCGTCGTCAACCGTGCGCTGTGCCGCTGAGCGCCACGCTTTTTCGGCTGACTTATAGTTTGGGAACATGCCGACAAAATCGAGCGCGCTCAAATCCTTGAATTCAAGCTTTTGCGGGTCTTTCACGCGTCCGCCAAATACCAGATGCAATTTGTCCATGCGTGCGCATCCCGTCCTCTATGGCCCAAGCAGTTGGGCTGAGGGGCGCCATTAGCAACGGCCCGGCGTTACGGCAATGGGCTCAGCCGCCGATAAACTCGTTGTCCGCTTCGCTCTTGGTGCGCCGCGCCCCGGCCAGCCGGTTGGCGAGATAGCCGAGCACCACACCAGCCGCCAGGCCAGCCACCACCGCCGTGACCGGACGTTCGGCGATCAGGTCGCGCGATTGCACCAGCGCGCGGTCCATCGCCTTGCGGCCAGTGGCGACGGCGCGCCCGCTGATTTCGGCGCTGCCAGCGGCAATCGAACGACCACCCCTGGCCATATCGCTCAGCCGTTCGCGCGCATTGCCATAGCTTGCGCCTATCCGTGCGCCAGCTGCGGCGGCGGTTTCGCGTGCGCTGGCGGACAGGGTTTCAACGCCACCTTGCGCGTCCGCAATCCGTTCTTTCCAATTCAAATCAGCCATGGGGGAGCTCCTCATTGTTACCATTGTCCGCTGCGGCGTCATCCGCTGCGGCGTCGTTTAATTCCACCTGCGCGCGCCTGTCTGCCATCCATTCGCTGAACGCCAGCTTACCAGAAAGAACGGCATAGGCTCGGCTTATCGCAGATGGCGCATGGTTCATCAGCGGTTTGCGCAGCATCCATGCGAGAAGAGCGGTCAGGCCAAGCGCGGTGCGCACCGGATGCGCGCGGATATGCGCCATCGTATCTTGCTTCAGCCCTGCGATGTGCGCGCGGGCGCCAGTTTTTGCGTCATCGGCCAGCCGTGCGGGCATCAAGCGGTCGCGCACGGTGCTCGCCGTCTGGAGCAATCGGCGTCGCTGTATGGCGGCGCGCTGGCTGGCCTTGTCGAGCGTTTGGCGCGAGGTCATCGGTGTGCCATCACGGCCGAAGCTTGCCCACCGCATCGCCAAGGGTACGCAAATGGCTGCGCGCGCGCCAGGCACCCAATGCGGCGACAAGGAACAACGCACCCGGCACGATCAGCATCGCCGTCACCGCGCCGGTCCATTGCGCCAGCGCGATAACCGCACCGATGGCAAAGGCGAGCAGGCCGACAAAGGCACAGAAAAGTGCGACAATGCCCCACAGCGACATCGCCTTGAGCGACGCGGCAACAATGACACCGCACGCCTGTAACAGCGCCGTTTCGCTGGCGGCTGCGGCTTGCGCCTCGGCAATCAGTGCCTTGATCGCGTCGATCGGGCCAGCTTCGGCTAACGATCGGTCATCTTTCTTTGCGTCCGGCTCTGGCTCCAGCATCAGGCGTCCTTGTTACCGCGCAGCAGCCGCGCCAGCATGAAGCCGACCACCGCCGCGCTGCCGATGGCGACCGCCGGGCTTTTGCGAACGAAATCGCGGGTCGAGGCGACCAGGTCCTCAAGGTCTTTTTCATCGAGCGTTCCAGCAAGATTGGCCACGGTTTGCGCGGCAGAGCGCGCAAAGTCACCATATTGCGTGCCCAATTTATCATCGACCGTAGTCGCGCTGTCGTCGATGACCCGCGCCAGGCTCTCCAGCCCTTCGGCGGCGCGGGTCTTGCCCTGACGCGCCGCGTCGAGCGCCTTTTCGGTCGCCTGATTGTAAAGGCGGCCCACTTCATCGCCAATCTCGCCAGCCTTGCGCGTTGCTTCGCTGCGGATCGTATCCGCCGTTCCCGCAACAGAATCGCGGATGGCACCGCGCGATGTTCTGGGTGCGGGCCTTGCCGTCGCTTTGGGCGCTGTTTTGGGTTTGGCAGCCTTCGCCGCCGGCTTTGCAGCAGCGGTGCGCGCAGCCCTTGCGGGCTTGGCAGTGGCGGGTTTTGCGGGAGCAGGGGCTTTGGCCATGATATTTCCTTCCATAGCATGACCGCGCTTATCGGCCATGCGCCATTTAGATGGGGTGACTTTTACTATAATCCAGTAGCGCGCGACAACAAAGCATTCAGATGCGCGCGCCGATGGAATTGCGTTTAGCTCCATGTGTTCCTAAAGCGCGCATCACGCAGTGCCATGATCTATCGCAAAGGACCGCACCATGACCGCCATCATCGACATCCACGGCCGCCAGATACTCGACAGCCGCGGCAACCCGACGGTCGAGGTCGATGTGTTGCTCGAAGACGGCAGCTTTGGCCGCGCGATGGTGCCATCTGGCGCATCAACCGGCGCGCACGAGGCGGTCGAGCTGCGCGATGGCGATCTCGCGCGCTGGGGTGGCAAGGGCGTCAGTCGCGCGGTCGCGGCGGTCAACAGCGCGCTCGCCGAGACGGTGATCGGAATGGATGCCGAAGATCAGCGCGATATCGATCTGGCGATGATCGCCGCCGATGGCAGCGCCAACAAGGGCAAGTTGGGTGCCAACGCGATATTGGGTGTGAGCCTGGCGGTGGCGCGCGCGGCGGCGGATGCGCGCGGCCTGCCGCTTTATCGCTATGTCGGCGGGGTTGGGGCGCACGTGCTGCCGGTGCCGATGATGAACATCATCAACGGCGGCGCGCACGCCGATAATCCCATCGATTTCCAGGAGTTCATGATCATGCCCATCGGCGCGCCGAGCCTGGCGGAGGCGGTGCGCTGGGGCAGCGAGATATTCCACACGCTGCGTGGCCAGTTGCACGCCGCCGGACAGCCGACATCGGTGGGCGACGAGGGCGGCTTTGCCCCCAATTTGAACGGTACCACCGCAGCGCTCGATTTCATCATGCAATCGGTGGAAAAGGCGGGCTATCGCCCGGGCGAGCAGGTGGTGATTGCGCTCGACCCCGCCGCGAGCGAGTTTTTCAAAGATGGCCGCTATGAATTGGCAAGTGAAGGTAAATCGCTGACGCCCGATGAAATGGTCGCTTATTACGCTGACCTTTGTGCGCGTTACCCGATCGCGTCGATCGAGGATGGTATGGCCGAGGATGATTTTGACGGTTGGCTCGGCCTGACCCAGACGATCGGCGACAAGGTGCAGCTGGTCGGTGATGATTTGTTCGTCACCAACAGCGCGCGGCTCGCCGATGGCATATCGCGCGGGCTCGCCAACAGCCTGCTGGTCAAGGTCAACCAGATCGGCACCCTGACCGAAACGATGGAGGCGGTCGCGCTGGCGCAGCGGTCGCATTACACCGCCGTGATGTCGCACCGTTCGGGCGAGACCGAGGATTCGACGATTGCCGATCTCGCGGTCGCCACCAACTGCGGGCAGATCAAGACCGGCAGCCTCGCGCGGTCCGATCGGCTGGCAAAATATAACCAGCTGATCCGGATCGAAGAGGAATTGGGCGATGCGGGGCGTTATGCCGGGGCTTCGGTTTTCGCGCGATAGGTGAAAAGCGAGTCATTTGAATCGCTTACCAATCGCGCTTGACGTCAAGTTGAGTTTGTGATTCAAGAGCTTATGGCAAAACGCGTGACCATTCGCAAACAAGGCAAGGATTACTGGCCGATGTTCGGGGCTGGTGCGGGCGTCTTGGTTATCACCGCCTGGTTGCTGTTCGGGTCGACCGGGCTGTTCGCGTGGAGCGACTATCATCGCGCGCTCCAATCGCGCCGTGTTGAACTGGCTGCGCTCAAACATGAGCAAGCACGGCTGGTCAACCGCCAGCGCCTGCTCAACCCGCGTCACGTTGACCCCGATCTCGCCGATGAAATGGTCCGCGACGAGCTTAACCTCCTCCACCCCGACGATGTGGTCATCCCGCTGAGATAAGCGCGACGTATCCGCCAAATATCCGCCAAATATCCGTATGCGCTTGTTGCAAGCTGTGCGTGACCTGTCCTATAGCGGCACCTTGTTCGCAAGGTGGAGGACCTGGATTTGGCAGCAAAAGCGCCCAGCAAGAGCGTAACCAAAGCAAAGAGCGGCACCGCGAAATCCGCTCCGCTTTCCTC
>JBEBHS010000020.1:0-43364 GCA_040080745.1 Sphingopyxis sp. | reverse complement strand
CCGCGGAAGGGATTGGAGCTGACCGGGAAGCGGAAGTGGCACGGGGATTGCGATCACATGCTCGGCTGAATCGGTCGCCTGCGGAGCCTCGTTGGGGACCGCAGGCGATGCAGGCTGGTGCGTTGTTCGCTCTTGGGCCTGCGTAGGGGAGACGACGACGCTCGCGGATAGCAGCGCGAGGGTCACGACACGCGCGGTGCGATTGATGTGGCTGATCATGATCCGAGTTCCTTCGACCAGTTGATGGCGTTGACGAAGATGCCGAGCGGATTCTTGCGCAGGGCATCGGGGGTGCGGGGGACCTGGACAGCGATGGTCAGGATCGCTGTCCAGCGGCTCGTTTCGGCAAGGCTGCCGTCGCGGTAACGGCGTTCGACCCAGGCGACGCGGAAGCTGGTCGGCGAGGCGCGGATCACGCTGGTCACGTCAACGCCGACCTGTTCTCGCCCGATCAGGGCGAAGGGATCGTTGGTCCGGGCATAGTCGTTGAGAGCGAGCGCGCCCTTGTCGGTCGCGAAATCGTAGGCGCGCAGCCAGTTCTGGCGGACGATGATTGGGTCGTCGGGGACGGCCCGGACTTGCTCGATGAACCGGGCCAGATGGAACGCGACCTGCGGGTCTGAGGGCATGTAACCGACATCGGCGGGTGCGATCGCCTGCGCCTCACCGAGCTTGTCGACCTGGACGACCCAGGGAATGATCGACCCGCGCGCGCCCTGCCAGATGATCCCGGCAGTGAGGCAAGTCGAAAGCCCGAGCGCACCGAAGAAGGCGAGCCGCCAACTGCGCGCTTGCACCCGGGCCGAACCGATCCGGTCATCCCAAACCTGCGCGGCGCGCTGGTAGGGCGTTTCGGGTTCAGGGGTCTTGCCGTAGCGGATTGAGGGGCGCCTAAACATGTGTTTCAGTCCTTTTCGCTAACATCGATGGAGCTGCCGCCGCCATGGCTGTCGCCAGACTTGAGCGTGTGGGCGGCGATGGTCGCGCCATGCGAGATGGTCTGCCGATCCTTCATCGCCTTGGCCCAGGCAGGCTGACCTGCCTCGGCACTTGGCGGCCGCGGTGGCGGGGTGTTCGGTCCCGGCGTGATCGTGCCGCCGGTGTTGGTGATCGCCGCGCGGCTGCCTTCGCGGAACGACCGCTTCATGCCGTCGCCGGCTTTGCGTAGCGGCGAGGTCGCGGCACCGACCGCGGCATCGCCGGCCGCGGCCATGCCGGAGCCGACTGCGGCTGCGCCCGACTTGCCCGCCGAGCCCAGCGCATAGGCCATGGTTGCACCGCCTGCGGCACGCGAGGTGCCATGTGCGACGTTGGACGCGGCACTGGCGACTGCACCGCCTGCCATCCGTGCACCGGCGATCGCTCCAGCAGCTGCACCACCGGCAAGCAGCGCGGTTCCGGCGGCAGCGCCTGCACCAAGCTGCGGTCCGCCCGAGACGATGCCATTGGCAATGCCGGGGCCGAAGATGCCGAGACCGAGCAGGGCTAGGCTGGCGAGTAAGATCGACAGCGCATCCTCGATGGTCGGTTCACCTGAGATGGCGCTGGTGAACTCGGAGAAAATGGTCGAGCCGATGCCGACGATCACCGCGAGCACCAGCACCTTGATGCCGCTTGAGACGACGTTGCCGAGCACGCGCTCGGCCATGAACGCGGTCTTGCCGAACAGTCCGAACGGGATCAGCACGAAGCCGCAGAGCGTGGTCAGCTTGAATTCGATCAGCGTGATGAACAGCTGGATCGACAGAATGAAGAAGGCGATGATGACAATCGCCCAGGCCAGCAGCAGGATGATGATCTGGAGGAAATTCTCGAAGAAGCTCACGAATCCCATCAGGTCGGAAATCGCGGTCAGCATTGGCTGTGCGGCATCGAGGCCAACCTGCGCGACCCGGCCTGGCTGCAGCAGTTCGGCGGCGGTGAAGCCGGTGCCACTGGCCTTGAGACCAAGCCCGGCGAAGCTCTCGAACACGATCCGCGCGAGGTTGTTCCAGTTGCCGATGATGTAGGCGAACACGCCAACGAACAGCGTCTTCTTGACGAGCCGCGCGAGCACGTCGTCCGCCTCACCCCAGGACCAGAACAAAGCTGCCAGCGTCACGTCGATCACGATCAGCGTGGTCGCGATGAACGCGACCTCGCCCGACAGGAGGCCGAACCCGCTGTCGATGTAGCGCGAGAAGATGTCGAGGAAGCGATCGACGACGCCGGTGCCACCCATGTCACTGTTCTCCGGCTTGCGCGGTGCCCGAGATCGCCGGCAGGGGCGGCCTGGAACCGTCGGCGGACGATCCCGGGCCGGGAGCGGAATATCTGTCCTTGCCAAGGAAGCGACGGCGTTTTTCGGCCCAGGCTGCGTGGCAGATCGGATCTCGCGCTGCCGCCTCGCCCATCGCGTTGCATTGGCGCAGCAGTTCGGGGAGCGGATCGCTGTCGGGGTCGGTGACGTTGATCACCTTGGGCACCGCCCGGACCGGCTCTTCGCGCAGCTGGAGCGCGGTCATCGTGATGGCCACGCCGACGAAGGCGATGGCTCCGACCCGCGCGAAGAGCTTGGTGTCCATCGGCTCAGTTCCGGAACATCTGGGCCGTGGTCGGCACATAGCCGCGGCCGGGCGCGAGGAAGCGGCGAAGCTGTTCGCGCGCCTGCACCTTGGCCGCGGCAGCATTTGCGGCATCGAGCGTCTGGGCGCGTCCGAGACTGGCGACGGTCGCGGTCAGGTCGGCGAGCTGCTGAGCCTGGAGCGCTAGCAGCTGGTTTCCGGCTTGTGCCGCCTGCAATGCGCCGGTTGCCGACTGGCTGGCGGTGACCAGGCTTTGCACTGCGGTGCGTGCACCTTCGATGTTGCTGACCGCACCGGCCTGAACCTTGAGTGCATCCTCGAACGCTGCGACGCTATTGCGCCAGCGCTCTTCGGCACCCTGGACCATCGTGCGCTGGCTGCCGGTCAGATCGACATCCTTGTACTGCCGTCCGAACTCGCGCTCGATCGCCTGCACATCGAACGAGATGCGCTGCGCTTGCGCCAGCAGCTGCTGGGTCTGACGAATCTGCGCCTGAAGCGGTTCAAGCATGGTCATCGGAAGCGACTGCAGATTGCGCGCCTCGTTGATCAGCGAGGTCGCCTGGTTTTGCAGTTGGCGGATCTGATTGTTGATCTGCTCGAGCGTGCGCGCGGCGGTCAGGATGTTCTGCGAGTAGTTCGACGGATCGTAAACGATCCCGCCGAACTGGGCATAGGCGGGTGCTGGAATCAGCGCGGTGACAGTCATCGACAACACCGCAACACCGGCGGTGAGCATCTGGCGGAAACCCAGAGACTTCTTGAGACTCGACTTCATGGCATTACTCCTTGGGTTGGCCCAATTGGGCGGGGGGAACGGGTTCAGGGGTCGGAAGCATGTCGGCGGCCCAGTCGAGACTGCGATGGCGCAGCCAGGCGGCCGCAAAGCCCGCTGCGCCGTGCGCTTCGGTCAGTTCGGCAATCGCCAGCTGGTCGGTCTTCGATGAGGTGGCGGTGTAGGCGAGCGCGACTTCGCCCAGGCCCAGCTCGAACAGCCGGTTGCCGCGCGCCGACTGGCAGTAATAGTCGCGCTTGGGAGTCGCCCGCGCCACGATCTCGATCTGCCGGTCGTTGAGCCCGAAGCGGCGGTAGATCGACAGGATCTGCGGTTCGACCGCACGCTCATTGGGCAGGAATATGCGGGTCGGGCAGCTTTCGATGATTGCAGGCGCGATCGCCGAACTTTCGATGTCGGCAAGACTTTGGGTCGCGAAGACCACGCTCGCATTCTTCTTGCGCAGCGTCTTCAGCCACTCTCGCAGCTGCGCGGCAAAGGCGGGGCTGTCGAGCACCAGCCAGCCTTCGTCGATGATGATCATCGTCGGCGACCCGTCGAGCCGCCCTTCGATCCGGTGGAACAGGTAGGACAGTACGGCAGGTGCTGCCGCCGATCCGGTCAGGCCTTCGGTCTCGAAAGCTTGAAAGCTGGCTTCGCCGAGATGCTCGACCTCGGCATCGAGCAGCCGTCCGAACGGCCCGCCAATGCAATAGGGAGCAATCGTCTGCTTGAGCGCCTGCGACTGGAGCAGCACGGCCAGGCCGGTCAGCGTCCGCTCGCCCACCGGCGCGGTTGAAAGAGAAGACAGCGCCGACCAGAGATGTTCCTTGGTGGCAGGATCGACTGTGACGCCCTCGGACGTGAGAATCGCCTGGAGCCATTCCGCCGCCCAGTTGCGCTCGGCAGGTTCGTCTATCCGCGCCAGCGGTTGCAACAGCACCGCGCCAGCGCTGTCTTCGGAGAGACTTGTTCCCAGATCCTGCCAGTCGCCACCGCAGGCGAGCGCGGCGGCGCGGATCGAGCCGCCGAAATCGAAGGCGAAAACCTGAGTGCGATCATAACGCCGGAACTGTAGCGCCATCAGCGCGAGCAGCACCGACTTACCCGCACCAGTCGGCCCGACGATCAGGGTATGCCCGACATCACCGACATGAAGTGAAAACCGGAACGGGGTCGAACCTTCGGTCCGCGCATAGAACAGCGGAGGTGCGCGAAAGTGCTCGTCCCATTCCGGCCCAGCCCACACGGCTGAGAGGGGGATCATGTGGGCAAGGTTGAGGGTGGAAATCGGCGGTGTGCGGACATTGGCGTAGACATGGCCGGGGAGCGAGCCGAGCCAGGCCTCGACCGCGTTCATGCCCTCGACGATCACAGTGAAATCGCGGCCCTGGATGACCTTCTCGACCAAGCGCAGTTTTTCCGCCGCGAGCGCGGGATCCTCGTCCCAGACGGTGACGGTCGCGGCGACATAGGCTTGGCCGACATGATCGGCGCCAAGCTCCTGCAGCGCCGCGTCAGCATCGGCCGCCTTGTTGGAGGCATCGCTGTCGAGCAGGCCCGAGGCCTCGTTGGTCATCACCTCCTTGATGATCGCGCCAAGCGACTTGCGCTTGGCGAACCATTGCCGCCGGATCTTGCCGAGCAGCTGAGTGGCATCGGTCTTGTCGAGCATGATCGCGCGTGTCGACCAGCGATAGGCGAAGGCGAGCCGGTTGAGTTCGTCGAGCAGGCCCGGGAAGGTCGCGCTCGGGAAGCCGACTACGGTGAGCGTGCGCAGATGGGCGCGACCCAGGCGCGGTTCGAGGCCGCCGGTCAGCGGTTCGTCCGCCAGTAGCACGTCAAGGTGCATCGGCGTTTCCGGAACTCGCACGCGATGGACCCGCGTCGAGATGCAGCTGTGCAGGTAAGTCAGCGTATCGCAGTCATCGAGCCAGGAGACTTCCGGCACGAAACCTTCGACCAGCCGCAGCAGCCGCTCGGTGCGATCGATGAACAGGTCGAGCAGTTCCTTCGGGTTGATGCCCTTTTCGGCTTTGCCCTCGTAGAGCCAGCTTTCGGCACGCGCGGCATCTTCGGCGGGCGGCATCCACAGCAGGGTCAGGAAATAGCCACTCTCGAAATGCGCGCCTTCCTCGGCGAACTGCGCGGCGCGTTCGCGCTCGACCAGCGCCGAGGCCGGATCGGGAAAGTCGCTTTCCGGATAGTCCTGCGCCGGACGGCGCACCGCCTCGACGAAGATTGCCCAGCCCGAGCCCAGCCGCCGCAGCGCGCTGTTGAGCCGGGCGGTCGTCGCGATCAGTTCGGCGGGCGTCGCGCTGTCGAGATCTGGTCCGCGAAATCGGGCCGAGCGCTGGAAGCTGCCGTCCTTGTTGAGCACGACGCCGGGTGCGACCAGCGCCGCCCAGGGTAGGAAGTCCGCAAGCCGGTCGGCCTTGTTCCTGTATTCGCGAAGCGAGAGCATTGGCTCAGACCCTCAGATAGGCGGGAAAGCGCAGATGCCGCCGCGCGACATCGACGAATTGGGGATCGCGTCGCGCCGCCCAGACCGAGACCATGTGGCCGAGCGCGAACAGCACGATCCCGGCGATCCAGAGCCGCAGGCCGAGCCCAATCGCACCGGCCAGCGTCGCATTGGCGATCGCCAGGCCGCGCGGCGCACCGCCGAGCAAGATGTGCTCGGTCAGCGCTCGGTGGACCGGGACAACATACCCAGGCACGGCTTCGGGCGGCGCGGTCTCCATCAGACCAGCGCTCCGCCGCCAAACGAGAAGAACGACAGGAAGAAGGACGAGGCGGCAAACGCAATCGACAGGCCAAACACGATCTGGATCATCCGGCGCGCGCCGCCCGAGGTGTCACCGAAGGCCAGTGCCAACCCGGTGGCGATGATGATCATGACCGCGACGATCTTGGCGACCGGACCCTGGATGGAATCGAGGATCGACTGAAGCGGCGCTTCCCAAGGCATCGACGAACCCGCCGCATGGGCGGGGCTGGCGATGGCGATGGTAACGATAGCACCGAGCAGCCCAGCGGACAGGCGGGCACGAGCGCGCGAAAGGGTCTGGAACATGCAAAAATCTCCTTATGGCAGGGGGGCGATGGGAATGATCTGGTAGTCGCCGCGTCGATCGAGACCGCGGACTTCGGCGAGTTCGGCAAGCCGCCGTCCGGTGCCATCGCGAACCAGAACGGCGATGACGTCGATGGTCTCGGCGATGAGCGCGCGCGGCACGGTGACCACGCTTTCCTGGATCAGCTGCTCCATCCGTCGCAGCGTGCCGCGCGCGGACCCGGCATGGATAGTGCCGACACCGCCGGGATGGCCGGTGCCCCAGGCCTTGAGTAGGTCAAGCGCTTCCGCGCCGCGCACCTCGCCGATGGGAATGCGGTCTGGCCGCAGCCGCAGTGCGGAACGAACCAGGTCCGAGAGGGTCGCAACGCCGTCCTTGGTGCGCAACGAAACAAGGTTTGGCGCCGCGCATTGCAGCTCACGCGTGTCCTCGATCAGGACGACACGATCATCGGTCTTCGCGACCTCGGCGAGCAGGGCGTTTGTGAGCGTGGTCTTGCCAGTAGAAGTTCCGCCAGCGACCAGAATGTTTTTGCGATCAGCAACGGCGGCAATCAGCGCTTCGGCCTGCCACGCGGACATGATCTCCGCCGCGACGTAATCGGCAAGCGTGAACACAGCGAGGGCGGGCTTGCGGATCGCGAAACTGGGTGCAGCCACAACTGGAGGGAGAAGCCCTTCGAACCGCTCCCCCGTATCGGGGAGCTCCGCTGATACCCGCGGCGCTTTGGCATGGACCTCAGCCCCGACATGGTGCGCCACCAGCCGGATGATCCGCTCGCCATCGGCGGCGGACATCTCGCTTCCCGTATCGGCGATCCCGGCTCCCAGTCGGTCGATCCAGAGGCGACCATCGGGATTGAGCATGACTTCGATCACCGAAGCGTCTTCAAGCCAGGCGGCGATCTCCGGCCCCAGCGCCGTCCGCAACATACGCGCGCCGCGCGACGATGCTTGCGATTGGATCGGGATGACGCTCATGAATTGCCTCTTATCTGCGAGGCGACCGACTACCGGCTGCGCTCATGAGGCAGAGCAAAAGGGCATAAAAATGCGGAAAAGCAACAGCTTATTGCGATCATCGTAGTGTAGCGAAGAAGAAGAAAGTGTGGCGAAAACTATTGATTGAGATACGCGACTTTCAGGTAATAACCTTCCGCGATCGTTACCGATCAGCGAATCGCTTCATAGTCATCGACTTGAGAATCTGAGCTGCTGCCGGTTTGATGGAGAATGGATTGGCTGATGGTGCCATGGCTCGTTGGCGAACCCTTCACGAGATCGTGGTCGTCGCGGAACTGCTCGTCAAGCATGGCGAAGGACTTGCAGTCCGCTATCGGGCGCACGAGTTTGTCGAAGCAAAACGGGCAATGGACAGATTTGTTCTCCACCATGAGCAACTGGGATATGCGCCACCTTCAGAGCGGGACGTGGTCGAGACAGAAGAGGACTATAAGGCGGTCCTCAAACTCTACGGCGATGGCTTCGGGTCCGAATATGGTTGGGCCGCCGAGCATCTAAAGATCAAGAAGCCGCGAATGGTAGATCTCGAGGTCGCTTCTGGCCAAGCAGCAATGCAGTCTTACTACCGCATGGCAAGCTACAACGTTCATGCAAGCTCAAAAGGCATCGCATTTCGGTTCGGATTGTTGGACGGCAAGGGAGCACCGGTTATGCTTGCGGGCGCAATCAATGCCGGTTTTGTCGAACCTGCAAGGAACGCTGCTTTCGATTTGGTGCATATTACCTGCCTTCTCGCGCATGGAACGGCGCGGTTTGATCGCATGGTGGAATGGCAGATCCTCGTTCAACTTCGTGACGGACTGCTTCCTAAATTGGAGCGAGCGCATCGCGATCTGGAGCGATCGCATCGAGCGCAGACCAAGTTAGAGCAAGAACGCCGCAAGAGTTCGCGGTGATTTCCTTATCCCCTTGCTCGCACAATATCGGTCGTTAAACGGGCGCTTCCTTCAAGCTTTCGCGCCAACGCCTCAACGAACGCTTCGTAGCGCACTTTTCCCTGAGTCTGGGCGGCTCCCGTTGCTGTATCAGGCAGCGGCGGATTGGCCGTCAACCAGAACCGCACGAACAGCGCCACGGCCTCATTCGTCACCTCGATCTGAAACTCCAGCCGTTCGTTCTGCTTGGTCAGCCGGTCAAGGCGCCTAGTGACTGCGGCCTCCATCCGTTCGGAACCGTCAGGTGACAGGAACGATGCAATGGCGGCCTCGACAATCGACGCCTGCGTGGCGCGCTTTCGAATAGCGAACTCGGCAAGCTGCCGGGATATGTCCGGCGGCAAGCGGAATGTGTGTTTGATGCGGTTGCCAGACATCATAGTTCGATTCCATCGCCGGGATCGAGGGAGGCACGCCTGGCATTGCCGCGCATGCGCTCCTGTAGGTGGCGGTTGCGCGCAGCGTCGTCGTCAATTTGCTCGTCGCGATCAAAGTCGAACTCCTTGGCTACCTGCTTGGGCGGTGGCGCGATGTCTTCGTGGATGGGCAATTCGGGCTCGGTGCGTATCCCGGCATTCTCCGGGTCGCTTTCTTGCTGGCCCTTGCGCTTCGGCCCGCGCTTCACCTCTGCAGGCATCTTAGCAATCATGCCCTGCCAATCATGCGGCGCGCTCGCTTCCTTGGTGGTAGCGCGAACTTTTGGTGGTTTCAGCACGCGCGCCGAAAGCCGCCGATCCCGAAAATACTGCGCCTTCTTCGCCCGAATAGGATGGGCGCCGGCCATCATCACGATCTCGTCGGTTTTGGGAAGCTCCTGGATCTCGCCCGGAGTGAGAAGCGCGCGGGCGGTTTCCGATTTGGAGATCATCAGATGGCCAAGCCAGGGCGACAGCCGGTGCCCGGCGTAGTTCTTCATGGCGCGTAGCTCGGTTGCCGTGCCCAGCGATTCCGAGACGCGCTTCGCAGTGCGCTCGTCATTGGTCGCAAAGCAGACCCTTACATGGCAGTTGTCGAGGATCGCGTTGTTCTGGCCGTAGGCGTGCTCGATCTGGTTCAACGACTGCGCGATCAGGAAGGCCTTCATCCCGTATCCGGCCATGAACGCCAGTGCACTTTCGAAGAAGTCGAGTCGCCCGAGCGCTGGAAACTCATCGAGCATGATTAGCACTCGCTGGCGCTTGGCATCGGGTGCCAGTTCCTCGGTCAAGCGGCGGCCAATCTGGTTCAGCAGCAGCCGGATCAGCGGTTTTGTGCGGCTGATGTCTGACGGCGGGATGACGAGGTAGAGCGTCGCAGGCCGCTTGGCATCGACCAGGTCGGCGATCCGCCAGTCGCACTGCCGGGTTACCTGCGCAACCACCGGATCGCGATAGAGGCCAAGGAACGACATCGCCGTTGAAAGCACGCCGGATCGCTCGTTCTCGGACTTGTTGAGCAGTTCGCGGGCGGCGCTGGCGACGACGGGGTGGACGCCGCCATCACCCATATGCGGTGTCATCATCATCGCGGCGAGCGTGGATTCGAATGATCGCTTAGGGTCGGACAGGAACGCGGCGACGCCGGCCAGTGTCTTGTCCGGTTCGGCATAGAGAACATGGAGGATTGCGCCGACCAGCAGCGAATGGCTGGTCTTCTCCCAGTGATTTCGCTTTTCGAGGCTGCCTTCGGGATCGACCAGCACGTCTGCGACATTCTGGACATCGCGCACCTCGCACACACCGCGCCGCACTTCGAGCAACGGGTTGTAGGCGGCGGACTCGGCGTTGGTCGGATCGAACAGCAGCACCCTGCTGAAACTGGAACGATAGCCAGCGGTCAGCGTCCAGTTCTCGCCCTTGATGTCATGGACGATAGCAGAGCCCGGCCAGGTCAGCAGGGTCGGGATGACAAGTCCGACACCCTTGCCGCTGCGGGTCGGCGCAAAGCAGAGGACATGCTCGGGTCCGTCATGGCGCAGATACTGGTTGTTGAACTGGCCGAGCACGACGCCCTTGTCGTCGAGCAAACCTGCCGCCTTGATCTCTCGGCCGTCGGCCCAGCGCGCGGTGCCATAGGTGGCAGCCGTCTTCATTTCACGGGCGCGCCAGACCGACATGCCGATCGCGACGATGATCGAGGCAAAGCCGCCGGTGACCGCGATTATCCCGCCGGTATTGAAGACCTGCGGCGCATAGGCATCGTAGCTGAACCACCACCAGAAGAAGTCGTATGGGCGATAGACCGGCCAACCCAGCAGCTCGAACCATGGCGTACCCAGCTCGGGCTGATAAGCGAGTGCGGACGCGGTCCACTGTGTTGCGCTCCAGATGCCGGTCAGCACGAGCAGGAACACGGCGAGGATCTGTCCCCAGAGGATCTTGGTCGCAGCCATCGGTTTCTCCTTTCGGGCAAGTCCAATCATTGGTTGTTGAGCAGATGCAAGTCCGGGAGGCTCGCCGGCGCAATGTGGCGAAAAACGACTAGGTTTGGCGAAGAGGCCGGGCAGCACCATGATCTACAACCCAAGTGCCCGGCTTCGGGTGAAGCTCCAATCGACTCCGCCGCGAGCGTTGATCGTGCCACTGACCGCTTGACCCAAATGGCGTTCAAGGCTCGGTCGCCACGGCACCAGCTGGAACCCCATCCCGTCGTCGATCATGGCAAAGCGGCCCGAGGAGAGGGTGACGCGCTCGCGGTATATGCCGGCGAGATGTTCGCCGGGTTGGGCGGCGATGTGTTCGAGCCCTGACCGTGCTGCGATGTGCTTGGCCGTGTCTGCGAGTTCGCGGCTGCGCAGCTCATCGAGCAGGTCTTTGGCGAATATGAGCCTTTGCCCCTGTCGGCGCGCCAGACCCTCTGATGCCAGATGCTCCGAGCGCGCGGCAAGCGCATTGCGCACGTCCGCCCCGAAGCCGCCAGCGGTTTGTACAGGCTCACGGGCGACCAGCTGTCGATCCAGCCATGTCGCGCCAGGTGCCTTGATCTGCTCGGCGAGCGACAGGTCGGACCTGACCGACAAGGATTGGTGATCGTTGCCCCGCGTGTCGCGCCACTGGCCAAGTTCGACAATCGCACCGGGCTTTGCGTCGCTCGTCTGCTCGATGTCGTCGAACCGGAGGTAGTGCGTTCGCCCATCGGTCGCAGCGACAACCACATATGCACTGCCGGTGAGTTCATCATGGAGCCCACGTTCGACCAGTCGCCCGATCACGGGTTCGGCAACCAGATCATCATGCAGCGCAAAGCGCCCGGTATCGGCGTGACGGCCTTCGGCGGTCATCGCGCGGTGCATGGTCTTGATGATGTCGCCGCGGATGGAGAGATCGCGCAGCGTTTCCTCAAGTCCTGGTTTCAGTGTCCAGCAGGCTGGGCCGAAGCGGTCGGCAAGACCCAGCCGTTCGAGCTTTGTAGACCGTCCAAGCAGATGATTGTGGTTGGGGCGATTATAGCCCGATGGGTCGGGACGAAGATCGACTACCCCGCCATTGTCATCCGCGATGCGTCGAAGCGAGCGGTCGAGACGGGTCCAGCGTTCTGCATCGACTTCGCGGGCAATCGATCGGGCGATCTCCCGCTCGCTGCGTGGTCCCAGTTCAACCGTGACCCGCTCCTCGGCGCGTGAACGGAGCCCGGCTCGAATGTAATCACGGTCGATGACGATGTCCTTGCCATCCTCAGTGCGGCCCCGGACGAGGATATGGACGTGCGGATTGTCGGTGTTCCAGTGATCGACCGCCCCCCAGTCGAGCTGGGTATCCAGATCATGGGACATGTCGGCCATCAGCTCGCGGGTGAAGGTCCGGATGTCTTCCAGCTCGACCGCATCTTCGGGCGAAACGATGAAGCGGAAGTGATGCCGGTCATCTTCGCAGCGTCCGGCAAAGGCATCGCCGTCGACTGCATCGGAACGCGCATCGAAGAGGCCGGCCTCCTTGCCATCGCGGGTGACACCATCGCGCTTGAGATAGGCAACATGACGGGCGAGCGGCGCGGCGCGGAAGCGCGCGCCCTTGTGGCGAACCACGCGGGCCTTGACGATGACGCGCCGGTTGGTGGCGTGGGACCGGGCAGCGAGACCAGCACGCCGACCGCGTGCTGTTCGCCCCGTCCCGGAATAGCGTGATCGCGAGAGCCGGTGCCCGCCCTTCTTTGAATAGCTGATGACCTGGTCGACCAGCGTCTGGGCACGCCGACCGCTGCCGCTGCCCCGGCTGCGTCCCTTGCCGGGCCGGATATGGAAATCGTCGTCGCTCATCGCGAAAGGCCCGCAGATTTGAGCCGATCGGCGACAGACGGCCCACTGTGCGTTGAAAATATTACAGAAATTGAAGGGACAGCCAGCAGGCTGTTCTGAGCGACGGCTGAAATTATCGTCTTGTTCCAATCACCTGCACCCACACCGACGGCGGTGCTTTTATCTGGCCATCGTAATTCTCCCTTCCTCCCTTCCGTCCCTAAACCCCTCCACCCCGCGCCAATCCACGCCACGACGCGCCAGAGGAGCAATGGTGCGATCACTGCGAACGGCTTCCCGAAACGGGTGCGAAGAGGCCGCCAAGCGGACGGGATGAAGCGAGTGGCGGAGCCGCCGAAGCCTCTTCGATGCCCGCAATTGGCGTGTCGATGGCAGCATTGGTGCGAACGGCAAAGAGCTGGCTCTGTGTCCAGGATATGCGAATTGGCTGCACAGGCGACGCGCTGGCGACGACAGTCGGCGCGCTTGCCGATTGCAGCATCGGTGCGATCCTGGCGACGTAGCCGCGGGTCTCGTCGGGGAGCGGGCGACCGCGATCCCGCCAGTCTTCATAGCGCCCCGGCCCTGCATTGTAGGCAGCAAGGAAGCCGGTGGCGCCGTAGCTGTCATACATTTCGCGCAGATAGCTGGCGCCA
This sequence comes from Sphingopyxis sp., assembly GCA_040080745.1. Lineage (GTDB taxonomy): Bacteria > Pseudomonadota > Alphaproteobacteria > Sphingomonadales > Sphingomonadaceae > Sphingopyxis. The sequence continues at coordinate 30,122 of JBEBHS010000020.1, read as the reverse complement.
GCGAGAATGTTGTCACGCGAATCGAACGGGTCCGCGCCCAGCCCGAACCGGGCGCGCTGGCGCGCCCAGGTTCCGGGCATGAGCTGCATCAGGCCCATCGCACCGGCGGACGAGATCGCGCCGATCCTGCCCGCACTCTCGGTGCGCATCACGGCATAGATCCAGCTTTCCGGAAGGCCGAAGCGCTGCGAGGCCTCAGAAACGTGCGAAGCGATGTCGATGACGCGCGGTTGCGCCTGTTCGGCAGCCTCCTGCCCAAAGGCAGGCGCAGCACCGAACAGAGCGAGCGCAGCCAAAGCGACGCGAAGCGAACTGCACAGCTGCATCGCTCAGTCCGCCTTTTCGCGCCGGGACGGGCGCGACCAGACCAGGACGTGATTGTCAGCATCGCCTTTGAACAGGTTGGCGCGCAGCGGCTGGACGAAGGTGGGGTCGTCGATCTGAACGCTGACATAGTCACCGGCCTTCTCGCCGACATGCTTCCAGCCCGCGCCCACTTCGCGCGCATCATCGCCCTCGCCGGCAATCACCCGGAAGTCAGGCGCGTTGTCGCTGTCGCGGGCATCTGCGGGCAGGAGAACAAGGTCGATGTCGAGCGTCAGCGTGTGCAGATGCCCGGCAAAGCCGCCATCGGCGGCAATAAATGTTCCGATACGCATGGATCAGTCTCCTTGGTTGGTGGTGTTTGAAAGGTCGGAAGCGCGGGGATCGGCGAACCACACGTGGTCGCCATTCCCCGATTCATCGGTCCAGACGGGCGTGGCGCGGCCGATCACATCGGCCATGCGCAGCACGCCGAAATAGCGTCCGTCGAAGCTGTCAGGTGCAGCCGGGTTCATCACGAACAGCTCGCCGACACGCAGTGTCAGGCAACCGAACCATGCGGGAAGCGCGCGTCCCCGGCGGTCGCGGGCACGCACCGCGCCGACGAGCTTGCCGTCGATGGTCACACCGTGACCGAAACGGCAGATGCGCTGTCCGCTGATGGCGGCGACGCGCTTGAGCAGCGGGACGCCGGTCGGGAGATAGCCGCGTGTCGCGAGCAAGCGCCGCAGTTCAGGCGGCGGTTCGATGGCAACGCGCTCGCCGACATGCAGGCTCGCCCTGCCACGAATGGCGTAAAGCCCAATCGGTACGCTGGGGGTCGCGTTCCACACCGCATAACGCGAGACCGGCACGGTCAGCGTTGCGAGTGTGGCGGCAACGACGACGCCTGCGATGACGAAGCTGCGCCGCGTCATGGCAAAAGCGCCTTGCGCTGGAGCCAGGCGCGATGGCGCGCAAGGCTGTAACCGCGCGGCGCTTCGCGCGCGGCAAGCCGGTTGTAGATGTGCCGCCAATGATCGGGAGCGACGTCGCACGGGTCGATGCCGGACGCCTCGATGGCGTCGATCAGGCGGAACACCTGCGCGACCTTCGGCCAGCCATGAACGCTGAGCAGCACATCGCCGCCAGGATCGACTTGGGGAACTGCGGTGCAGGGTTCGCCCGCACCGACAGCGCGCACGATGTCGAGCGTCGAGCGCACCGTGCCATATTCGTTGGAAGCCCAGCGAACCAGGCCGAACACCTGACCCGCAGCGTAGCTTTCGATCCGCTGCCTGCGATCGATGATCCGGCTTGCAACCGGCTTGCCGAACTTGAGCCAGTCTTCGCGCAGGCCCTCCTGCCAAACCAGCGTCACATGCGTCAGTTGCGGACCATCGCCAAGCGTCTGCTCCGTCGGCTCGCGCGGTGGCGCATCGCCATCTGTCCACAGGCGCGTTGTCGTTAGCAGGAATCCGAAGGATTCCTTGTTAGCTAAGTTAAGGGGTCTGGAATGCCAGCGTTTCTGCGGGTTTGATGGCGATTTCGGTTCCCGATAGTCCGAACTTCCGGTTCCTGATCGTCCGAACTTTGCGGTTCCTGATAGTCCGTGTCGCATCATGACATATCCACAGGGCGGAGCCCGACACGCCGCATGGCCGCATCGAACGGATCGACGGAGATCGAGACGAAGTTCAGCCGCTCGCGGCCGAGTGCATGTTCGAGGGTGAGTGAGTAGCCAGGCAGCGCCTGTCGCCGGACAATGTCGCGCAGCTCGAAGGCGAAGCGTTTCATCGGCGAGAGCGCACCAGACTTCATGTGGAGGTGCTGGAAATCGAAGCTCCAGCCACCCTTCTGCTTGCCGCCGTGTTTGCGCACCAAGCGATAGAGCCAGCGCTCTAGTCCGCCGGTCAGCGCGAAATAGGCAGGGTCGATCGTCAGCACGAGCGCCTGGTCGATCACGCCCTCGTAGAACCAGTCGGGAATGATCATGTCGATGCCCAGCGCGCGGCCCGAGCCGTCGAGCCGTTCCTTCCACTCGTTGATCCAGGAAAAGCGGTGCCGTCGCCGAGCGGCGCGCTGGCGGATTGAGGTTGCTATCGTTGTCGATTGCAGGCGATCTAGCCCGGCCTTGAGCCGTTCGTAACTCGCCTTGCCTGTCCCGCGCCGGGTGAATGCGAGGATCTCGTGCGGGGTGGCAGCGATCAGCCGCGAGGTCGGCCGACCGGCGTCGCGGGCCTCGACGATCTGGCTCGCGACCCAGATGAGGACGTCGGCGTCCCAGATGGTCGCCATGCCATGTTCGGCAGTCGCCTCGACCAGGATCGAGACTTCGCCCATCCGGAAATCGATGGGGCGCACCCGCTTGGTCTTGGCGAGGCTGAAGAACGGCCAAGCCATCAGGTCCTGCGTGTCGCGGGCAGCGATGTCCCCGCCCAAGCTGACGAACAGGTCAAGTTGATGGCCATCGACCGGAAAGGAGGAAGTGCGGCGCATTGATCTGCTCAGCGGCGCACGGGACCGGTGTAACCGTCCATCCGCTTGGCAGGATGGACCACGCCCATGCCGGGATCGCTGGTCGAACGGCGCAGCCCCTGTTCGGCCCAAGCGTCGAGGTCGGTGATCGAATAGACGATGCGACCGCCGAGCTTGCGGTAGACCGGCCCGGTGCCGAAGCAGCGATGTTTTTCAAGGGTGCGGGCGGACAGGCCGACATGCACGGCAGCATCGGGCGTCCTCAGGAAACGGGCAATGACAGGGGTGGGTCTGACATCCATGGGCTGGCTCCGCTGGAGTTCGGGCACAGCGGCGGGTTGCCGCTGGTTGCGGAGATCAATGGCGAAGTCGGAAGTGGGGGAGGGAGTGACGGAATGTGGGGTGCGATTATTGTCACCCCTGCGGATCGGTCAGCAGTGGTGTAGGAGATTTCTATATCCGCCATCGACCAATCGCCGGGCGTCGGCGATCAGCCGGAGCACGTGCCGGCGTTCGCCTGATCCCTTCCAGATGGCGCCGGCTAATGGGCGATGGTTAGGAAAGATCAGGCCGAAGGCGAGGTCGCGTGCGGAGGCTCCGACCTCCAAGGCGTCGTGGAGGGCAAGGAAGTGGACGAAGCGAATCCGCTGATAGCGGGTCGGCATTGCAGCGTGATCAAGGCGAAGGCGATTACCGCCTGTCACACGCTCCAGGCGGGTCGCAGCAGCAAGCCGCAAGGCGCAGCTGACGTCGCAGGCAATCGAGAAGCGAGGTGATGCCAAGTGCGGCGCATGGCGAACGCAAAGGCGAAGCCGAGCGGAGCCTTGCGCGAGCACGAGATGGCGCTCGGTATCATTCGTTGCGTCCGCGATCGGCTCACAGCCGGTAAGAAACGCAAGCGAACGCACTGGGTTGGGGGTTTCGAGGATCACGACGCTTGGGCTCGCCTCAGGCGACCACAGTGCGGGCATTTTACGTGGATCCGCTTGTGGACTGATGGGGAAAGCTCAGCCCCCACCGCCCGGCCAGACCCTCCTGTTCCTGCTTCTTAGTCTGGGGGTGATATGCAATGCGGGCAATGGTTTCGGCATGATCTCGCCGATATTCGGCATTGCGGCGCAAGAACTCCTGCGCGAAATCTGCAAAATCATGGTTGGCATAGTGTTCGGCAGTTTGTGGCGATCGCCATCCTCGAGAAGCAGCCACATACCGACTCCAAACGGATAGTTCTGCCCCCTGTCAATAAATTCATTGATCTTTGTGTTCTGGAGAGAAGTGACTGACTTTGCGGGAAGTCCTGCCTCATTCGGCAGAGTGCTTGGCAGAACAACGACAATCGGTATAGGGACTCATACAGATTCCTTGCGACTTCACGAGCTTCGATGGAGAAGTTCCCTGTAACCAGACCTTGTCAACCATTTCGCACGCTCAAGGTGGCTGTCATAAATACACCGCGCTCGTCCGGGCTCTCGCTCAGCATCCAAACCAAAGACGATTTGAGCAACTTCGCGCCAATCGGCACCTTCCTCGACAGCATCAAGTAACCGTAAATACGTGACAAAATGGCGCTCGTCGTAGGCCGTGATATGATCATCGACTGGCGCGCGGTCCTCGAATGGCGGTGTCGTCATGGGCCGAGCCTTCGTTTCGACTCGCTTGGCATGCCGTTACACATAACACGAAGCCTCTCCGAAATGGCGTCTTTTACCGTTATCCGATTTCGCAGGGAGCGAGGTGCCCAAAAACGGATAGCCGTGACTCCGCTGCCAAGTGGCCGATCTGACCGGATTACTCGTTCTGTAGAGTATACTCCGTGGTTAAATACTCTGCAACGGTGGTCTTTGCGTGCAATGAAATTGCGCGAGGTTCTTGCCACCAATCTGAAACGCTTTCGCCTTGCGGCTGGACTGTCGCAGGAAGAACTCGCCCACCGTGCGCATCTCGATCGCACCTATGTCAGCAGCCTCGAGCGCGGGCGTTACAGCGCTTCGATCGACAAGATTGAGAGTCTGTCGCTGGCCCTGGGCATCGAAGCCTCTGAGCTCCTTGTAAGACCGTCCGTCGCCAGCGAGGCATGAACATGCTAAAGCCCTGCCCGGCAGGTGCCGGGCAGGGCTGGCTTGGCGGTCAGTCGCCGTTGGTGCGGCTGGGGCGCGACCAGATCAGATTGTAGGTCTTGCCGTCTTCGTCGTCGAACAAATTGGCGTAGATTGGGGCGTTGAAGCTCGGATCGTCCAGTTTGACCGAAAGATAGTCGCGATCTTCTTTGGAACGCTTGGTCCAGGCTGCGCCGATTTCTGCGCGACCGGCGAAGACACGGTGGGTCGGGGCGTTGTCGTTGGCGACTTGCTCTTCGGCGACGATGCGGACGTTCTTCTGCTGAACGCTCATCGTGGCGATTTCGCCCTGATAGTTGCTGCCGGTCTTCTTGAAGGTGCCGATGGTAGCCATGATATTTCTCCTTGGATTGTCTCGAACCCGCGCCCATCGCGGCCTCGATGGCGGTCAATCGGCAGGGGATTGAACCCGCTGCATCTGTAAGACCGAAACGCATGTGGAGGACGGTGCAGAACGGGCTTTCTTGTTGCCGCGAGGAATGGGCGCAGCCCAGGGGAAGAAAGTTCGGGCCAACCGTTGCAGCAAGGGAGCAAGAGGCGCAGCCGTCCCCTGCCAGACCAGCCATTGGAGAGGCCGGGTGAGTGCGGGCTTGGAACATCCATTGAGGAGAAGTGGCACTGCGTCGGAGCAGTCGGGATGTCTGGCAACGCAACCAGGGTAATCGGTCGTCGATGATTTCAGCTGGGGCCGCCACATTGATGCCTTTGTAAGCGCGGGAAATTGCCTCAGCCCCTTGGATGCAGGTCAGGCAGAAATCGGTGTGGTCTGTGCTTCGCTCCAATGTCCGTGACATTCCGGCCAACTGGGGAACTGCAATCCTACGCCGACCAATTCCAATCTGTTCGGAGATGAAGCGGCATTGATCACCTCCTATTGGTGCGTCACCGCGGATGATTGGCGACTGCCCGCCAAGTCCGCCCCGTCCGGTTCTGCCGGGCGGGGCTTCGGGCGGAGGTTTGCTTTAGGCTCAGTTGCCCGCGAAGGTCGCACTCGCTTTCAAAAGCACGTCCCAATCCTCGGGCGGATTGCCCTTGTCGAGCATCCCTTTGAACACCGCATAGGCGTCGGACTTTGCGCCATAAGTTCGCAGCGTCTCACTGTCATTGACCCAGGCATAGACGATGATCTTGGCGCTGCTGCTATAGCGGAAAAAGAGACGGAAGCGTCCATTGCCGAATTTCGCGCGAAACCAGTGCTTGCGGCTCGGCCCCAAAGTGCCGCCTTGGCGGAATTCGGGGCGGGCGGGATCGACGGGAATGGTTTCAAGCATCAGCTTGCGTATTGCCGCCAGCAGCTTGGCGTTCGCGGTCGCCGCGTAACCCTTGGGGTCTTTAGCCTTGGCGCGCTCGACCGCTTTGGTCAGCCGTTCAAGCTGGTCAAGAAAAAGCGGATGCGCGTAGAGCGTCCAGCCGTTGACGGTGGTCATGTTGCGGCAATCAGGCGGTCAGAGCGCGACGTCGCCGTCGATCGCGGCGTCGAGGTCAGCGTCGATGCCCGCAGTCAGCGCGGTGATCCGCGCGGCGAGGTCAGGCGCGAGTGCCTTGACCGCTTCGGGGCGGCGCTTGATGTCTTCGGCCAGAAAGCCCAGAAAAGCTTCAATCGCTGGGTCTTCGCCGCCATCGGCGCGCGCGACGGTCACGCCATTGTCGCCAACGCGAAAGGCGATCCGCCCGCCATAATCGACGCCCAGCGCCTGACGCACCGATTTGGGAATCGTCGTCTGGCCCTTGGCGGTGATGGTGCTGATCTCTTCGAGTGCGATACCCATATGGCGTCCTTTCGGAGAGCAATGTAATGCAAATTCCTTACTTTGTCAAGATGGACGCGATTGGCCCGCGATCACCAAGGCCGGCACGTCCCATGTCGTGGGCTTGAGATAGGCACGGATCGCGCGCATCGAACCCAACAGCGCGATGGTCTCGGCGGTCAGGACAATGCGATCATCCTCATCGGCGTCGTAGTTGAACGGACCATGTTTGCCATCGAAGACAATCCGCTCGGCCCCGAAGCTGCCCGGACAGCCGCCCGACCAGCGGCGGTAGGGAATCCGCTGATCGCAGCAATATTGTTCGAGCGCGTTGAAATTGCCCCATGACACTTCATGGGCGCATAGAGAAAGCGGTTCGCCCGCTTCGATCATGTCGGGGGTAAACGGGTCGCCGTCCCACTCGATCCGCAAATCCTCATCGCCAATCAGGTGTGTGAGTGCCTCGAACTGCTCGGGCGTGATGTCGCCACCGATGATGATATTTGCCGATACCCTGTCTGCCATTGTCGATCTCCCTTCATGCTGGAACGCGACGCGCGGCGGGTCACCCCGCCGCGCGCGCTTCGGTCATGCGGCAAGCCGTTCCTCCTCAAGCTCATCTGCGCCTGCCACTTCCGGCTCACCGGCTTCGTCCGGTTCCGCCGCCACTACGGCAGGGCTTGCCGGATCGGGATCGCCCGGCTCGTCGGGTTCGGCGAGCCATGCGGCGCGATTGGCAGCGGTGACCGTGGCGACACCGCCGCGTGTCGTGTAGGCGGCGGGCGGGAACGCCATCCACTTCGGCACCCACGCATCGACCTTGGCGCGGCCATTACTGCCGGTCAGGCAATCGGCGATAACGCCCTTGATGACCTTGCCCTTTTCCTTGGCGTTGGCTTGCGCCACGGCGCTGCCGCCGACTTCGGCGAGGACGGCGGTTGCCACCTCGCGGTCGCGGAGAAGATCGTAGAACGCCTGATCGGCCACCCAATAATCAGCCATCTTGACACCGAGGGTCAACCCAAGCGTCTCGATCAACTCGCTGCCGCTCGCCAGCGTTTCGGCCATAACCACCGCCGCCACTTCCAGCACCACCAATTCGGGCAGTTCCAACAGCCGCTTCACCAAAGGGACAAGGCTGCTGCTGCCATAGCCTTGCCGCGTCACGCTCGCCCGTTCGGGATCGAAACCAAGCACCGCCAACACCGCGCGGCGGCGCTCGTCGAACTTGGCTTCGGCGATGCAAGTCTCGATGCTCTCATTGACGGCATCGTTACGACTATGCTGCTCCTGCACTTTCACGCCCCAGAGCGGCGATCCGCAAATGGCGTGGGCGACCATGACGCAGAGCGCGACATGTGGGCGGGCGGCGAGTTCGGGGCGCACCGCTGCATGGCGGTGCAAATCGACATAGGTGGTCAGCGCCGAGGTCAGTTCGGGGCGCACCGGCTTCGCATTGCCCGTGCCGTTTTCGCTGTCAGTATCGCTCTTGCGGACGCGCTGCGCTTCCTTACGGGTGAGATAGCCTTCGTGGAAGATCACCTCGCCGCTGTCGCGGCACTGGATATAGACGCGCCCGCCTTTGCGCTTGGGGGTTTTCTCAAACTCCCACGTCGAGAAATGCTGGTGCGGCGGCACGATCTGCACATCGCTCCACCCGTCCGCCAGATAGGCCGCTTTGCGCGCCTCGATCTCGGCGGATTGCGCCGCCCAGAACTGGTCGGCATCGGCGAAATAGCCGTCTTCCTCGAACAGGTTGGTGACGATCTGGCCGTCAAAGCCTGCAAGGTCGAACAGCGCCACGCCCACCGAAATCGACGCACCGCCGAACAGCCATGCTTTCAACTGCGACCCGCGCGGGGCGTAGCTGTCTGCGTCCTCGAATAGCGCCAGCCATGCTTTCTGCTGCGCCTTGGTCGCCAAGGTCAGATGCTTGACGGTCGCCGCGTCGATTTCTTCGGCGCGGAAGGCTTCGCGGATGCGCGGCAAGAGATTGCCCAGCGCCAAGATGCGCTTCACCTGCAACTCGGTAAGCGCGAAGGTCGCGGCAATGTCCTCGACGCTACGGCCTTCCTTGACCAGCCGCGTATAGCTTTCCCATTGGGTCACCTGATCGGGGCTTTGGCGCAGCATATTCTCGATCATCGACACTTCGAGTGCCTCGGCATCGTCGCCTTCGCCAAGCGTGATGCACGGCAAGGTTACATCATCCTTGCCCTGCTTGGCTGCTTCAAGGCTGGCATAATAGCGGCGTTTCCCCGCAACAATCTCGAAATGGCCGTCCTGACAATTGGGCCGGACGAACAGCGGCGATAACACGCCGCGCTTGATGATCGACGGCAGGATGTCTGTTACATCGGGCGGCTTCTTGCCAGCCCTCATATTGACTTTGGAAACCGAAAGCCGGTCTAGCGGGATTTGGTCGATATGCATGTCACTAACTCCTTTGCTTGGATGGCCCCGCCTCCGACGCAAATTGGGGTGACTTTGGAGGCGGGGCCGGTTGCCCGCGTCGCACGGATTGCGGCGCGGTGTTGCCGCCCTTCGGGATGGTGAAGACGCGGCGAACCTCATCAAAACATCTCGATCTGGTTGCGGGCATTGGTATCGAAAAGACCATGATCGGCGGGACGCTGCGCCTCGCGCGGTTCCAGCGGCGCATTGGCGCGCATGGTGAGCCGGTCGCGGGGCGTGATCGGCGCAACGCCTGGAACCAAAGTCTGGTTGCCGATGGGCGTGGCTTCGGCCTCAAGTCGGGGAACGGAAGCCTTGCTCATGCCGCTTGCGCCACTTGCGGCGCGGCGGCGAAGGCCAACAGATAATCAGCGGCCTTGCTCGCTTGACTCGCCGCTTTGAAGATGGCGCGGCTATCTTCACGCAACACCGCCAGCCAAGAGCCGAGATAATCGGCGTGGCGGACGGTCGGGACAATACCAAGCGCGGCGCAGAGATAGGCCGATGCCAATTCCGCGCACAGTTCCTCGCGGGCGTAAGCACTATCGCCTAACCGTCCGCCAAAGCTGCGGGCCAGCCGGGACGCATGACCCGTCCAGTGGCCGAGTTCGTGCAGAGCCGTGCGGTAATAGTCGATCTGCGCGGCAAAGGCCGGTTGCGGTGGCACCTGCACAAAGTCGCCGCTAGGCGAGTAGAAGGCGCGTGGCCCGCCGATGCGAAAATCCGCGCCCGTCGCCGAAATTAGGCTCTCGGCAACGGGGACAAGTTCGCGCTCCGGCAGTGGCGGCGCATCGGCGCTGTATTGCTCCTGCAAGCCATCGCACTGCGCGACATTGAAAACGACAAAGCGTTTCAGGAACGGAATGGCGCGGGCTACATCGCCCTGCTCGGCGGAACGCTGCTTCTCGGCCTCGGGCGTAAAGCGGTCGGCGTAGCAGACCGTCACGCCCTGCTCGCCCTTGCGGACGCAACCGCCAGCGGCCAAGGCTTGGCGAAAGGTCAACCATCCCTGATTGGGATAGCCCCCAGCAATCACCGCACCCCACAGAATAAGGACGTTGACGCCAGAATAGGCGCGGCCTGTCGTCGCATTGCGCGGCAGTCCGGGCGATGCCGCCGCATTGCTCCACGGTTGCACCCATGGGAAACGACCGCCTTCAAGTTCGCCGATGATCCGCGTCGTCACTTCGTCATAGAGCGAGCCGCGTGGCGCTCCGCTCCCTGCTCGCGCCTCGGCGCGGGCGCGCGAAGCGCTGCTCTTGCCGCCATTGCCGCTATCTCCAACTGTCAGGACGTGGCCCATCGCTTGCCTCCTCGGCTACCTAAAAACCGCACACCGGCCCCGGAGTGGCGGGGTGGGCGGCAACGAGCGACCAGAGAGGCGGGCCGCCAGCAGGCGCACCTGAAAGGCTGCAACATCGTGAAAGACCCCGAAGGGGTTGCGCCTGCTGGCGGTTCGCCTAGGCGGGAGCGCCGCCCATCACGCCGCTCCGGGATCGGCACAAACAACGCCGGCGCACCCGCGCCGCCCGCAACCTGCTCGTGCGAATTATCGAATGAGCGACAAGCGAAATGACCAAAGCAAATGACTCGCACTCTGAAGGGAGGCGGATTTCGCAAACTTGCTCGTGCAGGCAGAAAGACGGGGCTTGTCGGCTTTCAGCGCCTGCACATGGAATCATGCCGCCGGTTCAGTGCGCGCGCGGGGCCTTCCGCATCAAACGCCGCGCCCGCAGGAGCGCGCCGGAACGGCGCGCAGGACCGAGCGCGTCATCAGCCCCGCTCATTATTTCGCGCTCCTGATCATTACCCGAACGGGCCAAGACCTCGGGCTTGGTTCGCGTAGCGAATAGAGCAGGTCGCCCGCAGGGCAGCGCCCCATATGATCGCCTGATGCAGCAGTTCAGCCAGATTTGGTCAACGGCGTCGGCTCTTGCCGGGAAAGCGTGGATTTTCCCAAACATCAAATGCGTCACGCACCTCTTCCTCGCCGTCGTCGTCGCTGTTTTCGACGACCAGCATGGTCATTTTCCACCCATTCGCGAGGCACAGCGCCTGCTCGTTGACCGTTGATGGACGATCGAGACTTGCAAGCCAGACGCCCCTATCGACTTCACCCCATGCCGCCCCGCTGTTGTGATAGTTGGCCGAAAGAGAGTTGTGCGGGAGCGGTTTTCCGATAGCAGCTTCCACAAACGGGAAGCGCGTTGGCATATAAACCCGCTTCACCATGCCATCTTGCGACAAGATGATTGCACACATGCCGTGGTGGTAGGTCGTATAATGGATCGCCGTCGCTTCTTTGCTGACGTCATATCTGGCGGCCAGTGCTACCACATGGTTCAAATCCGGACCGCCTTGTGATCGCATATCCGCTTTGAATTTGACCAACGGCATCAACATCCCGGCACTGAATCGGTTGGCCTCCGCTTCCATTCGTTGACTTCGATTGTCGCGATCGGCCTTGCGGACGTTCATGTCGGATTTTGAACAGGTGAACTGGCCTGTGTCGCCAGGTTGGTGCGACGCGATCAGGTAATGGCCGAGCTCGTGCCCGACCGTATATCGCTGCCTCAACCGATTGGCACCGCCATTGACCAGGATAATACCATCACGGCGTTCGGGCTGGGTGATTAACCCGCCTTCGAAGTTGTTGGTCGTCATCCTGTGGATTGCCGTGATCCCAACTGCGGTCGCGAGTTCCTCGATTGGAACGGGAATCGGCAGGTCTGGCACCTGCCGCAATATCTCGGCGACGATGCGCTCGGGCGAGGTGCTGTCAGCGAGCTCAACCCGGTCTATCAGCATCTATTGGTCTGCCCCGCGCTTCTTCATGGTTTCGATCATCGCCTCTATGAACTGCTTGTCCTTGTCATTGAGCTTCTGCAGGTCGCGGTACATGACGACCATTCGCTCGTCTTGGGCTTCGGAGGGATCCTCGCCAACAAGGGAGGCGATGGTCACACCGAAGTGCTCGGCAAGGCTTTTCAGCAATTCGATCGACGGATTTCTTGTCGTGCCTTTTTCCAATTCCCATATGTGAGCCTTGGAGGCCCCCACAGCATCGGCGACCACTTGAAGGGATTGACCCCGCTGCGTCCGCAGCTTTTGCAATTTCATTGCGAGCGACATGGCACTCTCCCAGCCCCCTAAGAGTAACACACTCATGGGTCTGTAGGAAAGGCACGGCGTTCGGTCAATCGAACATTTTCGGCAGACGGGTTGACCGGATCGCTCGTAAGATGTATCATACGCATCCGTAAGGCGATGTCTTCCGACTTTTGGCATCGCCACCCGCGCCAAACAGGGGGCAACATGACCATCTTCGATCCAATTCGTCCGCGCCCTGAGCGCCTGCCGACCCCCAGCTTTGCCGATGCGATGCTCATGGATGTTGCCCGCCGCGTCCAATTGTCACCTACGAAACATGACGAGGCTCAACAGCATTTTGAGGCACTTTGCAGCTATGTTGATCGTGAGGGCAGCCCGCTGCAGGACAAGGTGATCGCCTGCTATCCTGGCGGCAGTTTCGCGACGGGAACGGCAATTGCATCGAGCGTTTCAAAGGATCAGCATGATGTCGATGTCGTCATGGAACTCGACGTCCCCGCCAGCAGCGATCCCGAAACCATTCTGAACCTGCTCTTCGATGCCATCAACGGTCAGCCGGGATCCCGCTACCACGGGCGGGTAACGCGGAATTCGCGGTGCGTAACCGTTGAATACGACGATGGTGTCCGTGTCGATTTGATGCCCATTTCACGGCTGACGGAGGCACCCGAGAAAGCTGGGCATCTCTTCCATTTCAAGCGACAACCCCTCGAAAGCTACCATAAGCCTGTCAACCCGTGGGGCTTTGCAGACCATTTTAACAGTCAGACCGCATACGATCCGGTCTTTGCGGCGATCTTTGAGTCCCGTTCGATGGCCGATGGACGGACTGTTGCGAAGGCCGATGTCGATCCGCTGCCCGAACGCGTGCCGTTGTCGGAAAAGGCCGCTCGAGTGGTCGCGCTTCAACTCATCAAGCGCAATCGCGACGTTCGGTTCCGCAACCGGTCGAAGCGCAAGCCGCCGTCTGTGGTCTTGGCGGCAATGGCGCTCGAAGTGGCTCCGTCCGGCGCGGGTCTGCTGGAGGAGATCATCTCTATTTCCGCGCACATTGCGCAGCGCCTTGAAGAGCGGAGTGGACACAACCTCTGCATCGATGTGCGGAACCCGGCTTACGTCCCGGACGTCTTCACCGACCGTTGGCCGCAGAACATTGCCGATCAAAATGAGTATATCCGCGACCTGCAGTATCTGATCCGGCAGCTGGCTCGCCTGCGGACGGAGAACGTCTCGCTCACCGAAACGAACACGATTCTGGACGATCTGTTTGGGGAGACGGCAGCCAAATATGCCATCAGTGAGCATATGGAGCGAAGCCACAGAAGCATGCACAAGGGGATGATGCAGTTTGGACCAACTGGTAGGGTTCACGCAGGGGTGATCGCGGCTGCCATTGCGACGAATGGCACTCCAGCGCGGGCAAGTACCAACATGGGCGGCGAATGGCTCCCGGGCTGATCTCTATCGAGAACCAAATTGCGGTGATGGAGAACCGCTGGCCCGGCTTTGCGCTAGTGCAAAAAGCTGGGCGCAGCGCGATCTGGGAGGGAACGCTCGATCCGGTCTGCAAGAACTACCGTGTGCGGGTTGGCTATGAGGTTCCGCTCGCCGTCGAGAACTTCTCGATAATCAAAGTGCAACCCCGCGTTCAGATATTATCGCCACGCCTGGAGCGTCATCCCGAGTTTGACGAAGGACCTATCCCCCACGTCTATCTGAACCGCCAAGAGCAATCTTTGCCTTTCTTGTGCCTGTTCGATCCGTTCAACGGTGAGTGGACCCCTTCAGACCTGTTGGCAGAAACAACTGTGCCTTGGGCTGCACGGTATCTCTATTTCTACGAAGGCTGGTTGCTGACGGGAAAATGGTCAGGGGGTGGCCGACACCCGACTCAGGAGGAACTGGATGGAAACATACGGCCAAAGTCCATTGCGGCGATCTGAGGGGACGCTTGGCGAGCGACGCCGACAACTGCCATGGCCGGAAGGCAGGCGGTTTCGCATACTTTCGATCGACGGCGGCGGGATTCGGGGAATCTTGCCTGCTTCGATTTTGGCGGAATTTGAACGGCAGTATCTGGGTGGCATATCAGCTGGAGACTATTTCGACCTGATCGCGGGGACATCCACGGGAGGAATAATCGCTCTTGGCCTGTCGATCGGGCTGCCTGCCTCCGAAATCCTCGATCTCTATTTTGATCACGGCGAAGAGATTTTCCCTGTAGCAAAGCGGCCGTTAGCGAGCATCAAGCGACTTTGGGCGAAAGCTCGATCATTGGCGTACTACCAGTATGACCGACAGCCGCTCGAGGGCGAGCTGCGCCGAATTTTTGGCACGCGCGCGTTTGGTGAAGCACAACGTCGGCTGTGCATTCCATCGTTTGATGGCTTCACCGAAGTCAACATTTTCAAGACACCCCATCATCCCGATTTTCGGCTTGATTGGCGCGAGGAAATGGTGACGGTCGCGCTCGCCACATCAGCGGCTCCCACCTTTTTCTCGATCTACGAGGACGGCCAACGGCGGTTCGCAGATGGCGGTGTTTGGGCCAACAATCCTGTAATGGTCGCATTGGTCGATGCTCTCTCCTGCAACGCACTCGAACGCGATCAGATCGATATCCTGTCTTTGGGGTGCGGTGACGCAGAAATAACGATGTCCGATTCACAGGTTCGCCGAGGCGGCTTGTGGCATTGGCGCGAGATCGTCTCGTCAGCGATGCACCTGTCCAGCCAGAATGCGCTCGGCCAGGCGGGACTGCTCATTGGGCGCGATCGCCTTGTTCGCTTGAATGCACCTTTGCTCGAAGGTGGCCCAATTGGCTTGGACGACGTGAAGCGCGCGAAGGCGGAGCTGCCAACGGTTGCGAAGGAACTAGCGTTGAAGAACGGAGCCCTGGTGGCGTCGAGGTTCTTTTCCGACAAGGCGCAGTCCTACGCATCCTTTCATCGGTTGAACGCCTGAACATCCATCTCGCCATTGCTGCGAGCTTTGCGGTGCCCTTTGCTGCCCCAAAAAGGAGCAGAATTTGGGGAAGCTGGCGCACCCGACTGGATTCGAACCAGTGGCCTACGCCTTCGGAGGGCGTCACTCTATCCAGCTGAGCTACGGGTGCTTGATGCTTACGTGGTGCTTACGCGGAAAATTTGGTGGTGTGAAGCCAGCATGGTTCAAACCCATAATCCACTGAAAAACCTTGTAAAAAGTTCCTCCAATTCGTTCGTTCCAGCCTTGACACCTGCCTTCGGAGGGCAGCGCTCTATCCAGCTGAGCTATGGGTGCGTGCGGCCAGATGCCTGCCCGAGCGCCTCTAGCAAAGCAGAGCGGGCAGGGCAAAGCCTATTCGCTTGGCGAACGCGCCGGATGTTCGCTATGGGGCAGACATGAGCCGAACCATCACCGTCGCCGCGTTGCAACTTGCCCTTGGCGGCGATGCGCAAGCCAATATCGCGGCTGTATCGGCGTTGGTGCGCGAAGCGGCGGCACGCGGCGCGAGCCTCATCCTGCCGCCCGAATTGTTCGAAGGGCCCTATTTCTGCAAGGTCGAGGACGAAGCCGCGTTCGCCCGCGCGCGACCACTGGCCGAACACCCCAGCGTACAGGCGATGCAGGCGCTGGCCCGCGAACTTGGCGTCACCATTCCGACCAGCTTTTTCGAGCGCGACGGGCCGCATCATTACAACAGTCTGGCGATGATCGGCCCCGATGGCGCCGTGATGGGCGTCTATCGCAAAAGCCACATCCCCGATGGGCCGGGTTATGAGGAAAAATATTATTTCCGCCCCGGCAACACGGGCTTTCGCGTCTGGGATGTTGCCGATGTCAAGGTCGGGGTCGGCATATGCTGGGACCAATGGTATCCGGAAAGCGCAAGGGTGATGGCGCTGATGGGCGCGGACATGCTGATGTATCCGACCGCGATCGGTAGCGA
The DNA here is from genome assembly GCA_040080745.1 of Sphingopyxis sp. GTDB lineage: Bacteria > Pseudomonadota > Alphaproteobacteria > Sphingomonadales > Sphingomonadaceae > Sphingopyxis. The sequence continues at coordinate 13,980 of JBEBHS010000020.1, read as the reverse complement.
GCCGCACGACCCCGCGCTCGACACCAGATTGCCGTGGCGGCGCGCGATGATCGGCCACGCGGTCAGCAATGTCATGCCGGTGATCGCCGCCAACCGCATCGGGGTGGAGGACGGGCAGCGATTTTACGGCACCAGCTTCATCGCCGATGAATGGGGCGAGGTGGTGGCCGAACTGGGCGATGATGAGGAGGGCGTCATCACCGCGACGCTCGACCTCGACCGCGCCGCAACCAACCGCGCAGGGATGGGCTTTTTCCGCGATCGCAGGCCGGAATTATACGCGCGGATCGCCGAGGATATTTAGCACCGTTTGGGTGCCTCCACCGCCTTGTCCTTAAACCCGCATTCGCCCGCCACCGGACAGCGCCAGCATAAGGGCGCGCGCGCCTTGCAGGTATAACGGCCGAGCAGGATCAGCCAGTGGTGCGCGTGGAGCCGGAACGGCGCTGGCACGCATTTTTCGAGCGCCTTTTCAACCGCTGCGGGCGTTTTGCCGGGGGCCAAACCGGTGCGGTTGGCCACGCGAAAGACGTGGGTATCGACCGCGAATGTCTCGGCCCCGAACGCGCAGTTCATCACGACATTGGCGGTCTTGCGCCCGACCCCGGGCAGCGCTTCCAGTGCATCGCGGTCCGCTGGCACTTCGCCCTTATGATCGCGGATCAGCGCTTCGGACAAAGCGATGACGTTTTTCGCCTTGGTGTTGTAGAGGCCGATGGTCTTGATGTGCGCGCGCAATCCTTCCTCGCCGAGCGCGATCATCTGTTCCGGCGTTTTGACCTCGGCGAACAGGGCGCGGGTCGCCTTGTTGACGCCAGCGTCGGTCGATTGCGCCGACAGTACCACCGCAACCAGCAACTGGTATGTGTTGCCAAACGCCAGTTCGGTTTCAGGGTGCGGGTTCAGCTCGGCGAGTGTGTGGAAAAACGCGAATATCTGTGCGGGCTTCATGGGGTGCGGGCAGGATCCGTGGCCGCTGGTGTTGCTGGTGCCGGGGGGTGTGCCGCCTTCCAATCCATCGCCGCACGGACTCGATGTTCGACCGATGGGTGATCGTAGAGCAAAATTTCCTGTATCCATCCCGGCCGCGGGTACCGATATTCTGCGGTCTTGACCAAAGCGCCGGCCATCGCGTCGGGCAAGTTGACCGTTTGCATAGAATAAGCGTCTGCCTCGCTCTCACCCATGCGCGTCAATGTGTTGGTGATCGGCAGGCAAAGCGTTGCGAGCAATGAAACGGTGAACATCAACACCGGAAGGCCGACCGGGTCATCAATTGCTGCGTGGCTGCCAAAAATCCGTGCAAAGCGCGGGTAGAGCCGGTCAGCGAGGAAAAACAACAGCACCGCCAGCAGCGAAAAGACGATGACGCTCCGCCAGGCATGCCCCAGCATATAATGGCCAATTTCGTGTCCGGTGACCGCGCGCACCTCATCGAGCGAGGCCTGATGAAGCGCTACATCGGAAATGGCGATCCGCGCCGTTCCCAGCACACCCGCGACATTCGCGGTAAAATTATTCGACTGACGCGAACCATCGAACATCACTAAGCGGTCATGCGGTATCTGCGCCTCATCGGCCATGACGACCAAGGCATCGCGCACTGGCCCATTAGGCACCGGTTGGAAATCGTTGAACAGTGGCATGATCAGGCTGGGGGCCGCCAGCAGGAATGTGGTGATAGCAAAGGCCGCCAGCGCCCCTGACCAGAGCCACCAACGCCGCCCAGTCCGCCGAACCAAGGCGTAGATGCCAAGGAAAAATACGCCGCCCAGCACAGACGTGATGATCAAGCTGATACCGCTTTGCATCAAGAAGTCGGCTAATGGCTGGTTCGATCGGCCATAGGCGGCCTCGCGCATCCAACCGGCATAAATGTCCCATGGCAGCATCAGAACCGCAGACACCAGAAAGAACAACGCGCTAATCAGGAACGTCCTGAGCGCCCAGCGACGATGGCTCAACCACCCTGATATCCGTTCGAGAACACCCAGACGAACGATCACCATGGTCACGATCGCGGACACCACCAACCCCCACAGCAGCAGCCAATGGCCGCCTATGGTATAGGCCGCCGACTTGGCGAGCGCAGCATGGCCCAGACCATCAATGTATTGGGCAGTTGCAGCTGCTGGATCAAATGTCATGGCATCGGCTCCCTCTATCCGGCCTGTATTGCGCGAATGATACAGCGGCCCTCGCTATTGTGCAAATTATAAGGAGAGATACAGCACATCGCCCATCTGATAGCGTCCTGCATCAGTTCCGCAAAGCCACCGCGCGGCCCGCACCGCGCCACGCGCAAAGATGGCGCGGCTCATCGCGTGGTGCGACAGGGTGAGGGTTTCGCCCTCGGTCGCAAATATCACGCTATGATCGCCCGCCACCGTGCCCCCGCGAAGCGAGGCAAAGCCGATAGCCCCCCGTTCGCGCGCGCCAGTCACGCCATCGCGGCCACGCTCCGAGTGGGAGGCAAGCTCGATGCCGCGCCCTGATGCCGCTGCTTCGCCCAGCATCATTGCGGTGCCGCTCGGCGCATCGAGTTTATGCCGGTGGTGCATCTCAAGGATTTCCACGTCCCAGTCCGGTCCCAATGTTGTCGCCGCCTGTTTGACCAGTGCGCTGAGCAATGTCACGCCGAGCGAGGTATTGCCGGTTTGCAGCACCGCGATGCGCTTTGCGGCCTCGTCGATCAGCCAGTGGTGGCGTTCCTCCAGCCCCGTCGTGCCGATGATAATCGGGCAATTGTGCATCAGCGCGGCATTGAGATTAGCCTCGAGCGCTTGCGGAGAGGAAAAATCGACCAGCGCGTCGCTGATCGCCGCGAGCGCCGTGACATCGTCATTGCGGTCGACCCCGCCCGCGTGGGCCAGACCCGCCTCGGTGATCGCCGCGACCAAGGCGCGGCCCATGCGCCCTTCGCTGCCAATGATGCCGATGCGTTTCATGTCATCATGCTAGCGGCAAAGCGCGCATCGCACAATTTCAATCGGCGACCCAATTGCCATGAAAGCCGGGGGGCACGCGGTGCGGCAGGTGGATGCTCGCCACCGGATCGCCCGCGAAGCTGGCGGCATCGAGGATAACAAGATCGGTTGTCTCGTCATTCATGTTGACCACCAGCCCCAGATACCAGCCGTCATCTTCGTCGCTGATCGCCGCGCGCGGCACGAACACGAACTCACCCGGGTGGCGACCGGAGCCGAAATCATGCGTCTCGCAGCGGCCTTCGACGAGGTCGTGGCGATAAAGGCGGGTATCGGCAATCGTCAGATTTTCGGTCGCATATTCGGGCATGGCGACGCACAGCGCATAACGATAGGGCTGCCCGGTCCGTCGTTCGTCGTAGCGCGGAAACTCCTGTGGGCGGTCGTCGATCAGCTTGCGTTTGGCGATCCGTTTTTGGGTGTCGATGGTCCAGCGCTCGAACCGGCTTGCCTCGCTATCGGGGCCATAATTAGACCGGGCAAACATGCGGTCGTGCGTCACGACATCGACGATGATAGTGCCAGTCGCATCGACAAAAGCATTGGCGGGGTGGAACACATAGCATGGCTCGACATCGCACCAGATGATGCTGCTCCCCGGCGCAGTGCGCGCCAGCACGCCAACGCGCGCTTTGTGCGCGGGGTTCCATTGATAGGGAAAGGGATAGCCGGCAATCATCTTTCTCATCGAAAAGGTGACGGGCAGGTCAAACACCAGCACATGGTCGGCGGTAATCGCACAGTCGTGGATGCTGGGGCCATGATCGACCGCGATCGGTTCCTCGCGGATGACATGGCCGTGCGGGTCGAGCACGGTGTGCCACACCTGGTTCATCACGTCGCCCTGGTAGCAGATGGCGTGACGTTCCCCCGTGACGGGGCATAGATGCGGATGCGCAGTGTAGCTGTGCGCCAATGTGCCATCGAACTTGCTGTGGGCGATGGTGTCTAGGTTCCGCGATAGCTCGACCGGATTGCCGCCCGCTTCGACAATCGCCCATGTGCGGCCCGCAATGCCGACAACATTGGTATTGGGCGCGTCAAAATTGGCCATGCGCGGCCCCGGGGGGATGGGTGTGTTCAGCGCTGCGCACGCCTCAGCCCCGCGCACCCAGCGGTTGCGATACCACGCCGCCTTGCCGTCCGATATGGCGAGGCCGTGGACCATGCCTGCACCAGTGAACCAGTGATAGCTGGCCGGGTCGGGCGCGCTGGCGGGGTTGGGGCCATTGCGCAAATAGCGTCCCTCAAGCTCTGGCGGTATTGTTCCGGTAACGCGCAATTGCTCCAGCGTGACCTCGGCGGTCATTGGGGTGTGCACGCCTGTGAGGTACGGGTGGCCGCCGTCGGGTGCCTTCAACCGTTTGCGATTGACCCTGGCGATCAGGCCAAGCCCGCTGGTGACGACCGACCGGATGCCGTTTTCGATTGCGCTTGGCATAATCACTCTCCTCAAAGTCCGGCCACGCTAGCCGCAGCCGCTGCACCCCCTACAACCAGGGTCCTTGGGCAGGCGCATGGTGCGCCACGTCGGGCCAAGGCCGTCGATGACGTGGAGCTTGCCCGCCGCGTCCTCACCATAGCCGACGATCAGGCGCAACGCCTCCATGGCCGCAAAGCCCCCGACCATCGCCACCATCGCGCCGAGCACGCCTTGCTCGGCGCAGCTGTCGCAATTCTCAGTATCATTGGCATCGGGATCGTGCGCATCGCCGACGAAACAGCGGTAACAGGGTTTGTCCGCCAGCCATCCGGTGAAACTGCCGACCTGCCCCTGAAACTGCGCGATGGCAGCAGAGACGAGCGGCACGTGCGCGGCGGTGGCGGCGTCGCTGACGGCCAGCCGCGTCGCAAAATTATCGCTGCCGTCGATCACCATATCCACGCCGCTGAGCAGGGGTGGGATGGTGGTTGCGTTCACCCGCAGCGCGTGGGTTTCGACCATGACATGCGGGTTGAGCGCGGCGACCCGCTCTGCCGCCACCGTGACCTTGGGCCGCCCGATGTCGGCGGTCGCAAACAAAGTTTGCCGCTGAAGATTGCTCAAGCTAACGGTGTCATCGTCAACGACCCGCATCATGCCGATACCGCTGGCGGCGAGTGCGGGGATGACGATGCTGCCTATCCCGCCCGCACCGATGATGAGGATGCGCGCCGCCTTGATCCTGGCCTGCCCCGCGCCGCCGATGTGCGGCAGAACGATGTGGCGGGCATAACGATCAAGTTCGGCGTCGGAGAGGGGCACTGCCTACCGCCCGGTCGAGCCGAACCCGCCGCCCCCGCGTGCGGTTACGTCAAGGCTGTCCACCTCTCTCATCACCGCGCGTTGCACCTGCGCAGGCACCAACTGGGCAATACGATCGCCACGTTTGACCTCGAAATATTCATCACCCAAATTGGCGAGGATCACCTTCACTTCGCCGCGATAATCGCTGTCGATGGTGCCGGGGGTGTTGAGGCAGGTGACGCCGTTTTTGAGCGCGAGGCCAGAGCGCGGGCGCACCTGCACCTCCCACCCCACAGGGATGGCGAGCGCAATGCCGGTGCAAATCGCCGCACGCTGTCCGGGCCGCAGCATTAACCCCTCGGCGGCGACAACATCCATCCCCGCCGCACCATCGCTGGCATAGGCGGGCAGCGGCAGTCCGCCGCCATTGGGCAGGCGCTTGATGGCGATGGGGATGGCGGGCAGGGGGTCAGGGGCGGGTGAGGGCATCGGCGACTTTCTCGATGAGGCGGGCGGCGACATCCTCCTTGGCCAAGCGGTCCCAACTGTCAACGCCGTCTTGTGTAACGATGTGGACGCGGTTGGCATCGCCGCCCATCGGGTCTTCAGAAACATCGTTGGCGACAATCCAGTCGCAGCCCTTGCGTTTAAGCTTGGCTTTGGCGTGGTCGATGACATCATTTGTCTCGGCGGCAAAGCCAATCAGCAAGCGCGGGCGGTGCGATGATTTGGCGAGCGTTGCCAAAATGTCCTGATTTTCCGCGAGCGCGAGCGCGGGCACTTTGCCGCTGCCGTCCTTCTTGATCTTGGCCGATGACGGCGACGCCGCGCGCCAATCCGCAACAGCCGCGACCATGATCGCGGCATCGGCGGGCAGCGCTTTATCGACCATATCGGCCATCTCGACTGCGCTTTCCACATCAACGCGGATGACGCCGGGCGGGGTGGGGAGCGCGACCGGCCCCGAAATCAACGTCACCCTGGCCCCGGCATCGGCTGCGGCTGCGGCAATCGCAAAGCCCTGTTTGCCCGACGAGCGGTTGGCGATGTAGCGCACCGGATCGATCGCCTCGTGCGTCGGCCCAGCGGTGATGAGGATATGCTTGCCATAGAGCGGGCGGTGGTGCGCTGAAGCAAAATCGGGCTGGGCGGTGAGGGCTGTATTTGAATGAAACCCCGTTCGTGCTGAGCTTGTCGAAGCACCGTTCTTACTCTCAGAAGGTAAAGGCAGCCCTTCGACAGGCTCAGGGCGAGCGGAGGAAAGTGCAGCGCCAATATGTGCACATATCGCCTCCGCTTCGGGCAAGCGGCCGGGGCCAAACTCGCCGCACGCCATTTCGCCCTCGGCTGGCTCGATCACCGTAATGCCATCGGCGCGCAATTGAGCGACGTTGCGCACGGTCGCCGCGTGTTGCCACATCCGCACGTTCATGGCGGGGACGCAGAGCACCGGCTTGTTAGTCGCGAGCAACAGCGTGGTGGCAAGGTCGCCCGCCATCCCCGCCGCTATCTTTGCCATCAGGTCTGCGGTAGCGGGCGCGACCACCACCAAGTCGGCCTGGCGCGACAATTGAATGTGCCCCATCTCGACCTCGTCCTTGAGGTCAAACAAATTGGTGTAAACCTTGTTTTCGCTGAGCGCGGCAAGGCTCATGGGGGTGACGAACTGCGCGCCGCCATCGGTCAGCACACACGTCACCGCCATCCCCGCTTTTCTAAGCAGGCGCACCAGCTCGCAAGCCTTGTAAGCGGCGATGCCGCCACCGATAATCAGCAAGATGCGCGGGTTGGTCATGAACAATCCATGTCGCGCCGCACATCAAATGTCTATAGATACACGTTAGGGCCGCATTCTTGTGAAAGCGGGAATGCCATGCTCACCCCCACAGCATCACTGCCGTCGCGCCAGCGAGCGCGCCGAGGGTGGTGGTCAGGACATAGCCCCACCAGCGCGAGCCACCATCACCATCATCCGCGCGCGCGTCCCACATCAAAGGCACATTGGGCAGCGGCGGCGCGGGCGGAGCGCCGCCTTTGTCGGGGAAAGCGGCCTCTATCCGGCGCAAGAGGCCGGGCAGACGGCGGAGCGAGCGGCTGGCGCCGATCAATCGGTCGGCGAGCTTGGCCTCAGGCCCCAATTCCTCGCGGATCCACGCCTTGACGAACGGGCCGCTGGTATCCCACATATTGATGTCGGGGTCGAGCGCGGTCGCCACCCCTTCGACCATCACCATCGTTTTTTGCAGCAGCAGCAAATGTGGCTGCGTCTCCATCTCGAAATCGCGGGTGATGCTGAACAGCCCGTCGAGCATCTGCCCGACCGAGAGGTCTTTGACCGGCTTCCCGCGCATCGGCTCGCCAACGGCGCGCAGCGCGGTCGCAAAATCATCGGCATTATGGTGCGCGGGCACATATTTCGCATCGAAATGAATCTCGGCGACGCGGGCATAATTGCCGGTCATCAAGCCATAGAGGATTTCGGCGAGCCACAGCCGTGCCTGGCGGTCGATCCGCCCCATGATGCCAAAATCGATCGCGGCGATGGTGCCGTCGCCCTCGACGATCAGATTGCCCTGATGCATGTCGGCATGGAAATGGCCGTCGGCAATCGCTTGACGCAAAAAGGCATTGACCAGGCGCTGTGCGAGCATTTTAGTGTCGTGTCCGGCGGCAACAAGCGCACCGCGGTCGGAGATTTTGATGCCCTCGACCCATGCGAGCGTTAGCACGCTGCCCGATGTGCGGTCCCAGTCGATGGCGGGAACGCGGTACCCCTCAAGTCCGGTCGCGGCTTCGGCGAGTTCGGAGGCGGAGGCCGCCTCGCGCCGCAAATCGAGTTCGCGCATCGTCCAGCGTTTGAAATTGGCGATAACCTGTCGCGGGCGCAGGCGCTTGATTTCGGCGTCGCCGAGCGCCTCCAGATGCGCCGCTGCCCATTGATAGGTGTCGATGTCGCGTGCGAACTTCTCGCGCACCCCGGGCCTCAGCACCTTGACCGCAACATCAGCACCCTCGCTCGTGGTGGCGCGATACACCAACGCGACCGAGGCCGAACCGATCGGTTGTTCGTCAAAGCTGGCATATGCCTCACTAATCGTGCGACCCAGCCCCGCCTCGATCAGCGGCCCCACTGTTGCAAAGGGCGCGGGGGGCAGCGCATCCTGAAGCATCAGCAGGTTGTTCGCGGCTTCCTCGCCAACCAGGTCGGGCCGCGTTGCCAGCGTCTGCCCCAGCTTGATCGCGGCCGGGCCGATGGCGCGAAATGCGCTCGCATAATCGGGAACGGCGGGCTGTGTTGCCCCCAGCCTTGCGATGCGTGCGAGCCGACGCACCGCCACCGGCGTCGTCGGTGACCGCTCGATCCCGCGCAACGCGCCGTGACGTGCCAGCGTACGGCCCCACGACAATAGCCGCCAGATATGGGTGATCGGGCGGGTCATGCTTAGGCGATTTTCCAGCCACTATGAATCGCGACCAAACCGCCCAATATCGGTTCGACTTTGGTATGGCGAAACCCCGCCGCTTCGATCATGCCCTGAAATTGCGGCATGGCTGGGAACTTGCGGATCGATTCGACCAGATAGCGGTAACTCTCTGCGTCGCCGGCAATCGCCTGGCCGAGGCGCGGGACAACTTTGTGCGAATAGGCGTCATAGACTTCTTTCAGCCCCGGCCATTCGACCGTGGAAAACTCGAGGCAGAAAAACCGCCCGCCTGCTTTCAGCACGCGGTGCGCCTCGGCCAGCGCCTGGTCGATATGGGTGACGTTGCGGATGCCAAAGGCGATGGTGTAACCGTCGAACGACGCATCATCGAAGAGAAGCGTTTCGGCATTCTGCTCTGACCAAGTGAGACCAGCAATTCCGCGTTTTTCGGCGCGCTCCCGCCCCACGGCCAGCATGTCGGCGTTGATGTCCGCTACGGTCACCGCCGCGCCGCTCTTGGCGATGCGGAATGCGATGTCGCCGGTGCCGCCCGCCATGTCGAGGATATGCTCACCCTTTCGCGGTTTTAATCGCCGGACAAAGCGGTCCTTCCATAGGCGGTGCATGCCGCCCGACATGGCGTCGTTCATCACGTCATATTTGCGCGCGACATTGGAAAAAACCCCGCCGACGCGGCGGGTCTTTTCATCGGGGGAGACTTGTTCATAGCCAAAGGAGACGGTCTCGGTCATGCTGCTCCCTCTAGCCAAGCCGTGCGCCGCCCGCTAGCGCTAATCCATGCCCGAACTTCCCGAAGTTGAAACCACGGTGCGCGGGCTGGTCCCCGTGCTGGCGGGTGAGCGGATCGCGCGGCTGGTGGTGATGCGCGAGGGGCTGCGGCGGCCGTTTCCTCAGGATCTGGTGCAGCGGATGGTTGGTGCGCGGGTGACGGCCCTGTCGCGGCGCGCCAAATATGGCTTGATCGCCACTGATCGCGACGATGTCATGATCTTTCACCTCGGCATGTCGGGGCGCTGGCGGATCGACGCGGATGTTCTGGAGAAACATGACCATTTGCGCCTGCTGACGGGGGCTGGGCGGTGGCTGGCGCTCAACGATCCGCGTCGATTTGGCTCGGTCGACCTGGTGAGCGGTGACGCTGAGACCAATTTTGCACCCTTTGTGACCCTGGGGCCAGAGCCACTGTCCGACGCATTTGACGCTGCGGCACTTGCGCGTGCGCTCAAAGGGCGCGCCGCGCCGATCAAGCAGTTGCTGCTCGACCAGCGAATCGTTGCTGGCCTCGGCAACATCTATGTCTGCGAGGCGCTGTTCATCGCTGGCATTGCGCCAATGCGCGCCGGGCGGGATGTGCCGCGCGTCAAGCTGAAGCGATTGGTTGTGGCTATCAAGGCGGTTTTGACGGCGGCGATTGCAGCGGGCGGGTCGAGTTTGCGCGATTTTGTCCATCCCAACGGGCAATTGGGCTATTTCAGCCATGCGTGGCGGGTCTATGGCCGCGAGGCGCAGGCGTGCGGAGCGTGCACTACCCCGATTGCGCGGCTGGTGCAGGGCGCGCGTTCGACATTCTACTGCCCGCGCTGTCAAAAGTGAGGCAGAGGGTATGCCCCAAATGTCAAAAGTGATGTCGGCAACGCGCCCTTCATCGTTGACCTTTTGCCTCACCCTCGCTATGCGCACGCCTCTTGAAGCGGGCCAGAGCGATGATTCTGGCCTTTTTCGCCTGTAGAACCATCATTTGAGTTGAGGATTTCATGGCCAATACGCCCCAGGCCCGCAAGCGCATCCGCCGCAACGAACGCCGCACTATCGTTAACGGAAACCGCGTTGCGCGCATCCGCACGCTGATCAAAAAGGTCGAATCGGCGCTGGTCGCTGGCGATAAGGATGCGGCAGCAGCAGCATTGGTTGTGGTGCAGCCCGAACTGGCACGCGGCGTCGCCAAGGGCGTGTTCGCAAAGAACACCGCATCGCGCAAATATTCGCGCCTGACCAAGGCGGTTGCCGCGCTGGGTTGAGCCATGAACACCGGCGGAACGCGTTCCACCGCATCACTTGCAAAAGGCCGCTGGTGGATAGGCACCAAGCGGCTTTTTTGCTGCCGATTTCAAGAGTCCAGCTTTTCCCGCGATTCGCGCCTTGGCATTACGCGTGCCAAAACCATAAAAACATGATTTCATTGCGTTAAATCGCCGTCAACCCGCAAAGCCGCACATATCCGCGTCAAGCCAGTTTATTTCATTTTTTTTACATTTGCGCTCTTGCCCGACTCACATCCGCGGCCCTAGACACATCTGTCGCTGCGCTTCGGCCGCGACCGCAACATGACAATCTGATGGGCGACCGCAGGGCTACTTTGCGGCAGGCGATGGGTTTTGCGTGCGTTTGTGCGCGATGGGGGCTGGTGAGCGACGATGACACAGGCGGAAGACCTGACCGGCGGACAGCGCCAAGCGAGCGATGACGCCGCTGGTGCTGCCACGCAGGTCGGCGGCCCCGCTGCGCTCGAAACGCTGTGGTCGGTCGTTGCCACTGGCATGCGCAAAGATGTTGGCGCACGCGCATTTGACCAATGGATCAAACATGTCCGTCCGCTCCGCTTTGACGATGCCAACGGTGAATTGCATCTTGGTGCACCGAGCGTCTTTACCGCGCAGCAGATAGAAAGCCGCTTCGCCGATCGTTTGCGTATGGCGTGGGCAGTGCATTTGCCAACCGTGAGCGCAGTGCGGGTGGTCGCCGCGCAAAGCTCCGCCGTCACGCGTGCCACGCTCGCCCCCGCAACGCCAAACGCTAGCCCCGCGCGCCCGACATTGGATGACAAGTTCAGCTTTGCCACCTTTGTCCAGGGGCGCAGCAACATCTTGGCGCTGGGCGCGGCGCGGCGCGTCGCGGCACCCGAAGCCCCGCAGTTTCACCCGCTCTACCTTCGCGCTGAAACCGGGCAGGGCAAGACGCATTTGCTCCACGCGATTGCGGCGGCAACGCTGGCGCGCAACCCGCAGGCGCGGATTTTGTTGATGTCGGCGGAAAAGTTCATGCTGGAGTTTGTCGCGGCGGTCCGTGCCAACGACATGCTGTCGTTCAAGGAACGGTTGCGCGCCGCAGACTTGCTCGCCATCGACGATCTGCAATTCATCATCGGCAAGGATTCGACGCAGACCGAATTGCTTCACACATTCGACGAAGTGGTGTCGGGCGGCGGGCGATTGGTGGTGACCGCTGATCGTGTTCCGCACCGGCTCGACGGTATCAATCAGCGGCTGCTCTCGCGGTTGGCGGGCGGTCTGGTCGCCGATATCGACCCGCCCGACGTTGAATTGCGCGCTGCCATCCTCGCGCGCAAGGCAGAGGCGCTCGGCGCCGATGTGCCGACGTGCGTGCTCGACTGGATAGCCCAGGCTTTCCCGCGCAACGTCCGCGAGCTGGAAGGCGCGCTCAACAAACTGGTCGCCTATGCCGCGCTGACCGATACACCCATCGATCTGGAGAGCGCGCAGGCACGGCTCGCCGAAGTAGCGCGCGGGTCGCGCGCGCGGGTGACGATCGAGGAAATCCAGCGCGCGGTGTGCGCGCATTACCGCATCGACAAGTCGGAGATGAGTTCGCAGCGCCGCGTGCGCGCCATCGCCCGCCCGCGCCAGGTGGCGATGTATCTCGCCAAGGAACTGACCCCGCGCAGCTTCCCCGAAATTGGACGCCGTTTTGGCGGGCGCGACCATTCGACGGTGATCCATGCGGTGCGGACGATCGAATCGCTGCGCCACGGTGATGCCGACCTCGATACCGATATCCGCCGTATCAGGCGCGCGTTGACGGCGTAGCTAGGGCCCAATTCACCAGGTTTTACTGAAAAAGACTCAGTGCTCCGCACTTGATGCGGAGCGTTGGCAACCAACACACAGCTTTATCGGCCAGCGCTCCGGCCTCTCGCCGGAGCACAGTTGTTTATCGCCGCCCCTCTGGCGGCGCGATCGTGATCCGCACCTTCTCACCGCTATTGCCCGGAAAGCCGGTGAACAGCGCTTCGACCAGACCCGGCACCGTTTGCGTCAAGTCGTTCGAGCGCGACGCCGCCTCGGCCGATCCTTCGAACAGATGTTCGCCGGTGCCGGTGCGTGCGATCACCACGTCGAGCCCGCTGGTATAGACGGTATAGCTGCGGGTATCGCCATAATCGCCCCAGCCGCTGCCGAACAGGAACGGGTCGTATCCGCCATGGACATAGCGATAACCGCTGCGGGTGCGGATGATGACCGGCCGACCATAATGGCCACGCCCGTAAAATCCGCCCCAGCCTGAACCCCAGAAGGGATCGTGAAACCCGGGTGAGCGGACGATCCGCTCGCGCCCCTCGTCAACCCCGTAATGCATGGTGACGGTGAAGTCGGGCGTTTCGCCCGGGGCCGCCGCGCGATAGCCGAGCCGCGTCATTTCGGCCGAGACGAGCGACGCATATTGGCCAAACTCCAGCCCGCCCTTGTCCTCGTCATCGCGCGGGGCGATGGCATAGCTTTGCCCCGATGGTGCGGGCATCGCCGAAAAGCGCGACACATCGGCACGGAACGGGGTGGCGCAGGCACCGAGCGAGGCCAGCATCGCGGCGGCGAGCGCGGTTTTGATGAGCGGTGCGGTTCGCATGGTGAGTTCCCTTCACTAGAGCCTGTCTTGCCGTGATTCCAAGAGCCGCAGAATGGTCGATTCCACCCGAAAGCGCAGCTATGCGAAATATGGGCGCAGACGCATGCGAATACAACTGCGACCTATGGTCGAATGTTACGCTCGCCTAGCTGAATATGGCTTGAACCGAACGCGCGTGTTACACGCGGCATGCGTCGCGTGCCTGCCTGCCTGCCTGCCGTCAGGTGCGAATCGCACACAGCGCCGCCGAGCTCGACATCACCGCCCATATTTCCGCGTCCCCAAGCGCGCGGGCGCGGTGGAGGAACTGTTCGACCGTCAACGCACGCGGGTCGCTACCGCGCAAATCGCCTAAACGTCCGATTCGGCGCAATTGCAATAATGACAGGCGATCAACCATCCGCGTCGCCATGCAAGCGGCGACCGGCTGCGACAAGCCGGCGTCGATCAAACCCGCACGAACGCGCTGTTCCGGCGTTGCGCAGGCGCTGAGCAGCAAGAGCGTCGCGAAGGGCGATGCGGCGATACGCCAACGGTTGTGTCTCATTCCTGCCACCGTGTTGTCATCCTCAAATCATCCATTCCGGAGCGTCCGGCGATGATGCAGAAACCATGTTCGGCGATTGTCATGGCCATGGACACCACAGCACATCTTTCCGCCGCCGCCCCCACCCCCCCC
>JBEBHS010000074.1:0-2320 GCA_040080745.1 Sphingopyxis sp. | reverse complement strand
CCCACCCACCCGCTGGCAATAGCCGACTATCGTTATTACTGGGCATCGCGCTTTGCGGCAGTGATGGCGACGATGGCGATGGTCGTGATCATCGGCTGGCAGGTCTATGACCTTGCGCGCAGCGACTATGGCATGAGCCCGCGCGAAGCCGCGTTTCAGCTTGGTCTGCTCGGGCTGATCCAGTTCATCCCGCTCGCGCTATTGACCCCGGTGGCTGGCTGGGTGGCCGACCATTTCGAGCGGCGACGCGTCGCACAGCTTGCCAATATGATTGACTTGTGTGTTGCGCTGACGCTGGGCCTGCTGACCTCTCAGGACGCGCTGAGCCTGCCGATATTATTCGCGCTAGCGGCGGCGCACGGCGTCGCGCGGGTGTTTGTCGGTCCGGCGATGAGCACGATTGCCCCCAATATCGTGCCGCCCGCTTTGCTCCCCCGCGCGATTGCGATGAGCTCGATCGCCTGGCAATCGGCGTCGGTGATCGGTCCGGCGCTTGGCGGATTGCTTTATGGGGTTAAACCCGCGCTTCCGTATTGGCTTTGCGCGGCCATGCTGTTGCTGGCCACCTTGCTGATTGGTCGGGTCATGCCGGTGCAACCACCGCCGCCCGATCGCGCCGTCCACCCCATCCGCCAGATGGCCGAGGGGCTGCGCTATACGTGGCGCGAACGGTTCCTGCTTGGCGCGATCACGCTCGATCTGTTCGCCGTGCTGCTGGCGGGGGCGACCGCGCTGCTGCCCGTCTATGCCCGCGACATATTGCACGTCGGACCGGAAGGGCTGGGGCAGCTGCGCGCCGCGCCCGCGCTTGGTGCGTCTGCAGTTGCTATCTTTCTCGCAATTGTTCCGGTCAATCGCAATGTCGGTGTCAAAATGCTGTGGGCGGTGGTATTGTTCGGCCTTGCGACCATCGGTTTTGGCCTGTCGACCAACTTTCTGCTGTCGCTGCTGATGCTGGTCACCCTTGGTGCGGCGGATAGCTTTTCGGTCTATGTTCGCGGCTCGCTGGTCCAGCTCAATACCCCCGATGCGATGCGCGGGCGGGTCAGCGCGGTGTCGGGCCTTGCCATTTCGGCATCGAACGAACTGGGCGAAATGCAATCGGGGGTCGCCGCCGCGATCCTCGGCCCCATCGGCGCGGTTGTTTTTGGCGGCATCGGCGCTATCTTTGTCACAGGCCTGTGGGCCTGGCTGTTTCCCGAATTGCGCAATGCGCGCACCTTCGCTCCTGCTTATAAGGATGAAAAAACATGAAAGCCGCAACCATCCTCGACACCATCGGAGGCACACCGCATATCCGCATCCAGCGACTGTTCGGTAACGCCGAAGTGTGGGTGAAGTCCGAACGCAGCAACCCCGGCGGATCGATCAAGGATCGCATCGCCCTCGCCATGATCGAGGCGGCCGAGCAGGACGGCAGCCTCAAGCCCGGCGGCACGATTATCGAACCGACCAGCGGCAACACCGGCATTGGCCTTGCGATGGTCGCGGCGGTCAAGGGGTATCGGCTGATCCTGGTCATGCCCGAATCGATGTCGCTCGAACGCAGGCGGCTGATGCTCGCTTATGGTGCCAGTTTTGACCTGACCCCGCGCGAAAAGGGGATGAAGGGTGCCATCGAACGCGCGATCGAACTGGTGTCGCAAACGGCCAATAGCTGGATGCCGCAACAATTTGAAAACCCCGCCAACATCGCGGTCCATGCGCGGACCACTGCGCAGGAGATTTTGGCCGACTTTGCCGATGCGCCGATCGACGCGCTGATTACTGGTGTCGGCACCGGCGGGCACATCACCGGCACCGCGCAGGTGCTCAAAGCCGCGTGGCCCGCGCTAAAAGTCTTTGCGGTCGAACCGACGCTCTCGCCCGTCATCTCAGGCGGTGCGCCGGGGCCGCACGCGATACAGGGGATTGGCGCGGGCTTCGTCCCCGCCAATTTGCACACGCAATTGCTCGACGGCGTTATCCAGGTCGACCCCGATGATGCCAAGACGATGGCGCTGCGCTGTGCGCGCGAAGAAGGGATATTGGTCGGCATCTCGTCGGGCGCGACATTGGCGGCGGTGGCGCAAAAGCTGCCAGAGCTGGGCAGCGGCGCACGCGTGCTGGCATTCAATTACGACACCGGAGAGCGTTACCTGTCGGTTGCGGATTTCCTCCCCGAATTGTGATGGCTTCGCTCAAGGCACTCCTTGACGATATGCGACATAAACCTTGGGTTCTGCCGTTGGTTTTTGTCATCATTATCGCCGCAGCGGTTGCATTCGCGATAGCGACAGCGCCGACCGGAGTGCCCCCCCCCTCACCTGCTGCCCGCCCG
>JBEBHS010000019.1:0-46425 GCA_040080745.1 Sphingopyxis sp. | reverse complement strand
CCCTGCCCCGGCCCGAAATGATGGAGGCAGATGTCGATCAGCGTCGCGCCCGCCGCCACCACACCAGCGCGCAACGCGCGTTCAACCAACGCCAGATCGTCGAGAGCGCCCGCGCAACCGATCAGGTCGGCGAGCAAATGATGGCCCTGATAGGGTGACGGTGATGTGTCGATCATATCATGCTTTCGTGCGGGTGGCCGAGGTAGCGCATCGCGCCTTCGGCCGCATCGACCCCGCGATAATGCGCTTCTTCGAACAGCGACAGCCCCGAAATGTCGCTATGCGCCAAAAACAGCGGCGGCACGGCAGCGGCGCGCGCGGCGGGCGCGGTGCGGGTGATGAAGCCCGGCGTCGGGCGCACCATCGCATGACCCCAGCGCCACAGCGCGACATCGCGGATCGCACCACCCAGTTCGGGGTTGGTGCGCAGCAGATCGGCGACCACCCTATCGCGCCAATGGCTGGCGGGACGAGAGAGGAGCGCGCGCCGCCCCTCCGCCGGATCGAGCATGGACAGTGGCAGATACCAGGTCACCACCGTTGGTGCATCGCCCAATGCGCGGGTCTGGTGGTTTGCCACGACATAACCAAGCGAGTCACCGACAAAGCCGACATTGTCCCACGCCAGCGCCGCGCCGCGCCCCGCTGGCGGACGATCAAGCGTCACATTGGCGACCAGCCACGGCGCGTAGCTGAACTCCGCCGCGTCGCCGACCAGATCGGGCGCAATCCGCGTCGCAACGAAATGCGGGCAGGCGAGTATGGCGGCGCGCGCGACCGTGCGGATGCTGGTGCCCGCCGCCACATCAAAACTGTTGATGGCCACGCCCCCATCTCCATCATGTTCCACATGATAGACGATGCGTCCGGTGCGGATTTTATCGGAGAATGCCGCCGCCATGCCGCGCGTCAGCCGCGCATTACCCGCTGGCCAGGTCAGGACATTGTCGCTAGCGCCCTCGGCCGCCCAGCCGCGTCGCCCTGCGAAATAATGGATGCCCGCCCACGCCGATACATCCTGCGGTTCGCAGCCATAATCGTCGCGACAGCAATAGCGAACATGCCCGAGCAGCACGGGCGATCGCCATCCCTGTGCCGCCACCCAGTGCGCGAAATCTTGATTGTCGAGCGTGGTGAAGGCCGCGTCGACACTGCTATAGGCAATCGGCAGAGCAAAGGCCGGGTTACCATCGTCCCCCACCGCATGGCGAAACACCTCCATCGCCGCATGAAAGGCCGCGAGGTCATCGCGGTCGCTCACGCTAAGCCCGGTTTGCGGGATCAACCCTTCGTGCCATTTCCCTTGCCACAGCACGCGTTCCTGCAAATCGGCGCACAGCTGATAGGGGTCGTAGCGCGGCGCTCCGTCCGGCGCTCGCCCGACGATCATCCCCAGTCGTTCGAGCAGATGATGCAGCGCGCGTGCTTCGCGATTGGCGACGGGCAGGTAATGCGCGCCGAGCGGATATTGCGATACCGCGTTGCGGCCGCCGCGTGCGTTGCCGCCTGTCTCGTCCTCCAACTCCAGCAGCGCGAAATCATCGAGCCCCGCGTCGGCCAGCGTCCATCCGGCGGCCAGACCCGCCACCCCGCCACCGACCACGGCGACCGCCACCTCCTCCGTTCGTGACGGTTCTGGAAAACGTCCGCTTCGCAAGGCATGCCCGCGCGCGACATCGGCCCCGTCGAGGCTTGCGGGCGGCGCACCATCGCTGAGCATATGCCAGCCGAGCACGCCAGCACCAGCCGCTGCGCCCGCACTACCAAGCACGACGCTGCGCCGACTAATTGTCATAAGCCGCCCATTCAGCCGCAAAGGTGCGCACCAGCGATTGGTTATCGAGCCGGTTCACCGCCACATCGCGCCGCGCCATGTCGGGCGGAAAGGCGAACAGACGCGCTTCGGTCGCGGCGTTGAGAAAGCGATTCCCCGCGAGAAGGTACACACGCGCAGGGATGGCATCCAGAGAGGCGAGCGTGAACCCCCACTCGCCAAAGCTCGGGACATAGGCGTGATAAGCGCGGGTCCGAAACCCCGCCGCTTCCATCGTCGTCGCCACCGTCCAGAAGGATCGCGGTGCGACCAGCGGCGATGTGCTTTGCACCGCCACCACCCCGCCGGGGTTGAGCAGTCGCGCCAGTTCACGATAGAAGCTGTCGGTATAGAGTTTGCCGACCCCAAAATCGACCGGGTCGGGGAAATCGACGATCACCACGTCATAGCGTTCACGCGCGTCGCGTATCCAGCCAAAGGCGTCAGCGTTGATAATGTGCATCCGTGGATCGGTGAGCGCGCCATGGTTGAGCCTGGTCAAGATGCTGCTCGTCGAGAATAGCCGCGTTACCGCGGGGTCAAGATCGACCAGCGTGATGTGGCTGACCCCCGCATGACGCAACACTTCGCGCGCGGCCAGCCCATCGCCGCCGCCGAGGATGAGGACATTGCGCGCTTGCGCGACCCGCCCCATTGCCGGATGGACCAGCGCTTCGTGATAACGATATTCATCGCGCGACGAAAATTGCAAATTGCCGTTGAGGTAGAGCCGCAAATCGCCATTGCCCCGCGTCAATGCTATCCGTTGATAGGGCGTCGATACCGCATAGATGACATTTTCCTGATAGAGCGCGTCTTCGCTCCAGCGTTGCAGGCGGTCGGCCCCAACCATCCCCGCCAGTAACAGCAGCGCGATCGCACCCGCAGCAACCTTGTCAGCAATAAGCGCTTTACTGCGCGGCAACAGCCACAGTAGCGCCATCGCCACCGCGATGTTCATCAGCCCGAACAGAAAGCCGGTGCGCACCAAGCCAATCATCGGCACCAGCACCAGCGGGAACAGCAGCGACGCCGCGAGCGCCCCGACATAATCGAACGTCAGCACGTTCGACACCGTTTCGCCAAAACTGTATCGCCCACGCAATATCCGCATCAGCAAAGGGATTTCGAGGCCGACGAACGCGCCGATCAGGAACACGATGCCGTACAGCACGACGCGGAACGACGCGACATAGGGAAACAGCATGAACAATGCCGCGCCGCAGCAGCCGCCGACCAGCGCGATCAGCATCTCGACCCGCACGAACAGCGCCAGTTCCGCGCCGCCCCGAACATAGCGCGAGACCCAGCTGCCCATCCCCATCGCGAACAAATAGGTGCCGATGACGGTCGAAAATTGGGTGACGCTGTCGCCCAGCAGATAGCTGGCTATGGTGCTGGCGAGCAGTTCGTAAACAAGGCCGCAGGTCGCAACGACAAACACCGAAACGAGCAGGGCAATAACCAGCGGCGACGGGCGTGACCCATCACCATTAGCTGGGTCATCCATGAATGGCGGCGGCGACGATAATGGCGAGGCCCAGCGCGAACAGCCCCGCAAATTGCGCGACCGCAACATTCTGATTCTCGCGGATTTCCTGCCAGAGCTTGCCCGGTGTCAGCATGTCGAACACGACAAAGCCGACCCCCAGAACGACGATACCCATTAGCGCATAGATCAATGCGTTCAACATTTGCGGAAGCGTAGTGACCATATTTCCCTCCTAATTCGATGAATCTATTTATGCGTCGGCCCGTAAATGCCCCCGCGTTCGTGCGTTGTTGTCGCGGCGAAGGGCGACGTTCCCAGTATCGCGGCATAGATGAACCAGCTGCTGATGCCGCCAGCCCATAGCCCATAAAGAATGGTCCCGAGTTTCATTCGTCATCCCCCCAGTCATTGTCGCCGCTGCTTGACCCCGAACCGCTGCGCCCTTTCAGCCCGCGCCACAACAGGAATATCGGCGGGATGATAAGCAGGAATAGCGCCAGAACCAGATTGGAGAAGAACACCCCGCCAGAGCTGACATCGGTGGTGACGTCGATGACGCGGCCGCCATAGGATGGCGATGGCCAGTTGTGCGCCGATGCGTCGATCACCAGATCATAGCTACCCGCCGGAACCGACGCCACCTTGGTTGATCCGCTATCGCTGCCCTCGCTCCAGCTGCCATCGCTGTCATAGCCGCTGTAGCGTTCGACCACGCCAGCGGTGCTGATGACCTCCTGCGTCGCGCGGTTGACCAGCGTGATATCGGTGTCGATCCAGGCATTGTCGAGCCCGGGTGATGCCGTAACGATGGAAACGCGCTGCGAAGCGCCAGTAAACTCCAGCGGCCCGAAATTGACCGTGGTTTCGGGGCCATCCATCGTCAGGCGATAGCTGAACCCTTGGGTGCTGTTGCCGCCAAAGGCGAACAGGACCATCACCAATATCATCGCCGCCAACGCGGCCGCGCCGATCTTTGTATAGCGCCAAGCGCGCGCCAGCGGCCCGTCGGGCGCGTCGTTAACCGTACCCGTGGCATCGCTCTGCGCCCCGCCGGCAAAGGCCGACTGCCCGGTGTCGGTGTTCGCGCCCGCCGCCACAGCCTCGCTCTTGCCAAAGCCGCGCATTTCGCCGCGCCCGATCGGTTCGGACACGGTCCAGCTGACCTCATCCGCCACGCTTTCGCACGACAGCGTTGCGCCGCTCGCTTCATAATTGGCCAGGCTAGCGTGATCGCCGATCTGCACCCGCCAGTAAAACTCACCGACCACCCGGTCGACCACTGCGTCCCATGTGTCGCCATCGTGGGTGAAATGGACGCCCGCGTAAGTGGCGCTGCCGCCGCTCATTTGTGGCAGGCTGGTCAGCATCGTCCCGAACGACCACCCATCCTCGTCATTCACCAGCCAGCGGTAACCGACATAGGGATTGAACAGCAGATATTCGTCCCAGCCCTCGCCCTCGATCGAGCGGCGGACAGCGCCGACCATCTGATATTCATGACCCTTGACGTGCCCACGCGACCCCAGCGGGATGGCGAGGTCGGCCACCGCCTGATTATGCCGTTCGATCAGCGCGACATCGGGGTTGGCGACGTCGAGCATGCTGCCGCAATATTGGCACGCGACGCTAACCGTATAGCCCGCCGCGCGGATCTCGACCGTCCCGCCGCAATTGGGACAAGTGACCGCGCGGCTCGATGATTGCGGGGCCGATTGCGGCACAGAAGGAGCCGGGGCTGCGGACGCTTCCCATGGGCCGGGCGGTTCAGCCTCGGTCATGCGGCGACAAAATCAGGCACGGCCCAACCCTCGATGCTTCGCACATTGTGCATCCGCAAATCAGTCAGCGACACGACATGGCCGGTATAGAAGGATGCGCCGTCCTCATCGCGCTGAAAGCTCGCGCATTCGCGCCCCGAACTGCGAAAATCGACGCTGTCGATGGTCCAGTCGGTGGCGCAGCGGAACGGCAGTTCGCCCTCGCTCGCCAATATGTGTGCCGATTTGACATCGGTCGCGGTGTAGATGACCCCACCGACGTCCAACGCCGTGCCCAAGCCCGGCACGTCGCTTGCCGCCCACGCCTGCACTGCGGGGGTCGTGGCGATGTCCACTTCGCGCAGCAGCATGAAATCGCCCATCGCCTCGCCCAGCCACGCGTTGCTGCCATCGTCGAACAGCGCGAGCCATTCGTTCCACGACCCCGCCGACCAGCCCCAGCGGATGCGCCCGACGATGGTGAAGCCCATCGCTCCGCCGCTGGCATCGCCGCCATAGAGACCCATCGAGCCGAGCTGGATCGGCGAGACATCGAACGGGAGCACCGCCGCTTCGCCGATCCTCTCCAGCTGGTCGTCATGGCGCACCACCACCGATTGGCACCGCTCGCACACCTTCACGGGCAGGGCCGGCGAGGTGAAGATCAAGGGGTTACCGCATTGAGGGCACGAGACGCTTTGCATGGCGCGTTACCGCACCCGGCTGAGCAATTCGGCCTTTTTGCTGTCAAACTCTTCCTGACTGATCGCGCCGATGGTCATCAGTTTGTGGAGCTTTTCGACCTGTTCGAACGGATCCTCCGCCGCCGGAGCGGCAGGAGCAGCAGGGGCTGCTTGCGGGGTCATCGCTCCGGCCATCGCCGCACCCATCGCCGCGCTCGCGCCCATGCCAACGCCAAGCCCGGCCAGGCCGCCTTCCTGATTGGCGGCATCGCCAATCGCCTCGGCGGTCTGGAACTTGGTATATTGATCGAGGTTGCCGAGCACCCGCATCGAGCTGGCCTTGTCGAGATATTCCTGGACATTTTCGGGCAGCGACACGCTCTCGATAAAGAAGGACGGAACGCTCAACCCCCACTGCGCGAACTGTTTCGACACTTCACCCTTGAGCACGTCCGACATCAGTTGCTGGTTGGCCGCAAGGTCAAGGAAGGCATGCTGCGACCCGCCGAGTGCAGTCGCGATCGCGGTCGAAATGGCGGTGCGCAGTTGCGGTTCGACATCGCCGACGCGCGTGACCGCGGTGGTGCCGACAATCGTCGCCATGAACTTGGCGACGTCCTCGACACGGAAACTATAGCCGCCGAATGCGCGGATGCGGATCGCGCCAAACTCCTTGTCGCGCACAGTGATTGGTTGCGGCGTGCCCCATTTCTGGTTGATCTGTTCCTTGTGGCTGAAAAAGACGACGTCCGATTTGAACGGCGATTTGAACGCCTTGTCCCAATTCATGATCGCGGTCAGCACAGGCAGCGTCTGTGTATCGAGCGTGTACATGCCGGCGGTGAAAATGTCGGCGATGCGCCCTTCGTTAAAGAAAGCCGCGACCTGCCCTTCGCGCACCGTCAGCACGGCCCCGTTCTGTATCTCTTTGTCCGCCATCGGCACACGATAGGCGAGATCGCCCGCCGTTTCGGTCCAGTCGATGACGTCGACAAATTGTTTGGAGAGGAAATCGAGAATACCCATTTCAGCCTCTTTTCAATAAAAGTTCGCCCGTGCCGATGCACAAGATAGCGCAAGACATGGCCCCGCACCAGACAACTTCAAGAGACCCGCTGTGTTATTTTTATAGAACAGTCGTCTGCATCATAGCGGACCAGCCGCAGCGGTCAAATGCTGATCGTCAAAACCAGGTGCTGATACCCAGCAAAAACCGCCAGCCACCGGCACGTTCCCCCGCCGCGCGGCGATAGGATGCGCTGTCACCAAATGCGCGCTGATATTCGGCCCCGACATAGGGCGCGAAACGCGGCGTGATCTGATAGCGCAGCCGCGCGCCAATCTCGGCGCTGCTCAGGCCCGAACCGATGCGCAGGCGCGGCACGTCCTGCGCGGCAAGGTCAATCTCGGCGCGCGGTTGCAATATCAGCGCTTGCGTCAGGCGGATGTCGTGCTCCGCCTCCACCCGCGCGCTCACATCGCCGCGATGCGACACAAACAGCGCGGCATCGACGTGGAACCAGTAGGGCGCAAGCCCCTGCACGCCGATGACGGCATAGCTGGTTTCCGGCCCACTGCCGACATCTTGGCGCACGCCCGCCTGCACATCCCAGAAGGGGGCGATGGCGTGGCTCCACAGCGCCTGCACCTCGGCGCGCTCCAGCCCGTCGGTGCTATCGCCCTCACCCTCGCTCTTGATCCACAGCCGGTCGATGTCACCGCCGCTCCAGCCATAGCCGCTCCAGCCGTAGCTGTTCGCCCCGTGCCCCAATCCCCATTCGAGCCGTTCAATCGCGATTTTGCGCGCCGTGGCCCCGCCGTGCATCGGGGCGATGTTCGCACGCGCGGCCGCCATCGCTGCGGGATCATAGACGGTGTCGGCGGCATGCACCGGGCCCGAATGTGCAGCGGGCGGCGGCGGGGCGATGGGAGGCGGAGGCACCTCGTCAGGCACGCCCTGGGGGGGCGGCATCACATGCCCCGCATGCCCTTCATGCTGCGCCAGTGCTGGCGCGCTCAGCCCCGCCAGCGCGACCATCAGCGCCGCCCTCACGCCGCATCTCCATCGAGCGGGCGCACCGTCACCACCCGCATCATTCCGGCGTGCATGTGGTAAAGCAAATGGCAGTGCAGCACCCAGTCGCCCGGCGCATCGGCGGTGAAATCGACGCTGATCGTGCCACCGGGGAACACGCGCACCGTATGTTTCGATGGCTGGTGCAGGCCATGGCCGTTGACCAGTTCGAAAAAATGGCCGTGCAGGTGCATCGGGTGGGTCATCATCGAATCGTTGATGAAGGTCATCCGCACCCGTTCATCACGGGCAAAACGGTATGGTTCGGGGTTCTCGCTCAGTCGCTCGCCATCGAGCGACCACATGAACCGTTCCATATTGCCCGTCAGGTGGACCTCGATCCGCCGCGACGGTTCGCGTGCGTCCTTGCGGGGTGCGAGCGCGACCAATTGGCGGTAATTGAGCACGCGGTGGGAAGCCGTGTCGAGGCCGATCCCCGGAAAATCCATGCGGTCGGCCGGCATCGGCGCGATCATGTCAACACCCGGGCCGACAGGAAAAGACACGCGGCTGGTGTCGCGCATATCATGCGACATACCGCCAGCGCCATGGTCCATCCCCGCCATCCCGCCCATCCCCATATCGGTCATCGTCAGCAGCGGCCGTTCGCGCAGCGGCGGCACGTCGGCGCGCATGCCGACGCGCGGGGCCAGCGTCGCCGTCACCATCCCCGATCGATCGATCGCCTCGGCGACAATGGTATAGGCGCGCTCTTCCTGCGGTGTGACAATGACATCATAGGTTTCGGCGTTACCGATCTGAAACTCGTCAACCTCGACGCTGCGGACATTCTGCCCATCGGCGGCGACCACATTCATACCAAGGCCGGGGATGCGAAAGTTGAAGATGGTCTGCGAGGCCGCGTTGATGATCCGCAGCCGCACCCGTTCTCCGCGCCCGAACAACCCGGTCCAATTCTCGGCACTGCCGTGGCCGTTGACGAGGTAGGTATAGGTCGCGCCCGTCACATCGGCAATGTCGGTCGGGTCCATCCGCATCTGCGCGAACATCGCGCGATCTTCCGCCGACAGAGCATCATTGCCCGCACGGCCCAAAACCGTCCGGCGCTGGCGATTGAAAAAGCCCGCTTCCTGTTTGAGCCGCTGCATAACGATATGCGGGTGGAGGAAGCTCCAGTCGGACAGGACAATCACATGTTCGCGGTCATGGGCGACGGGATCGGCACCGGCGGGGTCGATGATGATCGGGCCATAATGACCCATCGGCTCCTGCAACCCCGAATGGCTGTGATACCAATAGGTGCCCGACTGAATGACCGGAAACTCATAAGTGAAGCGCGTCCCGGGTCGGATACCGGGAAAGCTGACCCCCGGCACCCCGTCCATCTGGAACGGCACCAACAGCCCGTGCCAGTGGATCGATGTGTCTTCATCGAGCGCATTATCGACGTGGATGCGGACATTCTGTCCCTCGCGCAGCCTGAGCAGCGGCGCAGGCAATGTGCCGTTGATAGTGACGGCGTGGCCGCTGCGCCCGCCAACGCTGAATGGACTATGCGCGACGCGCAGGGTAATCTCGTTGCCAGAGAGGGTTGATGAAGCGATAGCGCCTGCGGTGCCGCTCTGCGCCCAAGCAGGAAAGAATCGCGACAGCCCCAGCCCCGCGAGACCGAGCGCACCCGAACGCAACAGCGTGCGGCGGGGAATGGCGTGGGTCAAGGCGTTCTCCTTTGCCCCCTGCCCCTAGTGGTTCGTCCGGATTGTTGCAAAAGTTACCTGGCCCTATCGCGCCCATAAACATCGGGGAAGTGCCGCATTTCTGGGGCGCCCGAAGCCGCCGCAAACGGCGCAACGGTGAAATAGCCGATATAGACCGGGATCGGCGCGGGCAGATCGACCGTCTGCGTGCGTCCGCTCGCCACCGCCGCGTCGGTGGTCGCACGCGTCCACCCTTCGCGCGCCGAGAGCAACGCGGTGGCGAAATCGAGCGCCTGATTGACCCGCACACAGCCGTGGCTATAGGCGCGCATCGGGTTGGCGAACAGCGATTGCGACGGCGTGTCGTGCAGGAATATCGCGTGGCCGTTGGGCATCACCAGCTTCATCCGACCCAGCGAATTGCCCGGTCCCGGTCGTTGCCGAAAACGCCCATCCTGAAACACAAAACCGCGCGCTGCCTCTCGCGCAGGGTTGGCACGCACCCGCGCTGCAACGCCCTCGTTGGCGATGCTGGTCGGGATTTCCCACCATGGGTTGAGGATAACGCCCGTCACCGTCGCCGAAAAACCGTTGGTCTGCGTGGTTGTCCGCCCGACAACGGTGCGCCAGCGGTCGATCTGTCGCCCATCCTGCCACAAGGTAACCTCGAACGAGGGAATGTTGACCAGCAGATAGCGCTGTCCCAGATTGCGCGGCATCCAGCGCCAGCGATCCATATTGAGGCGGATCGTCTCGGCGCGCGCCGGGTTGGCTTCGGTGGCCAAAAGGTCGCGTAGCGCCACATAATTGGGGTGCGTGGGCACCGCGCCCTGGAACAGCGCATCGACACGGTCGAGCGCGAGCGCCGCAGCCACCGCCTCGGCCGCCGGACCATTAGTATCGCCGATAATGCCAAAGGCGCGGCGTTGACCATTATGAGTGCCACCCCGATGAAGGTCGAGCAGCCGCACCGCCGCCGCATTAGAGAGCGCGCTGATCCTTGCTGCGTCGCCGCCCGCCACCGCTTCGCGTATCGTTCGCGCAGCATCGGCTTGGTCGGGCAGGCCATCGCGGCTCGCCCCGTCGAGCCACAGCGCGAGTTGCATCGCCTGCGCCTCGGTCCAGCTTGGCGGCGGCATTTCCACGCGCGGCGCGGGCACCGGGCTGGCCGCAGGTGCCGGCGCATCGCCGACCGTCACATTTTGCGCCAGAGTCGGCACAGACACCGCAACAACCGCAAAAAGGGTGAGTAATGTGCGCATTTAAGCCCCCTAGAACCTCGAATCAGCAATTCGCCGCCGTTATAGCACGTTCCATCGCTGCATCATTCGGATATTCATTTTCTTTCGCTTACTGTGTGCTGTTGGTCACACATGGGTAGCATATTTTGACGATTTTGACATCTCGGCGGCAAATGATGATTGGCGGATTGGCGCTGGTGGCTGCGCCGCTTGCGTTGTCCAGCTTTGCCCGCGCGACCGCACCCGCCACAGGTCCCACTGGCGTCAACCTGCCGCTGTTCATGCGCGCGACGGCGGCGATGGAGCGCCATGCCCATAGCATCGCCTATCGTGACCGCATCGGCATCGTCGATTTCTCCTTGCTCTCTCGCGAGCCACGTTTTCACATCCTCGACATGGCGTCAGGCCAGTCGATGACATTATTGGTGGCGCACGGGCGCGGGTCCGACCCCGAGCATAAGGGCTGGGTCGAGCAATTTTCGAACGAGCCAGGATCGCACGCCAGCAGCCACGGTGCCTATCTCACCGCCGCACAATATGACGGTGCGCACGGCGCTTCGCGGCGGTTAATCGGCCTCGATGTCGGCAATTACAACGCCGAAGCGCGCGCCATCGTCCTCCACCCCGCCGATTATGTCAGCACCGACATCATCGCCGCCCAAGGCAAATTGGGCCGCAGCGAAGGATGTTTCGCGGTGCGCCAGGACGATATCTACATGGCGCTCGCGCTGCTCGGCGACGGGCGGATGATCTACGCCGACCGCGGATAGCCAGCAAACGCAAGAGGCTTCGCTTGACAGTGTGTCAAGTTAAGAAGCGGTGATTCATCCTTTCAATTCAAACACTAGCTATATTTTACGACAGTGGTGAAAAACGCAATGTGTCAAGTTAAGCGCTCGATCAGGGTCACAAGGTAACCACAAGGTAACAGTGTGTTACCTTGGAGCCGAAAATTGGCCCTAACCATGCGCGGGGCATATGCGACGATTTCAAAGAGCCATATCCCCGCCTGTGCGGGCGAGCGTATCTTATACCAAAGAGCCAAGCCTGTAGGAAAGCGGGTGTACCGCCCCCGCCCCCCCCTTGCGCGCCGCGCGTGGGCGGGGCACAACATCGCCCATGAGCGAACAAGCCGCCGGCGGGCCACGCATATCCCCAACCCTCATTTTGACCGCATTGGTCGGCGGGTTGGCGGCTGGTCTAGCGCTGGCATGGGCCGCGCCCAGCCAAGTGGAGAGCATCACCGCGATCGCCGACCCGATCGGCGCATTATGGCTGCGCGCATTGCAGATGACGATCATCCCGCTGGTGGTATCGCTGCTGATCACAGGCATCGTCACATCGGTGGCGGCGGCGCGCGCGGGCAAACTCGCAGGCTGGTCAATCGCGCTGTTCTTTGCGGTGCTGTGGGCGGGCGCGATCATGGCCGCGTTTGTCACGCCGTTGCTGCTCGAATTGTTCCCGATTCCGGCCGAAGCCGCGCGATCTCTGACCGCGAGCATGAGCAGCGCGGCCCCGATTGGCGACATCCCGCCGTTCGCCGAGTTCATCAAGGCGATGATCCCAACCAATCCGGTGGCAGCAGCGGCCAATGACGCGATATTGCCGCTGATCATCTTTTCGGCGATCTTTGGCCTTGCCATCACCCGATTGGAACCCGGCGCGCGTAACCGCCTCTCTAACCTGTTCACGGCGCTGGGCGATGCGATGCTGGTGATCATCGGCTGGGTATTGGCGATAGCGCCGATTGGCGTCGCGGCATTGGCTTTCGTCGTCGCGGCGCGCACCGGGGTCGGCGCGATCGGCGTGTTCCTGCATTATATCGCCATCGTCTCGGCGGTCGGCTGTGTGGTGTGGTTCGCCGCTTATCCGCTGGCGGTAATCGCTGGCAAGCTCAGGCTCGGTACATTCGCCCGCGCGGTGTTGCCGCCGCAAGCGGTGGCGATTTCAACCCAAAGCTCGCTCGCCTCACTCCCCGCCATGCTGCGCGCAGCGGCGGCGCTGGGTGTGCGCGAAACCAGCGCCGACGTCACGCTGCCGCTCGCCGTCGCGCTGTTCCGCGCAACCGGCCCGGCGATGAACCTCGCGGTGGCCATCTATGTCGCCTATCTGAGCGGGGTAGAGGTCACCCCGGTCACGCTCGCTATCGGGGTGGCGGTGGCGGCGACGACGACGCTCGGCGCGGTCAGCCTGCCCGGCTCGATCAGCTTTATCTCGTCGTGCGCGCCGATTGCCATCGCCATGGGGGTGCCGCTCGAACCGCTGGCGCTGCTGGTCGCGGTCGAGACGCTGCCCGACATCATCCGCACCGTCGGCAATGTAACGATGGACACCGCCACCGCCGCGATTGCCGACAGGTTGGGCGGGGTGGATCATCCGCGCGCATGACGTGGCGGCGGGTGTTAGCGGTTGTGGGATTGCTCTGCATCCTTGGCCTGTGGGGGTTTAGCGACCAGCTATTCCCCCTGGAAATCATCAGCGAACCCAATGTGCGTGTGCGCGATGGTGATACGCTCGACCTGCGCGGTGATGGCGGCGTTGAAACCATCCGCCTCTCCGGCATCGACGCCCCCGAATATCACCAGACGTGCCGCACCGCACAGGGGCAGGAGTGGCCGTGCGGGCATGATGCGCGCGAACGGCTGGCGGCGCTGGTGCTGGTCAGGCCACTCCGCTGCACCATCGTGGCGCGCGACCAATATCGCCGCAAAGTTTCAACGTGCGCAACGCCCGCCACGCCGGACATCGGCGCAAGCATGGTCGCGGCTGGCCTTGCCATCAGCCCCGAGGAGCGCGGCAGTGCGCGCTATGCGGCGGAGCAGGAAACGGCGCGTGACGCGCATCGCGGGCTGTGGCAAGGTGCCTTCCAAACCCCGGCACAATGGCGCGCCGCGCATCCGCGCCCCTGAGAGAAAGGACATCTCCATGCACATGCGCAAGCTAGGTGACGGCCTCAGCGTCTCGGCGATCGGCATTGGCTGTATGCCGATGATAAAGGGCGGCAACATCGTCTATGGCGGCGACGCTGATCCCGATGAGGCGATTAAGACCATCCACCAGGCGATCGAGCTGGGCGTGACCTTTTTCGACACCGCGCAAATCTATGGCCCGTTCCAGAACGAAGAGCTGGTCGGCGCGGCGATCAAGGGGCTTGGCAGTTCTGGGCGCGAACGCCTGGTCATCGCCACCAAGTTCGGGTTCCGTTTTGAGGGGAACAAAATCACCGGCGTCGACGGGTCGGCGGCTAATGCCCGTGCCTCGGTCGAAGCGTCGCTGAAACGGCTCGGCATCGATTGCATCGATTTGTTTTACCAGCATCGGATGGACCCCAAGGTGCCGATTGAGGAAACCGTCGGCGCGCTTGGCGAACTGGTGCGCGAGGGCAAGATCAAGCATATCGGCCTGTCCGAAGCGGCACCGGAACGGCTGCGCGCCGCCAATGCGGTGCACCAGATTGCGGCGCTGCAAAGCGAATATTCGCTGTGGGAACGCGATGTCGAGGACGATATCCTCACCACCTGCCGCACCCTTGGCATCGGCTTTGTGCCCTATTCGCCGCTGGGGCGCGGGTTCCTTGCGGGAAAAATCCGCAGCTTTGACGCGATCCCTGCCGACGACTGGCGGCGCAATGACCCGCGCTGGTCGGAGGAGAATTTCGCCACCAATTTCAAGGTGGTCGAGGCGGTCGAGGCGGTTGCATCAGGCCATGGGGTCAGCGCCGCGCAGGTCGCACTCGCGTGGCTGCTCGCGCAGGGGCCGGACGTGGTGCCGATCCCCGGCACCAAACGCCGCGCGACGATGGCGGACAGCGTTGCCGCCGCCGACCTGGTGTTGAGCGCCGATGACCTGACCGCGCTCGACGCCGCCAGCCCCAAGGGCGCGACCGCCGGCCCGCGCTATGGCGAAATGGGGATGCGGATGGTGCGGATTTAGGGCTGATGCCATTGGATTAAATCACTTGGATTAAATCACTGCTGTGCTCCGGCGAAGGCCGGAGCCGAGGCGTCTTAAGCGAGCGGTTGGAGTATAGACTCCAACGCTCCGGCCTTCGCCGGAGCACAATGGCGTTTCATTCAAACGCCATACCGCTCTACTCCCACCACCGCCAGATGCCAGCGGCCATCCGCGCACCCAGCGGCATATGCGCCCAGGTCATCGCCAGCCATAGCAATGTGCCGAGCAACAGCGCCCCGCTGCCCGGCCACGCCGCCGCCCAGCCGACCCGCCCGCCGATGATCCCCGCGAACGGGAAAAAGCTGGTCCGGCGGCACCAGCCGCGCCACGCATCGCCCATCATCCGCGCTTTCTTGCCATCTTGTCCCGCCGCGCCGCCCAATGCGAGAAGGAGAATGGCGGTGGTTAGCACGTGGTTTTCGCTCGTCGGCCACAGTAGCATGTGGATGATGGCCCACAGCGCAAAGCTCCACATCATCGGATGGCGGGTAATCGCAAAGACACCGAGCGGGTTGCGCATCGCCATAGACGTTGCGTTTGGCGATGGCATCGCCGGATTGCCAAAGAACGAGCCTGCGAGCAGCACCGAGGCCAGCCACATCACCGCGCTCGCGGCGATCCATGCGTAATCACTGGCCACATAAGCGGGCGCGGTTGCGGGAACCGCTAGCCAAGTCCAGATGATCCAGCCAAATGTAGCAAAGGCAATGAGCGCGTAAAGCACGCGAAAACCGCCCTCGCCCAGCATATTCGCCAAGGGCGAACGCAGCGGATGCGACAGCGCAAAATGGCTGCCGACAAAGGCGGCGCAGGCGAGGCTAAGCAGGGCAATCGGACTCACTGGCGGTGTCCCTTATGGTGCTGCGCACCCCCTATCAGATGCACATCAATAGTCATAGGTATTTGGCAAGGCCCCCTCGGTCGGATTGAGGTAGCGATCGCGCAAGTGCGTCTGGCGGCTTTCCATTTCCTGGGCGATACCATCGACATAGACGGCGGTCGGCGCGCTCGACAGTTCGAGCGGATCGCCATCCCATATCACTACGTCGCCGACGCGCCCCGCGCGCAGCGAACCGACCTCGCCGTCAACCCCCGCCGCAATCGCCGGACCAGAAGTGATAGCCGCAAAGGCCTGGTCCCACGTCAACCCGCTCGCCCCCGGCATCCGCGCCAGACCGACCAGATTACCCGCATATTGCCGCGCATAGCCCAATTTATGCGTTTCACTATCGTCAACCAGCCCGATCGCCACCTGCACCCCGGCGCTGCGCATCCGCCCGATATTGCTTTGGGTCGCGGCGAGCTGTTCGAACGTATCGGGCAGGTCATTGAGCGCCGATGCGATCACCGGCATATGCGCCGCCGCGATTTGCGGTGCGACGGTCCACCCTTCGCTGACCCCGACCAGCGTCGGTTTGATGCCAGGAAATTCGCGCAGCAAATTGATGACCGAGAGAATATCCGATGCGCGCTCGACCTTGATGAACAAACGGTCGCGGCCATCGAGCACACGCAGCAGCGCGCTCGCATCGACACGGGTCAGCAAGGCGTCGCGGCTGCGCCCATCATAAGCGGCGGGGTTGCGGCCAAAATCCTGCGCCTCCATCAACAGCGAGCGGAAGTGGAGGATTGCGGCCTGACGGCTGCCGCCCGCGCGCGCCGCGCCGCTCTCCCCAAGCTCGACATATTGGAACAGGCCACCGTGCGTCACCATGTTCGCGTCTGAGCCCAGATCGACCAGCGCTCCACGCCCGTTGAACAGGCTGGCCGCCGCGCCCGGATAGACCAATGCGCGGGTGACGCCGTTCAACCGATTGACGCCTACGGGGGCGCCGAGCGGATTGAGCGCGGGCGCAATGTCAATCGCCGCACCGTAAATCGAGGTCGCAGACCCGGCATCATTGCTGCCGTCGACCGCATCGACCTCGACCAATCCGACGCGGCTGAACCCCGCGACGATCCCCGGCGTGACCCAGCGGCCAGCGGCATCGACGGTGCGGACGGTTGCAGGCACAGCAACGCCCGTTCCCGCTGCAACAACGCGGCCGCTGCGGACCAGAACAGTGCCATGCTCAATGGGCGCGCTACCATCGCCGATCACTAGCCGTGCGTTGGTGATCGCCACATCCTGCGCCATTGCAGGAGTGGTAAGCATGGCGAAGGCGCAGGTTGCGCAAAGGAGGATGCTCCTCATTTGACGTCCCCTTCGCCCGGCTGACCCAGTTCGAAATCGGTCACCGGACGTAGCGCGGGGTTATAAGCGTCATAGAGCAGCGCACCGTCGATCCACACGCGTTCGGGGCGCGAATAGACGCTGAACGGGTTGCCATTCCACAGCACGACATCGGCCATCTTGCCGGGCTTGAGGCTGCCGGTCATCGCGTCGATCCCCATCGCGCGCGCCGGATTGATGGTCAGCCAGCGCATCGCGTCGGCCTCGCTGATGGTGATCCCCGCGCGCCGCCCCGCCGCGATCGCCTTGGCGGCTTCCTGGTTGAGCCGCTGGATCTGGTTGGCATCGTCGCTATGGACAATCGCACAGCCCCCGGCATTCTGGATCATCGCGATATTTTCAGGGATCGCGTCATAGGCCTCCATCTTGAAGCCCCACCAGTCGGCCCACATCGCCGCACAGACATGGTTGTCGCGCAAGATGTCGGCGATTTTATACGCCTCGACCGCGTGGTGGAACGCGGTGACGCGATAGCCAAACTCGCGTGCCATATCGAGCACCTGGACCATTTCATCGGCGCGATAACAATGGTTCTGGATCAATATCTCGCCCGCCAGCACCCCCGACAGCGTTTCCATGGCGAGGTCGCGGTTGACCGTTTCGCCGCGCGCCACCCGGGCGCGATATTCGACCGCGCGCGCCCATGTCGCGCGATTGACCGCGAAATTGCCCATCCGGGTCGATGGTGCGCGCCCGCGTCCTCCATAAACGCGCTTGGGGTTTTCGCCGCACGCCATCTTAAGGCTGTAAGGCGCGCCGGGGAACTTCATGCCTTGCACGCTGCGCGCCGGCACATTTTTGAGCGTCACGCTGCGCCCGCCCATCAGGTTCGCGCTGCCCGGCAGAACTTGCAAAGATGTCACCCCGCCATTGGTCAGCGCGCGGGTGAAACCGGGGTCTTGCGGCCACACGCTGTGTTCGGCCCACACCTCGGGCGTGGTCGGGTCGGTCGCTTCGTTACCGTCGCTATGCGCCTCGACGCCTGGGGACGGGTAATCGCCAAGGTGGCTGTGAATGTCGATGATGCCGGGGGTGACATAGCGCCCCGTGGCGTCGAACCGCGTATAGCCTTCGGGCACCACAAGCTCTGCGCCGCCGACCGCCTCGACCTTGCCATCGCGCAAGAGGACGGTGCCATGCTCGATCCGCCCGCCCTCGCCATCGAGCACGGTTGCGCCGACCAGCGCGGTCGGCACGCTGGCATAAGCGCGATAAGTCGATGGATAGGGGTTGGGGTTGACCGGCGCCGGGCGGTTTGCCGACGTCACAGGCCGGGCGTTGCCGCTGCTCGCGCTATCGATTGAACAAGCGGCAAGGGTGAGAACGGCAAAGATCGTCAGCCCCAGAGAACGATCAAATACCCGCATCATTGTCCCAGCCATCCTCAATTCATTCCGTGCATCAGTTTTCTGATCGGCCAAGCGAGCAGCAGCAACACCGCGCCAATCCCCACAGACCACCAGCCAATCGTCGTGAACACGCCCATATAAGTGTTCAGGCTGACTTGCAGGTTGGTCACCTGTCCGCCAACCGTCTCAACGCTCGCTACCTGTGCCACCACGCCCGCAACATACTGCGCAACCGAGATGGAGAGAAACCATACCCCCATCATCAACCCGACGATGCGGGCAATCGACAGCTTCGTAATCATCGAAAGACCTACAGGTGAGATACACAGTTCGGCAATCGAGTGGATCAGGTAAAGCCCGGCGAGCCACCACAGCCCGACTTTGAAATCCGCTCCGGCAAAGCCGGCACCCCAAACGAGAAACAGAAAACCAAGGCCCACACCTATCAGGCCAATGGAAAATTTGATCGGGATCGACGGCTCTACCCCGCGTTTGGCCATCGCATTCCATAGGATGCTGAACAGCGGTGCCAGCAACACGATGAACAGAGCGTTGAAAAATTGCGTTTGCCCCGCCGAAATGCTGAACATACCAAAGACCGATAGGTCGGTGTTGCGGTCAGCAAACAGCGTCAGTGACGACCCGGCTTGTTCAAACAATGTCCAGAACACCGTGTTGAACAGGATCAGCACCATGGCGGCAACCATCATTTGAAACTCGACCCGTGACCCCTTGATAAACGACCAGATGAGGATAGCGGGCACCGCGACGATGAATGTGCTGAACAGCATTTTCCCCATTAAGGGTAGGCCAGCAATATAGCCCATGATACCGCTGCCCGCTTCTGGTGCGACATAGTTCATCAGGTTTGAAAATAGTAACCACACGACTGGTACTGCCAACACGGCACCTGCGTAAATCAGCATATCTTTGGTCGTCGGCGCATCAGCGCTGCGTTCTCCATAGCCGTTCAATCGGCCGCCATCGAAATGAATGAGCGACCATGAAAGCAACATTCCAAGCGCCGCAAGACCGAACCCTGCCCACCAGCCAACCGCGACCGCAAGGAACGGGCACAGAATTTGCGAGAAAAGCGAACCTAGGTTGATACCCATATAGAATATGGTGAAGCCAGCATCGCGGCGGCGGTCGCCCGCTTCATATAGCTCGCCAACAATCGTCGAGATATTGGGCTTGAAAAAGCCATTGCCGACCGTAACTAATGATAGGCCTAGCAATAGGATATAGACAAAGGTCTGGTCGCGGTCACCGCCCGCCTCAAACCCGCCCTCGGCGATGTGACGCACCTCGCTGCCATCTGCGGCCAACAATGAAACGCTCTTATCTTCATTGCCGCTGATTCGCAGCGACCGACCCTCAAGCGTGATGAACTGCTGTGCGGCGTCGCCTTCTCCTTGAACTGTGACATCATAGCGCTGCCCATCAACCGTGGCATAGGGTCGCGCATCATCGCCGCCGAAACACAGCGTCAAATAGCCCAGCGACATCATGATCGCACCGAATTTTACGGATCTCTTGGCACCCAAAAAACGGTCGGCAATCAGTCCACCAATCAACGGCGTCAGGTAGACCAACGCAGTAAAGCCGCCATATAGCCCCGTTGTCGTAGTATCGCTGAACAGGAAATGCTCGGCAAGATAGAGCGTCAACAGCGCCCGCATGCCATAATAGCCAAAGCGTTCCCACATTTCGGTGGTGAACAGCCGCGCCAATTGCCGCGGATGACCGAACCAACCATCCTTGGCGTGTAAATCTATTCCGCTCACGTCGCCGGGGATTGCACCGGGTTCGGCGGCTGAATCATCAATGGTTGTTGTCATGGCACTTGGTTCCCTAGAGTCGGAGCGCCCTCAACGGGGCGCTTTCCTGTTTTTCGTTGACGGGGAACCTAGCGTGAAAATTGCGCCTGTGAAGTAATATTATTACTTAGAACGATACTTGTTGAAAGCGCGTACAGCAGGCATGGGAAAATGATGCTCAACGACACCTCATCCCCCCTCGTGCTCCTGCGTTCCCGCCGTTCTGGAAAGGCGCGCGATATGGCCGCGCCCGGCCCCGATGCAGCGCAGCTGGCGGACATCATCGCCATTGCGATGCGCGTTCCCGACCACGGCAAGCTGGCCCCGTGGCGGATCGTCGAGATTGCGCCGCACGCACGCGGGGCCTTTGCCGCGATGCTGGTCGCCGCCTATCGCGCCGAACGCCCGATGGCAGGGCGGCTGGAAATTGAGGCGATCGACGCCTTTTCCCGCCAAGCGCCGACGATGCTGGCGCTGCTGTCCACGCCGAACACCGCCAGCGCTATCCCGCTGTGGGAACAGCAATTATCGGCGGGCGCGATGGCGATGCAATTGCTCAACGCCGCGCACGCGCATGGTTTTGTCGCCAATTGGCTGACCGGCTGGCCTGCCACCAGCGCAGCGGTGACGGCGGCGCTCGGGGCAAGCGGCGGAGAGGATCGAATCATCGGTTTCATCTTTATCGGCACGGCCCTCAAGCCGCTCGAGGATCGCCCGCGACCCAATAGGGACGACATTGCCCGTGAATGGGATGGAAACTGACGATTTCTATGGCTTTCTTATAATAATGTGACGAGTTGACCTTCGGCTGTATCACTGCTATAAGGCACTATGGTTGATCAATCCAAACCCGTGTATCAACGCCTGCGCGATGTCATCGCCGCCGGCATCCTCGATGGCGATTTTCAAGACGGCGACGCATTGCCATCGGTCCGCTCGCTCGCGGCGGGCCATGGGGCCAACCCGCTGACGGTGGCCAAGGCCTATCAAACATTTCAGGACGAGGGGCTGATCGTGGTCAAACGCGGGGTCGGCATGTTCGTGGCACCCGGCGCAGCGACCCGGCTGCGTACGCGGCTGCGCGATGAGTTTCTAAGCCAGGTCTGGCCGCCCGTCGCGGCGCAAATCCGCCGGCTCAACATTAACCCCAAGTCTCTGCTGGGCAATGTCGACGCGTAAAGTCTTTTCAGCGTGAGATGACAGCAAGTGATTACGCACGGTCGCGCCATGCGCCGCGCAGCTTTGCATGACGCCCCGACCTACATATTTGTAACGCACGGCCATATTTGTAACGCACGGTAAGCGCGCTGCTAGCTTCGCGCGATAGCTAGCCTAGGCAAACGTGCCGCACATTTTTCTTCACACTATCTGCAAAGCCCTATTGTAACCGGTTACAAAGCCGTGTAATCGGTTACTTGAGCAAAGGCGAATCGTGGCTATCCGTGGCTGCGGCACGTCTTGCCATTTTCGAAATCGGTCAAAAGCACCGAGTTTGGGTTTATTCTGGGGAGTTTGGGGATGCAATCACAACATATGCGCCGGCTTGCTGCTGGTATTTCGACGTCGGCGATCGCGCTGGCGCTGGTCGTGGCAATGCCCGCCCAAGCTCAGAGTTCCAATTCGACGCTGCAAGGCCATGTCGAGGGCGCCGCTTCGGGGACCGAAGTGGTGGCGGTTGACCAGCATACCGGACAGCGGCTGACCGGCCATGTCAACGCCGACGGCGATTATGTCATCTTGGGTGTGCGGCCATCGACCTATGAAGTGACGGTGCAGGGGTTTGGCCCGCAAACGACCACCGTACTGGTCGGCGACACATCGACCGTCGATTTCGGCGACAGCGGGACCATCGTCGTTACCGGTGCCGGCGCGATCCGCGAAGTGCGCACCGAAACGGTTTCGACCAACGTCACCACCGCACAGATCGAAAATCTGCCGCAAAATTCGCGCAACTTCCTCAGCTTTGCGATCCTTGCGCCGGGCGTCAATGTTGCCCCCGGCGGCACCGCCCAGCTACAGGCGGGCGCGACCTCATCGTCGAACACCAACGTCCTGCTCGACGGCTTGAGCCTCAAGAATCCGATCAACCACGGTGGTATTTTTGGGCAAAACTTTGGCATCGGCAACCCGTTCCCGCAGATAGCGATTCAGGAATATCGCATCGAGACGCAAAACTTTGGCGCGGAAACCGGCCAGGTTGGCTCGGCGCTGATCACCGCGGTCACCAAGACCGGCGGCGATGAGTTCCACGGTTCGGCGTTCGTCGAATATCAGCCGAACAGCTTCATCACCCAGCCCTATTTCGATCAGCTGCGCAATGTGCCAAAGCCGACCTATCGGCGCTATCAGTTCGGCGGCGACATTGGCGGACCGATCATCCCCGGCGTCTTGTCCTTCTACTTCGCAGGCGAAGGCACATCGCAGCGCCTGCCCGGCTCGACCGGCACATTGTCACCGGTCGTTGGCGGCTATCCCGCGAGCGTGGTCAGCGCGATCAACGGCGTGGCGCGCAATTTCGATTTCCATCAGGGCCTCTATTTCGGCAAGCTGACCTGGTTCGCGAGCGGCGACGACACCGTCAATTTGGAAGCGTTCGTGCGGCGCGAAAACAATCTGGCGGACATCGACAGTAATGCCGCGCCAACGCACGGTCGCACCATATTGACGCACCAGAACCGTTATCAGCTCAACTGGACGCACAGCGGCGATGACTTTTTGAACGTGTTCAATTTCGCCTATGACCGCTCAGAACAATCGACCCCGAGCGTCGGCACCGGTGCGGAGTTTGTGCTGTCCAACGGCACCGGATTTTCCGAAGACGCGCGGCTCGGTTCGCACTTCTTTGAACAGGGCGATATCGCAACCTCCTATACGCTGCGCGATGATCTGACGCTGACCCGCGGCGACCATACGATCAAGGCGGGTTTCCAGATTGCCCGGCTCGACCTGTCGCGCACGGTCAACAACAGCTTCCGTGGCCGCTATTTCTTTACCAACCCGGGTTCGACCGGAACATTCGACCCTGCCACCAGCTTTGCCTATGCAGCGCGGATCAACACTCTGGTCGCGCCGACATTGAGCGCGCGTGATGTGCAGACCGGCCTGTATATTCAGGATGAGTGGAAGCCCGACGAACATTGGACGTTCAACCTTGGCCTGCGCTGGGACATCGAATCCAATTCGAACAATAATAATTACATCACCCCGCCACGGATCGCGGCGGCGCTGCGTGCTTACCCCGGCTGGCGCGCACGCGGTATCAACCCCGAAGATTATATCTCAACCGGGCGCAACCGCAGCCCACAGGCCGATGCGTTCCAGCCGCGTTTCGGCTTCTCCTATGACGTGCACGGCGACCGCCAGACCGTATTGTTCGGCGGCGCGGGACGCTATTACGACCGCAGCCTGTTCATCGCCGGTGCGATCGAGCAACTGACCAATGCGGACAATATCCAGACGGTGTTCTTCTGCCCCGGCGGCGGCGCGTCGATGGGCAATGGGCGCGGCACCGATGCGGCCAATTGCACACAGTTGACGGCGGCGCTGCGCAACCCCGACAATCTGCGCGCCTTTGCCGCGTCGAACGGCAATGCGGGCGGCAACATCTTTGTCCTCAACAACGACACCCCGCTGCCTTATTCCGATCAGTTCGATATCGGTATCCGCCAGCGGTTCGGCTCGATCCAGACCTCGTTGACCCTGGCGCACATCCG
The DNA here is from genome assembly GCA_040080745.1 of Sphingopyxis sp. Taxonomy (GTDB): domain Bacteria; phylum Pseudomonadota; class Alphaproteobacteria; order Sphingomonadales; family Sphingomonadaceae; genus Sphingopyxis. Next base: position 22,638 of record JBEBHS010000019.1, on the reverse strand, counting down.
TTCGCACAATATCTTCCAGTTTGTGCGCGCCAATTTCTATGAAAATGGCTGGTATTCGCGGCGGGTGACCCGCGACGGCGCGGGCAATGTGACCGGTTGCACCGATGGCGGCGATGCGTGGATTCAGGATTTCACCCCTGGCAGCCTGCGCAATGGCGATGGCAGCGCGGTATCGACCGCGATCTGCGCGGCGCAAAACGGGCAAGTCGCGGGCTTCAGCGGCAAGCTCGATCGCGGTGTCAGCGATGGGCGAGCCACTTACACCGCCATCTATCTGACGGTCGAAAAGCCCTTTACTGAAAACGCGACCTGGGGCTTTTCCAGCGCTCTCACGATCCAGCGGGCACGCAGCAACGTGGCGCAGGAGCTCAATAACGATGAGTTTTTCAACGGAGCCAGCCAGGATGCTTATGGCACCAACCCGGTCAACGGGCTGGAAAGCTGGCGCTTTGTCACCTCGGGCAATTACCGCGCGCCGTGGGGCATCACGCTGTCGGGCACGCTGGTGCTTTCGTCCGGCCCATCGTTCGGCAACGTTCGCGGCGGCGGCGCAGCGCCCGGCGGTGGTGCACCCGATGGGGCCTGTTGCTACGGTAATTTCGGCGGACCGCTCAACCCCGAACGCTTCGTTGCCTATCGTCGGCTTGACCTGCGCCTTGCCAAGACGTTCGAGCTTCCGTTCGGCGGCGGTCAGGAAGTAACCATCGATTTCGAAGCGTTCAACGTGTTCAACTGGCTCAACCGCAACTATTCATCGTGGGGCGCGGGCGCGGCATGGGGCACCGGCCCTGGCAACCCGCCGCTGATCGAGGATAGCCAGGTTGGCAATGACGCGCGCAGCTTTCAGGTTGGCCTGCGCTTCGAGTTCTGAGGCTAGTGATTTCAAGCGAGATGGCAACATCGAGCGGCTCGGAAATCACGGTAAGGCAAAGGCACTCGGGTCGCAATCTGGAGGCAGGACATGGGGATTTGCGGGACGTGATGCGCGCGTCGCCCCCGTATTCCTTACCGGTTCCGGTGGGTCAAAACACCGGAGTGGGGGCGGGAGTAATGAGGGTGCTTAACCCAATATGAGCGCCCTTCCCGCCCTCAACCATTTCGGCAACGCCCGCGCGCCGGTCGTCACGGTCGACGGGATCGGGCAAGATGCACCGTCCGTCCGCGCAACTGCCGCTACGCTCGCGCCTTATGGCGTGGTCGGCAACGCCTACCCCGGCCTGCGCCGGGTGTTGAGCGAAGCCGACAGCGATGCCTTTGCCTATGCCACCGCGTTACTGGAGGCTGCCGCGCCCTATCTCGGCGGGGCTTTCGGTATCGACGGGTTCGACATGATCGAGGCCAGCTTTTCGCTGGTGACTACGCCTGCCACCGCGCTCACCCCGGTGCAGCGCGCGCCGCATTATGACTCGCTCGATGCCAATCTCTATGCGGTGCTGCATTATCTTGCGCCGTGTGCGGGCACCGCCTTTTACCGCCACCGGATGAGCGGCATTGAAATGCTCAGCCCCGCCAATATGGAAAGCTACGTCGCCGCCGCGCGCACGGCCGAGCAGCCGCCGGGCTATATCATCGGCGATAACCCCAATTATGAGCGGATCGGCGCGGTCGAGGGGCTGGAGGGACGGCTGGTCGGCTATCCGGCGCGGCTCCTGCATTCGGGGATTATTCCGCCCGATTTTATGCCAAGCAGCGATCCCGCGACGGGGCGCCTGACCACCAATATCTTCATCCGCGCGCGGTAATCTCGCCTCAAGGCGCGTTGTCGATCCAGCCACCCGAAAAGCCCGCCCGGCGCAGGCCGCGGATGATATGCGGTGAACGGCGCATCACCCGCCAGATCGCCTCGCTGCGATAATTGGCGATCATCCCCACTATCGGGCCTTGATCGAGGCCGAGCCAGTCGCTTGCCACCCAGCCGTGCAGCGGATCGACGGTGCCGCTCGTCACACTGAGCGATACATCGCGGAAACTGGGGTTGAAGGCGTCGCGGAAACCATATTGGCCATAGATCCGGCTTCCGTGACGCTGGTGCATCGCCATGGCCGCCGGAATGCAGATTTCCGGTGCGAAGGGCAGAAAACCAAGTGTCGCCCAAGGAGCGATGGTGCCATCGTCAAAGCCATCGGGTTCGCCCACCGGACCGCGCGCAAAATAGCCCTCGAACTGCACGCTGGCGCCCGCGCGCATCGCGCTGTGATGGCCCGGCCCGTCGCACGGGCCAAAGCCCCATATGTCGGGGCCATAGCCGTCCCAGCGCATCGGATTGGCGATGGCGTAAGCCTGCTGAGCAAGCGCCGCGCGGCGGCTATTTTCGAAATAGTCAAAACCGGCGGCGCGCATCGGCGCGTCGAAAATGCCGCGAAAGTCGATCCACATCTCGCTATATTGGTGCCCGAGCGCCGGGGCAAAGGCGAGGCGGCGGCTGGCCCCTGCCCCGCGCCAGAAGCGATCATAAGGTGCGGTCCAGGCGTCCCAGCTCGCATCGCGCGCGGCATGGCGGGCGGAGCCTAGCGCGAGGATATAGACGAGCTTGCCCTCGTTATACCCGTCCCACACACGCTCGATAAACCCGCTTTCGGGGTGCCACCCCATCGGAATAGCCTTGCCGCCCTGCTGGAACCAGTCCCACTCGGCGGCGTCAACCAGGTCGGTCGCCAGGCGGCGGATTTCCTGTTCGTCGCTATCGCTGCCGTCGAACCAGGCCGCCGCGTGCAACATCCCCAGGTGCATCAGCGCGGTATCGACCGTTGAAAGCTCGGTCTGCCCGTGGCGCAGCCCGGTCTCGATGTTGAGGAAGTGATAGAAAAAACCGCGATAACCCGCGACACCGCTCGCTGCATCGCCCATCGGCAGGCTTGAGAGAAACCGCAGCGTCGTCAATGTGCGCGCACGCGCATCGCCGCGCGAAATCCAGCCGCGCTCGGCACCGATGGTATAGGCCGAAAGCCCGAAACCGATCGCGGCGATGCTGCTGAACGATGGTGTCGGCCAACGGTCGGGCACCAAACCGCTAACTGGGTTGGTGCGTTCCCAGAAATAGCGGAATGTCCGCTGCTCGATATCGTCGAACAGTGCAGGAAGTGCGGGCGCAGGTCCGAGCGCGACCGGGGGCGATGCGGGCGATGGCGGCAACGTAATCCCGGGCTGCTGGGCACCGCGCATCGCCCCGCCGCAGCCAGACAGAAACAGGCCAGGCACACCCAGCGCAATGCTTTGTAACAACACACGGCGGTCGGTCTGTGCGGTCAACTATGCGATCCTTCTCTATGCATATGGCGCGGTTCAGCCAGCCACGGTTGTGGCGCGCACCATCAGCTGCGGCACCTGAAGCTCAAGCGTAGCCGGGCCGGCGGTGCCCTGGATTTCGTCAACCAGCCGCGCAATGGCGCGTTCCCCAACCCCCGCCGCATCAACCCGCAAAGTCGAAAGCGACAGATAACGCGCGAGCGGCACATCATCGAAACCGGCAACCGCCACCTGACCCGGCACGGCAATGTCGGCACCGCGCAGCGCCATCACCGCGCCCAGCGCCATCATGTCGTTGGCCGCAAAAATCGCATCGAACGATGCACCTTCATCGAGCAATTGCCTGGTCAGCCGTTCGCCAGCAACTTCGGAAAAATCGCCCTCCAGTACGCGCGTCGGCAACGTAGGTGCCATGTCCGCCATCGCCGCCAGATAGGCATCGCGGCGCTCGGCACCGTCCAGATTGTCCGCCATCCCCGCTATGTGGACAATCGCTTTTCGGCCAGTGTCGAGCAAATGCCGCACCATCGCGCGCACCCCTGCACCATTATCGACGCGCATGATATGCCTGCCAAGCTCACCCCTGCTGTTGACCAGCACCGTCGGAACACCGACGGGGAGCGCATAGCCCATATCATCAGCGCCGATTTGCGGGGCCATCACGATCAGACCGTCAACCCGCCCGCGCATAGCGGCAATCGCCTGACTCGCCAGCGCGCTGCTGGCATGCATGGTGGAGAGCAGCAGCATATAGCCGCGCTCGCTCGCTGCTTTGTCCAGCCCGCGCACCAGTTCGCTGAAAAACTCACCGTGCAAATCGGGCAGAACCACCCCGATCGCATCCGAACGTGCGGTACTGAGGCTGCGTGCTGCGGCATTGGGCACATAACCAAGGTCGCTGACCGCTATCAGCACGCGTTCGCGCGTGTCCTGTTGCACATTGCTGTGTCCGTTGAGCACGCGCGAAACCGACGCCACCGACAAATCTGCGGCGCGGGCAACATCGCGGATAGTGGCGGGTGACTGGCGCAAAATATGTTTCCAACTTGTTAAGCAGAGGCCAAGACCTACCCCAGCGCGAGAATGATTGCCAGATGGCCCAGCGCCATTTATGTAACCGGTTACAGACTTGCGTCAACCGCAAGTTGATTCGAGGGTGCACGGCGCGTCAAGCGACCGGGGGTGGAGGTAGAATGCTCAACAGGCCAATTTCACGGCGCAGCGCACTCGCGGCACTGGGGCTGAGCGCAGCATGGCTTGCCAGCCCGGCCGGCGCATTGCTGCGCGCCGCCGACCGCCAGCCTGCACAGCAGCGCGTCGAGCGATTGATCGCGGCGATGACTTTGGAGGAAAAAGCCGGGCAGTTGACGCTGATGGCCTCTGCCTGGGGCGGCAGCAAGGCGGTCTCGCTCAATCCACCGGGGAGCAGCAGCAATTTCGAAGCGCAGATCGCCGACGCCGTCGCGGGAAAACTAACCGGCGTGTTCAACGGCAATGGCGCGGTGATGGCGCAGCGCATGCAGCGTGCGGTGATGGCGCGCTCGCGCCTCAAAATCCCGCTGATATTCGCGGCGGACGTTATCCACGGGCACCGCACCATCTTTCCGGTTCCAGTGGGCGAAGCGGCCAGTTTCGAGCCTGATCTGGCGATGCGCACCGCGCGCGCAGCGGCGTTCGAGGCGGCGGGGGCGGGCATCGACTGGACCTTTGCGCCGATGGTCGACATTGCGCGCGACCAGCGCTGGGGCCGCGCGATGGAGGGCGCGGGCGAGGATATAACGCTCGGCCGTCTGTTCGCTGCAGCGCGCGCGCGCGGGTTTCAGGGCCACAGCCTGTCCGACGATGATGCGATGATGGCCTGCGCCAAACATTTCGCGGCCTATGGCGCGGCGATTGCCGGGCTCGATTACAACACGGTCGATGTATCCGAACGCACGCTGCGCGAGGTGTATCTGCCCCCGTTCAAAGCGGCGTTTGACGCGGGTGCAATGTCCACCATGGCATCGTTCAACGAAATATCGGGGATTCCGGCGACCGCCAACCACTGGCTGCTGACCGATGTGCTGCGCGGCGAATGGGCATTCTCCGGCATTGTCGTGTCCGATTATACCGGCGACGAGGAACTGATCATGCACGGGGTCGCCGCCGATGGGCGCGATGCGGCGCGGCTCGCCTTTCTCGCTGGCGTCGACATGAGCATGCAGAGCAATCTTTACATGCTCCATTTGCCCGAGCTGGTGCGCAGCGGCGCGGTGCCGCTGGAGGCGCTCGACCGTTCGGTGCGCCGCGTGCTGATGACCAAGGCGGCGCTGGGCCTGTTCGACGATCCGTTTCGCCGGATTGACCCAGCACGCGAACGCGCGCGCTCGCGCCTGCCGGTCAACCTGGCGCTGGCGCGCGAGGCCGCGCGCAAATCGATCGTCATGCTCCGCAACGAAGGCGGCATCCTGCCACTGGCGAAGACCGCAAAGGTCGCGGTGATCGGGCCGTTTGCCAGCGGGCAGCACGATTTGATCGGCGGCTGGTGCGTCTATGGCGATGACGAACAGGCGGTCGCGCTCGACACCGGGCTGCGCACTGCGGGGGGGGACATCACCGTTGCCGAAGGGTGCGGCATCGAAACGTCTATCACCGGGGGGATCGAGGCGGCCGTCGCCGCCGCGCGCGCCGCCGATGTTGTCATCCTCGCCATTGGTGAAAGCCAGGCGATGTCGGGCGAGGCGCAGTCACGCACCCAAATCGTCATCCCGCCCGTGCAACAGCAACTCGCCGAAGCGGTGGTGGCAGTCGGCAAACCAACCGTCGTCATCCTCAAAAACGGCCGCGCGCTGGCGCTGCACGGCGCGGTGCGCAGTGCCCCCGCCATCCTCGTCACCTGGCAGCTGGGCTCGGAAAGCGGCAACGCGATTGCCGACATCGTCTATGGCGAGGTTGGCCCGTCGGGCCGCCTGCCGGTCAGCTTTCCCTATGACAGCGGGCAGGAGCCTTATAGCTATGACCACAAGCCAACCGGCCGACCGCAGCCATCCGACCGCGAGCGCCAGCCCTACCGCGCGCAATATAGCGACGTGCCGAACGCGGCACTGTTCGCGTTCGGGCACGGCCTGACCTATGGCGAGATTGGCTATAGCGATTTGCGGATCGAGGGGGCCAGCCTCAGCTGGGACGGAGAGATTGTCATCAGCGCGCTCATCACCAACAGCGGCGCGCGCCCCGCCGAGGAAGTCGCGCAGCTCTATATCCGCGACACGGTGGCACCCATCACCCGTCCGGTGCGCGAGTTGAAAGCGTTCCACAAGGTGATGCTGGCCCCCGGCGCATCGCAAAATGTGCGCTTCACCCTGCGGCGCAGCGACCTCACCTATATCGGTGGCGACCTTCAACCGACGGTCGAACCCGGGACGTTCCGCGTCTGGATAGCACCATCGGCACAGGCCGAAGGCGTGTCGGGCCAGTTTGATCTGGTACGCTAGAGCGTTTTGAAGTCAGGTGGCTTCACCTGACGACTCGCAAAACGCGGGTTACAAATGGTTCGATTCCGGTATTTGAGTCCGACCAGCTTCAGGCACTGACTCAAATGTCACATTCAATCCACTAGGGTCAGGACCCTAGAGTTTATCGCTGGCTCCAGCCGCGCCAGACAAACCAGCCGGCAATGGACAGCGCGATGCTCGTGCACATCGCAGTGATGGTCCAAAATGCCCATGGCGCACGCGCATAGGGGATGCCCTCGACATTCATCCCCAACAGGCCGGTGATGAAAGTGAGGGGGAGGAAAATGAGCGCGGCAATCGCGATTTGCAGCGACCGTGCATCGATGCGCTCCGATCTGAGGTCGGTAATCTCGTCGTGGAGCACGGCGGCACGTTCGCGTACCGACTCCAGTTCTTCGCCCATCCGCGCAAAACGGTCTCCCGCTTCGCGCAATGCCGCGCGTTCATGGTCATCGATCCAGCCGATTGGAAAGGACGTGAGTCGTTCGAGCGCGCTGCTGTGCGGGACAATGAACCGGCGCAGGCTGATCGCCTGACTGCGCAGCTGGGTGGTCCGGCGTCGTTCGGCAAAGGAGGCCCTATGGTCGAGGTTGCACTCAAGATCATCCAGCTCATCGCCGATCGCGGCGACGGTCGTGTCCAGCTGTTCGGCCGCTGCGACCACCAGCGCGATGATGACATCACCCGGGTCATGCAGCTGTCCGGCGATAAATTGTTCGGCCACCGCCGGAACGATGCTCGATGCGCGAAAGCTGACCGAGAGCACCAGCCCGGCCTGCGCCCATAGCCGCAGCGACACCAGCGGATCGCCCTCGCCCGGGAGCACCTCATCGTCGTGCGGGGCGCGCAGGTTCAACAAGACACCGCCATCGATACTGTCACAGCGCGGGCGCGTTTCCACGGCGGTGAGCGCGCGCTGCACCATCGGCGGCAACACCATCGATAATCCGGTGAGCGCGTTTTTCTCGCCGCCGCCATCCTGAAAATGGACCCAGGTGCAATCGCCGCTGTCGCGCTGCATCACCGCCTCGGCGATCTCATCCTCGCGCAGCGAGGCGACCTGTCCGCCGCGCCATGACAATGCGGTAATCACGATGGCATCTCCAGCCAAATATGCAGACCCGACGCGGGCGCCGGCGGCGGCATTGGGGCAACATGGCGCAGCGCATCGGCGCGCGCGCGGATCAGGATAGTTTCTGGCACATCGCCCCTGTGCCACAAAGCATCGGCGCTGCCCAGTGCCCTCGCATCGCGCAGCGTCAGCAGGTCGGGATTGCCGCCAGACAGGCGGATATGCACCAGCCTGCCGCCCTCTCCCGCCGCCTCATCGCCGCTAGCCAGCCACCGCTCGACTGCCCCTGGGGGATGGTCACACAATGGATCGAGCGCGCCGCCTTCGGCCAGCGCACCATCAACCGCACGGCGAAAGTCGTCGCCATTCTGCCAGCGCGCCTTCATCGCCGCGCGCGCCTCACCCAGCGCCGCTGCCAGTGTGCCCAGACTTTGCGGCACCGATTGTTCGAGCCGCTGCCGCAGCGTCTTGGCCAATCCCGCCGATGCGCCGCCGGTGCCAACCGCGATCAACACCGGGTCGCGGTCAACAATCGCGGGCATCGTGAAATCGCTCAGATCAAGGCGATCGACGACATTGACCAACAGTCCGCGCGCCCTCAGCCGCACCGCCGCCGCCTCGGCCGCGTCACCAAAATCCGCAACAAAGGCGAGCCGCGCATCGGCACCCTCATCGTCGCTGATCACGGCGCCCGCGCGCTCCAGCAAGCACTGTTTCGCCGCCGCCATCTCGCCCGCGCCGATCAGGATGACCGTCTGGCCGCTCAGGCGAACGAAGATCGGCAGGCTGTGCATGCCGCTATGCGCTCAGGAAATCGGGCACGCGCTCTGCGGCCATGATGGCGTCGGCAGGGATGCGGTCGGCGACAATCGCCCATTGGTCGCCATCGACCATCACCTCGGGCACCATGGCGCGGCTGTTGTAAGTCGAGGCCATCGATGCGCCGTAAGCGCCGGTCGCGCCAAACATCAACAGGTCGCCCGCCACCACCGCGTCGATGGTGCGGGCCGTCGCAAAAGTATCGCTGCTCTCGCAGATCGGCCCGACGATGGTCGCCGTCATCCGCTCGCCATTGGGTCGCAGCGCGGTGATGTCGTGCCACGCATCATAGAGCGCGGGGCGCGCCAGATCGTTCATCGCCGCATCGACAATGACGAACGGATGGTTCGCCCCCGGCTTGACGCGGATCACCTCGCTCAGCATCACGCCGGCATTGGCGGCGATCACGCGCCCCGGCTCGAACATCAATGTCACGCCCCAATCGACCGTGATGCGCGCCACCATCGCGCCATAATCGGCGGGCGAGGGCGGTGGCTGGTCGGCGCGATATTCAACGCCCAGCCCGCCGCCAAGGTCAACGTGGGTCACAACGTGCCCGCGCGCACGGAGTTCACGGAGCAAATCGCCCGCGCGCACAAAGGCCGCTTCGAGCGGGTCGAGCGACAGAAGCTGGCTGCCGATATGGAGCGCAATGCCGCGCAGCGCCAGTCCACGCCGATGCGATAGGCGGTCATATATATCGGCGGCATCATTGATCGGCACGCCGAACTTGTTATCGGCCTTTCCGGTCGATATTTTGGCATGGGTCAGCGCATCGACATCGGGGTTGACGCGCAGCGCCGCCACCGCGCGCGCGCCCATTGCTGCCGCGACGCCCGCCAATTCCTCGCCCTCAACCTCGGACTCGATATTGAACTGGCCAACGCCCGCCGCTAGCGCCGCCGCCATCTCGGCCTTGGTCTTGCCAACGCCGGAAAAGACGATGTCGCTGGCCGCAACCCCGCCCGCGATCGCGCGGTTCATTTCGCCCACCGACACGACATCGGCGCCATAGCCCGCCCGCGCCAGCACCGCGATGACCGCAAGGTTGGGGTTGGCCTTGATCGCATAGGCCAGGCGCACGTCGCCCGCCGGCGTCACGCCCGCGCGGAACGCAGCGGCGGCCTGCTCCAACATGGCACGTGAATAGACATAGAGCGGGGTACCGACTGCTTTTGCAATGGCAGACAGCGGCACAGCTTCGCAATATTGCTCGCCATCTTTGATCGAGAATGCTTCCATCACTCAACTCGGCGGCAGGTCATATTCATCGTCCTGGCGTTCTTCGGATTTGCGCAGCACCTCGTCGCTGCGCTGCGGACGCGCCTGGGTCGTCGGCGTCGTCAGTTCGGCAGCGGTCGGCGCGTCTTGTTCTCCCGCAGGGGTGGCCGGGCCATGCTCGCCCGAACTGCGCACCAGATCGCCGCGCTGTCCGCAACCCGCAAGCGCAAGCGCCGCCAGCATGGTAGCACCCAAAATCGCTCGATTTTTCATGGCTTCACCTCTTGTACCAAAGCGTTGCGCATCGCGGCAATCTGTTCGCGCACCCGCGCCGGTGCCGTGCCGCCATAGCTGGTGCGGCTGGCGACCGATGCTTCGAGCGTCAATGCACTGAGCGCGGTCGCGTCTATCCGCGTATCGATGCCCTGCGCAATTTCAATGGGCAGGTCTGGCAGATCGCATCCCGCTGCCTCGGCCGCCTTGACCACGCCACCAACGATATGATGCGCCTCGCGGAACGGCACAGCGCGGGCCCGCACCAGCCAATCGGCAAGGTCGGTCGCGGTCGAAAATCCCGCCGCCGCCGCCGCGCGCATGCGGTCGGTGCGAAACACATTGTTTTCGACCATGCCCGTCATCGCGGCAATCGACAGCGCCAGCAGGTCGTGCGCCTCGAATACTGGTGGCTTGTCGTCCTGCATGTCCTTGGAATAGGCGAGCGGCAGGCCCTTCATCGTCATCATCAGGCTGACCAGACAGCCGGTGATCCGCCCCGCGTGGCCGCGCACCAGCTCGGCGGCATCGGGGTTGCGCTTTTGCGGCATGATCGAACTGCCGGTGGAAAAAGCGTCGCTGAGCGCGATAAAGCCGAACATCTGGCTCGACCAGATGACAAACTCCTCGGCGAGCCGCGAGAGATGGAGCGCGCACTGGCTGGCGGCGCACAGATATTCGATGGCAAAGTCGCGGTCGGACACCGAATCGAGACTGTTGCGGGTCGGCGCATCAAAGCCAAGCTCGTGCGCGGTCGCCATCCGGTCGATGGCAAAGCCTGTGCCCGCGAGCGCAGCCGATCCCAGCGGGCATTGATTGAGCCGCGCGCGTGCATCGGCAAAGCGACCACGGTCGCGCGTGAACATCTCGGCATAGGCCATCAGATGATGGCCCAGCGTCACCGGCTGCGCCACCTGAAGGTGGGTGAAGCCGGGCATGATGCTGTCGGTATGGCGCTCGGCCGTGTCCAGCAGCGCGTGGATCAGCGCGAGCAGCGCCGACACGCTCTGGTCGATGGCATCGCGGACCCACAAGCGAAAGTCGGTCGCTACCTGATCGTTACGGCTGCGCGCGGTGTGGAGCCGCCCCGCCACCGGACCGATCAGTTCGCCGAGCCTGCTCTCCACCGTCATGTGGATATCCTCAAGCGCGAGGTCGACCGGAACACCGTTTTGCGCAAACTCCGCCGCAATATGCACAAGCCCGGCATCGATGGCCACAGCGTCTTCGGCCGTCACGATGCCCGTTGCGCCCAGCATCGCCGCATGCGCGCGCGACGCCGCAATATCCTGTTGCCAAAGCCGCTGGTCAAAGGGGATAGAGGCGTTAATCTCGCGCATGATGGCGGCAGGTCCTTCGGCGAAGCGCCCGCCCCACATGCCATTCGCCTGCGGAGCATCGCCCTTGCCTGATTTTTTCGATCCACCTGTGTCCGGCACGCGCTATAACCATATCCGAAAGTTGAGGCTTTTGACCCTGTCCGTGCTGATGCAGGCTGGTCTGGCCTTGTCTGGGTGCGATAGAGAAAATGGCGCGCAGGGGCAAGACGCACCTTCTGACGCCTCGCAAAGCCCTGTGCCAACCCGCTATGCCATCGACGCCTCTCACCGTGGCTCCCCGCTCCCCGGCGCACTGGTCAGGGACGAGGAGAGCCAGGAGGCGGCGCTGACAGAGCTGGCAGGCACGCCTGTCATCCTCAACCTGTGGGCGACCTGGTGCGGTCCGTGCGTCGAGGAATTGCCGACGCTCAACCGTCTGGCAGCGCGGGTTGCGGGGCAGGCGCATGTCATCGCGCTGTCGCAGGACCTTGGCGATGACGGCTCCGGCCCGCGACAATTCCTGATCCAGCATGGCTGGGGTGATCTCGCCGCATGGCACGATCCGGACAACGAGATCGGCCTTGTCTATGGTGGCGGTTTGCCGACGACTATCCTGTTCGGCGCCGATGGGCGCGAAGTCGCGCGGGTCATCGGGCCGATGGATTGGAACGGACCTGCCGCGCGCGCGCTGCTGGCCGAAGCTGGCATCACGCAATGAGGTTGCAAAGCGGGTGGCCAGAGCGCTGCGCATAAGGCATTAGGGCATTATGGACCTCTATCTTCCTGTCGCCAACATGTCGGTCAACATCATCATGATCGTTGCGCTGGGCGGGATGGTGGGCATATTGTCGGGAATGTTCGGGGTCGGCGGCGGGTTTCTGACGACGCCGTTGCTGATCCTCTATGGCATTCCGCCAACCGTCGCTGCGGCAAGCGCGGCGACTCAGGTGACCGGAGCCAGCGTGTCGGGCATCTTCGCACACTGGGGCCGCGGCGGCGTTGACACCCGCATGGGCGCAGTGCTGATCGCAGGCGGGGTCGCCGGGTCATTTCTGGGCGCGATATTGTTCGAATGGCTCACCGTCCTGGGGCAGATCGATATCGTTATCAATCTGATGTATCTTGTTCTGCTTGGCTCTATCGGCTGGGTGATGCTGCGCGAATCGCTCGGCGCGCTGAAGGCGATGAACAGCGGGGTCGCGGTGCAGGCGCGCAAAAGACGGCATCACCCGATCGTGATGGCCCTGCCGATGCGCTGGCGCTTTTACCAATCCGGCCTGTACATGTCGCCGCTCGCGCCGTTCATCCTCGGCGCGCTGACCGGCATATTGACGATGCTGCTGGGGGTTGGCGGCGGGTTCATCATGGTCCCCGCCATGCTCTATATCCTCGGCATGGGCGCACAGGTGGTAGTGGGGACATCGCTGTTCCAGATCCTGTTCACCACCATCGCGGCGACGATGGTCCACAGCGTAACGACGCGCGCGGTGGATATCGTGCTGGCGTTGCTGTTGCTGATCGGCGGTGTCATCGGCGCGCAGGTCGGGGCGCGGATCGCGATGAAGTTCAACCCCGCCAAAATGCGGATGGGCCTGGCGATCATCGTGCTGTTGGTGGCGATGCGAATGGCGCTAGGCCTTGTCTGGCGTCCCGACGAGATTTTCACGATCCAATGGCTGTGACATGAAAATGCTTCTGGCCATCATCGGCGCGGCCCTGTTGCTGACCTATGGGCCGTGTGCATCGGCCGCACCGGGTGATCCGGTGCTGGTGCCCGATGTATCGAGCCGCACCATCGACATCAAATATAGCTTTGTTGGCGAAGAATTGCTGCTGTTCGGGGCCATTCTCTATCCCGATGGCCGCAGGCCAGACGAGCGCGCCGACATTGTCGTTGTCATCCGTGGACCGACGCAGCCGATCCGTCTGCGCGAAAAACAACGGGTCGCCGGCATCTGGGTCAACGCCCAAAGCGTGCGCTTTGGCAGCGCGCCCGGCTATTATGCGGTAGCATCGTCGCGGCCTATCGACCAGATGATCGACGAGCGGACGGCGGCGATCTATGAAATCGGCCTCGGCAACCTCTCGCTTTCTCCCGCAGACTTTGCCGACAGTGCGCAGCTCAGGCGGTTCGAAGCGGGGCTGGTTGACCTTAAAAGCCGCCAATCGCTGTTCGTCGAACGATCTGGTGCGGTCGAAATCAGCCAGGGCGCGTTATACCGTGCGCGGTTGATGATTCCCGCACGCGTTCCGGTGGGCCGCTATACCGCCGAAACATTTCTGATCAGCCATGGCGATGTGATTGCCGTGGCATCGCGCGACATCGACATCCGCAAAACCGGTTCTGACCGTTTTATCGCGATGGCGGCGGAAAATTATGGCTTGCTCTATGGGCTGATTGCGGTGGCGCTATCGGTTGCTATGGGCTGGTTTGCCGGATGGGCATTCCGCAAGTTCTGAGCAATTTTGCCGCTTACGCGAATATGGTTAATCAATAGTAGCCTTTTCTTAACGTCCACCCGCTATCGCTTGCCCTTCATCAACCGCATTATGCGGCCCGATCAGAGCGAGCATTATATGGAAGATTTGTCCACCCCACCGCGCCCAGGCGATGCCAGCATTGTCGATATGGTGGGTGCACGCACCGCCAGCACAGAGCGGCTGCGGATCGGCGAAGTCATGGACATTGCCGGATCATCATCGGCGGTGGTCATGCACGCCGACGCCATCAATGCGCTCGTTGATAACGCCGATTCCGCCGTGTCGATGGCGGGTCAGGTCGGCAGTCAGATCAAGATCCGTGTCGGCAATGTCTGGCTGGTCGCGGGCATCCGCAATCAACGGATGCACCAGCGCGACCCCAGCCTGATTATCGCCACCGTCGATTTCCTGGGCGAAGGCGATGAGGAAATGCTGACTGGCAAGATCAATAATTTCCGCCGCGGCGTTACGCGCTATCCCATTCCCAGCAGCCCGGTCTATGCCGCGACATCGGCGGACTTGCGGCAAATCTACGCCGCCGACAACCGCGCACACGTCGAAATTGGCACGGTGTACCCGACCAAGGATACGCGCGCTGCGCTTTATATCGACCCGATGCTCGGCAAGCATTTTGCGCTGCTGGGGTCAACCGGTACCGGTAAATCCACCAGCGCCGCGCTGATCCTCCACCGCATCATCGCCACTGCGCCCGAAGGGCATGTGGTGATGATCGACCCGCACGGTGAATATAGCGCCGCGTTCAAGGGGCAAGGCGCATTGTTCGACGTCGACAATCTGGCGCTGCCCTATTGGCTGCTCAATTTCGAGGAACATTGCGAAATCTTCGTCACGTCCGAGGGCAAGGACCGTCAGATCGACTGCGACATTCTCTCGCGCTGTCTGCTCGCCGCGCGCGCCAAGAACAAGGCGTCCGAGGGCGTGTCGAAACTGACGATCGATAGCCCGGTTCCCTATCTATTGTCCGATCTGCTCAACATCATTCAACTGGAGATGGGCAAACTCGATAAATCGACATCGTCCGCGCCCTTCATGCGGCTCAAGAGCAAGATCGAGGAATTGCGCGCTGATCCGCGCTATAATTTCATGTTCTCCGGCATGCTGGTTGGCGACACGATGGCCAGTTTCCTCGCCAAGATTTTCCGGCTGCCCGGCGATGGCCGCCCGATCTCGATTGTCGATGTGTCTGGCGTGCCGTCCGATGTCGTCAGCGTGGTCGTCGCGGTGCTGGCGCGGATGGTGTTCGATTTCGCCATCTGGTCGCGCGATGAACCGCAGCGCCCGATCCTGCTCGTTTGCGAAGAGGCGCACCGCTATGTCCCCAACGAACGCAACGCCGACGGGTCGTCGGTCGGGCGCATATTGTCGCGGATCGCCAAGGAAGGGCGCAAATATGGCGTCTCGCTGGGCCTGATTACGCAGCGCCCGTCCGACCTCGCCGAAGGCGTGCTGTCGCAGTGCGGCACGATCATCGCCATGCGCCTCAATAACGAGCGCGACCAGAATTTCGTCAAGGCCGCGATGCCCGAAGGATCGCGCGGGTTCATCGATTCGATCGCCGCGCTGCGCAACCGCGAATGCATCATCTGCGGCGAAGGTGTCTCGATCCCGATTCGCGTCATGCTCGATACACTGGAAGAGGAAAAGCGCCCGGCCTCGACCGATCCGCTGTTCTCCGAACTGTGGCGCAATACCGGCGGCGAGGCGGAGATCGTCAATCGCATCGTGCGGAGGTGGCGAAGTCAGGGTCGTTAGGTCGGCATATTGACACGAGTGGCCATCGCGCTGCTTTGGACGAAGACAATCCGAAGGCCGGTTGAGTCGACCTAATTCGAAGCTGCCAGCGCCGCGCGGATTGTGGCAACCGCCGCCTGTGCGGCGCTGCCATCGGGCCCGCCGCCCTGCGCCATATTGGGGCGACCACCACCGCCCTGCCCGCCCAGCGCCGCGACCGCAGCTTTGACCAGATCAACCGCATTGATGCGTGCGGCCATAGCCTCGGCCACATTGACCGCCACCGACGCGCGGCCATCGTTCAGCGCAACCAGCGCGGCGACGTCCGCCCCGCTGGATTGGCGCATGTCATCGGCAGAAGAGCGCAATTCCTTGGGGTCAAGCCCGTCGACAATCTGCGCGAGGAACGCGATGCCGCCTATATCCTCGACCGCCGCGGCGCCGCCCGTTCCGGCTCCGCCCAGCGCCAGCGCCTTCTTCGCCTCCGCCAGGTCGCGTTCGGTTTTCTTGAACGCATCGGCCATCGCAGCGACCCGCGCTGGCACATCCTCCGGCGCGACCCTGAGCGCGGCGGCGAGCGATTTCAGCGCATCATCGCGCGCGATAAGATAGAGCCGCGCCGCTTCGCCGGTCAACGCCTCGATGCGCCGCACGCCGCTTGCCACCGCGCCCTCGCTCACCAGTTTGAACAGGCCAATGTCGCCCAGCGCGCGCACATGGGTGCCGCCGCACAGTTCGGTCGAATAAGGGGGAGCATCTTCGCCCGCGCCCGTCGCCGCGCCCGTCGCCCCGCCCATCGAGAGCACGCGGACCTCTTCGCCGTATTTTTCGCCGAACAGCGCCAGCGCCCCCGCTGCGACCGCTTCATCGGGGGTCATCAGCCGCGTCTGCACCGCGCCGTTACCACGGATTTGTGCGTTAACATCGGCTTCAACCTGCGCCAATTGCTCTTCGCTCACCGCTTGCGGGTGCGAGAAGTCAAACCGCAGCCGGTCATCGGCGACCATGCTGCCCTTTTGCGTGACATGCGCCCCCAGCCTGTTTCGCAAGGCCGCGTGGAGCAAATGGGTGGCGCTGTGGTTGGCGCGCAGGCGGTCACGGCGCGGCGCATCAACGTTCAGCCGCACCGCATCGCCAAGCGCAACAGTGCCGCGCTCGACGGTGACGCGGTGCGCATGGAGCCGGCCCAGCGGCTTCGCGGTATCGGTGATGGTCGCGTCAAGGCCTTGCGCGCTCATCATCCCCGCGTCGCCCATCTGTCCGCCGCTTTCGGCGTAAAAGGGCGTCTGATTGGTGATCACCGTCACGCTTTCGCCGCTGGCTGCGCTGGCGACTTCGACGCCGTCCTTGATGAGCGCGACCACCTCGCCTTCACCCTCGTCGCAGGTGTAGCCGATAAATTCGGATCCCCCAACCCGCTCGGCGATGTCATACCAGACATCCTCGGACGCCTTATCGCCCGACCCTTTCCACGCCGCGCGCGCCGCTGCTTTCTGCCCGGCCATCGCGGCATCAAAACCGGTGCGGTCGACGCTGATCCCCTGCGCCCGCAGCGCATCTTCGGTCAAATCGTAAGGAAAACCGTAGGTATCATAGAGTTTGAAGGCGACATCCCCCGCGAGCGTTGCCCCCGCGACCAGCCCGCGCGTAGCATCGTCGAGCAGCTTCAACCCCTTGTCGAGCGTCTGGCGAAAGCGCGTTTCCTCGCGCTCATACGTCTCGATCAACAGCGGCTGCGCGCGGAGCAGTTCGGGGTAGGCTGCACCCATTTCGGCCACCAAGGCTGGCACAAGGCGGTGCATCAGCGGGTCCTTGGCTCCCAGCAAATGCGCGTGACGCATCGCGCGGCGCATGATCCGCCTGAGCACATAACCACGCCCCTCGTTCGACGGCAATACGCCATCGGCCATCAGAAATCCGGTCGAGCGCAAATGGTCGGCGATGATGCGGTGGCTGGCGCGCGCCTCGCCCTCGGCATGCGTCTTGGTCAGATCCTCGGACGCGGCGATCAGCGCGCGGAATGTGTCGGTGTCGTAATTGTCGTGCACCCCTTGCGTGACCGCGGCGACGCGCTCGAGCCCCATGCCGGTGTCGATCGAGGGGCGCGGCAGGTCGCGGACGATGGCGCCTGCCTCTTGCTCGTGCTGCATGAACACCAGATTCCAAATCTCGACAAAACGGTCGCCATCCTCATCGGGCGAGCCGGGCTGGCCGCCAGCAATATGCTCGCCATGGTCATAGAATATCTCGCTGCACGGGCCGCACGGGCCGGTATCGCCCATCGACCAGAAATTGTCCGAGGTCGCTATGCGGATGATGCGGTCATCGGGCAGGCCGGCGATGCTCTGCCACAAGCGATAGGCCACGTCGTCGCTGTGATAAACGGTGACGGTCAGGCGGTCCTTGGCCAGCCCCCATTCGCGGGTCAGCAGGGTCCAGGCCAGATCGATGGCGCGTTCCTTGAAATAATCGCCAAACGAAAAATTGCCGAGCATTTCAAAGAAAGTGTGGTGCCGCGCGGTGTAACCGACATTATCGAGGTCATTATGCTTGCCGCCCGCGCGCACGCATTTTTGCGATGAGGTCGCGGTGACATAGGGCCGTGTTTCCAGCCCGGTGAAGATATTTTTGAACGGCACCATTCCGGCATTGACGAACATCAGCGTCGGATCGTTGTGCGGCACCAGCGGCGCAGATGCGGCGACTTGATGGCCGGCCTGCGCGAAATAATCGAGGAAAGAGCGGCGAAGATCGTTGGTCGTAGTCATCGTTGCGGCTTAGTGGCAGTTGCCCGTCTTCGGCAAGCGCTTTGCAGGGCTGTGCGGCCATTTTTGCACTGATGGCCGCAGCCCGCAGGTGATTTTCACACCTGCGCGCCACGTGGCAGGTCAATTACTCCGCACCCTCGCCCGCATCGGGGCCCGTACCCTCGCCCGCATCGGGACCCGCCATCAGCGCCTCGGCGACCACTTCGGTTCGCCCGCGAATCGCCGCTTCGAGCCGGTTCATCATCTCGGGATTATCCTTGAGGAATTGTTTCGAGTTTTCACGCCCCTGGCCGATCCGCACCGAATCATAAGAGAACCACGCCCCCGATTTTTCGACCAGACCCGCCTTGACCCCGAGATCGAGAATCTCGCCGACCTTGGAAATCCCCTCGCCATACATGATGTCGAACTCGACCTGTTTGAACGGCGGCGCGACCTTGTTTTTCACCACCTTGACGCGCGTCGCATTGCCAACAATTTCTTCGCGATCCTTGATCTGACCGGTGCGGCGGATATCGAGCCGAACGGACGCGTAAAATTTGAGCGCATTACCGCCGGTCGTGGTTTCGGGGTTGCCGTACATCACCCCGATTTTCATCCGCAACTGGTTGATGAAAATGACCAGGCAATTTGATCGGCTGATCGACCCCGTCAATTTACGCAAGGATTGCGACATTAACCGCGCCTGTAACCCGACATGGCTGTCGCCCATTTCGCCCTCGATCTCCGCGCGCGGGACCAGCGCTGCCACCGAATCGATCACCAGCACGTCGATGGCATTGGAACGCACCAGCGTATCGACGATCTCGAGCGCCTGTTCACCGGTATCGGGCTGCGAGACGATCAGTTCGTCGATATTCACCCCCAGTTTGCGCGCATAAATGGGGTCGAGCGCATGTTCGGCATCGACAAAGGCCGCCGTGCCACCGCTTTTTTGCGCCTCGGCAATCACGTGCAGCGCCAGCGTCGTCTTGCCCGAGCTTTCGGGGCCATAGATCTCGACCACCCGCCCGCGCGGCAAACCACCAATCCCCAGCGCGATATCGAGCCCGAGCGAGCCGGTCGAGATCGACTCAATCTCCATCGCCTCGCGGCTGCCGAGCTTCATCGCCGACCCTTTGCCAAAGGCGCGGTCTATCTGTGCCAGTGCCGCCTCAAGCGCGCGCTGCCGTTCGGGACTATTTGCCATAGAGTTGCTTTCGACCACCTGTAATTTAGCTGCCATTTCGTCGTCCTTCCCACGTCTAGAGACTATCCCCGCACGCCGCAATATGCCGCACGCGAATCCTGCATTGGGACTATGTATCGCATTTGTTCCATAAGAACAAGAGAGAAACATACGCCCGAAAATGGCGAAAAACCAACAGTTTTACAGAAATGTAAAAATTGGGAATAAATTGGCGCGCCTGAAATGGAGCGTCATCGAACCCGCCAGGGTTCGCAAGGCCGAACGGCCGCCCGAGCTTATGCGAGGAAAGCCAAGGTCGCGGGATGCGACCGCCCGGCGCTTGAGGGCAAACAAAAAATGGCGCGCCCGGAACGATTCGAACGTCCGACCCTCAGATTCGTAGTCTGATGCTCTATCCAGCTGAGCTACGGGCGCGTGTTAGAAGCGGCGCTATTAGGCGGCACCGCCGATGCACGCAACCCTATATTTGCGGCAATGTCCGGCAAACCGCACGGCGACGCAGCGGATCGACCTCTGCGGCCTCCGCCGGATCGGCGAGCAGCACGCGTTGCAGCACCACGCCGCGCGGCGCGCTGAGCCGCACCACTCGCACGCCCCCGGCAACCGCCTGCCCATCAAGCGCCAGCACCACGCGCATCGGCCGGCCGGCCATATCCTCATCGTTACGGACGAACGCGGCGTTGGTTTGCGCATCGAACACGCTGATCGAGCTGTAGCGGCCGGGGATCGGCTCTGCGGTCACTTCGAGCGGCCCGGCGTCAAGGTCGAACGGGCATGTGCTGTACAGCAGGTCGGGGCTGGGCCGCACCACGAATTGCGCGCGGGCATTGACCTGCGGCGCGTGGGTGAAGGCGTTCCACGGCCCGCGTGTCGTGATGCGATCGAGCGCCTTGCTCATCAAAAAGCCCGGCGCGGCGTGCAATGTGCCGTAATAGCCGACCGCACCCGCGACCAGCGCCGCCACCGCCATGCCCAATGCGCGCTTCATGGCGTGCACTGCGTGCGTATGATGGTGGGCAGCGTGACGCGCGCCGGATCGCGGGCCAGCTGGCCGCGCGGACGATAGGTGCGCAGCGTCAGTTCAAAGGCGTCGCTGGTCGCGGTGGGGATCCACGCGCCCGCCTGCTCCGTTGGCGAGATGGCGATGCGCCAGTCGCTTTGCTGTTCGGACGGAAACGCGGCACTGCCGACCGAATGTTTGTTCCAGCGATTGACGATCAGCCAGCCGCCCGTGTCATAGAGCGTCACGCTCCACCAGCGCGCCGCGATGGTGCCGCCAGACAAAGTATAGCTGCACTTGCCCGACAGCGCACGGCCGCTGCTGTCCACGCTGGCGGTGAAATAGCGTGCCTCACTGGTCGGCAGCGCGAGCAGGCCGCGCAGCGCCACCACCGCGCGGGTGCGCGCATCGGTGGTCGCGGTGCCGATGTCGCGCGCGGTGGTCCATGGGCCAATACGGATGTCATCACCCAGCCCGCGATGGCGCATCTGCGCAACCGCCAGCGCCGCCCCGCCGACAAGGCCGATAATGATGGCAATCGCCCAGCCCAACCATCGCTTCATCGCCGACCCCTCTCCGCACAGCAGTGTGCAACGGAAGGCGCGGACTTGCAAGAAGGTTTTGGCATGCAAGATGCCAATTGTGTTCCGGTCCTTATGCTTTGGCCAGCGCCGCGTCCGTTTACGGACGGGAAAGGCCGAGCAACACCGCCCTTACCGCCGAACAGGTGGACGAACTGGGTCGCGCTCACCCCTCGATCTTCGAAAAATCGGCGACGGCGTGGCAGGCATCGCGGAAACGGGCGAGCAGGCCGAGGCGGAAGGCGCGCACCGCCGCGTCGGGATCGTTGACCATCACGCCATCGAAAAATGCGTCGATCGGCGCGCGAAGTGAGGCGAGCGCCGCCATCGCATCGGCGAACCGCTCCTCTGTCACCGCCGCAGCGGCAAGCGGCTCAGCGGCGGTGAGCGCGGCGAGGAGGGCTTTGTCAACATCATGCCCCTCTCCCCTTGCGGGAGAGGGTGGCGCGACAGCGCCGGGTGAGGGGTCGGTCGCGTCTGCGACCAGGGAATCCTTGCTGGCTGCCGCCGCCCCCTCACCCTCCGCGCCTGACGGCGCTCCTCCCTCTCCCGCAGGGGGAGAGGGGTTTTGCTTCAGGATATTGCCTGCGCGTTTGTAGGCGGTCAGCAAGTTGGTGCCGTCGGGGGTCGCGACAAAGGCCTGCAGCGCGTGGACCCGCGCGAGCAGCCGGACCAGATCATCCTCACCACCAAGTGCAAACACCGCGTCGATCAAATCGTGCCGAACGCCAGCCTCGCGTTGTTGGACTTTGAGACGGTCGGCGATAAAAGCCATTACCTCATTCACAGTAATCCAAACTCTTGGGAACTCTGTATTAAATCGCTCATTATTTAGTTCGGACTCAACATTGCCTACTGCACGCGTGAGTTCGTCAATAGCTGACGAGCTGGCAAGATTTTCAACTAGATTTCTGACACCGTCAAATTCAGGCAGTGGATCGTGAATATAAGGTGTGTGAAAAACAAGCTCGGCTCTAATTTGAAGGCTGAGGTCAAAACGCAAATCATTTGCAAGAATGAGGTTTATTATGCCAAGCGCAGCACGTCGCAAAGCAAATGGATCTTTTGAACCTGTCGGCTTTTCACCAATGTCGAAGAAGCGAATTAGGGTGTATAGCTTATCCGCCAGCGACACCGCCACGGTCACGGGCGCGGTGGGCACATCATCGCCCTGCCCGACTGGCTTGTAATGGTCGCGGATCGCGTCGGCGACCGCGTGCGGCAAGCCTTCCGCGCGGGCATAATAGCCGCCCATGATCCCCTGCAGCTCGGGGAACTCACCCACCATTTCGGTGACGAGGTCGGCCTTGCACAGGCGCGCGGCCTGTTCGGCCATATCGGTGAGGTCTGCCTTGCTAAGCCCCTCCCCTTCAGGGGAGGGGTTGGGGTGGGGGCTATCGATTAACGCTGCGCCAGATGGAGA
>JBEBHS010000001.1:0-172085 GCA_040080745.1 Sphingopyxis sp. | reverse complement strand
CTTCAGGGGGGAGGGTTGGGAGGGGGGGAGTCTGTTGCTCCGCAATCATCGCCAATACACCTGCAAGGTTGTTCATAACGTCGCCATTCGTAAATCGGATCACTTGATACCCCAAACCACGGAAATATAATTCTCTAACTCGATCATAATTCTGTTGAAACGCATGCGTATCGCCATCCACCTCGATAATGAGCATGATCTCTCGTGATTGGAAGTCCGCAATATAATGGCCGATAACATGCTGCCTTCGAAACTTGATGCCCTGAAAACGTTTCGCTCTGAGTTGAAACCATAACCGCAATTCAGGCTCGGTCATTTCACGCCGCATATCCCTTGCAAACTCGATCAACCTTGGATCGCGCATTCTGACCCCTCTCCCAACCCTCTCCCCTAAAGGAGAGAGGGCCTTTAGATATTCACACCCAGATGCTCAGCCACGGTGAAAATATCCTTGTCGCCGCGCCCGCACAGATTGGCGAGGATGATCTGGTCGCGGCTCATCGTCGGCGCGATTTTGGCAACGGCAGCAATCGCGTGGGCAGGTTCGAGCGCGGGGATGATCCCCTCGGTCCGGCACAATAGCTGAAATGCGGAGAGCGCCTCGTCGTCGGTGACGCTGGTGTAATCGACGCGGCCAACATCGCGCAGCCACGCGTGTTCGGGACCGATACCGGGATAATCGAGGCCTGCCGAAATCGAATGCGCCTCGGTAATCTGGCCGTCTGCGTCCTGCAGCAGATAGGTTTTGTTGCCGTGGAGGATGCCCGGCGCGCCGCCCGCAAGGCTGGCCGCGTGCTGTTTGTCCAGCCCGTGGCCCGCCGCCTCGACCCCGAGCATCTTGACCTCAGCATCATCGAGGAACGGGTGGAACAGCCCGATCGCGTTCGACCCGCCGCCGATCGCTGCGACCAGCAGGCAGGGCAGGCGGCCCGTGCGCTCCAGCATCTGCGCGCGCGCCTCGCGGCCGATCACGCTCTGGAAGTCGCGGACCATTTCGGGGTAGGGGTGCGGCCCGGCGGCGGTGCCGATGATGTAGAATGTGTCGTGGACATGCGCGACCCAGTGGCGCAGCGCCTCGTTCATCGCATCTTTGAGCGTCGCCGCGCCCGCAGTGACCGGCACCACTTCGGCACCCAAGAGCTTCATGCGGAAGACATTGGGGGCTTGGCGCGCGACGTCGGTGGCACCCATGAAGATGGTGCACGGCAGGCCAAAGCGCGCGCACACGGTGGCGGTAGCGACGCCGTGCTGGCCCGCGCCCGTCTCCGCAATAATCCGCGTCTTGCCCATCCGCATCGCCAGCAATATCTGGCCGATGCAATTGTTGATCTTGTGCGCGCCGGTATGGTTGAGTTCGTCGCGTTTGAACCAGATTTGCGCGCCATTCAGCTCCTCGGTCAGGCGCGG
Source organism: Sphingopyxis sp. (assembly GCA_040080745.1). Taxonomy (GTDB): domain Bacteria; phylum Pseudomonadota; class Alphaproteobacteria; order Sphingomonadales; family Sphingomonadaceae; genus Sphingopyxis. Next base: position 170,678 of record JBEBHS010000001.1, on the reverse strand, counting down.
CGCGAAATAGAGCGGGCTGGGGCGACCGACATAATGGGTGAGCAGATCGTCAAACTCCGCCGCAAACGCCGGGTCGGCCTGCGCCGCGCGATAGGCCTGCTCCAACTCAAGGATCAGCGGCATCAGCGTTTCGGCAACATAGCGTCCGCCGAAATCGCCAAAATGCCCGCGCGCGTCAGGTTGGTTGGATAAGGAGTTGGGCGGCGAACTCATCAATCGGCTTCCATAAAGCCCCTCCCCTTTAGGGGAGGGGCCAGGGGTGGGGTCTCGTCACTCATTGGTCGCAATCGCGCACCCGTTGACAGAAGGCGGCGATCTTGTCCACGTCCTTGACGCTTGGTGCGCTTTCGATCCCCGATGATACATCGACGAGCGGCGCGTGGGTGGTGCGAAGCGCCTCGGCAACATTGCCTGGGTTCAGCCCGCCAGCCAACCCCCATGGCAATATATGGTCGTGTGCGGCGATGATCGACCAGTCGAAGCTGGTGCCCGTGCCGCCGGGCAGCGCCTGCGCCGGGGTGTCGTATAAAATCCGGTCCGCCGCACCGTGATAGCTTGCCGCATCGCGCAGCGTCTGGATGCTCTGGACGCCCATCGCCTTCCATATTTCAACCTTGGTGACTTGGCGCACCAGCCGCAGCCATTCGGGGGTTTCGGTGCCGTGAAATTGCACGATGTCGGGGCGGACGGTGGCGATGGCGTGCGCGGTGAGATCGGCATCGGCGTTGACCAGCAGCAGTGCAACTTGAGCTCGCCCACCCGCGTAGGCGCGAAGCGCGGCGGCGTGTTCGAGCGTTACATGGCGCGGGCTGGGGGCAAAATGCACGAGGCCAATGTGCGATGCCCCCGCCGCTATGGCCGCATCAATGGTCGCCTCGGTCGAAAGGCCGCAGATTTTGATCTGGGTGGGCACAGGCTACAGCGTTGCTTCGATTGCCCGCACTGCCGCTACGGGGTCCGTCGCCTTGCTGATCGGACGGCCGATAACAAGGATCGACGCGCCCGCCGCCGTTGCATCAGCAGGCGTGACGGTGCGTTTCTGATCGGCCATCACGCCGTTGCTGGGCCGCACGCCGGGAACGACAAAAAAACCGCCGGGCCATGCTTTTTTAGCCGCACGCACTTCGTGACCCGAACAGACGATGCCATCAAGGCCCGCTTCGCGCGACAAAGCCGAAAGCCGAGCTACCTGCGCTGCCGGATCACCGTCAATGCCGATGGCCGACAGGTCATCATCGTCGAGACTGGTCAGCACGGTGACACCCACAACCTTGGTATGCGTGCCGGCCGATGCTTTGGCATCCTCCAGCATCGCGCGGCCGCCAGCGGCATGGATGGTCAGCACCGCGGGCTCGAGCGGGCGCAGCGCCTGCACCGCTTTGGCCACGGTGTTGGGGATGTCGTGCAATTTGAGGTCGAGGAACAGCGGCAGGCCGACGCGCGCCATTTCGTGCACCCCATGGTGGCCGTGCGCGCAGAAAAACTCCAGCCCCAGCTTCAGCCCGCCAATGTGAGTCTTCACTTTCGTCGCCAGCGCCTTTGCGGCGTCAAGATCAATGCTGTCGATCGCAAGATAGATACGCGAGCTCATGCGGGCGGGGTGCTTTCGATACTGACTGCGGGGGCGAGTTCTGGCGCGGGTGCGGGGGTTTTGAGCTGGGCGATCACTTGCTCCTGTACCTGTATTTTTCGGCCCAAGCGCCAGCGGTTGCCCATGTTGAACAGGAAGGGGGGGAGAAAACCCATCAGGAACACAAGGATGATGAGGATCGACAGCGGCAGTTCGGCGACATAGCCCGGCCACACCGAAACCGCGACGGGTTGCGAATTGGCCACTGCAAAGATGGTCAATATGACCGCGATGATGATCCAGATGATGGTGCGGAATGCCTGCACGGCCTCTCTCCCTCTAGTGCGCCTGCGCAGAGCCTAGCCGAAAGCGTTGCCGGATAGAAGTGTGCGAATCCGACTATTGTGCGTTCCTTGATCTTGACGTGTTTTCCGAACCGTTCGGTGTGTCCACCTCACTCGAAAACACTATTTGCCGAATACCCGCTCGAAAATGGTGTCGACATGGCACAAATGGTAATCGAGATCGAACTTATCCTCGATTTCTGCGGGCGTGAGCGCCGCAGTGACATCCGCATCCGCTTTCAGCAGCTCAAGCAGCGACAATTGCCCGTCCGATTGCCACACTTTCATCGCGTTGCGCTGGACTAGGGTATAGGCTTCCTCGCGGCTGACCCCCGCCTGCGTCAGCGCCAGCAGAACGCGCTGCGAATGGACAAGCCCGCCCATCTTATCGAGGTTTTTCTGCATTCTGGCTGGATAAACGAGCAGCTTGTCGATCACTCCGGTCAGCCGCCCCAGCGCGAAATCGAGCGTTATCGTCGCGTCCGGCCCGATAAAGCGTTCGACCGACGAATGGCTGATGTCGCGTTCGTGCCACAGCGCGACATTTTCCATCGCCGGGATGGCATAGCTACGCACCATCCGTGCAAGGCCGGTGAGATTTTCGCTCAGCACAGGGTTACGCTTGTGCGGCATCGCCGATGAACCCTTTTGCCCCGGCGCGAAATATTCCTCGACCTCCAGCACTTCGGTGCGCTGAAGATGGCGGATTTCGGTGGCTAAACGCTCGATTGATGAAGCGATGACGCCAAGCGTCGCAAAAAACATCGCGTGGCGGTCGCGCGGGATGACCTGGGTCGAGACGGGTTCGATGCCGAGGTCAAGCTTGGCCGCGACATGCGCCTCGATACTGGGATCGATATTGGCAAATGTGCCGACCGCGCCGGAAATGGCGCAGGTGGCGATGTCGGCGCGCGCCGCGACCAATCGTTCGCGCCCGCGCGCAAACTCGGCATAGGCTTGTGCCATCTTGAGGCCGAAGGTGACCGGTTCGGCGTGGATGCCGTGGCTGCGCCCGATGCACGGGGTCATTTTATGCTCGAATGCGCGGGTTTTGAGCGCGGCGAGCAGCGCGTCAAGATCGGCGAGGAGAATGTCGCTGGCGCGCGCCAACTGCACAGCCAGACACGTGTCGAGCACGTCGCTGCTCGTCATCCCTTGGTGCATATAGCGCGCATGGTCTTCGCCGCTATGCGCGGCCACTTGGCCTGACACCCAGGTGAGGAAAGCGATGACGTCATGCTTGGTCACCGCCTCGATCGCGTCGATGGCGGCGACGTCGATGGCGGGATTGTTAGCCCACCAACTCCATAACGCCCGAGCAGCCGATGCGGGCACGGTGCCAAGGGTGCCCAAGGCCTCTGTCGCGTGCGCCTCAATCTCGAACCAGATGCGAAAACGCGCCTCCGCCTCCCAGATGGCGGTCATTGCAGGGCGCGAATAGCGGGGGACCATGATGTGCTCCAAATGTGACGTCGCGCGCGCCTCTAACAGGCTCGTGCCCGCGTGGCGAGTCGTCAGATCAGCCCTTGCGTGCGCAGGCTGACATGGCCGGTGCGGCCAATGATGATATGATCGTGAAGCGCAATCCCAAGCCGCTTGCACGCATCAGCAATTTCGCGGGTGAGCGCGATATCCTGCTTGCTGGGGTTGGCATCGCCGCTGGGATGATTGTGAACCAATATGATCGCTGCAGAGCCGAGGTCGAGCGCACGGCGCACCACTTCGCGGACATAGATGGCCGACTGGTCAATCGAGCCGTCGCTGACCACCTCGTCGCGGATGAGATGATTGCGGCTGTCGAGGTGGAGCACGCGCACCCGCTCGTTGATGCGAAACGCCATGTCGGCGCGCAGATAGTCAAGCAGTCCTTGCCAATTGCCGAGGATCGGGCGGTTCTGCACTTCGCCCAGCAACGTTCGCAGTGCGCAGGCGTGGGCAATTTTGACCGCCGCCGCCGATGCTTCGCCCATGCCGCTAACACGGGTGAGTGATTCGGGGTCGGCGCTCATCAACGGGCCGATCCCGCCAAATTCGCGTAATAGCGCCTTGGCCAGCGGTTTGGTGTCGCGGCGCGGAATGGCGAGCGCGAGCAGATATTCGATCAGCTCATGGTCGGACAGCGCCTCGCCGCCGCGACCGAGCATCCGGTCGCGCAACCGCGCGCGGTGACCAGCATTATCATCCGCGCTATCCGATGCAATTTTTGGGCCAGAGTTTTCTGTCATATTAGCGCCGTGTTTAGCATGATACTCGACACGCGCCACCGCATTTGGCACTGTAGCAAAACGGGGGGTGGAAACGAGGTGATCGCATTGCATAACCCCAGAACTGCTGCAATCTATGCGTAAACGTGCCATCATTGCTATGGCATTGCTTGGCGGTGCCGCGTTGGCGGCGCTCATAGCATGGCTTAATCGCGGTGCCATCGTTGAGGGCTATGTCGATAGCATGTTGGCGGAAAAAGGTGTCGATGCAAGCTATCATATCGACCATATCGGCCTTGGCACCCAGCGGCTGACCAATGTGGTGATCGGCGACCCAGCCAGGCCCGATCTGACGGCCAGTATCGTTGAAATAACCATGCAATATGGCATTACCGGACCGAGCATTGCCAGTGTGCGGGCCAGCGGCGTGCGGCTGCGCGGGCGGTGGACAGGGGACAAGCTCAGTTTCGGCGCGGTGGACAAATTGCTCCCCGACGATGACAGCACTCCGCCAGAACTACCCGACATTGCGCTGATGCTTGTGGATGCGGGCGCGACAATTGATACGCCGTGGGGCCGGATAGGGCTGGGCGCTGGCGGCAGCGGGCGCTTGCGTGACGGGTTTATGGGGCGTGTCGCGGTTCTCGCGCCGCGCCTCAGCATTGCCGGATGTCTGGCGGAACCGACAGAAGCGATGCTGCGTCTCAAGATCATCGATCAGGTGCCACGACTGACCGGCCCAATGGGCGTCCGCGCTTTGTCGTGTGCGGCGGGCGGCAAGACTGGCGCGGCGCGGGTTGAGGAGGTGCGGATCGGCCTTGAGGCCACCGTTCCTCTGTCGTTGGAGGGGGCACAGGCGGCATTGCGGCTGCGGACCGGAGCGGCGACGGCCGCGCAAAACCGCTTGGTGTCGATGGGTGGCGTGGTTGATCTGACCACGCGCGGCGAGGGGAGCTATGGCGCTAACTGGACGCTGCATGGCTTTAACCCAAGCGCCGCCTGGGGCAGTGCCGACGGGGTGGATCTGAGCGGCGAAGGTACCGTTACCGAGGGCGGCGCGATGGCGGCTGATGGGACAATGCGGTTGGTCGGGCTACGCGGCAATAGCGACTATACACAGCGGTTGGCGCGGCTGAGCGATGCCACACAAGCAACGCCGATCGGTCCGATAGCCGCGCAATTTTCGGCAGCGATGGTAGATTTCGGGCGCAGGGCCAGCGCATCGGGCAGCTATCATTATGCGGGCGGAGGGCCTGAGGGCAGGGCGCGGCTGCGCGTTGGCAATATCTCGGTCGATGCCGGCTCAGGGGCCTATTTGCAGATTACGCGGCCCGATGCGATGCAATGGCAACCGGGCGAAGGAGCGCGTTTTGCGCTGGTCGGGCGTTTTGGGGGTGGTGGCCTGCCGCGCGGGCGCTTTGATGTACGTTCGGCCGGGGCATCGCAGGCGGCTTTCAGCGGAGTCTTTGAGGTTGAACCGATGCGCAGCGACACATCGAGTCTGGTATTATCACCCATGCGCTTTAGCAGTGACGGCGGCGGCACGCGCTTTTCCACCGCCGCGACCATGAGCGGGCCGCTTGGGAGAGGTGGGCGTATTGATGGATTGGCTTTTCCGCTTGATGGGCGAATTGCACCCGATGGCAGTGCCGCCCTGTCAGGCGGATGCCGGACGGTCGGGTGGCGCCGCGCCACATTCGGCTCGATGCAGCTTGATGGCGGTGCAATGCAGCTGTGCGGAGAAGATGGCCAACCCCTCTTACGCTATGATAATAGCGGTTTGCACGGCCATGTTGGCGTTGGTTCAACCACATTGTCGGGCGATATTGGTGGCACGCCGATGGCGATACAGGCCGATAGTGCCCGGCTGAACCTCTCCGGCATGCGCTTTACCCTTGCTGCGCCGATAATAAGAATAGGCGATGGCGATGGGGCGACCCGCATGACTGCCGTGATGCTCAGCGGGGTACGAGAAGGGGCTGCGTATAGCGGGACATTAAACGGCGCTTCGGGGAATATCGGCAGCGTGCCGTTCCTGTTCGATCAGGCTGGCGGCGATTGGCGCTGGCAAAGTGGTGAATTAACGCTGAGCGCTGCCTTACAAGTCACAGATGCTGCCGCGGACGACCGCTTTCAGCCGCTGCGCAGCGATGATACGCAGATCAGCTATCAGCGCGGCGCGGTGCATGTGACGGGCAGCCTGCACGAGCCGACCACGCGCGCCCGTATTGCGGACGTCACCATCGATCATCGTTTTAGCGATGGGCGGGGCGGCGCGCGGTTTGCGATTGCGGGGTTGAACTTTACGCACGGCGGATTGCAACCGGTGTTGCTGACCAAGTTGAGCATGGGTGTTGCCGCCGATGCGGAGGGGGGCGTGAGCGGCAGTGGGCGGGTCGACTGGACATCCGAGGGCGTTTCTAATTCTAGCGGCGATTTTGCGACCGACGCGATGGATCTGGCGGCGGCGTTTGGTCCGGTGCAGCGGATGGCGGGTGCCATCCATTTCTCAGACCTGATCGCGCTCGCCACCCCGCCGGGGCAGGAAGTGCGGCTGGGGTCGGTCAACCCAGGCGTCGAAGTGACCGATGGGGTGATGCGCTATCAGCTGCTGCCCGATAGCAGGGTGCAGGTTGAATCCGCAATATGGCCATTTGCGGGTGGTCAATTGCTGTTGCGGCCAACCACGCTCAATTTTGCCACAGACGTGCCAAGGTTTCTCACATTTGATGTACAAGGTGTTGATGCTGGGTTGTTTTTATCGCGATATGAGTTTGACAACATCCATGCGACCGGGGTGTTTGACGGCACATTGCCGACCAAATTCACCAGCGAAGGTGGACGGGTCGAGGGCGGCTTGCTCACCGCGCGCAGCGGCGGCAGCCTTGAGGTCGTCGGCGAACTGGCACAGCGCGACCTTGGCTTTTTCGGCAATCTGGCGTTCGGGGCGCTCCGATCGCTGCGGTATGATGGCCTCGCCATAAGGATGAACGGCAATATCGACGGCGAGATGCTGACCACCATCGGCTTTACCGGCCTGGCGCAGGGCGAAGGCGCGCATGGCAACATCATCACCCGTGCATTCCGCCGCCTGCCGATCACCTTCAACATCAACATCAACGCGCCGTTCCGCCAGTTGCTTAGCTCGGCGCGCACGCTCTATGATCCGACAATCGGGATAGAGGCGAATGTGGGCGCGCTGGTGCGCGCGGAGCGTGAGGCGGCAGCTGCAAATGCTGCACAATCAGTTCAGCCTAGCTTAAGCGAAGATCGACGATAGGGGAGGAGATGCCATGGAAATGCCACATAGTGTGAAGGATAGGCGACGGTGGGGTCGGAGGTCAGCTATGGCGGTGCTGTCGCTTTCGTGCAGCCTGCTGTGCGGATGCGTTCAGGTGAACGCACCCGACCGCCCGATCGAGATCACGCTCAACATCAATATCCGGCAGGAAGTGGTTTATCGGCTCGATTCGACCGCGAAGGAACTGATCGAGCAAAATGTGGAGATTTTTTGAGATGCATACGCTGTTCCGCTCGCTGACCGCCGCCACGATTGCGCTTGCCAGCCTCGCCACGCCTGCACTGGCGCAGCGCGACCCCGCTTATCAGGCCGCCCGCGCGGCTGGGCAGGTCGGCGAAAAACCCGATGGTTATCTGGGGGTGGTTGGCACCGGCAATGCGACCATCCGCGCAATGGTTGACGACATCAACCTGCGCCGCCGCGCCGTTTATACGCACAATGCGCAAACCCAAAGCTCTACGGTCGAGCAGATGGCGTTCACCACCGGATGCAACCTGATTAACCAGACGGTTGTCGGCGAGAAATATATGGCCCCCGATGGCAGCTGGCAGACGCGCACCGCCGCAGCACCACTGCGCGACGCGCGCTGCGTCTGATTCAATCTTATGCGCTGAATTGCTGCACTGCGGCGGTTGACTTGCGCGAGGGGCCTTTCTAAAGGGGCCGCGCCTATGCGGAGCTGTTTCTATTCGGCTGTGGATTGCCCCCGATTAACCTGTTAGGGGCGCGCCATGACGAACGAGCGACCTGCAAAAAGCACCGAAACAAACCCGGATGCCGGTGAAGACCCGCGGCTGACGTCACTCGACGAACGGCTGCGTGCGGCGCACCACGCAGAACAGGTGAGGACGGCACGGGCGCGCCAACCGGGGATGACCGGCACAGGCTCCGCACAGGGGCAGCGCGTGCTATCGGCCTTGATCGGGGCTCCGCTGGGCGCGGCGTTGATTGGCTGGGTGATTGATCGCTTTGCCGGAACAGCGCCGTTTGGATTGCTGGTGATGCTGTTCCTCGGGTTCGGTGCCGCCATCAGCCAAGTCTATAGAATATCCAAGGAGCGTGCCGAATAGGCACCCCTGAAAGCCGATGACGATGACAAAGGGTATCAAGTGAGCGCAGCGCACGCAGCAGCAGAGGTCAAAATTGACCCGATGCACCAGTTTCAGATCGACACGCTGATTGGCAGCGATGGCTCACCGTTCGCGTTCACCAATTCATCGCTGTGGATGCTGATCGTGCTCGGCATCATCTATGTGTTCATGATGGGCGGGATGAAGCGCGAACTGGTGCCCGGCCGCTGGCAGGTCGCGGTCGAGGGCGTCACCAAGTTCATTTCGGACATGTGCCAGGCCAATATCGGCCCCGAAGGGCGTAAATATACGCCGTGGGTGTTCACCATCTTCATGTTCATCCTCACCTCCAACCTGCTTGGGATGATGCCGTTCGGGATCGTGCCGGGCGTGCACCCGTTCACCGTGACCAGCCAGTTCACCGTGACCGGATTGCTCGCGATCATTAGTTTTTCAATCGTGCTGGTGGTGGGTTTCTGGCGGCATAAGCTGTATTTTTTCAGCCTGTTCGTGCCGCATGGCGCGCCGTTGGCGCTGAACCTGCTGATCGTACCGATCGAGCTTGTCTCGTTCATGGTGCGCCCGTTCAGCCTTGCGCTCAGACTGTTTGTGGCGATGATCGCGGGGCATATTTTGATCAAGGTGTTCGGCTATTTCATCGTTCAGGGCATCAACGCCGGCGGCATGGGCTATGGCATTTCGGCGCTCAGCTTTGTGTTCATCGCCGGGGTCGGCGCGCTCGAACTATTGGTCTGTTGTATTCAGGCCTATGTGTTCGCATTGCTAACATCGCTGTATATCAACGACGCGGTCAACCTTCATTAAACATCACATTATCAATATCTTACAACAGGAGTATATCATGGATCTTGAAGCTGCAAAAGTCATTGGCGCTGGGCTCGCTGCAATCGGCGTTGGCGCTGCTGCCACCGGTGTCGGCAATGTATTCGGCTCGTTCCTTCAGGGCGCGCTGCGCAATCCGGCGGCAGCCGATGGCCAGCAGGGTCGCTTGTTCATCGGTTTTGCGGCGGCGGAATTGCTCGGCCTGATCGCCTTCGCGGTCGCGATGATCATCCTTTACGCCGTATAATTTGCGCATTGCCGCTCTGGCCTGAGGCTGGGGCGGTGGTTGCAATGTTTTGAGGGGCCGCAATGCCGCAAATCAACCAACTCCTGCTCGTCTATCAATCGCAATGGTTCTGGCTGCTGCTGGTGATCGGCGTCATTTATTTCGTGATTGCGAAGGGCATGGCACCCAAGATCGAAGCGACGATCGACGCCCGCGATGCCAAGATTGCGGGCGATCTGGCGGCGGCGGCCAACGCGCGTGCGACAGCGGATGACCATGAGGAAACGGTGAGGGCCAGTGCGGCCAGTGCGCGCGGCGATGCGCAATCTGTGCTGGCTGCGGCCAAGATCAATGCCGCCAAGGCGTCCGAAAAACGGCTGGCCAAGGCGGGCAGTGAAATGGCGGCGATGATGACCGAGGCCGAAGCCAAACTGGGCGCTGCCCGCACCAAGGCGATGGCGAATATCGAAGGCGTAGCGGTTGATGCGGCGCAGGCGATTGTCAGCAAAGTGAGCGGAGCCACCATCACGGCGGCCGATGCCTCAGGTGCAGTGAAGGCGGTGCTCGCTCATGGTTGATAGCGCGCTCCTGTTTGCCGTTGCCGAGGCGCATGCGACGCCAACAGCGCTGGGCCTTGACCCGACCGGCTGGGTTGCGCTGTCGATGATCGCGGTGTTCGCACTGATGATCTGGAAAAAAGTGCCGGCGATGATCGGCGCGGCGCTCGACAAGCAAATCGCCGGTATTCGCAGCCAACTCGATAGCGCCGCGACATTGCGCGCCGAGGCTGAGGCGCTGAAGGCCGAATATGAAGCAAAATTGCGCAGCGCCGCCGGTGAAGCCGAGGCAATGCACGCGCGCGCCGAGCAAGAGGCCGCAAGCATTGTCGCCAAGGCCAAGGATGACGTCAAGGCGTTGATTGCCCGCCGCCAAAAGGTGGCAGAAGACCGCATAGCCGCGGCGGAACGCGCCGCCATTACCGATGTGCGCGATGCGGCTGCGCACGCCGCCATCGGCGCTGCGCACAGCCTCATCGCCGCCAATCATGGTGCGGTGGCGGACAAGGCGCTGATTGATAGGGCCATCGCGGACGTTGCACAGCTTTAAACTGCGTCGCATTAAGGTGGGAGCATGAGCGACCCGCACGCCCCTGATCGATTTAACGAAGACCGCGCGACATATTCGCTGCGCGGCGCGGAACTGCCCGATCTTGAGGCCGGGCTGGCGGCGATCCGCAACGTGCTCGCCACGCTGCCGCTCAAACCCGGTGTTTATCGGATGCACGACGCGCGCGGCGAAGTGCTCTATGTTGGCAAGGCCAAGGCGCTCAAAAACCGTGTTGCCAATTATACCCACGTCAATAGCCTGCCTAAACGGTTGCTGCGGATGGTCGCGCAAACGCGCTCGATGACGATCGTTACCACGACGACCGAGGCCGAGGCGCTGTTGTTCGAAGCGCAACTGATCAAGCGCTACCGCCCGGCTTATAATGTGTTGCTGCGCGACGACAAAAGCTTTCCGTTCATCCTGCTCCACGCCGACCACGCTTTTCCGCGGCTGCAAAAGCATCGCGGTGTGCGGCGGGCCAAGGGGCAGTATTACGGCCCGTTCGCCAGCGGCGGCGCGGTCAACCAGACACTCAATGCGCTGCAAAAGACATTCCTGTTGCGCAGTTGCACCGATAATTATTTTGAAACGCGCGACAGGCCGTGTCTGCTCTATCAAATCAAACGGTGCAGCGCGCCATGCGTCGGGCGGATCGACGCGGATGTCTATGCCGAACTGGTCGCCGATGCCAAAGATTTTCTCGGCGGCAAATCGTCGGCAGTGCAGGCCAAGATCGGCGCGGCGATGGAGGCGGCGTCTGCGGAGCAAGATTATGAGAGCGCGGCCGTGCAGCGCGACCGGTTGCGCGCGCTTGGCTATATTCAAGGGTCGCAGGCGCTTAAAACCGAAACAATCGGCGATGCCGATATTTTTGCACTGGCCGGTGGCGGAGGGGCGATGTGCATTCAAGCCTTTTTTGTGCGCGGCGGGCAAAATTGGGGGCATCGTAGCTTTTTTCCGGTGCATACGGCGGGCGTGCCCGAAGCCGAGGTGTTGGCCAGCTTTTTGGCGCAATTTTACGAAGATGTGCCGCCGCCCAAAACCATCCTGACAGATAGAAAACCAGCTGAAGCGGAGCTGTTGGCAAGCGCACTTGGGACACGGGCGGGCAAAAAGATCAGTATCGATGTCCCGATGCGCGGGGGCAGGGCCAAGATGATGGATCAGGCCCGGCGTAACGCACGCGAGGCGTTGGAGCGGCGCGCAGCAGAGGCGGCAACGCAGTCCAAATTGCAGCAGGAACTCGCCGAGCTGTTTGAGCTGCCCGAACCGCCACAGCGGGTCGAAATATACGATAACAGCCATATTCAGGGAACCAATATGGTCGGCGCGATGGTGGTTGCCGGGCCGGACGGGTTTATGAAAGGGCAGTATCGCAAATATAATATCAAAAACCCCGACATCGCGCCGGGCGATGATTTTGCGATGATGCGCGAAGTGTTCAGCCGCCGCTTTGCGCGCGCGGTAGACGAAGACCCAGACCGCAGCGGCGGCATCTGGCCCGACCTGGTGCTGATCGACGGCGGCAAGGGGCAGGTAAGTGCGGCCAAGGCGATGCTCGAGGAGATGGGGGTCGAGGATGTCGCGCTGATCGGCGTATCCAAGGGGCCGCATCATGGCCGCGAAGGGCGTGAGGTTTTTCATTTTGCCGATGGCCGGGAGGTCGCGCTGCCCGCAGGAACGCAACTATTGTTCTACGTCCAGCGACTGCGTGATGAGGCGCACCGTTTTGCCATAGGGACGCATCGGCAAAAACGCGCCAAAGCGCTCATGTCCTCGCCGCTCGATGAGGTGCCAGGCATCGGTCCCGCGCGCAAAAAAGCGCTGTTAATGCATTTTGGCACCGCGCGCGCCATCCGCACAGCTAGCCTGGAGGAAATCCAGCGCGCACCCGGTATCTCCACCGCCACCGCACAGGTGGTTCACGATTTTTACCATGGTTGAGGGGGGTATTTAGTGTTCGATGTCATCCATTTGGCCCCGCCCCGTTCGTGCTGAGTTTGTCGAAGCACCGTTTTTTCTTTGCTCCATTAGCGAGAAAGTGCAACCCTTCGACAAGCTCAGGGCGAACGGCTCTATATAAAGTGGTCGGATACTAATGCACCTGACCACCACCGCTATTGTCTGTGCGCTGCGCGCCCATGGCGAGCATGGGGTCATTGCGCGGCTGATGACGGACGAAGCTGGGTTGCTGGCCGGCTATGTTCGGGGTGGTCGATCACGGCGGATGCGACCCGTCCTGATCGCGGGTAATGTCGTGAAGGCCGATTTTCGCGCGCGCATCGAGGAGCAATTGGCCAGCCTGACGGTGGAACTGGTGCACAGCCGCGCGCCGTTGATGGGCGAGCCGCTGGCGGCGGCGGCGATCGACTGGGTGTCGACGCTGACGAGCGTAGCTTTACCAGAAGGGCACGCCTATCCACCGCTCTATACGGGGTTGAGCGGTTTGCTCGATGCGATTGAATTCTCTCCGGTGGCCAGCGGCTGGGCCGGGGCGCTGGTGCGGTACGAGACGCTCATTCTGGCCGAGCTTGGCTATGGCAAGGCATTGGAGCCGACGCCATCGCTCCGCAGGGCGCTCATCCGCAATGGTCGCGCTATCGATGCACATCTGCTGCATGGCCCGCGCGCAGACGATATAGCAGAGGTTAGGTCAAGGCTGGTGGATAGACTGTATCGCGGCATTGCCTGATGTGCTGGCTTCGCCTAGGCGATCCCTATGAAGATAGCTGTTTTTGCTGGGGATGGAATCGGGCCAGAAGTCACTGCACAGGCGGTGCGGGTGCTGCGTGCGCTCGACTTGCCCAAGCTGGAGTTGGTGGATGGACTGGTTGGCGCTGCGGCATGGCGCGCATGCGGCCATCCGTTGCCAGAGGAGACGCTGGCTTTGGCGCGCGATGCCGATGCGATATTGTTCGGCGCGGTCGGCGATTTTGGCTGCGACCATCTGGAACGGCATTTGCGCCCCGAACAGGCGATATTGGGTCTGCGCAGTGCCCTTGGGTTGTTCGCCAATCTGCGCCCCGCCAAAGCGATTCCCGCATTGGTCAGCCATAGTGCGCTCAAACCCGCTATAGCATCGACCATCGATTTGGTGATCGTCCGCGAACTCAATGGCGATGTTTATTTCGGTGAAAAAGGGCGGCGGATAACGCAAAACGGCCTGCGACAGGGCTATGACGTCATGGCGTATGACGAGAGTGAAGTGCGCCGCATCGCGCATGTCGGTTTTCAAACCGCGCGGGCGCGGCGGGGCAGGCTGTGTTCGGTGGACAAGGCCAATGTCCTCGAAACATCGCAATTGTGGCGCGACGTCATGTGCGAGGTTGCGGCGGATTATCCTGACGTCATGCTTGATCATATGTATGTCGATAATGCCGCGATGCAGCTGGTCCGCGCGCCAGGTAACTTTGACGTCATCGTTACGGGCAATTTGTTCGGCGATATCTTGTCCGATCAGGCGAGCATGTGCGTCGGCTCGATCGGGATGCTGGCGTCGGCGTCGCTCGATAGCGTCGGCAAAGGGCTATATGAACCAATCCACGGTAGTGCGCCCGACATTGCCGGGCAGGATATTGCCAACCCGCTGGCGACGATATTGTCGGCGGCGATGATGCTGCGCACGTCGCTGGGCCGCGCCGAGCTGGCGGAGAAGGTTGAGCGCGCGGTGGAAACGGCACTGGCGGGCGGGGCAAGGAGTGCCGATTTGGGCGGGAGTATGGGGACAGAAGCAATGGGTGATGCGGTGCTGCGTGAACTGGAGACGACGGCATGAGTGATTTTTCATTGCAATCGCTCCGTGCAGCGCAGGCGATGGTCGCCGAGCAGATCGCGCCGACGCCGCAATATGCCTGGCCCTTGCTCAGCGAGCGACTGGGCTGCGATGTGTGGGTCAAACATGAAAATCACACGCCGACCGGCGCGTTCAAAGTGCGCGGGGCGATCACCTATATCGACTGGTTACGGCGCACCCACCCTGAGGTGACGGGCATCATCACGGCGACGCGCGGCAACCACGGCCAATCGCAGGTGCGCGCAGCAAAAGCGGCAGGGCTGAGTGCCACCATCGTCGTTCCGCACGGCAATTCGCGCGAGAAAAACGCGGCTATGCGTGCCTTTGGCGCCGAATTGATCGAGCACGGCCACGATTTCGATAGCGCCAAGGCCGAAGCGACTGCCCGCGCGGCGCAATATGGCCTGTTCATGGTGCCAAGCTATGACGAACAGTTGGTGATAGGTGTTGCTAGCTATGCGCTAGAACTCTTTGATAATGTGCAAGATATAGATACGGTCTATGTACCGGTGGGTTGTGGCAGCGGGCTGTGCGGGACGATAGCGGCGCGCGACGCTCTGGGCCTTGCCACAAAGGTGGTCGGCGTAGTTTCGGCGCATGTCGATGCAGCAAAACAGAGTTTTGAGGCGGGCCGCCTGATCTCCAGCCCCTCCGCGCACACCTTTGCCGACGGGGTGGCGGTGTGCACCCCGGTGCAAGCCGCGCTCGATTATTTCGGATCACGCGCGACGCGCTTTGTCGCGGTCACCGACGACGAGGTGGCCGAGGCGGCGCGCGTCTATTGGCAGGATACGCACAATATGCCCGAAGGCGCAGGCGCGGTAGCGCTCGCTGGATTGATGCAGGAGCGCGAAGCGATGCGTGGGCGCCGGGTGGCGGTGATCTTGTCGGGCGGCAATTGCGATCAGGGCCAAGCGGCAGAACTGCTCAGCGGCAAAACGCCGCAGGTGCAGATGTGGCAAACACCAAGCGGGCAAGCGCCAAGCGGCCAATTGACGGAGAGCCTCGCATGAAACGCGACACCGGAATGAACCGCGCCATCACGCGCAACTGGCGCCCCGCAACGCAGGCAGTGCGCGGCGGGACGTGGCGGTCCGAACAGGGCGAAACCAGCGAGGCGCTGTTCCTCACCTCCGGCTATGCCTATGACGATGCCGCGACGGTTGCCGCTCGCTTTGCGGGCGACGCGCCCGGCATGACCTATTCGCGGTTGCAAAACCCGACGGTGGCGATGCTCGAGGAACGGATCGCGCTGATGGAGGGGGCCGAGGCGTGCCGCGCCCAAGCCACAGGGATGGCGGCGATGACAGCGGCATTGCTGTGCCAGCTCAACACCGGCGATCATGTGGTCGCGGCGCGCGCGGCGTTCGGCTCGTGCCGCTGGCTGACCGACAGTTTGTTGCCGCGCTGGGGCATCACCACCACCACGATCGACGCGCGCGACAATGACGCGTGGGCCGCCGCTATCCAATCCAATACACGCGTATTTTTCTTTGAAACCCCCGCCAACCCGACGATGGACATCGTTGATATCGCCCATGTGTGCGCGTTGGCGCGCACGCATGGCATCACCACGGTGGTCGATAACGCCTTTGCCACCAGTGCTTTGCAGCGCCCGATGGAGTTTGGCGCCGATGTCGTAGCGTATAGCGCGACCAAGATGATGGACGGGCAGGGCCGCGTGCTGGCAGGCGCGGTGTGCAGCAGTCAAAAGTTCATGGACGATCTGTTGCTGCCGTTTCAGCGCAATACTGGGCCTAACCTGTCGCCTTTCAACGCATGGGTGGTGCTCAAGGGCTTGGAAACGCTCGACCTGCGGATCCGCAAACAATCGGAAAATGCGCTCATCGTCGGGCGGTTCGTTGAGGGGCGGGTGCCGCATATATTGCACCCCGGCCTCTCCAGCCACCCGCAACACAATCTCGCCGCCGCGCAAATGGCGGCGTGCGGACCGATCTTCTCGTTCGAACTCGATGGCGGGCGCGAACAGGCACACGCGCTGCTCGATGCACTTGAACTGGTTGATATATCGAACAATATCGGCGATTCGCGTAGTCTGATGACCCACCCGGCGACCACCACGCACCATAGCGTCGGCCCCGATGTGCGCAATGAGATGGGGGTGGGCGAAGGGATGCTGCGGCTCAACATCGGGCTGGAGGACCCGCAGGACATTATCGACGACCTCGATCAGGCATTGACGCGCGTCGGCTTATAGGTGACGCTTTGTCTATGATTGGCGCACTCTTCCCCTATGCCCTGACCACCGGCGACGTGACGGTGCGCGCTGCGGTGAGCTTTCAGCCGGAAAACTCGCAAGCTTCGGCGTCGCGCTGGTTCTGGATCTATCATATCCGCATTGAAAATCATGGCGACACACCCGTTCAATTAATCGATCGAAGCTGGGAAATCACCGATGGCCGCGGCGCGGTGCATCTGGTTGAGGGGAGCGGCGTGGTCGGCGAACAGCCGGTCATCGCGCCGGGTGCGTCGTTCGATTATGTGTCGGGATGCCCGCTGGCGACCCCAAGCGGGCGGATGATCGGCCATTTCGGGATGATCGACGCGGCGGGCAGACAGTTCAGCGTCAAGGTGCCAGAGCTTCGCTTGCTCGGCCCGGCGGTCAGCCGGTGACTACGCGATGAGGCGCACGCACTTGCCACTCAATGCCCTACGCGTGTTCGACGCGGCGGCGCGGCACCTCAATTTCACCCGCGCGGCCGACGAACTGGCGGTGACGCCCGCCGCCGTGGGTCAGCAAATCCGTGCGCTGGAGGATGTGCTGGGGGTTGTGCTGTTCCGCCGCACACCCAAGGGGCTGGAACTGACCGCCGAGGCCGAGGCCGGGCTGGAAGGGCTGCGCGGGGGGTTTTTGAAGTTCGAGGAATCAGTCCAGGCGATGCGCGCCGGGCAATCGTCGCACGCGCTGACCATTGCCACACCGCGCGATGTGACCGCACGCTGGCTGATGCCGCGATTGATGCGGGTGGCGGCGGCAGACCCGAACCTGCGCTTTCGCCTGATCGCCGCCGATGGCCCGCTCGATTTTACCGAGGCCAATCTTGACCTTGCCATCCGCCGTGTGGGCAGTGCGGGCGAGATGGAGGGGGTGGCCATCGACGATGGCATGATGGCAGGCATCACTCCGGTGGCAGGGCCCGGCCCGTTCACGATATGCTGGGGTGACAGCGCGGCGCGCGTTGATGATAGTGCGGCGGTCCTGCACGTTGGCGATGCGGGGCTGGCGATTGATGCGGTGGTGAGCGGGCTAGGGCAGGCACGCGTGCCCGCCTTGCTAGCGGCGGAGGCTGTTGCGGCGGGGAGTGTCGTTGAGGCGGGCGAGCGCACGCCTTGCTCGCAAGCCTATTGGCTGGTTGCCCCGACCCCGCAATGGCGACAGAAAAAGGTCAAGACGCTGGTCGCGGCGTTGATGGGGGAGGGCTGAGGGTGGCAGGCTGTAACCATAGCGACCCGCTATTCGAACAACGATATGATATAAACGGGGGAGAGGGTTCATGCGCTGGATTATCGATCATCTGCCAGCCCCATCGTGGGGCATCGCCGCGCTGAGGTGCGCGATGATATTCATCTTTGTCTTTTTTGGCACGGCCAAATTTGCGGCCTATGAAGCCGAGGGCGTGGCGTCGATTGCCGCGCATTATCCGTTGTTTTTCTGGCTTTACCCCGCATTCGGGGTGCAGGGTGCCAGCAATGTCATCGGCACGATCGAGCTGGCAACCGCGTTGCTGCTGCTGATCGGTTTCTGGTCGCTGCGCGCCGCGTTGATCGGCGGATTGATGGGGGTTTGCACCTTCCTCATCACGCTCAGCTTTGCCATCGGCGCGCCACTGTGGGAGGACGGCTACGGCTTTCCGTTCATGGGGTCTTTTGCCCAATTTCTGTTCAAGGACGCGGGGTTGCTCGCCGCGTGCCTGATGCTCGCGCTCGATGCCGGGCAGCGATTGCGCAGCGCAGAATAGCGTCAGGCGTCGATTACATCGTCATCGACGCTGGCGGCATTGGCCTGGATGAACTGAAAGCGGTGTTCGGGGTTTTTGCCCATCAGCCGATCAACCAGATCGCGGACGCTCATCCGCTCCTCATATTCCTGCGGCAGCGTGACGCGCAGTAACGAGCGGGTTGCGGGGGCCATCGTCGTTTCGCGCAATTGCGCGGGCATCATCTCGCCCAGCCCCTTGAAGCGCGATACCTCGACCTTTTTACCCTTGAATTGACCCGCTTCCAGCGCGGTGCGCTGCGCCTCATCGCGGGCATAAGCGTGTTTACCGCCCGCGCTCAGCCGATAGAGCGGCGGCTGCGCCAAATAGAGGTGCCCGCGCCGTACCACTTCGGGCATTTCCTGAAAAAAGAAGGTCATCAGCAAGGTTGCGATGTGCGCGCCATCGACATCGGCGTCGGTCATGATGACGATCCGTTCGTAGCGCAGCCGGTCGGCGTCACAATCTTTGCGCATCCCGCAGCCGAGCGCGAGCGCGAGATCGGCAATTTCGCTGTTGGCACGGATTTTATCGATGCTGGCCGAGGCAACGTTGAGGATTTTGCCACGAATGGGGAGCACCGCCTGCGTTTTGCGGTCGCGCGCCTGCTTGGCGCTGCCGCCCGCGCTGTCGCCCTCAACAATAAAAATTTCAGTATCTTCCGGACCATTATTCGCACAATCTGTCAGCTTGCCGGGCAGCCGCAACTTGCGCCCAGTGGTCGCGGTTTTGCGCTTGACTTCGCGTTCGGCCTTGCGCGCCAGCCGCTCGTCCATGCGGTCGATGACAAGCCCAAGTAACGCCTTGCCGCGCTCCATATTGGCGCTGAGGAAATGGTCGAAATGGTCGCGCATCGCGGTTTCAACCAGCCGCGCCGCCTCGGGGGAGGTTAACCGGTCCTTGGTCTGGCTTTGGAATTGCGGGTCACGGATGAACAGCGACAACATCGTCTCGCAGCCATTCAGCACATCATCACCCGTGAGCTGGCTGGCGCGTTTTTGCCCAACCATCTCGCCAAATCCACGCAATCCCCTGGTCAGTGCGGCGCGCAAGCCCGCTTCGTGGCTGCCGCCATCGGGGGTGGGGATGGTGTTACAATACCAGCTATAGCTGCCGTCGGACCACAGCGGCCAGGCCACCGCCCATTCGGCGCGACCCATTTTTATGCCGTTCGGTCCATCGGGGAAATCCTGTGATCCGGTGAAGGCTTCGGCGGTTGCGCATTCGCGCTCCCCGATCTGCTCGCGCAAATGATCGGCGAGACCGCCTGGGAATTGGAACACCGCTTCTGCGGGTGTGTCGTCGCCGATCAGCTCGGCCGCGCATTTCCAGCGGATTTCAACGCCCGCAAACAGATAGGCTTTGGACCGCGCCAACCGATACAGCCGCTGCGGCTTGAAGCGCGCATGATCGCCGAAAATCTCGGTATCGGGAACGAAGGAAACGCTGGTGCCGCGCCGATTGGCGGTGGGGCCAAGCGGTTCGACCGGGCCAAGCGCCTTGCCGCGTGCGAATTGCTGGCGGAATAACTGCCGCGCACGCGCGACCTCGACCACGGTGTCGCTGGAGAGCGCGTTGACCACCGATATGCCGACGCCGTGGAGGCCACCCGACGTCGCATAGGCCTTGCCTTCGAACTTGCCGCCCGAATGGAGCGTGGTCATGATGACCTCCAGCGCCGATTGGCCGGGGAACTTGGGGTGCGGATCGACCGGAATGCCGCGGCCATTATCGGTAATCGTCAGCCGATTGCCAACATCGAGCGTCACCTCGATGCGGGTCGCGTGCCCCGCCACCGCTTCGTCCATACTGTTATCGAGCACTTCTGCGGCGAGGTGGTGCAGCGCGCGTTCGTCGGTGCCGCCAACATACATGCCCGGCCGCCGCCGGACAGGCTCCAGCCCCTCCAGCACCTCGATAGCCGAAGCATCATAATCCTGCCCGCCCTTGGGCAATGCAGCAAACAGATCATCACTCATGCCGCCTCTCTTACCCACGAGAGTCAGCGATGCAAGCGCTCAAAGCCTGCTAACGCACACGCGGTCCGCCAAAGGGCGGCGGCGGCGGCGGGCGGCGCGTGCCGCGCGGCAATTGCGCCTGAAACGCGCGCCCGCAATGTTCGACGCAATAAGGATAACCGGGGTTGACTGCGGTGCCGCAGAAATGGAAATCAGCCTCGCCCGGGTGGCCCATCGGCCAGCGGCAGATGCGCTCATTCAGGTCGAGCAACGTTGTCTTGCCAGCTATCTCTGCGCTCGGCTTGGCCGGAACACGGCGGCGCGGCGGGGCAGGGGGGATCGGTGCCTGCTGATCGCCCGGCCCCTGGCGGATGAAACCACCCGGGCCGATGGAAACGACGCGCGGCGTTTCGACCTTGTCGATCCGCGCACCCGATTCGCTATATTGCGGCACTGTGGCCGGCGCGGTGCCGTGCGGCGGCGCGGGTTGTCGCGCGGCAACAGGCGGTGCGGGTGCGGTGGGGGTCGGGCGCGCCGCCGGACGAGGCGCTGCCGCCGGTGCCGGGCGCGCTGGGCGTGCGGGAGCGGGCTTGACGGCGGCACGCGCGCTCGCCGCCGGCGCTTCCTCGACCGCCTTGACCGGCGACGGACGGCCCTTGAGATCGAGGCGGTGCGCCTTGCCAATCACCGCATTGCGGCTGACACCGCCCAGCTGTTCGGCAATCTGACTGGCGGTCAGCCCCTTTTCCCACAATGTCTTGAGTGTTTCGATCCGCTCGTCGGTCCAAACCATTGGCATAAAGTTTCCCACATCCGTGACTTGACCCAAAGCGAGGGTCGCTTGCTTGTTATCCGCGAAGCCGATAGGCGATTAGCCTATGAACGACCAGCCCCCGCATCAACAAATATCGCACCCATCGACGATGCCACGTTTTACCGCGCCGGGCCAAACGGTCATCAGCCGGATCAATTGGGCAGGACTATCCGCGCTTTATGTGAAGGAGGTGCGGCGATTTTTCAAGGTGCAGACCCAGACAATCTGGGCACCAGCGGTCACGACCTTGCTTTATTTGGTGATTTTTTCGGTGGCGATGGGTTCCGCGCGCCCTGCGGTGCTCGGCATCGCTTTCCCCGATTTCCTTGCGCCCGGTTTGATCGCGATGGCGATGCTGCAAAACAGCTTTGCCAATGCGTCATTCTCCCTGCTCGTCGGCAAGATACAGGGGACCATCGTCGATTATCTGATGCCGCCGCTGTCCGAGTTCGAATTGCTGGTGGCGATGGTCGGTGCGGCGATAACGCGCGCGTTGTGCGTGGGGGCCGCGATCTGGCTGGTCATGCTCGCATGGCCGGGGGTGTCGGTGGGGGTAGAGCATATGTGGGCGGTCGCCGTATTCGGCTTTCTGGGCGCGGCGATGCTCGGCTTTCTGGGCGTGTTGACCAGCATCTGGGCCGAAAAGTTCGATCACGCCGCCGCGATCGGCAATTTCGTCGTCGCACCGCTCGCCTTGCTGTCGGGAACATTTTATTCGGTCGACCGATTAAACCCGACATTTGCCACGATCAGCCATTTCAACCCATTTTTTCACGCCATTTCCGGCTTTCGCTATGGCTTTATCGGCCATGCTGACGCGCCGCTTACGTTGGGGTTGGCGGTGCTGATCGGCGTTAACCTGGTGCTGGGCGTGGCCTGCTACGTGCTGCTGCGCAGCGGCTGGAAACTGAAACCCTGAAGCCTTAATGCTTGTGCCGTGCCATTAAGCCATATCGTCCATCTGCATAGTCGTCGAACATGCCGGCGATAGCGGGATGATCGACCGGACCGCCATCGCCGTCACCAACCAAATTTTGCTGGCTGACATAGGCAACATAAGATGAATCGCCATTTTCGGCGAACAGATGATAAAAAGGCTGGTCCTTGGGCGGTTTTATCTCGGCGGGGATGGCATCATACCACTCATCGCTGTTGGAAAATACCGGGTCGATGTCGAACACCACCCCGCGAAAATCAAACAGGCAGTGCCGCACGACATCGCCAAGGCCGAACCGCGCACTGGTCACGGCTGGCAATGGCGGCTGCCGTAAAGCAGGCGAGGCGATGGTAACACGCGATTGCATAGCCTCTATCTAGGGCAAAGTTGGCACAAGACAAGGCTTGGCAATCACCCCCGCATTCGCTATTGGCCCGCACCGACCAACGTCAGGCTGTGCTGTGTGTAGCCGAACTTCTGCGGAGAGGTGGCTGAGAGGTCGAAAGCACCGCACTCGAAATGCGGCGTGGGCGCGAGCTCACCGTGGGTTCGAATCCCACCCTCTCCGCCAATAGTTCTACTAAGACAATGAAATTAAATAATTAATTTTACTATATTTCAATTTGTCACACATTACGCCCAACATTTTGAATTGGCATAGGCTGGAATTATTCGGCCTGTCTCAACGCTTGCGCCTGCACCCGGTTCGCGGCGATAGCCCGATTGCATCCCGCCAGTGTGGAAACAATCGTTGGGTCAGCAAGCCCTTCGTCAAACGACCTAGAATAGTAGTTTAGCACGCGGGGGTCATCGGATTGTCCGAATTCCCTAACGAGCGCATCCGAGCGCTCCGCTCCGATTATTGATCGGCAGTCACCCGCTAAAAACATAAGGTCTCCGCGAGCTTGAATTTGGGAAGTTTGCCAACTGGCAAGCCCGCCCGCTTCAAGCACTGTGTCCGCCGTGTCGGTTACCGCCGTCTCCAAATCGTAGCCAGTGGGCAAAGTTATAAGGGGCGCAAAAATTGAATCAGCCGTTGCCGCTATGCAGGTGCGACCATATCCCAGCAAGATTGTTCGGACGCCGCGAAGTTGCGCTTCTGTCCGTGCTCGGCTTGATGCCGCCTCTAAATCGATTCCCATTATCGCGCCTTGCCGGGAGATCGCTTCGACTTGTAACCGCTCAATAGTCGCAAGGTCGATTTGCCAAGATGCTGTTTCGACTCTGAATGCCGCTTCTGCCTTCGCCGGTAATTCCGGGTCTAGGTGCATGCCAAGAAACTCACACATAGGTGCGGTGACAACGAATTGCGCAACGCGATTCACTCGATCCTGCTGCTGTTGTGTCTGAGCGGATGCCGGAAAAGACACAGCGGCAACAAGCGCCAACCGGATGCCTAGGATGCATAATAGTCCAAATTTCAAGTCCGCCTCCACCAATCACGAATAAGGACTATAATCCCTAGAGAATATAGTCCGCGTCGGCAACTTGTTCGGCATGATGGATTGGCGGCGTATTGTCGGAATCAATGTGCGACAATTTCGCCAAGCGGCTGGCTTTACCCAAGAGCAGCTGGCGTTCGCAGCTGAAATCGATTTGACCTATGTTGGTGGAATTGAGCGTGGAAAACGCAATCCAAGCGTGATTGTGCTGGCACGGATAGCCAAAGCGCTTTCCGTTGAACCGGCCGATTTGCTTCAACGAAGCAACTGAGTTGAGCGTCACGCCATCCCGCCGACAAAGCCGCTGGCATCACCACGATGACTAAGCGCCATGCGGACGGAGCCTTTACACCCGCGCTCCCTGCATATGGTGTGCCGTTCGACCTCATCGAGATAAAGCGTTGCCCGCCTACCTACAGCCAGCAACATTGGCGCAGTGAGGTAATGGACATGGCCGCAGCGTTTGCATGTCATTTCTAGCCGCTGATTGGGGTCAAGGTCGCCAATCTGGAGCGTGTCTTTCCAGCTTGTCACCAGAAGTCCTCCGCCGATGGAATGCGGGTGTAGCTGATCTTACCGCCGACATGTCCACCTTTGGGCGGGTTCCAGTGACCAAGGGTGGCAACGGTGCGTCCATAACGGCTGTTCAGGCCATCAATAGCACTGTTGATCCATTCCCATTTCTGGCGGCTGGCGTCATCGTTGAGTAGGAAATCCAGTTGCCGTTCATGACCCGGACTAAGGTCATAGAGGGTAACGCCAACACGAAAAACCACGGTGCCGCGTGGATAGGCGGCTCGCACCCGCGCCCATAACGTATCAAGCGCCGACAATAGCGCCTGATCGTCATTGACCACTGGTAGGCTGATTTTATCGCTCCATGAGCCGCCGCGCATTGCCATCCACAGCAATAGCCCGCTGCAATAATAGCTGTCTCGCCGTAATCGCCGCGCAGCCTTGATAAGCAGCAAGCGACATATTTCCCGCGCGGCCGGCAGGCTGCGGCTTTCAGGCGGCAACACTCGTCCATGACCGAACGTGCCCCGCTCGGATTGCGGTGCCTGAATGTCATAGCCATGCAGCGCATACCAAAGCCGTTCGCCCGTCACGTTGTTCCAGAGCCTTCGCATCTGCTTGGGCGCGGTGTTGTAGAGTGCCTGCGTTGTAGCGATGCCCGCCGCTGCCAAGCGCCGTCGCATATTGCCGCCAACGCCGGGAATATCGTCGAACGGCAAAGCAAACAAAGGCACTGGCATAATGTCAGGGTGCCAGATGGTCACGCCATTGGGCTTGCCCACCTTACACGCTATCTTGGCCAGTTGCCGGTTCGCGGCAAAGCCAATGGAGCATGTGATATAGGGGCCAACGTTATCGCGGATGGTGCTTTTGAGCCGGTGGGCCAACTCACGCGGTCCTTGGCGCTGATCTTCGCCCAGCCGACAAGTCAGTTCATCAATGCTTTTTACAGCATCAATGGGAATGACGCTTTCGATTTCAGCCAGCAACGTGTTGTGCGCGCGGCGGTATAAATCTGGCGATTGTGGCACTAGCACAATGTCTGGGCAGATACGCCGTGCATCGGCAATCGCCATGACGTTTCGCACCCCGCGCGCCTTGGCTTCACGTGAACAGGCAATGACGCAGGTGCGATCAGTTCCCGCGAACGGCACCACGCCAACAGGTCGCCCCCGCAACTGCGGATGGGCCTGTTGCTCGACCGATGCAAAGAAGCCGTCAAAGTCGAGATACAGCCGCTCTATGTTAGTGGGCAGGCGCACGAATCACTCTCCGCAAATTCAGGGATTACAAGAAGAACATAAATGGAACATTCTAGCAAGAGCAAGCGGATGTGAGCTACCCGTATTTCGCATTGGCGATTTAGCAGCCCCAATGGCAAAGCGACAAGCATTGCCTTTCGCCAATTCAACCGCCAAACCGCGTCTTTAGCCCGCAAAACTGGATCAAAACGAAGGGCTGCTTGTCCAACATCAACATGGCAGTTCGCAACTACTTCAACATGCTGAACGTCATGCCCGGTGGCGCGGAAATGAAGAAGAAGCTGAATGAGGCAGCCGTTTTGCCGCAAGATGCTTTTGAATATCGATGGTCCGCTGACTGAAGCATGGGGCCAGAAGGGAAATCAGCACATGAGTTCAGGTCTTGAGTTGAAGCCGACTTCCGATCCGCACGAAATCGATTGGACCGATGAAGACGGGGCGGTTGAAGCCATGGTGGAATGGTTTCACGCCAACTTTGAAGACCCGGCCCAAGAAATGCCATACGAAACCGCTGAAGGCGGCTATCAGTATATCTGGGGTGGCCCCTATGATGCGACGGAAGAGCTAGCGGACGCTTTTCCCGACGCGGGCGACGAACTGATTGCTCGTGCCGCCGATGAAATTCAATCCGATGGGCTGTTTGATTGGGCACCGGCTGGCATTAGAATTCAGCCGGACGATGAACCCGACGATGACGACCACCAACAGCCGCTAGAGGCAAGACTGGACGCTCTAGGCGGGCAACTGGATCGGATCGAACAGCACATTACGTATTGGCGCAACCTTGCGCCGCAAATCGGGCACAATGGGCCGCCAGATGAATTTCGCCTTGAACCTGATGATGCAGACTTAGCGGCGGCGGAAGCCAGCGTTGCCGAAGTCCGCTTGGAACTTGCCAAACCCCACAAGGCGAACACGGCCAACGCCGAAGTAATTGAACGGGCCGAAGGCGCTTTCAAGCGGTTGGCCAACAAGATTTGGGGTTGGATCAAAGTCGGGGCTGGCGCGCTTGTGATTGGCGTTATCGGCGGCGTCGGCAAGCATATTGGCGAAGAAGTTGCGAAAAACCCGCAAGCATTCTGGAATGTGCTGGATCAGGCGGCTTCAACCCTTTCCCAATGGGCTGCCCATCTAGGGGGCATTGTTTGATTGGCCAACTCAATAGCCACGTTTCGCTTGTTGAACCAATTTTGTGACCATGCCGTTGTGTCGTTCCCGTTGCAAAATTTCCTCAAGTTCAGCAATGCCAAGGCCTGAATAATCTTCGCCCTGTTCGCGTTTCAGAATCAGGTCGCGAGGCACCAACGACGCCACGATGCGCAGATAGGCGGCTGGATCATCGGCGCGAAGCTTGGCCAGAGCATCCGGGCCATGTTCCGCGAAGTCGTTTTCGATGGCGGCTATGAATGTTTCGGTGAGCCGATTACGACTGCCCTTTTTGCGTCCGCCACCGATATTTCCCGTTAGAAAACGGCCTTGGGCGTCGCGTTGGGTATCGGGCTGGCTAACCGCTATTCCGCTACGCCTGCTAATTCGTTCGTGTGATAAGCGGGATTAGCAACCGGCCATGTTTTGCCGCCACTCATGGCAAAAGCCTCCATGCCTCTTTGCGCGGCTTGCCGTCCAATTCGATACCGGCTGGCAGGCGTTCAATCCAGCCATGATCCTCTAGGATTTTGACCGCTGCCCGCGCCTTTGATGCTTCGCGCAATCCGTTGGGGCCGAACTGATAGAGCTTGGCCAGATATTGCATTGCATCGGGTTGTATCTGCCACCAGCGGAGCAGAATTTGTGCCATACGCAGTTCAGGTGCAACCGATGCACTCCCATGTAACCGCAACATTTCATGCGCATAAAAGCGAGCAAGCTGAATGCCGCTTTGCATGGCCGCAAGCGAAACCGTCATGGCATCGGGCGCGTAATACAGGTTCAACACAGCCGCCAAGCGACCGGCATGTTCAGCCAGCTTTGCGGCAAAGGCGCGAACAGGCGTTAGCGGGCCTTCAGGTGCAATGGCCTGTTCGCTTTCGTTATAGAACGCAACCCATGCAGCGCGTGCATCATCGTCCAGCCGCATAATGGGCGGGTCAAGTGCATCGGGGCATTCGGACTGATAGACAGATGGACGCAATAGCAAGTAAGCCAAGCGATCATGGTAAGCCGCCAATGCGCTTTCGCTTGCATCGCTGGCTTCTTTGAACAAACGCTTCCCGGCTGTGCTTTCGGGCGCGACAATCAGCATCCGGGCTATCAGGCCAATACCTTCGGCCATGCTATCCCCAAGCAGGGTATCGGCAACGACCGGCTGCACCATGATATGTGCGCTACATCGCCTACCGGGTAAGAATGTTGTCCCCGTTGACCGACGCAAGCGCCGAATTGGCGAACCATCCCAAAGGATATTGAGCAAGGCAGCGGTGCGCATTCGGCTTTCGTCATTGAATGCAGCGCCGCCAAGCAACTGTCCGCCTTCATCGGTTAGCAAGCCTGCAATCGCCCTTCCTTCGGCAAGGTGCATGATAAGAGCTTCAGGCGTCGGGTCAGCAACAAGCAACATGGGATGGGGTGGCGCTTTGGGTTCAGGGCCGATTGCAACCAAAGCAGATAGGCGTGCCTGCATATCGCCTTTGGCTTTGCGCATGGCATCTGCCCGTGCCGAATCCCAAGCTACCTTCGCGTTCATGTATTGCGGTTTATGACTTTCCCAAGAGGCTCGCCACTGGTCTTCAACCCGGCGTATCCCGGCAACAGCAAGCCTATCGACAGTGCTTTTGCGTTCGCCACTTTCGGCAATTGAAATGAATATGGCAGTAAGCGGCTTGCGACCGCCGCCCGGTAGCTCAACATCGCGCTGGCCTTGGCTGGCAATGGTGACAGCCGCCAAAACCGATTGCGCGCACATGGACAGCGGCGCTTGCGTCAATTGGTGAATGGCAAGTGAAACGTCCTTCAGCGGCCCCATAGCATCTATCGGGAAGGGCTGTGGCGGTGGCAGTTCGCGGCATAGCGGGCGCTTTTCGGGCGGTGCTTTGGCGTCTTCAGCGACCGAACGGGCAAAGCTCTGCCCATCCTGAAAAGCAGGATTAGCGGAATTAGCATCCATGTTGCTGTAATCCGCTTCTTGCGGTGGCAACCGCTTCATGGCGTGCCAAACCGGCTTGCTGGCCAGCTTCGATCAACAACCCTAAGGCCGTGTCTTGGTCAACATCGCCTTGTGCAACCAGTTCGCCTAACCGACATGACGACCAATATAATATGCTGTTGCGACAGCCTTCAGGCGCTTCGACAACCTTACGCACTAAGCCACGTAACGAGTTTTCAAGCCCTTCGGCTGAAAAGTTTGTCTGGCGTTGTTCCGTTGGTGCAACAATTTGGGTTTCAAGCAACGCCGTCAACCAGAATGGAGCTATTGGTAAGGTTGCCGCTCCAATGGCATAGGCCAGTTGTTCAACCGTGCCATTCAGCAAGTGATAAGCGCGGCCATCGGGCATAATCGTTCCCGGCACTATGATATAGCCATTGTCCTTTACATCGACAGCGGCACACAGTTTGCCTTTGGCCTTGCCCAAGTGCTTTGGCCGCTGGAATATTGCATGAATTCCATTACGTGGCGTTTCGACAATCGGAACAGTGTTGCAGTCAAAGCCATGATGATCGAACATGGCGAATAGCGATTGAACGCCATCGCCCGCGCCGTGCCTATCAGCATCAAGCACAACCAGATTGTTGCCAGCACAGGGCAGGCCATAGATTGCTGTAGGATAAACGCCATTCCATAGGCCAATCAGATTTTCATCGCATGATGCACGATGAAAACCATTGGCGATGTATGGACTTTTGACCTTTTCCCCGGCTTCCCGGCATGGAAATACCGCAACATTGTTTCGTGCATAGCCACGCGCCAAGCTAAGATTGGGGTTCATTGCCTTGCCCCTTTTTCGGCTTTGGCTTTGCTTCTGCCGTCCGGTTCTTCATTGAGCGGTCAATCAACACGTTAAGATAAGCGTCATTAGGATTAGGCGTAATCTCGCCAAGAACGACGCCATTGCATAATATTTCGCGCCCATGCGGCACGGCAATGAGATAGACAGCATGGCCATCAAACATTTTGAACGGATTGGGCTTTTCGCCTTCATCATCGAAAAACTGCATAATCGACCCCTCAATTCGACAACGGACGGTTGGCCAACCAGTCTTCAATCACCGAAAGAGGCCAGCCCACGGCCCTACGTCCAATGCGGATGGGCTTGGGGAAGCTGCCTTCAGATATAGCTTGGTAAATGGTGCTACGACTAAGCCCGATATGGGCTTCAACGTCTTTGCGTCGTAAAATCTTGTCGGTCATGGCTTTGGTCCTGCTTGTTCAAAACAGGGCTTGGCTATTCCCAAAACGACCGAACAGCATGGGAACAATCCAAATTTACTTTTTCCCGTCAATCAGCGGCGTTCGCCTTTAAGCGTTGCGTCCGCTTCAGGTATTGCTTTGGCAATGTGGTTCCATTGGGCTTTTACTGCGTCATCCTTCAGCATATCCCAACCATTCGACAACACGCCGCCTTCTTTATCACGTCTGCCATGAAACATTCGTTGCTCCTTGCTTGGCTTATTGCCTTGTGTTGAACGATATTCAGCGACGTAGTATTTTTCGAGCGTGCTTGCTTTCTTAGGTTTCAAGTCCGGGTATGCTGCGCGATGCCAAACCGCTGCCTTGCTACAAGCTTCGCTTAAATCCTTACTTGAATGTATCAGGTTGGCAATTAGCAGCAGTGCGGCTTCTTTCGCAGCTTTAACAGCTAGTTCCTTAGACGTTCCAGCACCGACTTCGCCTTTCACACGCCGCTTTGCCACTTCGGCAATTTCTTTTTGCAGGGTTGGGCTTGGTTCAACCCCCGCTTCGGCACAAGCAACAACAGCGCGGTCAATGTGAAATGGGTTGCGCGTTATCTGCCATTGTTGAACCGAATGTGCAGCAAAAAGGGCAAGTTGAAACTCGGCCTCGAATTTCATTTCCAGAAATACAAGTTCAAATGCTTTTATGGCATCGGGTGTTTCATCGCCAAGCTCGCTGGCAATTCGCCATGTGTTTTCAAGCTCCGCTTTGAGCCGGGCAAGTTCGGTATTCTCATTCACGTCAGCTTGCCCTTCAGCGTAACCACCATACCAGCCGACAAAGTTATATATTGCGCCCATGTGTCCATGAGTTTACGCCGCTTTTCATACAAGTCAGAGCGTGCATAGGCCGCTTCAGCCTTGTCTTTGATGACATGCGCCAACGCAAATTCGCAGACTTCGCGGGGAAAGTTCGTTTGTTCCCCTGCCCAATCGCGGAATGACGACCGAAAGCCATGCGGAACAGCGCCAATGCCAAGTTCCTTCAGCAACTTGGACAACGTTATGTCAGATAGCGGCTTGCTTGAAATCGTGCCGGGGAAAACATAATCCGATTGCGGGTCTTTCAGCGCCTTGGTTTGTTTCAAAATTTCAATGCAGCGCGAGGAAAGTGGCACGCGATGCGGCTTCTTTGCCTTCATTCTCTCGGCTGGAATGATCCATTCGCCATTCGCCAAATCGAACTCTTGCCAGACCGCCAGCCGAGTTTCGCCCGAACGGGTTGCTGTCAGCACAAGAAATTCAAACGCCAGTTTCGTTGACAAGCCAGCTTCACTTGCATGAACCGCTGAAATGGCATCGCCAACAGCGCCATAGGGCAAAGCCCGCCTATGTTGAATGTTTGACTTATCGTGTTTGGGCAGTGCCTTGCTGATTGAATCGGCTGGATTATCGCTACGCCAGCCTTGGGCAACAGCCCATTTTAGCACAGCCCCAATACGCTGCTTAATCCGCCGTGCAGTTTCAGGCCGAGAGTTCCATATCGGCGTTAATGCAGCAAGCACATCGGCGCTTGAAACGGTATCAATGCGCTTTCGGCCAAAGTGTGGCAGCACATATTCGGTAAGCGTGTTAATCCATTGCTGGCCATGCTTATGGTTCCGAAAAGTCGGCAAGTGCAGTTCATGCACTTTTTGGGCGGCTTCAGCGAAGGTTGGGATTGCGCTGGTTTGCTTACGAATGGCCAGCGGATCACCGCCTGCCCGCGCTTCTTTGCGGTTTTGAAGGGCAGCTTCGCGTGCTTCAGCAAGACTAACCAGCGTTGCCGAACCTAGGCCAATGTCATGGCGCTTGCTGTGAATAACCAGCCGTTGAATCCAACGCTTTGCACCTGAAGGGTCAACCTTCAGATATAGCCCGTTGCCATCACCGTAAAAGCCAACTTCGTTCAAGCTGCGAACGGTCGCAGCCGTAAGCGACTTATCTTTGTGACGGCCTTTAGGCTTCAATCCGGGCATTGCGTCCAACATTCCAACCAACATATTTTGTTGGACGATAACGGAATCTCTCGGAACAAGAAAGCGTAAAACCCATCGAAAGTGACGGTTTTCTATTACTTTACGGGAATGTATCAGCCACTAGCGGAACATCAACCGGCGGACACCCTCTCCGCCATCAGTTTATCGAACCCACGAGCCTTGTTTGGCTGGATCGCATGCGATCCCTTCGAGGTTCGAATCCCGCCCTCTGTGCCAATCATGCATATTGACAGGGGTCACTGCCCGAGCCAAGTTTCGCGTGGTTAGCGGCGAAGCAGCAGCGAATGGGATACTTAAGTGCACCTAACCACTCCACTCGCGCGGCTTTCCTACAGCCCTGATGCCATGGTAAGATGCGCGCTGAACCTCCCCGAAACGGGGAGGGGGACCATCCAAGACCATGGCCGCAGGATGGTGGAGGGGTGCTGATGCAGAAGAGAGTTCGCGCAGCCCGCTAGGCCCCGCCTGGGGGAACTGCAGAGACCCGCTAGCGCAAGCTAGGGGAAGGGCAGAGAAGAAGAGAGTTCACGCAGAGGAGCAGAGAAGAGGCGAAGACGCGGAGATGTTTCCTTTTCCCGCCCGCCCTGAGCGAAGTCGAAGGGTCGTCCTGTTTTTCGGACGTTGCAAGCAAGGACAGCCCCCTTCGACTGCCTGCCAAGGCAGGCGCTCAGGACAGGCTTCGACTTCGCTCAGGGCGAACGGGAATGGAGGAACACGGGAACGGCCAAGGGAGGGCAGTGTATTAGGTTGACACCACAGCTGGGGAGCGAAAGGGACAGCGTGCTTGTGCACTTGGTGAGGGGGGATTTGTGTACACCTTACCCCCACCCCTAGCCCCTCCCCTGAAGGGGAGGGGGATATTCTCTCTTCTCCCCTTTCTTCTCTGCGTTTCTGCGCTAACCCTCTTCTCTGCTCCCCTGCGCAGGCAGGGGCCTATCTTCAGCCTTATCAGATGGGCCCCTGCCTGCGCAGGGGAACAAGAAAGGAACGAGGTGTATTAAGTTTACACCACACCACCGCAAACCCGCAGGTGGCCGTGTTTTTCCCTATGGTTTCGTGTCAACCGCCCTCGCTATCCCCGCTCGCCCAATTTGCGTTCCCATGCCAGCGCGTGGCCGACGATGGTGTCGAGGTCGTCCAGCTTTGGCCTCCAAGGCAGCGTCGCTAGTATCCGCGCATTATCTGCAATCAGCGCATCGGGGTCACCCGCGCGGCGCCCTTCCATGTGCCTGACCAGTGTCATATTGGTCACACGGTCCACGGCGTCGCATACTTCGCTGACCGAATAACCGCGCCCATAACCGCAATTCATGATGTGGTTCTGGGTCGGTTCGGCGATCAGCGCTTCGAGCGCATGGACGTGCGCCGCCGCCAGATCGCTGACGTGGATATAGTCGCGCACCCCGGTGCCATCGGGCGTGTCAAAGTCGGTGCCATAGATGGAAACCGAATCGCGCTTGCCAATCGCCGCCTCAACCGCGACTTTGATGAGGTGCGTCGCGCCCGTGGTCGATTGGCCGCTGCGTCCCTGTGGATCAGCACCCGCGACGTTGAAATAGCGTAGCGCGCAATAGTTGATGGTATGCGCAGCCGCCGTGTCGCGTAGCATCGCCTCGGTCATCAGTTTCGACATGCCATAGGGGTTGATCGGGCGCTGCGGCGCGGCTTCGTTCACCGGAATCTGGTCTGGAATGCCATAGGTCGCGGCGGTCGAGGAGAAGATGACATGACGCACCCCGCCCGCCACCGCAGCTTCGAGCAAAGCAGCGGTCGCGCAGGTGTTGTTGCGATAATATTTGAGCGGATCGCTGACCGATTCGGGGACGACGACCGACCCTGCAAAATGCATGATCGCGCCGACGCCATGGTCGCGGATCGCAGCGCCCACCGCCTCGCGGTCGGCAACGTTGGCGACCACCAGCGGCACACCATCTGGCACTGCCCAGTCGAACCCGGTGACGAGATTGTCGATGACAACCACATTCCATCCCGCGTCGCACAGCGCCAGCACCGCGTGGCTGCCGATGTAACCGGCCCCGCCCGTAACTAAGACTGTGCATTTCGCTGTGATCATTGCTTTTATCCCCCTCATGACGTCGCAGCGCCATAGCGGGAAATGCGGGTTTGGGAATAGGATAGTTAGAGGGGTGGTGATGCCTGCCGCGCTTGTCGCTGGGGATTTATGGGTAAATGCAGCGTGGCGTAAAGCGATAGGTGCCCCGTCGCTGACGCTCGGGATTTCCATGCTCGGCCATCCCCCGGATGGCCTGCGCGTAGAAATGGTCGGGAAGAGAGGATTCGAACCTCCGGCCCCTGCCTCCCGAAGACAGTGCTCTACCAGGCTGAGCTACTCCCCGACCGGACACTCATTGACCAAAAAGGCCGCCTAAGTGAGAGGCAGAGCGGCGCTATAGTTAGTGACGCAGGCGCTTGCAAGGTTCAAATGAGCGCGCGCTCATCCATGCTCACCCAGTCGTCGCCGCAGACTATCAAGTGATCGAGCAGCTTAATATTCGCCAGCCGCAAAAACCGTACCACATGGCGGGTTGCGTCAATATCGGCCGATGACGGCTCGGCATTGCCGACAACGTGACTGTGCGCCATGACAATATAGCGCGTCGCAGATGGAGCCAGCACTTTACGAACCGCAGGAATAACACCGTTAACACGATCTGCATCGCCGCGCGCTTCGGCAAAGGCGATGAGGCACAAGCAATGATCGAAACCGGCGACGACCAAGCGCTCGGCATGTGCATCGGCTAAATAGGGTGCAAATAATTCCGTCAAGCCATGCGGCGCGGCATGGCTGATACGATCTGCTCTGCTCGGTATCCTGACGATAGCGCTATTGGTGGACATGGCATCACAGACTGCCCGCAGCCGTCAAGTTGCAAGCAGAGATAGCACCTGTTTGGCACCATATCGGAGAGGAGCGACGTATATATCAGCGCTTGGCATGCGCTGCTATCTGGCTATGGTCGATGCGATGAACCGCGCACCTCCTCCCCACTACGAACAGCAATATCTCGACCTGATGCGCCGCGTGTGGGAACAGGGCGATGAGCGCGTGGACCGCACCGGCGTTGGCACGCGCAGCCTTTTTGGCGAGACGTTGCGCTTTGACCTGAGCGATGGGCGGGTGCCGCTGCTTACCACCAAGCGCGTCTATTGGAAGGCGGCGGCGCGCGAAATGCTGTGGTTTGTCTCTGGCAACAGCAACATCCGCGCGCTGGTGGCGCAGGGCGTGAATATCTGGACCGATTGGCCATTGGACGCCTATCGCCGCGCGACGGGCGAAGCGATTGGCCGCGATGCGTTCGAGGCGCGGATCATCGCCGACGATGATTTTGCTCGAAAATGGGGCGACCTTGGCCCCGTCTATGGCGCACAGTGGCGACACTGGCCGCGCTATGATGCAGTCGAGGGCGGGCTGTTCGCTCGTGACCCTGACGGCATTGATCAGCTGAGTGCGCTGGTGGAATCATTACGCACCAACCCGGCATCGCGCCGCCATATTTTCACCGGATGGAATGTCGCCGAATTGGATGAAATGGCACTGCCGCCGTGCCATATGACCTATCAGTTCCACGTTAGCGGTGTCGGCGAGCTGTCATGCCTGCTGTTTCAACGTTCGTGCGATGTCGCGCTTGGCCTGCCGTTCAACCTGTTCGGCGCAGCGATGCTGACGGCGATGTTGGCGCAGCAAACGGGGCTTAGTGCGCGCGAACTGGTGTGGAGCGGCGGCGATGTCCATCTGTATCGCAACCATGCGGATCTGGTGAGCGAGCAACTGACACGCACCCCGTCGGGCGATCCGCGCTTTGAGCTGGTGCGCCATCCCGCCAGCCTGTTCGACTATGGTATGGAGGATTTTATCGTGCGCGATTATGCTCCGCAGGGCCATATCGCGGCGCGCGTGGCGGTGTGATCGGGCTTGCGGAGCGCGTTGAAACATAATAACACTGCGCGGAAATAATATGTTTTGGTTGGTTGAGAGGGAAAGGGTGATGCCAGACGCACATACCCGCCGCAGTGACAATTTGCCGCCGTTGACGCTGCACATCCCCGAACCGCGCTTTCGCCCTGGCGACACCGCCGATTTCTCAAACATTGATGTGCCCGCCGCCGGGGCAATGCCGCGCCCTGACACATATGCCAGCCCCGCCGATATGCGTGACCACGCTTATGGCATGGTCCGCGTGCTCGACGACGAGGCCCGAGCAGTCGGGCCATGGGATCCGCATATGTCGCCCGACCGGCTGCGCGCGATGCTGCGCTATATGCTGACCTTGCGCGCGTTCGACGACCGCATGTTTCGCGCACAGCGGCAGGGCAAGACCAGCTTCTATATGAAATCGACGGGTGAGGAGGCAGTGTCGGTCGCCGCGACGATGGCGCTGGCGCGCGACGACATGTGCTTTCCCAGCTATCGTCAACAAGGCATCCTCATCACCCGTGGCTATCCGATGGTGACAATGATGAACCAGATTTATTCGAACCGCGGCGATCCGCTCAAGGGGCGGCAATTACCGATCATGTATTCGAGCAAGGACTATGGTTTTTTCTCTATTTCGGGCAATCTCGCCACCCAATATCCGCAGGCCGTCGGCTGGGCGATGGCGAGCGCGGCCAGGGGCGACAACCGCATCGCCGCCACCTGGTGCGGCGAAGGATCGACCGCCGAAGGCGATTTCCACAGCGCGATGACCTTTGCCGCCGTTTACAACGCGCCGGTCATCATGAATGTCGTCAATAACCAGTGGGCGATTTCGAGCTTTTCCGGCTTTGCGGGCGGCGAGCGGACAACCTTTGCCGCGCGCGCGGTCGGCTATGGCATCGCGGCGCTGCGTATCGATGGCAACGACCCGCTGGCGGTGTTTGCGGCGACTTTATGGGCGGCGGACCGTGCGCGTAGTAACCACGGCCCGACCTTGATCGAGCATTTCACCTATCGCGCCGAGGGGCACAGCACGTCGGATGACCCCAACGCCTATCGCGCGCGCGACGAATATGCTGCTTGGCCACTGGGCGATCCGGTATTGCGGCTGCGTGACCATCTGATTGGCCTTGGCGAATGGGATGCGGTGCGTCACGACGCGCTGGCGGTAGAATTGACAGATTATGTGAAGAAAACACAGAAATATGCTGAAAAAAATGGCATTTTAGGGCACGGAATGCACCAGCCTTTTGAGAGCATGTTCGAGGATGTGTTCGAACATATGCCAGCGCATTTGGCTGAACAGCGCGACCAGATGCTGGATGAGCAGCGCCGCAAGTTCGGCCCGACGTGGGAGCCGCGCTGATGGCCAAGGCTTCCCCTGCGCCAGCCGCGCGCCGCCTCAACATGATCGAGGCGATTAACGAGGCGCTCGACATCATGCTGGAGCGCGACGCGGACGTGGTGGTGATGGGCGAGGATGTTGGCTTTTTCGGCGGGGTGTTCCGCGCCACGGCGGGTTTGCAGGCCAGGCACGGCAAGACGCGAGTGTTTGACACGCCGATCACCGAATGCGGGATCATTGGTGTTGCGGTGGGGATGGGGGCCTATGGCCTGCGCCCCGTTCCCGAAATCCAATTCGCTGATTATATTTACCCCGCGC
This sequence comes from Sphingopyxis sp., assembly GCA_040080745.1. Classification (GTDB taxonomy): domain Bacteria; phylum Pseudomonadota; class Alphaproteobacteria; order Sphingomonadales; family Sphingomonadaceae; genus Sphingopyxis. The sequence goes on along the minus strand of JBEBHS010000001.1, from coordinate 133,325 downwards.
TCGATCAATTGGTGAGCGAGGCGGCGCGGCTGCGCTATCGCTCGGCGTGCGATTTCATTGCGCCGATGACGGTGCGCTCACCGTTTGGCGGCGGCATATTTGGCGGACAGACGCACAGCCAGTCGCCAGAGGGGATTTTCACCCATGTGTCGGGGGTTAGAACCGTCATTCCCGCGACGCCCTATGACGCCAAGGGGCTGCTGATCGCGGCGATAGAGGATAATGACCCGACGATCTTCTTTGAACCCAAACGCATCTATAACGGGCCGTTTTCGGGCTATTATGACCGCCCGGTCGAACCGTGGGCCAAGCATGCCGGCAGCGAAGTTCCCGAAGGCTATTATCGCATCGCGCTAGGCCAGGCGCGGATTGCCCGCGCGGGCGAGGCGATGACCATCCTCGCTTATGGCACGATGGTCCATGTGGTGGAGGTGATGGTCGCGGAAATGGGCGTTGACGCCGAGATTATCGACCTGCGCACGCTGGTTCCGCTCGACATTGCAACTATTGAGGGCTCGGTGAAAAAGACCGGCCGCTGCCTGATCGTCCACGAAGCCACAAAGACATCGGGGTTCGGTGCCGAACTGTCGGCGCAGGTCCAGGAACGCTGTTTTTACCAGCTCGAAGCGCCGATAGAGCGCGTGACCGGTTTTGATACCCCCTATCCACACAGCCTCGAATGGGCGTATTTTCCGGGGCCTGTCCGCATCGCCACGGCGATAGAGAAATTGTTGAAGGACTAACGATCATGGCGCGCTTCACATTCCGCTTGCCCGATATTGGCGAAGGCATCGCCGAGGCAGAGATTGTCGCGCTGCACGTTGCGGTGGGGGACAGGGTCGAGGAGGATCAGCAAATAGCCGACATGATGACCGACAAGGCGACGGTTGAAATGGAATCGCCGGTATCGGGTGTGGTCGTCGAAATTGGCGGCGGTGAGGGCGATGTGATTGCTATCGGTTCCGCGCTGATGGTGATTGAGACCGATGCTGAGGAGGAGGAGAGCGGTGAGGCGAGCGTAGAATCGATACTGGCCGAGGTTACGGAAAAGCCCTCTCCCCTTCAGGGGAGAGGGTTGGGAGAGGGGGGCGCAACTGCTGATACTCCCCTCTCCCCGACCCTCTCCCCTGAAGGGGCGAGGGAGAAAATGGCGGCCCTCGCGTCCCCGGCGGTGCGGGCGCGGGCCAGCGACCTCGGCATCGATTTGTGTGCGGTGAAGCCTTCGGCCGACGGCCGCGTCCGCCACGCCGACCTTGATGCCTATCTGCGCTATAACAGCGGCGCGGGCTACGCTGTACCCGCGACGACCCGCCCCGACGAGCAGGTTAGGGTTATCGGTATGCGCCGCCGCATCGCCGAAAATATGGCAGCGTCAAAACGCGCCATCCCGCATTTCACCTATGTCGAGGAGATCGACGTCACCGCATTGGAAGCGATGCGCGCCGACCTCAATGCCCATCGCGGGAACAAGCCCAAGCTGACGATGTTGCCGCTGCTGATCGCCGCGATTTGCCGCACGGTGCCCGCGTTCCCGATGATCAACGCGCGCTATGACGACGAGGCGGGGGTGGTGACGCGGCACGGGGCGGTGCACATGGGGATGGCGACGCAGAGCGATGCCGGACTGATGGTTCCGGTCATCCGCGATGCGCAAAGCCTGAACATATGGCAACTTGCTAATGAAATCAGTAGATTGGCGGATAATTCTCGCAATGGTTCTGCAAAGAGCGAGGAATTGAGCGGCTCGACCCTGACGGTCACATCGCTCGGTCCACTCGGCGGCATTGCCACCACGCCGGTCATCAACCGCCCCGAAGTGGCGATCATCGGCCCGAACAGGATCGTCGAGCGGCCCGTATTCGCGCGCGATGCCAGCGGTGCCGAAATCATTGCCCGTGCCAAGCTGATGAACCTGTCGATCAGCTGCGATCACCGCGTCGTCGATGGCTATGATGCTGCCTGTTTTGTTCAGGCGCTCAAAAAATTGCTTGAAACTCCGGTGCTGCTGTTCGCGGATTAACCTTGGGTCAGGACCCTAAATCACAGCCCCAATCGGCTGAGGCTGGTCTGGTCGAACTTGAGCCGGAACGTCGCATAGACGCCGCGGCGGCTATAGCGGTTTTCCTCGAAATCGCGGTCGCTAAAGCCGTGGACGTTATACCCAATGATGATGTTGGCATTGGCCATCGGGGTGAGGGTGATTTGCGGGCCGACGCTCCACGCGGTGGTGCGCGCACCCGTGCCGACCCGCGCATTGGCGGAAACGCCGAGCGCCACCATCTCGCGCAAATCAAAGCGAAAATCAGCGCCGATCACGGTTGACCAGCCCGCGACATCATCGACGCCAAAGCGGTCACTGGCATAGCGAACGCCCCAGAACAGGCTGACTTCGCCCGCTTCGCGCCACAGGCCGCCACGATGGCGCAGCGGGGTGAAATTGACCGCCAGGCTGTTGACCACCCGGCGCGAACGCACATCGCCCGACACGGTGAGCGCCGGGCCGCCGATCGGGCCAGGCAGGCCAGCAACCGCGCCGCGCACGTCATCGAGCCGGAACTCGAGCTTGTCGAGCACGCTCCAGCGGCTGTCCGATGGGCGGTGCGCCCAGCTCAGCTCGGCCGCCATCGTTTCGGTTGACGCGGCGATGCTGCTGGTTGCGCGGGTCCAGCTGAACAGGCCGCCAAAGGCGCGTCCATCGCCAATCCGGCGAATAGCGCCGAGCGTGAAGCCGCTGCGGTTGACGATTTCACCGTCACGATATTCACCGCGCAGCGCGATGCTCCAATCCTCGGTGCGGTATGTCGCGCCCGCCGTCATCGCCATGAAATCTTCGGTTATGCTGCCGCTGCCATCGAGGAACCCGCCCGATGCCAGCGGGTGCGCGGGGTCGAGCACGTCGCTGAGGCTGATACCGCCAAGCGTGCGCTGTCCGTCGAGTGTCACATCGACCGTCACACGCTCATTGACCACCAGCGATTGGGTGAGGCCATAAGCGGCAAAGCTGCGCGGACCATATTCGCCGAGATTTTGGTTGGCACCGGACAGGTTGGCGCGCGCGCCCTCCCACGGCTGGACATCAAAGCCGACCCGCAGCGTGCGGGCATCGATGGTGCCGCCGCTAGCGACCTCGTAATTGCCAACCAACGCCAGCGTGGGCGACACGTTGAACCGCGCGCCGACGCTGTGCCGCGCGGGAAAATCGACGCTGTCATTGTGACCGCCAAGCGCGAACTCGGTCTGCGCACTCAGTTCCAGCCGCTGATTGAACAGCCGCTGGGTGCCGCCCAATTGCGCGATGGTCGAACGGTTGCGCTGTCCCGTGGACAGATGATCATCGGCATAGGTGAAGCCAGCGCGCAGCGTCGTGTTCTGCGACTGCCATTCGCCCAGCATCCGCGCGGCGCGGCGGCGGGCATTGCGGCTCAGATAGTCCTCCTGCCATGCCGAGGCGAGCAGCGAAACGCTTTGCGACACGCGCACTTTGCCGTCAAAGCCGACGCGGCGGCTCGATTCACCGGCAGCAGAGAGTTGCCCGACGCCAAAGCCGGCCTGACGTTCGCGGGCATAAGCGAGCAGGTCAAAGGTGCGGCCATGATGTTCGGCCTCGATCAGCCAGCCGTGCGCGCGGCCGTCACCGCTTACGCTGGCGCCGCTGGTGTCGCTCATCGCAAACTCGGCGCGTATTTCGGTGCTGGCATCGGGGCGTAAACGCACGTCAACCCCGCCCAAATTGGTGCGGGCGACGTCGCTTTCGTCGTGGATGAAGGTGCCGCCGATCCGCAGCGCGCCATCCGTGCTGGTCCAGCTGGCGTGCCCACCCGCGTTGAGCACGCGCTGGCCAACGCCCGCAACCTCGTAATCGGCGATGATGAATTGCGGGTTCTGCCCCAGGTCGCGGCTCAAGATAGGCTCGCGAAAGCGTAGCGTTCCGGCAAAATAGTCGATGTCGTAATCGATGTGGCGCGCCAAGGTGACGCTGCGCACGACGATGTCCGAGCGCAGCCGGTCGCGTGTCTCGATGATGATCCGCTCGCTGTTGGCCAGTACATCGCGCGCGCCAAGCTGGTAAGGGCCGCTGAGGCCATTGCCCTGCAATTCGTCGCGACGGTGGCGATAGGGGGTGTCGGCGACAAAGGCGGTCGCGGCGAGCTGTGGCCCGCGATATTCGGCTTTGGCCCCGTTCATCGCACGTTGATAGCGCGCCAGTTCGGGCTCGTTGATACCGGTCTCGAAATCACCGAACAGCGCGTAAAATTGCGGGCGTTCGAGTCGCAGATAGAGGCCGCGCACCGATGCGGCATCAAAACCATGGTCGGCGCGGTCGGCATAGATGGTGTAGTAAGCGCGCGGGTCGATCACCCCGCCAAAGCGTGCCTCATCCTCCTCATGGTCGCTGTCATAGGCCAGCGTCATCAGCCACTGGCCGCTGATCCGCCCCTTGGCATAAAGCGCGATGCGGCCGTCGACATTTTCGCTGTCCAGCGTTTCAGCCACCGGTTCCATCCGATCATCGAGCGTGTTGTATCCCACCGTTCCAGCGGCAAAGCCAACCACGGTCCACGGGCGGTTCCCGGGGTTGAGCCAGACGTCAAGCTGCTGGTTGCGCACCACTTCATCGTCGCGAAAGGTGAAGCTCAGCCGTGCGGTGCCCGATGCGGTAGTCGGTTGCAGCTCGATATAAGCGATGCCGTCGTCGCCCTCGACCCGCCAGGTGGTGCGGCCACGGTCAAGCCCCGACAATTGTCGATCCTGTTCGGTATCAATGTCGAGCGCAGCACGGTGCGGCGGTTCGACCGCAAAATCACCAACCACACCCTGACGGATCGGGTGACCATTGCGGTCGGTCAAGCGCACCGCGATCACCGGGCGGTTGAGGCCATCGGCTATGGGTAGCGACAGGCTCGGCACCATCGTTACCGACAGCGGCCCACCCGAAAGGTGGACGGTGCGGTCCAGCGTTGCGGCAACGCTGCCATCGGCGTTGGTCACCTGCGCGGTAAAGCGGTTGTCGCCTTCGTGCAGTTCGACCCCGCGCCACACACTGATTTTGAATGTGCCATCGGCGGAGGTTTCCGACCCGTCAAAATTGAGCGGATTGACTGGATTGCCATCGAGGCTGAGCTGCACCGATTGTCCGGCGAGCAACTTGATCGCGATGCGGGTCGATGGGTTGCGCGGGTTATGCTCTGGGGCAGGGAACAGCCAGTCGATACCAGCGCTTTGTCCGGCGAAAAAGTCTGTCGAGCCGCCCGAAGCCGCGACATCTTCGGCCACGGCTGGGTGGGCAGGCGCGGCGGTGCGCGCGATGGTTTCGGGCGCGGCGTCGGCGGGCACTTCTTCCGACGTGACCGGCGCGGCGTGGAAATCGGCGCGGCGCAGCTCGCCGCCCCTGCCATCGACAAAGCGTGAAATCGCGCTGTCGGCACTGCGCGAATTGCGTGCGCAATCGAGCGCAACATGTGCGGGGGGGAGCGATGACGGGTCGATCTGCACCACATGCGTGCCGGGGCGAACCCCCTCGAAATGGTAGCGCCCGTCGCTGTCGGTGATCGCAAAGCTGCCGTCCTGCATCATCACGCGCACACCACCGATGCCGTTGGCGGTGTCGGGATTGGCTGCGCAGCCGCCATTGGTCAGGCGGCCGATGATGGTCATCCGGTCGCCCAATGTATCGCGGTGGATGCGGATATTGGCCTCGCCGGTGTTTGACACCGAGCCGCGATTATCGCGGGCAACCGCCAGATTTATGGCGTCTCCAGGTGCTGAATCGGGGCGAATGTCGGCTAGATAGGTCAAAATACCGCTGGTCGCAGGCGCGAGCGCTGGCAGGGTGACGGTAAAGCGGCGGCCATCCGGCGCAATGATAGGAGTTATGAGGTTTCCATTATAACGTATTGTATTTATGCGTAAATGAACAACATGCGGCAGGTCGTCGGTCAGCGTGATCGCGCCCGTCGTCCTCCGTGCGTCGCCGTTGCGGATCTCGATGCGGTATTGCACCGCTTGGCCCGGCACCGCCTCTGCCGTGCTGGCGCTCTTGATAACACTCAGCGCCGCGTTGGGGCGGTCAATGGGGATGTCGACGCGCACCGGAGCTGGCGTAAACAGCTGAAACGCTGCGCCATAGCTGAACGTGCCGAGCGTATAGGGTGCACCATTGTCGGGCCTGCGAAACGCGGCCAGATCGGTGATGCTCGCGGTGGATGGCCAGCTATAGGGATCGGGTGGCTGCACCACCAAGCGATAGGTGCCAGGTGCGACAAACGGAAAACGATAGTCCCCTGCGGGGAAAACATAGCTTTGCCCCCCAGAATCGGTGACGGTCGAGCCGGTAACGATGGTGCTGGGATAGGAGGACACCCCATCATCGCCAAAAACCTGCGCGGGTTGGCCCGTCGCATCGTTGATGAGCGTCACGCGCGCGCCCGCGACCGGCGCGCCGTCGCCGCTATCAAACACGATACCGAACGGATCGACGAGGAAACTGACCGTGGCGCTGGCGAGCGGGTCTGGCGCCCCCTGGCGATAGAGCGAGAGGCGGACCGGGCTGCCCGGCGCAACCGATAATCGGCAATCGCGCTGCACCAAGGCCGGCGGCATCCGCACCGTTGGCAAATACCCGACAAAAAACCCGCTATTTTCAGCATCTTCGGTCAGGGTTAGCTGTTCTTCATCGCCCAATGCGGTGCGGATGGTGACCTCGATCGTGTCGCGGGTGGTCGCGCTCAGATTATCGGCGGCCGACGTAATACCAAAAGCCACCGGTTGTCCGGCGGCAAACTCATTCGCAGGGGTGAGCGAAACGGCTCCGCCAGAGCTTGTCGGCGGTGGTTCAAACACGCCGGCGCTGCCTTGTCCTGATCCATGGCATCCGCTGCTGTTAATCTGGCTTTGTTGGCCGGAGCCCGGCGGATTTATGGCGTAAATCATCGTCTGGATGGGCGTCGGAACGCTATCAACGGCGATATCGACCTGATTTGAACGGACGGAGCGTTGCCCCGACACACTATCCCAATTCGCCTGCGCCACATTGCTGATTATACGCGCCACCGCGCTGCTGGGCACAAAGGCCGCAACAGCGCTGGCTGCGATGGAAATCAGGGTTTTGTTCCAGGTGAACATGGTTAACGCAAATACTTGCGAAAGCGCGATGGGCGGCGGCCGCATAGAAACGACACGCCGCCCATCGCAGCCTCAATCAGTTCACAGTCGCGCGGAAAACGAGCGTGCGTGTGTCGCCCGCCGTTATCGTGGCGATGGTGCCCGTGACCGTTCCGGCACCGAACGCGCCGCCAGCAACGCCATCGGCGTTACAGGTAACGCCCGTGACCGTGCCGTTGAGCAGGATCGAACCGGCGTTGAACGTGACTTGACCAGGCAGAACGTCGCTGACCGCCACCGACGTTGCCGAAGCACCGCCCGCCGCATTGGCAACCGCGATGCAATATTCGACCACCGCACCCGGAATCATTTTCGGGTTGGTAGTGCCATTGACCGGATCGCTGATGACGGTTGCGGTTTTCGACAGCGTCAATGTCGCGGTGGCGACGGTGTAATCGTCATCGTCGCTGTGCGAAGCATCGCGCGCCGCGTCAGTTACGCCCGCCGCATCGGCAAACACCGTGTCCATACCGGCGGTGTTGGCACCAGCGGTTTCGGTCAGCGCTGCGCCTTGCGAACCGGCGGCGCCGCCTTCGCGACCCGTGGCCACTAGATTGACTTCGGCAACTGCGCCTGTTGCCAGACTGGCTGGCACGTTGGCGACGACAAACAGGGTAACGCTCGCGTCGATGCCAAGCTCGTCGATATAAGTCACAAGCACGTCGGTGCCGGCTTCATAGGTGCCGTTGGCATTGGCATCGCGATAGATGGCAACGCCGGTCACGTCGAAACTGTCGGTGCCGCCGTGTGCCGATACGCCGCCAGCCGATTGTGTCGCTGACAAGGCAAAATCGAGCACCGCGTTCGATGTGTTCTGCAAGGTGAATGTCGTCACAGCGCCGCTTTGGCCGGGGACAACAGTGGTGGTCGCCGCGCCGCTTTCGGCCACGGTCAGATTGACCTTGCGGTCAACCGTGAACACATTGACTGCGGGCGGAGGCGGAGTTTGCGCCACACCGCCGACCTGATAGGTCACCGATGCGTTATTGGTTATGGTGGATCCGGCCAACGTGCCGCCAGCCATCGCCGGTACAGAACCGACAATGGCGAGCGCAACGACGCTGCAAGACCCAAGATGATACAGCTTACTGGTCATTGCTGTGCTCCTTAGGGCGTTGTGTTTGTTGCCGAAGTCCGCTGGCAACGATGCGGTTTCCGCGAGGGAGGTTATCGAACGATGCCACGGAACATCAATCGACCGGCTTGACCCGCCGGAATGGCTTCAGCGAATGCCCAGCGGATGTGCGTGACATCTTCGCTGCGCGCCGGGCGTTTGGTTCCGTCCGCATTGCTGATTTCAAGAGTGCTGAGCGCGCCCCAATTGCGCCCGCCATCGACCGAAACACTGGCCGATGCGTCAGCGGTGCCTTGGAAAGCGACGGCTGCGGGCAGGGGGTTGGTCACGACGAACGCGCCGGCTGGCTGCGCGCCATTATTGCGATAGCGCAGCACGAACACCAGATGGTCGCCCGGAACCACAACGCGCGGTTCCTCGAGCGTCACCGATGAACGGCCATCGGTACCGGTCACGGTCCGTTCGACCATGACATCACTGCTCAGTGAAACGGCATTGGCGTTTTGCGCCAAGGCAGGGCTGGCGATCATCAGCGCGGCAAATAGGGGGGCAAGCTTACGGATCATCTTGATGTTCCTCAATTAATCGTGACTTGAAAGGTGACGGTGCGGGTCTGCCCGCCGGCAACGGTGCCGAGCGCGACCGCAACGATATTGCTGGCAAAACTGCCCGCATCAGCGTCTGCGACATCGCTTTGCGCGGTTCCGCCCAGCGTGATCGAGCCGGGGACATAGGTCGTCCCTGCTGGCACCGCGTCGCTGATGCCGAGGCCGGGCAGACTGCCCGTTCCGGTCGTTGTCGCGACAATGGTGTAGGTGATGCGCGACCCTGGAACCGATGTTGTTCCGCCAAACGGGTCGATGACTTTGGCCGATTTGTTGAGCACGACCGTGGCTGAGGAAACGAGATAGAATCCGTCATTCTCGCCGTCACCGCCGGTGATGCCAAGCACGGCATTGCCGCCGCCTTCACCCGCACCGGCAAAGCTGGTTCCGGGCGCTCCGATGCCGGTTTTCGAGGTCGAAACAAGCCGCACGCCGCCGCGATCGCCATCAACCACGCTGCCAGGCGTTGTTGAAACCACAAAGACGGTGATGCTTTGGTCCGGATTGAGCACCAGATCGCCCGCACCCGCGACATAGACGGTGTCGATGCCCGGTTCGTAAACGCCGTCGCCATCGTCGATCACGATCGAGGTGACGGTCGGGTCATATTGATCGCCGCCGATATTGGCGACGGTCGACAGGCCGAATGTTTCGACGCCGTTGCCGGTGTTGGTGACCTGATATTTCAACACCTGCGACGTCGCGCCCGGCGTTGTCACCACATCGGCGCTGTCGCTCCACGCCACCGTCGTGTCGATCAACTCATCGACTTTCAGGCTGTGGGTGTTGGAATTGACGGTCACCGGACCGCTGCCCGGGTCGTAAGTGGCGGACGCGACATTGTCGATCAGCGTGCCCGCGCGCGTTCCCGCGGCCATGGCCGTGTGCGGAACCAACAGCGCCAATCCAGCACAAACGGCTGATCTGTAGATATAAAATTGTTGCGCGCCAAGGCGCGGATATGCCGTTGCGTTGGACATTGGGATCCTTGCCACTAAAATTACCCGGTCCTTGTGACGGAAAATGGCAAAGAAACCGTTAAAGCGGCCAATTTTGCGCAGTCGTGACGTCAAACCGACCCGCGTCGGCATCGACTTTGTCCACTGCCCTAGTGACGCGGTGATTTTCGCCTGCCATAAGCGCAGGATGGATAGCGACCCGCCTCCCCAGCCATTTCGCCCCGTTTTCGGCAGCGATCCGTTGCGCCTGATCGTTTACATCTTGCTCACCGCGCTCGTCATGGGCATGCCGTTCGCGTTGATTGCCGGGGCCGAGTTCTTCCTGCCGCTGACCGCCGCACTGGTCATCGCTATCATATTGGTCCCGGCGCTTGAATGGCTGGAACGGCGCGGATTACCGTCGATTTTCGCCGCGCTTTTGTGCGTGATCGGCTTTGTCCTGTTGATCAACGGCGCGCTGGCGCTGATCGTCTTTCCCGCGAGCGACTGGTTCATCCGCCTGCCCGAACGATTGCCGCGTATCCGCGAAAATCTCGCCCCGCTGATCGATTTTTACGCCTCGCTCCAGCGGTTTGTCGATGACGCGCTTCAGGGTTTTGCGACCAATACCGCCGCACAGGCGCAGGCCGTGGCCATTGAAACGCCGCGTTCTGTGCTCGGTTATCTGACGGGCAGCGCGCCCGCCGCGGCTATCCAGACCTTTTTTGCCATATTGTTCATCTTTTTCTTCCTGTCGGGGTGGACGCGGCTGCGCCGATCAACCATCCGCAGCCGCACCAGCTATGACAGCGCGCTCCAGACATCGCGGACCATTCGCAGCGTGGTCGAAGCGACCTCGGCCTATATGACGACCATCGTCTTCATCAACGTCATGCTGGGGCTGGCGGTCGCATTTTTCCTGTGGATTTTGGGGATGCCATCGCCGTTGATGTGGGGCGGCATCGTCGCACTGTGCAATTTCGTGCCCTATGTCGGGCCGATTATTGCCGCGCTATTGCTGGCGATGGGCGGGCTGATGAGCTTTGACAGCGTAGCGCTGGCGCTTCTTCCAGCATCGATTCAAATCGCGCTGCATCTGGTCGAAGCCAATTTCATTACGCCATTGGTCCTGGGGCGCAGGCTGACCATCAACCCGCTGCTGATCCTTGTGTCGCTCAGTCTGTGGGGCTGGATATGGGGGGCACCCGGTGCCTTTTTGGCGGTGCCCTTGCTCATCATCATTCAAACCGTCATTCAATCGGTGCGCAGCCACGATCATGGAGATGATCAGCACGATGATGTGAAATATTCCGCCACGAGTGCAACACAAGGTTGACTTGCGCAAGGCTTGCCCATATCGGCCCTGCTCCACATTCCGCTAGCGGCTCCGTTAGGGGAAGGGGAAATCATCTATGCGGGTGTAGCTCAGTTGGTTAGAGCGCCGGCCTGTCACGCCGGAGGTCGCGGGTTCGAGTCCCGTCACTCGCGCCATTATTCATGGTTCGGGCCGCCGGGCGGTCGCATCCGCCCGCTTTCCATCCAGCGCAGCAACGGCCCGAGCGGCGCGATCCAGATGGTTCCCGCGATCGCATAGATGGCAATGTTCGCCGCCGTGGGCAGGGGGCCCAGCATCGCCATGAGCGTTGCCACCAGCCACGCCCAAAACGCTATGAAGCATAGAATGATCAGCATACCCGCAGGTTTGCGCCACGATGGCTGATGGCCATTCATACCCTAATCCACTCCTTTTCGGTGGCGATATAATGCAACGGAACATCCCACGGGTCGATGGGCAATTCTGCCATCTCCTGAACTGACCAGGCAATGCCAATGCGCGTAGCATTGGGCAGCGACGCCAAAGCGCGGTCATAATATCCGCCGCCTTGCCCGAGCCGCGTGCCGCGCCTGTCAAACGCCAGCAACGGAATCAAAACGACAGATGGGCACGCCAGCCAGCCATTTTTATCTGGAACATCAATGCCATAGTACCCTTTGTCCATCGCACCGCCCGGCCCCAGCCCATAGAAGCGCATGACCCCATCGCCATCGATTCGGGGGTAGCTGATGCGCATGTTTGCGGCGCTGGCCGCGCGGTCGATTGCGGCGGGGTTAGCCTCGCTTGCCACCGCGCGATAGCTGGCGATGGTTGCGCCTGTTGTGAAAATATCATCAAAATGCGCGCGCGCCGGGGACCATTTCTGACCCATTTGCGCCGCCACAAAATGCTCACGTTTGCTGCGAGCTTTTGCCCGCAAAGCGCTCTTTATATGAGATAAATCACTAGTCATATGTGCCATGTGACGGGACCGCGTAAGCCGTTGACTGTGAAAATCCTCTGACGCCTTTTACGTCAGGTGGGAACCATATATTTCGGGTCAAGACCCTGATAGAGACAGCCCCCTTGGATGTTTTTATCGCCTCAGGGATATTCGTATAGCCTCGCACCATGCAGCACCCGTCAGGGCGAAGATAGGGCGCTGAGCCTCAATTCTCAAGTGGCCAAAGCTCAAGAAATCGCTTCTAAACGCTCTGCCACCGCCACAATCCGCTCGGTCAGTCGGTCGATCGTCGCAATATGCGCGGCCTCAGCATAGTCGGCGGGGGATGGGGTAGGGGCAGCGCCGTTTTGCGCCGTTTCCAATTTGTCCGCGAGCAATATCGCGGCGAACAGCAATTGCCGCTCTTCGGTCAATCCGCCTGCCATCAACCGCGCTGATTCAATCTGCTGGTTGACGATATTGCCCAATCGGCCAAGCGCATCAAGCTCGTCATCGCCGCACGCAACCTGATAATTATAGCCACCGATGTGGAGCATCACCTCAGCCACGATGCTGTCCGATCAACTGGTCGAGCTCGGCAATGGTTGCCGCAACTTCGGCACGCAATTTGTCTTGCGAACCCGGCGCTGGCGATGTTGGCCGCGCCCTGGCGGGGATGCCCGCTACCGCAGTGTCCAGCCTGTCGATAGCCGCGTCCAATCGTTGCAGAGACGTCGTGATATTCCCCATGCGGGCATATTAGACATATTTTTCACCAAATCGCAAATCAGAAAGCTCTGATGGCGCGCATGCGGTTGACGCGGGTGGTCGCGCCTGCGCAAAGGAGCGGCATCCGAATCGCCTGCCTGCCCCTCTCGCGGAGAATGCCTGGATGCCTGCTGAATCCCGCCCACTCGCCAATGCCTTGCGCATCTTGGCCATGGACGCCGTTGAGGCCGCCAACAGCGGCCATCCGGGCATGCCGATGGGGATGGCGGATGTGGCGACCACGCTGTTCACGCGCTATCTGAAATATGACGCGAGCGCACCGAAATGGGCGGACCGCGACCGTTTTATCCTGTCCGCCGGGCACGGCTCGATGCTGCTCTACGGCTTGCTCCACCTCAGCGGCTATGCGCGCCCGACGATCGACGACATCCGCCATTTTCGCGCACTGCACAGCCCGTGCGCGGGCCACCCCGAAAATACCGAGCTTGACGGCGTCGAATGCACCACCGGGCCTTTGGGGCAGGGGCTGGCGATGGCGGTCGGCATGGCTATCGCCGAACGGCATTTGAATGCGGAGTTTGGCGATGCGTTGGTCGATCACCGCACCTGGGTGATCGCGGGCGACGGCTGTTTGATGGAGGGCGTCAACCACGAGGCGATTGGCCTCGCCGGACACCTCAAACTGGGGCGGATGGTCGTGCTGTGGGACGATAATCGCATCACCATCGACGGCGCGACGTCGCTGTCGACCAGCGAGGATATTCCCGCGCGGTTCCGCGCGACCGGCTGGCATACGATAAGCTGCGATGGCCACGATATGGATGACATCGCGCGTGCGATAGAGGCGGCGATGGCCGATGACCGCCCGTCGCTGATCGCGTGCCGCACCATCATTGGCAAGGGTGCACCGACCAAACAGGGCACATCGGCGACGCACGGATCGCCGCTGGGCGCGGTTGAGGCGGCGGCGGTGCGCGAAGGGCTGGGCTGGGATGCGCCGCCGTTCTTCATCCCCGCGCCGATTGCGGACGCATGGCGCGCAGCGGGAGCGCGCGGGGCTGCGGCGCGCAAGGCGTGGGAGGAGCGGCTGGCCGCGCACCCACGCTCGGCGGAGTTTGCCCAGCGGATGCGTGGCGACGGGATGGCTGCGGCGGACGTGTTGCAAAACTATATCACGGGTTTGGTGGCGAATCCGCCGACGGTCGCCAGCCGCAAGGCGAGCGAGATGGCGCTCGAGGTGCTGACCGCCGCGCTGCCAGAGCTGGTCGGCGGCTCGGCCGATCTGACCGGATCGAACAACACCAAAACGCCATCGACCGCGCCGCTTTCGGCGGGCAATTACGGCGGGCGCTATATCTATTATGGCATCCGCGAATTTGGCATGGCCGCTGCGATGAACGGCATGGCGCTGCACGGCGGCATCATCCCTTATGGCGGAACGTTCCTGGTGTTTTCGGACTATTGCCGCAACGCCATCCGCCTGTCCGCGATCCAGCGCGCGCGGGTCATTTACGTCATGACGCATGACAGCATCGGGCTTGGCGAGGACGGGCCGACGCACCAGCCGATCGAACATCTGATGTCGTTGCGGATGATGCCGGACCTGCATGTTTTCCGCCCGTGCGACGCGATTGAAACCGCCGAATGCTGGGCGCTGGCGCTGGACCGTGCCGATGGCCCGTCGCTGCTCGCGCTGTCGCGGCAGACCTTGCCCGCGCTGCGGAGCGATGCCACCATGAGGTCGGCGCGCGGTGGCTATCGCATGCGCGGTGCGGTTGCGGCGCGCCGCGTGGTGCTGGTCGCCACCGGATCCGAGGTCAGTCTGGCATGCGATGTTGCGGACGTTCTGGCGGGGCAGGGTATTGGCGCGGACGTGGTGTCGATGGTGTGCACCGCGCTGTTCGATGCGCAAGACGCCACCTATCGCGCCGACATATTACCGCACGATGCGCTGATTGTCTCGGTTGAGGCCGGGGTGACGATGGGCTGGGAGCGTTATACCGGGCGCAGCGGCCTCAATTTTGGCATCAACCGCTTTGGCGCGTCGGCTCCGGCAAGCGACCTCTACGAACATTTTGGGCTGACGGCGGATAAGATTTCAAAGCAAATTATCGCAAAATTAAATAGTTAAGAGGAGAACCTGTCATGGCGACTAAAGTTGCAATCAACGGTTTCGGGCGTATCGGGCGGCTGGTCGCACGCGCGATATTGGAACGCAACGACCATGATCTTGAACTGGTGGCGATCAACGATCTGGCCGATGCCAGGTCGAATGCGCTGCTGTTCAAGCGCGACAGCGTCCACGGTGCCTTTCCGGGCGAGGTGCACGCCGATGGCGACGCGATGGTGGTCAATGGCAGGCGGATTGCCGTCACGGCGGAGCGCGACCCCGCCAGCCTGCCGCACGGTGCGATGGGGGTGGATATCGCGCTCGAATGCACCGGATTTTTCACCGACCGCGACGCTGCGGGCAAGCATATCACCGCCGGGGCCAAACGGGTGCTGATCTCTGCTCCGGGCAAAAACGTTGACCGGACAGTGGTTTATGGCGTCAATCACGCTGTCCTGACCGCCGACGATACGATCGTTTCCAACGCCAGTTGCACCACCAATTGCCTGGCTCCGCTGGCCAAAGTGCTCAACGATGCGATCGGTATCGAGCGCGGGCTGATGACCACGATCCACAGCTACACCAACGATCAGAAAATCCTCGACCAGATCCACGGCGATATGCGCCGCGCGCGCGCCGCCGCGATGTCGATGATCCCGACCACCACCGGGGCTGCGCGTGCGGTCGGCGAGGTGCTGCCCGAGCTTAAGGGCAAGCTCGACGGCTCGGCGATCCGCGTGCCGACCCCCAATGTCAGCATCGTCGACCTGACCTTCACGCCGGGCCGCGACACGACCCGCGAAGAGGTCAACGCGCTACTGAAAGCGGCGGCGGACGGCGCGTTCAAGGGTGTATTGGCCTATTCGGACGAGCCGCTGGTGTCGATCGATTATAATCATTGCCCGGCCAGTTCGACCATCGACAGCCTGGAAACCGCGGTGATCGACGGCAAATTGGTCCGCGTCCTGTCCTGGTATGACAATGAATGGGGTTTTTCCAACCGCATGGTCGATACCGCGGGCGTGATGGCCGGGCTGATCTGACCGATGGCTGGGTTTCGCTCGCTCGACGATATCGGTGATGTTGCCGCACAGCGCGTGCTGGTCCGCATCGATGCCAATGTGCCGATGGCGGATGGTGCTGTTTCTGATGTGACACGGCTGGAGGCGGCGCGCGAAACTTTATGTGAATTGGCAGATAGCAACGCCAAAGTATTGATATTATCGCATTTTGGACGACCAAAGGGGCAGGTCGATCCGGCGATGTCGCTGCGCCCGATTGCGCCGGTGCTGGCTGCGGTGCTGGGGCGCGAGGTCGGTTTTTTCGATGACTGCGCGGGAGAGGCCATCGCCGATCAGACGCGCGCGCTGCTCAATGGCTCGATCACCCTGCTCGAAAACACGCGCTTTCACAGCGGTGAGGAAGCGAATGACGCGGCGTTTACCGCGCAAATGGCGCTGCTCGGCGACCGTTACGTCAACGACGCCTTTTCCGCCGCGCACCGCGCGCATGCCTCGACCGAAGGACTGGCGCATGTCCTGCCCGCCTTTGCCGGCCGCGCGATGGAGGCGGAACTGCGTGCGCTCGATGCCGCGCTCGGCAATCCGGCGCATCCGGTCGCGGCGGTGGTCGGCGGGGCCAAGGTCTCGTCAAAAATCGACGTGCTGCGCCATCTGGTCGCCCGCGTCGATCATCTGATTATCGGCGGCGGCATGGCCAATAGCTTCCTGGCGGCGCGCGGCGTCGATGTTGGCAAGTCGCTGTGCGAGCATGATCTGATCGCCACCGCCCATGCGATATTTGATGCGGCGGAGGCGGCCGCGTGCACCATCCATCTGCCCTATGACGTCGTGACGTCACGCGAATTCCGCGCAAATCCGCCAACGCGCATCTGCAATGTCCACGAAGTTGCGGCGGACGAGATGATCCTCGACATCGGCCCGGCGGCGGTTGAGGCACTAGCCGATGTGCTGAAAACATGCCGCACGCTGGTGTGGAACGGGCCATTGGGCGCGTTTGAAACCCCGCCGTTCGACGCGGCGACGGTGGCGTTGGCGCGCACCGCAGCGGCGCTGACCCGCGATGGATCGCTGGTGTCGGTCGCAGGCGGCGGCGATACGGTGGCCGCACTCCATCATGCGGGCGTTGCGCATGATTTCAGCTTTGTCTCGACCGCTGGCGGCGCGTTCCTCGAATGGATGGAAGGGCGCGCGCTGCCCGGCGTCGCCGCCTTGATGCGCTAATCAAGCGGTTGCCAGCATCGTCAACTGTGATTATGGGCGCTTCCACTTGGTTACGCATTCGAATGCCTATTGCTGAACTGGAGCCGCCATGTCCGCCATCGTCACAGCCATCCTCGACCGTTATGAAGCGACCCCGACCGAGGTGAAGGCCAACCTCCACCGGATGTTGATGCACGGGCGGCTGGGCGGGAGCGGCAAGATGATCATCCTGCCCGTCGACCAGGGGTTTGAACACGGCCCCGCGCGCAGCTTTGCGGTCAATCCGGCAGCCTATGACCCGCATTACCATTACCAGCTGGCAATCGATGCCGGCCTCAATGCCTATGCCGCGCCGCTGGGGATGCTCGAGGCGGGAGCGGAGACATTTGCGGGGCAAGTCCCGACCATCCTCAAACTCAACAGTTCAAACAGCTGGGCTGGTGGAGCCAATTCGGCGGTGACCGCGAGCGTCGCCGATGCGCTGCGGCTGGGCTGCGCGGCCATCGGATTCACTATCTATCCCGGCAGCGACGATTGCTTTGATATGATGGAGGAGTTTCGCGAACTGTCGCGCGAGGCCAAAATGGCGGGGCTGGCGAGCGTGCTGTGGTCCTATCCGCGCGGCGGGATGTTGCCGAAATCGGGCGAATTGGCGCTCGATGTCGGGGCCTATGCCGCGCATATGGCGGCGCTGTTGGGCGCGCACATCATCAAGGTCAAATTGCCGAGCGACCATATCGAACAGGGTGACGCGAAGCCCGCTTATGCCGCGCTTGACACATCGAACCAGGCAATGCGCGTCGCGCATATGGTGCAGTGCGCGTTTAACGCGCGGCGGATCATCATCTTCTCGGGCGGCGCGGCCAAGGGCATCGACGCCGTCTATCAGGACGCGCGCGACATCCGCGATGGCGGCGGCAATGGCTCGATCATCGGTCGCAACACCTTCCAGCGCCCGCGCGCCGATGCGCTCGCGATGCTCGACAAGCTGGTGCGGATCTATAAAGGCGAGGAATGATCGACCCAGATGATAATGGTCTAGCGCTTGACCCCGATTTCGCCGCGCGCTTTGGCGAACAATTTCGCCCGGCGTGCCAGCTCTACCTTGTTTCGCCGCTCGATGTGGGCGGGGCTTTTGCTGACCGGCTCAAGGCTGCGCTGAACGGCGGGCCGGTTGCGGCGTTCCAGTTTCGCGTCAAAGGCGTCGATCAGCACGAAGCCGCACGGTTGGCCGAACCGCTCCAGCGGATCTGCGCCGATGCCGACGTCGCTTTCATTATCAACGACGATATGGCGCTGGCCAAACGATTGGGCGCGGATGGCGTTCATTTGGGGCAGGGTGACGGCGACCCGCGCGATGCGCGCGTGCTATTGGGGCGCGATGCGCAAGTAGGCGTGACCTGTCACAACAGCCGCCATCTGGCGATGGAGGCGGGCGAGGCGGGGGCGGATTATGTCGCGTTCGGGGCCTTTTACCCGACCACGACCAAGCCGGTCGTGCATTTCGCGCAAGCCCCGCTGCTCGGCTGGTGGACGACGGTGTCGGAAATCGCGTGCGTCGCGATAGGCGGCATCAATGCCGCGAACTGTGCGCCGCTGGTGCGCTCGGGGGCCGATTTTATCGCGGTATCATCGGCCGTGTGGGACGACGCGCGCGGCGGCGAATATGCTGTGGCTGAACTCAATCAAGCGATAGCCGCGGCGCGTTAGGACCTCGACCCCTCAGGCGAAACGCCCGGTCCCCAGCCAAAGCTTGACGCAGGCCATCGCCATCCCCATTTGCTTTGTCTAAACGCTATGGTGGCGCGGCGATAAACGCGCCGACGGAGATATGATGACGCTGACCCTTCCATTATTGCCGCTGCGCGACATTGTTGTTTTTCCGTCAATGGTGGTGCCGCTGTTCGTCGGGCGCGATAAATCTGTTGCCGCGCTAGAACGCGCGATGGCGGGCGACAAGAGCATCTTCCTCGTGTCGCAGATTGACCCGGCGGTCGATGACCCTGGCGCGGCGGACCTGTATCCGGTTGGCGTGGTGGCGAGCGTGCTGCAGATGCTCAAACTGCCCGATGGCACGGTGCGCGTGCTGATTGAGGGGGCAGAACGCGCGTCGCTCGTGTCGCTCGATGATGACGGCGCGGTGATCAATGCGCAGGTGGCAACGCTGGACGATGTGACAGGTGAGAGCGATGACCTGTCGGCGCTGGTGCGTTCGACCGTCGCGCAGTTTGGCGACTATGCCAAGCTCAACAAGCGGCTTCCGCCCGAAACGCTCGCACAGATCGAACAGATTGACCGGGCGGGACCGCTGGCCGATGCGATAGCCGCCAACCTCAACATTCGCGTTTCAGAAAAACAGACGCTGCTTGAGCAGCGCGATGTCGTCAAACGGATCGAACGCCTGCTCGAACTGATGGCCGACGAGCTTGGCGCGCTGCAGGTCGACAAGCGCGTTCGCGGGCGGGTGAAACGCCAGATGGAAAAGACCCAGCGCGAATATTATCTCAACGAGCAGATGAAGGCGATCAAGCGCGAACTGGGCGGCGAGGGGCCGGACGGCGATGGCGAGGACGAGCTGGCCGAGTTGATGACGCGGATCGACAAGGCAAAAATGCCCAAGGAGGTGCGCACCCGCGCGCTGAGCGAATATAAGAAGCTGAGCGGCATGGCCCCAATGTCGGCGGAATCGACGGTGGTGCGCAACTATCTCGATGCGTTGCTCGGCGTGCCGTGGGGCAAGGCGTCCAAGCTGAACCGCAACATCGCCGACGCGCAGACGATTCTCGATGAGGACCATTTCGGGCTGGAGAAAGTCAAGGAACGGATCGTCGAATATCTGGCGGTGCAGGCGCGCACCAACAAGCTGAAGGGCCCGATATTGTGCCTGGTCGGCCCGCCCGGGGTTGGTAAAACCTCGCTGGGCCGCTCGATCGCGCGCGCGACGGGGCGCAAGTTCGTCCGCCAGTCGCTGGGCGGGGTGCGTGACGAGGCCGAAATCCGCGGCCATCGCCGCACCTATATCGGTTCGATGCCTGGCAAGATTGTCGCCAATCTCAAACGGGCGGAAACGATGAACCCGCTGTTTCTGCTCGATGAAATCGACAAATTGGGGCAGGATTATCGCGGGGACCCCGCCTCGGCTCTGCTCGAAGTGCTCGACCCCGAACAGAATGGCAAGTTTCAGGATCATTATCTCGAACTCGATATGGACCTGTCGAACGTCATGTTCGTCACCACCGCCAACAGCCTCAACCTGCCGCAGGCGCTGCTCGACCGGATGGAGATTATCCGGCTCGAAGGCTATACCGAGGTCGAAAAGATCGAGATCGCCAAGCGGCATTTGCTGCCCAAGCAGATCGAGGCACACGGGCTCAAAGCCGGCGAGTTCGCGCTTGATGATGCGGCGCTGCGCGACCTTATCCGCTATTACACGCGCGAGGCCGGGGTGCGCACGCTGGAGCGCGAAATCGCGCGGCTGGCGCGCAAGGTGCTGCGCCGCATCCTTGAGGGCAAGGCGACCAGTATCACCGTGACGCCGGATAATCTGGGCGCGTTTGCCGGCGTGCAGAAATATCGCTTTGGCGTTGGCGAGGCCGAGGACCAGATCGGCGCGGTCACCGGCCTGGCGTGGACCGAGGTTGGCGGCGAATTGCTGACCATCGAAGCGGTGACGGTGCCGGGCAAGGGGCAGGTGCGCACCACCGGCAAGCTGGGCGATGTCATGACCGAATCGATCCAGGCGGCGATGAGTTTTGTCAAATCGCGCGCGCCCAGCTTTGGCATCAAACCCAGCCTGTTCCAGCGCAAGGACATCCACATCCACTTGCCCGAAGGCGCGGTGCCCAAGGACGGACCATCGGCCGGCGTCGGCATGGTGACGGCGATGGTTTCGACGCTGACCGGCATCGCGGTGCGTCGCGACGTGGCGATGACCGGCGAGGTAACGCTGCGCGGGCGGGTTTTGCCGATTGGCGGGCTCAAGGAGAAATTGCTGGCGGCTCAGCGCGGCAACATCACCACCGTTCTTATCCCCGGTGATAATGAGAAAGATTTGGCCGAAATCCCCGAAGCCGTGAAGGATGCGTTGACGATTGTCCCAGTTTGGCACGTCGATGACGTGCTGCGGATCGCGTTAACCAAGGGTGTGACGCCGATCGAATGGAGCGAGGCCGATGATTTGGCGTCGATTGCGCCGCCAAGCGCAGGTGATGGCGGGGTGCCGGTCCGGCATTAGCGGGGGAATCGCGCCACAATGCGTAATATCTGTGCGATATTGGCCGCGCACACATGCATATTATTACAATGACATGGGATGGGCTGATTTCTACGATTTTTGCCTTTGACAACGCCTTGCAAAACGTCCTTATTGCGGTGCGACTTCACGTCGAGTCATAATGATATTCGAATTAAGGGGAATCCTTCAGCATGAACAAGCAGGAACTAGTCGGATCGGTTGCAGATCACACCGGCCTTACCAAAGGTGATGCGGCCAAGGCCGTTGACGCCGTTTTCGATGCCATCACCGGCGAATTGAAAAAGGGCGGCGATGTCCGTCTGGTCGGTTTTGGCACCTTCTCGGTCACCAAGCGCAAGGCTTCGACCGGTCGCAATCCGCGCACCGGCGAAGCGATGACCATCAAGGCATCGACCCAGCCGAAGTTCAAGGCTGGCAAGGGCCTGAAAGACGCGGTCAACTGATGTGAAGCGGGTTGGCCGCGCGGTCAGCCACCTTTCATGGGGCAATGGGCAGGCACTCTTTGGAGTGACCTGCCTTTTGCTTGCCATAGACGGCGGGGTTGATTAGGGCGCTCGTCACGTCATGGCTTGGCTTGTCTGCCACCCAGGCGGGCGCGTAGCTCAGTGGTAGAGCACACCCTTCACACGGGTGGGGTCGCAGGTTCAATCCCTGCCGCGCCCACCATTTCCACGCGCAGGCCATCCGGGGGATGGCCGAGCATGGAAATCCCGAAGCGAAGCGCAGGGGCACCCTAACGATACAATCCTACGGTTCCGGTCAGCGCCGGGGGATGGCCGAGCATGGAAATCCCGAAGCGAAGCGCAGGGGCACCCTAACGACACAATCCTCCGGTTCGGGTCAGCACCGCAGGATGGCCGAGCATGGAAATCCCGAGCGCACGCGAGGGGGCGCGGTGGTCTGCGCCGCCTTACTCCCCGTCACCGTCCTCGATCCACAGATCGTCATTGCCCGATCCGGTGATCGGTTCGTCGAGCAGCGGCTGATCGGTCAGCTGGTCGACGTCGCGGATGTGGATAGCCATGCGACCAAGGCCGAGCAGTATCCGGCTGCGGACGTGGCGGCGGTCGCGCCTGGTGCTCGAAAAATTGCTGTGAAGGATGTCGCGCGGATCAAAATCAAACGACAGTCGGCACGCAGCGGGGTTGGCAATCTGGCAGCCGTTGATCGTCGAGCCTTGGGCAAAGGTGCCGCCGGCTCCGGCCGGAACGCCATTGATCATCGTCGGCCTGATGGCGTCGACGCCGGTTTGCAACAGCCCCGCTGGATTGGCGACCCGACCATTGATGACGATCCGCGTGCTGCTGTCTTCGGTTTCGATGTTAAACGCATTGGCGGTGAAACCGCGCCGGTCGCTGGTGCGGTCCGACGCGCCACTGTTCTGGATATAGACGCCGTTCAGCACGTTGAGGTTGATCGTGTCGGCCACCAGCGCGCCGTCCTGGCTGGTCATGCCGTCGTTGCGCCCCAGCCGCGTGTTGATGGCGGCAATGTCCGGCGCGCTGGCAATGTCGCTGATCGCGCTTGCGGTGGCGACCGCAATGTCCTCGGACGCCAGCGTCAATATGCCGCCGAGGCCATTCGATCCGCTGCCGCCGAGGCGGATCGACCCTTGACCAAGGATGACCTCGATCGACTGATCGGCACGGATCGCAAAGCCGTTGCCGCTGGTCATATTGGTCAGCTCTGCCGCGCCGACAACGCGTGCCGAACCCGGCGTGATGATCGACAATGTGCCGCCCGCGCCAAGGTTGCCCGCGCTGGCCATCGCGCCGTTAAAGGCGAAGGCGCCGATGATGACATCGGGCGGCGATGACGAGCCGAGCGCGGCATTGTTCTGCGCCGTGACGCGCGGCGCGCGGATGGTGACGTTGGTGCCGAACAGCCGCAGCATTTCGGCGGCGGAGAGGCTGTAGGCGTTGGCTTGATCGGCCCCGCCGATGTATGTGCGCACGCTGCTGTCGCCGTTGGTCAGATCGACCAGGCTGGTGGTGCCCGCCGTGCCGATCCGCCCGCCGCTGCCGATTACGATGTCGCCCGATGTCATCCGCACCGTGCCGCCGGTCGCGATACCGTCGATAATCGCCGCGCCAGTCGCGGTGAGCAGCAATTCGGTTGCGGCGGTGACGGTGCCCGCAATCCGCGCGGTGGCGTTGCTGTTGAGCACGACGCGATTTCCGGTGAAGTTTTGCGCGGTGAGGTCCCCGCCCTGTGTTATCAATGTGGCTGTGCCCGACACTGTGCCGCTTTGTACGGTCAAATCGCCGCTGGTCGCGGTGACACGAGCATCGCCTGCCGTAGCATTCAGCGCAGAAAATTTGAGCCCGCCCGATCCTGCGATCGTGACCGATCGGCCATCAGCGCGGATCAATCCGCTCGAGCGAAGATTACCGACCACGATCGCGCCATCATCGGCGATCAATTCGGTTTCACCGCCAGACATGACCGAGCCGACATTGACGCCGGTCACACCGGAAAGCGCGATGCCAGCGCTGCCGGCCAGCGTGGTCGCGCGCGTGCCCGTTATCGCCCCGCCAGCGGTGACAGTGATACTTTCATCGGCATCAAGCGTGCCGAATTGCGCGTCGCTTGATGTGAATATCCCGATGGTCTCGCCCGCGCTCAACGTGCTCGTTGCACCGCTCAGCGTGGCGGCGCGGATATCGATTACGCCAGCCGCATTGAGTTTGCCCAAGGCAATGTTTCCGCCCACGACGGCACCGCCCGCATTGATGAATATGTCTCCTTCGCTGGCCCGCACAGTGCCAAGCGTGACATTGGCGCCGTTGCCAAAGGCGTTGAAAAAGGCCGAACCCAGTGCGCGCGCCGAATTGCCAACGATGTTCGAGAGCGCCGACACGCGGATGGTGCCGTTGTCCGAGTTTAGCTGATCGAAAGCGACGGTGGCGCCCGATGACAGCAACAATTCGCCATCGGTGTTGAACAATGTCCCGGATTGAAGATCGATCACCCCACTCGCTACCGACTGGATGCTGAGCGCATTGACGGTGCGATCCATGGCCCCGCGATTGGTGTGGCGCGCGATCAGCAGCGCGGAACTGGTGTTAAACGCGCCGCCGACATCGAGGCCGCCACTGCCGGCCGCATCGATCTGGATGGTGCCATCGGTCCCCAGTTCGGCGAGGCCATCGACGCGGATCGCGCCCGTAACCGAGCGGACATAGATGCCGCTGCCGCACTGGGTGAAGTCGCCGCAGCTCGATGTGCCGCCATAGGCTTGTGGGTTAAGATCCGCAAAGCTGAGGCCAGCGCCCAGGGAATTGTCGATCAGTTCAACCCGCCCGGCAACGCTGCCATTGGCGAGCAGGCGGGTTTCGCTGAGGTCGATCAACCCTTGTCCGTCCGCGCTGTCATTCGCCTCGAGCCGGATGAGGCCAGCTTGCGAATAGCTTTGCCCAGTGTTGTAACCCGCGCCGCCAGTGGTCACGGGCAGTCCGGTGACCGGATCGGTGGTGGTCACCGCATTGCCCGCACCGCCGTTCGCCCCCGCACCGCCAAATCCGCTCACCTCGACGTCGATCGACAGCGCATTGGCATCGCTCGTTATCGTCCCGCCATTGGCGAGCATGGTGACCGTGCCGCCATTGCCGACCCCGCCGAACCCGGCATTGCCGCCCGTGCGCGCGGTGCCCGCTGGTCCGGCGCTATTGTCCGCGCCGTTACCGGCATTGCCGCCAAATCCGCGGCTGGCGAGCAGCACGCCGTTGCCGTTCGGGTCGGCGAGCGCCAGCGTGCCGTCATTGGCCTCGAGCGCAATCGTGCCGCCAGTACCATCGCCGCCCTGGCCGCCATCGCCGCCATTGGTCGGGATAGTTGCGCTAATCAGGCTGACAAAGCCATGGCCCCCGCGCCCGCCATAGCCACTGGTCTGGAATCCGCTGCCCAACAAGGATAGCGCGCCGTCGATGCCATCGACCCGCGCGGTCGCGAGGCCGCCGCTGCCACGGCCGCCATTGCCGCCCGCGCCGTTGATGCCGTCCGCGCCATTGCCACCCGTCCCCTCGCTGAGGAAATTGGCTGCAACCAATCCGGCATCGACATTATCGACGGTCAGGCGCGACGTGCCGCCTATACCATTGCCGCCATTGCCGCCGGTCAGCGAGGTTCCGCCATCGCCGCCGTGTCCGCCGGTGTCGAGCGTATAGGCCCCACCAAAATCGGGGGCTGCGCGGGTCAACAGGGTCACATCAACCGTGCCGCCATGAGCATCGCCGCCATCGGGATGGCTCGCGTCGGTGGGCAGGACGTTGCTACTCAAGTCATAGCCGAACGCGCCGCCGCGTCCGCCAACGGCGCGTGCGAAGAGGGCGATATTGGCTGCCGCGTCGCCGCCATCGCTGAGCTGATTGCCGCTATGGGTGAGCCGCACAACGCCCCCCTGCGCTGCGCCGCCATGGCCAGGGGTCGTATAATCGGTGGCCGCCAGCATCAATACATCGCCGCCCGCGCCGCCTTCCGCGCTGGCATCGGCGGCTAGGCCCACCGCGATGCTGACCTGTGCGTTGCCGTCTGTCGGTCCGCCGATCAGGATGGTGATGAGGCCGCCCGCGCCTTGGCCGCCATTGCCCGCGATTATTGGCCCCGGCCCGGGGCCTTGGAACGCCGTGCCGCCCATCGTGCCGACCCCGCCGGTGCCGCGCGCCGAGAGGAATATCTCATCGCCGGAATAGCGCCCGCCGCTGAAATTGCTGGTGACGGTGCCGCCAAGCCCATTGCCGCCTCTGCCCGCATTGACACCTGGCGTGCCATCGCCGCCAAACCCATCGGCGTCGAAGGTGAGTGACGTGAGGTTGGTCTGGCCGGCAAATTGGTCGAACAATATCGTGCCGCCTGTGCCGTCGCCGCCATTGACGCCGATGCCGTTGGCGATAACCGACAACAGATTGCCGCGCGTCGTGCCGCCAAAGCTGATGGTCGCGGTGCCGCCGACCCCGTGGATTTGGCCGATGGCACCTTGGTAGGGGCCGGACTGGTCGAATCTGCCGCCGTTCATCGCGGCGTAAATCTGGTCGAATGTCAGCAGCGAGCCGGATTCGTCGGTCACTTCGATGACAAGGTCGCCGCCGGTCGCGGTTTTCGGCGGATTGCTGAGCGCCGATGCACCCGATAAGCCGTTGATGTTGATCAGCGTTTCCGCACCAAGCATGATCGCGCCCGATGCCGCGCGGATGTTGACGGTGCCGCCGTGGCCCGCGCCGCCGATAGCGCCGCTGCCAGCAACGCCGTTGGCGTCGAGCCTGTTGGTCGCGGTGCCGGTAAAGCTGAGCAAGCCTGTGCCGAACGATACCAGCTCGATGTACCCGCCCGTCGCATCGCCCGCCGTGCCGGTGGCGTTGGCGCTGCTGGCGCTGGTGTCGACGCGAACAGTATCTGCGCGGATCACGCCAAAGGCTTGAGCGTTCAAACTGACCGCCCCGCCCGTGGCATTGCCCGATGCGGTGACCAGCGGCGAGAAGATGTTGCCTGCCGCATGGGCAGTTGCTTGGATGTCGATCTGGTTGTTGACAATGATCTGCCCGCCAAAAGGGGAGCTGATGGCAGCCGTGCCGCCGTCCGCTGTGGCTACGGTCCCACCGTCCGATATATCAATATCTGCATTGGCGGTGGCTGTGAGGTTGCCATCGACCAGCGGGATGACGCCGACCTGCATCACGCCGCCAAAGCTGGTCAGGTTGACGCTGCCGCCGCGCGCCGACCCGGTCAACCCAAGCGTCCCGCCCGACGATCCGCCATGGCCGTTGGCGCTCAAGTTCGCCAGTGGCACGGTGAGCGTGCCGCTTTGCGGCCTCAACGAGACCGTCCCGCCCACGCCATTGCCGCCGCGCGCGGTGTCGCGGTTGTTGGTTGGTTGCGATTCGCCGCCAATGCCGTCGGCGTGCATGGCCAGCGCGCCCAGATTGGAGGTGCCGTTATTAGAAAGCGTCGCGGTGCCGCCCGTGCCATGGCCGCCGACCAGCGTGTTAGGCGTGAGCGGATTGGTGAGTTGATCGAGAATGCCGCCGCCCGTCCCGCTGGCGTCGATGGTGGTCGATCCGGCGGTGAGCGTGCCACTAAAGTTTTCGAGGCTAGCCTGCCCGCCGGTGCCGTTGCCCGATGTGGTGGTGCCGATCTGCCCAACGCCGAGCGCCTGGATGCGCAAAGCGTTGGTGACATTGATACTGCCCCCTGCTGCTTCGACAGTGACCGTGCCGCCAAATCCGCTGCCCGCCGTATCGACAAGCGCCGTGCTGGTGCCATTGGCCTCGACGGCCATATCGCCAGTGGTGATAGTGCCGCCAACACCCGCCGAGACAAAAGCGGTCCCGCCCGTGCCATTGGCACCGGTGCCGCCGTCGTCCTGATCGCCATTGCCATTGGCGCGCACGAGGATTGACGCGGAAGTCAATTGACCCGGTCCAATGTCGATTGCAGCACTGCCGCCCAAGGCGACGCCGCCATTGGGCGAAAAACCGTGCCCGCTGGCATCGAGGATCAACTGTCCGGCAACGCTGATCAGCCCGCCGCCCGATGTCCCCGCGCTTGGCGGTGGGTTGCTATCTATGCTCAGATGCACCGAGCCGCCGGTGCCGTTTGCCCCCGCGCGCATCGTTAAATTGCCGCCGGCGATGATCTGCTGTGCCTGGCCTATGCTGAGATCGACGAGGCGGCGGGCGCTGAGCGTCGCGTCCTTGCGGAATTGTATCTGGCCCATGGTCGAGGCCGCGCTGCACACCGGGGCGCAGCTCGTGGTCGGGCGAGCGGTGATGCTGTCGGTCGCCGCGGCATCGAGCGTGTTGAGGAAGGTCGTATCGCCAATCCGGATGTTGGCGCTGGTGTTGCCGTTGACACTATCGCTGAGCACGCCGCCGACGATATTATGCCCCGCCGACAAGACAATCCCGCCTTCGGTCACCGTCACCGTGCTCACGGTTTCAAAACCGATGGTGCCCGACAATAGCATCGTCATCGCCTGATTCTTGGGCACCGCGACCAGATAGGCGCGGTTTGCAGCACCCGATGGCCCACCGGTGCGCCCGCTGTGGACGATGCCGTTGGCGTCGCTGCTTCCCGCCAGAATGTTGATGTCGAACAGGCCGTTATTGATGCGGATGTCCGCTTGCTCCGCCGCGACCAGCGCCACCGACCCATCGACGCGGACCGTGCCCGCCTGGGCGATGCGCGGCGCGACCAGCGCGATATAGCTGCTCCCCGCCACGCCATTAAACGCGGTAATGCTGGCGCCGTTCGCGATCTCAACGCGCGATGCGCCCGTTCCCGCAAGCGCCGGGTCGCGGAAGCGGATCTGACCGCTGGGGCCGAACAATCCGCCGGTTGTGTTGATGTCGCGCGAGGTCAGCACCAGCGACCCGACATTGATGACGCCGCTTGCGCCAACGAATATGCCGCCCGGGCTGTAAAACCACACATTGCCGCCGGGTTGCTGGCCGAACAGGTCCGATGTTATCGTGCCGTTGAGCGCGATCATCCGCGCGATCGGAATATCGTTGCCGTCAACCGGAATGATGCGGTTGAGCACGGTGAAATCGCCAAATCCGGTAAAGCGCGCGGCGCGCCCGACCGGGAGGAAATCGATCGTTCCGGTGCCGCTAGTGTCGTTGGGCTTCCAGTTGATGACCGCTTGCGGTGTATCGACGGTAATGGTGTCGAGCGGCGCGGTCTGGATGATCGTCGCGCTGCCCGCCGCGACCGTTGGCGTGCCTTGAAACGCCTGCCCAGCAGTAGAGGCCTGCGCCATGGCGGGGGCATGCGCGACCAGCGCGCCGAGGCACAGCGCCATCGCCCCGCCGCTGAGCAATCGCCTCATAATGCTGCGCCGCATGGTGGTCGCGGTGTTTTTCTGGTCATCAATCATCATCGTCGTCCTGCTGTTGCCCACCATATCGGTGGGCCTCGATCAGTGGCCCCCGATCAATGGGACCTTGTCTGTGGCCCCCGATCAGTGGCCAATACCCAATTGCGTTGTGAAAGAAATCAGCACCCGCGTCGCCGCGCGCGCGGGCGGTATGCCGACGCGGCGGAGCGGCTCCGCCACCGTCACGTCAATCCGCGCCCGATCGCCCCACGCCAGGCGCACGCCGCCGCCCGCCGAGGTGATGTGCTGCGGGCTGATGCCGGCAAAGGCGGTGTCCTTGTTCCACACCCATGCGGCATCGAAAAAGACGAACGGCTGTAACGCCAAAGCGCGGCGCGTTTGCGGGACGAGCGAGCCGATGCGCGCCTCTACGCCAAAGCCAACGCCGCTGTCGCCGGTCAATATGCCGGGGTCATAGCCGCGCCCGGCGGTATAATTGCCCGCCGAAAACTCTTCGTAAGACAATAGCGGCCGATGGGCATATTGGCCGCGCGGCGACAGCGCGAAAGCGATGGTCGGGGTGGGCCGCCACACCATTTCGCCCTCGGCGCGCAGCACGGTTGCCGTCGTATCCGCCTCGATGCGGCTGATCGGTGTGCCGCCCGCGCCGAAACAGCCCGCGCCACCCGCGCCGCATGGGTTGCTCGCGTCCAATAGCCCCAACCCTTGTCGAAGCTGCACATTGAGCGCGATCGACCAGCGCGGTTCGGCGGGGCTGTAGCCGCCGCGAGCGCTAAAGGCATCGGGGTCGGTCCATGCGCCATCCATATTGAGCCAGGCGACGCGCAAATGATCGCGGCTCAACAATGTGCCAAGCGCGAACACATCCTGGTCGATCCAGTCAAACCCCGCTCCGAGCCAGATGCTGCGCGATTGCCTGAGCAGCGTTGGCGTGCGCACCTGGGACGTCCACACCAATGTCCGTGTGTCGATGTTCAGTCCGGCGGTAATCGTCGGGCGGGTCCAGGCATAGGTCAGGCTGGTGCCGACGGTCACCCCTTCGCTGCCAAGCCGAAACTCATGGCCGCCCTGCACGACTTGCTGTTCATCGACATTGGCGGTGCTGTATATCGCCAGCGTCGTTTCATCGCCAAGCCCGGTGATGCCGCCCAACCGCGCGCGCACTATGCCACCTTCTCTGCCGACGGCGCGGCCGCCAAAGTTTTGGATATTGGCGTCGAGCATGATCGGCGTGCGCTCGACGGTGACTTCGCCGATGACATCGCCGGGAGTGCTGCCGGGGCGCAATGTGAGGCGCGCCGAGGTGCCGGGCAGGCTGTTGGCGAGCAGCAGATAGCGTTCGGCCTCATGGATATTGAACAGCGGCTGCCCCTCGATTTTGGCGAGGTAGCGCGCCAATTGCCGTTCGGACGCACCGGCATTGCCGCGCACCCGAATGGCGGACAGGTGCGCCGCCAATATATCGAGCCGCACCACGCCATCGGCTATTGTCTGGACCGGCACCCGCACCGCCGCCAGATAGCCGTCGCGGCGAAGCTGGGTCGCGGCGCGGTCGCGGATCTCGCATATCGCCGCCACCGGCACCTCGGTGCCAGCCAATGCGCGCCACGACGCATCAAGCGTAGCGCGCTCGATCGGTTCCGCGCCGCTGAATTGCACGTCGCGCAGCACGAAGCGCGTGTTCGCAAACTCAGGATTGGCGAGCGGGCAGGGCGCGCGTTCGATGCCATCCTCGGCGTCAATCTCAAGGTTCGCGGCCGCAGCGGTATCACCCAGCGGGGTGCGCAAAATCTCTTCGCGGGTCGGGGCATTTTGCGCAGTGGCAGGTGCGGCAAGGCCCAGCGCCAATGCGGACAGGGCGATAACCCCGATCATCGCAGAGCGGTGCCAATGCTGTTCAGTTTGCCTCGCCAATGCCATGTCTCCCCCGTCGCTCATCCTCATCGTCCCGTGCGCTGGCCAGTGCCGCTCTGTTCATCGCGTTCTGCCGTGGTGGCGCGAAACATGCTGTGCGCGCCGTCACCGATGATTGCGAAGCCCGCCCAATAATATGGGTGCGATGTCGCCGCGTCGGCCATCAGCGCGTCTTGCGCCTGTCCCAATGCTTCGGCCATGCTGACACCCGCACCCGCGCGGAATATGCCGCCAATCAGGCGCTGGGTTGCGTCAAAATCGTCGGGCGCTGGCCAATGGCTGGCGATGATCGATCGGCCGCCCGCGCCGATGAAAGCGCGCACCAGCCCGTCGAGCGCGCTGCCGCCGCCGGTGCTGACCCCAGCCGCGCGCGTTGCTGCGACGCTCGCCTCGCCAGCGGTGTCGCACGCCGACAGGATGACGAGGTCGGCATCGAGTCGCAGTGCGAAAATCTCGTCAAAGCTGAGCAGCCCGTCCGAATCTTGACTGTCAAACGATGTCAGCAATGCCGGTTTCACCTGGCATCCCGCGCGCGGCGGCGTCACCAGCCCGTGGGTAGCAAAATGGAGAATGCGATAATCGGACAGGTCGCTGCGGTTGCGCAATTGGCGATCAGTAAAATCCGCGCCGGTCACGACTTCGCTGCCTGCCGCGCCGATCAGGTCGCGCGCGCTATACAGTTCGGTTGGCGCAATCGGGCGGTTCCAGGCGCTTGCCCCCCAATCACATCCGCCGCCGCCGCCGCGCACACCTGCCGCGCCCACGGTCGCGCCGACCGGTAAATTATTGCCGAACCCCAGATAGCTGCGGTGCGCGCGCGATGATGGAGCCTGGCGCGTATTGCGAAATGCCAGCGGGGAAACGGCGGTGCTGACGCGGCTGGTGCGGCCTAGCCACGCCATTCCGCGCATGTCGAACGGGTCGCCGCCCGGCGCATTGCTCCGCGCAGCGTAAGCGGCAACGCTCGTCGCATCGGTAATCAGCAGCCCGAGCGGCAGGCGCAACATCGCGCCGTCGGGTTCGAAAATCACGTGGCGCGTCGCGGTCAATTCTGCCGCTGCCGGGGTAAACAGATCGACAAACAGCCTGTGCGCGGCCTCGGCATCGAACGGGTAAGTGGTGTATTGCCCGCCCTCCTGCACCGAAATGCTGTTGCGGATCTGGTCGACCGCAGCATCGAGCGCACCGCGCCCCACCGCCGCTTTCCACGCACGCGCGCTGGTCCGCGTGACCAGCATGACATAGACATCCTCGCCAACAATCGCGAGCTTGGCATAGGCCTCATCTGCGCCCAGCGCTGCCTGCAACTCGGCGAGCGGCAAGGCTTCCTGCGACACCGCGCGATATTGCGGAAACTCGGCCAAACGCGCGAGGGTAACGGTTTGCTCTGCAGCCAGATTGTCGACCCGGACCTGTGCTTCGGTCTGCAACTGCACAGCCTCCGCGCCGGCGATAGCGCTGAGCCGCCCCAACTCGATCCTGGTCCGTTCCAGATCACGCGCCAGATTATTCGCCTGACGAAACAAGGTGGCCGCTTCGTCGCTGCCACCCGATAGCTCGCGCGCCAGCTGCGCCTGTGTGCTGGCGACCCCAGGGCGCACCAACAGCTGTGCTGCAGCAAAAAACTCGGCGGCGGCTGATGGGTCGCGCGCCTGACGGTCGGCCAATATCTGATAATATGGCCCCATCTGGTTATAAATGCCGGTCAATTGCCGCCGCGCCTGCGTGAGCGCGGTAATGACCTGGCGATAATGTGTCAGCGCATCGTCGGTGCGGTTGTGGCGCGACAAAAATGCCGCCAGTCGTGCGCGCGAAGCGGCGAGCGCCATGGTTTCGGGATATTCGCGCTCCAGCAGCGCAATCGCGTCGCCAAAACGCGCCTCGGCGGCGGAGAGGTTGTTCTCACCCTCATCGACCAGCGCCATTTCGCCGAGCATCTGCGCCTGCAAGCGGAGGATCGAGGTCACGCGGCCATCGCGGACGGTGATGGTCTGTGCCAATGCGACGGTGAGCGAGCGTCTGGCCCCCGTCATATCGCCCGACAGGCGTTGCACCGTGGCGCGCAACTGGCCGGCCTGTGCGTCGATGGCGATGCTGCGTTCTTGCGGGGACAGCCGCTCCTCGCCATAAAGCTGGGTCAATACGCGTGCGCTGGCGTCGCTATTCAGCCCCGATGCGATGGCCGGCGTGATGCTCAGCGTGCTGCCCGCTGCTCCGCCTGCGTCAAAAATGGCTGCGACGGGCACATCAAGCGCGGCCAAAGCGCCATCATAATCGCGGCGATTGAGCATGTGCATCGCGCGGAAATTACGCCGCAACCGCAATTGCACACCATCGGTGGTCGGCTGCGCAGATACCGCATCGAGCAGCCGTTCCGCCTCGCCGAAATCGCCAAGGTTCGACATTTGCAGCGCGCGATTGAGGCTGAACTCGCTGGGGTCAAGCCCGCTTGCGGCCTCTGTGGGGCGCCGCTCCAGCGCCTCGAAATAGACGGAGGCTTCGGCAAAATCGCCGCTATTGTTGCGCCGATACCCCTCGGCCAGTGCCTGGTCGGCGGGCAGGTTGGCGACCTGCACCCGCGCCATCGCCTCGCTGTCGCCGACGCTGGTGGTCGCCACGTCAATCTTGCCCGCGACAATCCGCCCTTCGGTTACGCTTTCCAGCGCGAGGCGCACCGCATCGCGGTATACCGCCAGCCCTTCGCCTATATATGTCGTCTCGCCGCGCCGCACCACGGTGCGCACACCGGGCAGGCCGCCAAAATAATTGCTGCAATCGGCAAAGCCTTGTGCCGTGCCAGCGGGGCAGGTGGGGGCGGATGGCCGCGCGTTGACCCGGGTGAGCGCATCATCACCGCGCAAGCCAAATATCCGGCCCACAGGCTGCGCGGCATCGCGGCAGATGATGGTCCACGCGCGGTCGAACATTCCTGAAAATGCGGGGTCAGATATTTCGGATTGCACCCGGCACAATGCGCCGTCGCTGCTGCCGATCGGGAAACTGTCGCGCAGTGTCGGGTCGCGCGTCGCCGTTTGTGCCTGCGCACAGTTCGGTGCCATCGCCAACGCCGCAACCAGGCTCGCCGCACCGAACAGGCGGGCACGCCCGTGCTTGTTGCTAATCGGGCTGATTAGCCCGCTCTCCTCCACCATTTTTACCTCCTGGGATGCGCGGATATTTCCGCCGATCCAATCAATCAAAGAGGCGACCCGGAACGCTATTGTTCTCGTTGGCTGACGCAACCCTAGACGCGGCACGTGACGAATGAAAGTCATAATCAACTTCGCAGCTGTCCCATTTGTGCGCCACCGCGTCTGTGCCATCGGTCACATATATTACAAATCGCCCACGGTCGCGTTCATGGGCCATTAAATGGCAGATGCTATTTGGGTTTGCATGCGGTCCGGCGCTCGGCCATGGATCGTTTTGTTCTGCCGTGTATTATACTCGGTCGGTTCATGATAGCGCAGCGATGGCAAGTGGCTTGAAATACTGGGAACCGACGCTAGCCTGTGCCTCTGCGCTCATCCTGGCGACGCTCGTTTTTGGATCGGCTCCCGCCGCTGCGCAGTCGCGTTCCGGCTCGCAACGTCAGGATTCAGAACAACGTCCCGATCCGTCGCAAACGCGACCCTTGCCCGAAATCGTCGCGCGGGTGCAGGCAACCCCGCCCTATAATAGGATGGACTATATCGGCGTTGCGGGGTTTCAGGTGCGACGGATGATCTATGTTTTGCGGTTCATCGATGGTCGCCAGGTGGTGGTGGTGCACGTCGATGCGCGATCGGGGCGAATTGTCAGTCGCGCACCGTAATTTTTTCATCTAAGCCACTGTTCGCACGGCGTGCCGCCGACATTGAGGGAAATCGATTATGCGTATCCTGATCGTAGAGGATGAGCCTACGCTGGGCCGCCAATTGAAGGCGACGCTCGAATCGGCGGGCTATGCCGTTGATCTGGCGACCGATGGTGAGGACGGTCATTATCTCGGCTCGAGCGAAAGCTACGATGCGGCCATTCTTGACCTTGGGCTGCCAGAGGTGGACGGGTTGACGGTGCTCGACCGTTGGCGGCGTGAAAAGCGCAACTTTCCGGTGCTGGTGCTGACCGCGCGCGATAGCTGGTCGGACAAGGTGGCGGGGCTGGACGCGGGCGCCGATGATTATCTCGCCAAACCGTTCCAGACCGAGGAACTGATTGCGCGGCTGCGTGCGCTCATCCGCCGGTCGAGCGGCAATGCGTCGAGCGAGCTGACCGCGGGCGATGTGCGGCTCGACACGCGGTCGGGCAAGGTGACGCTGGCCGGCGATCCGGTCAAACTGACCGCGC
Organism: Sphingopyxis sp.; assembly: GCA_040080745.1. Taxonomy (GTDB): domain Bacteria; phylum Pseudomonadota; class Alphaproteobacteria; order Sphingomonadales; family Sphingomonadaceae; genus Sphingopyxis. The sequence goes on along the minus strand of JBEBHS010000001.1, from coordinate 97,895 downwards.
AGGAATATAAGCTGCTATCCTATCTGCTCCACCACAAGGGTAAGGTGGTCAGCCGCACCGAATTGATCGAGCATATCTACGATCAGGATTTTGACCGCGATTCGAACACGATCGAGGTGTTCGTGACGCGAATCCGCAAAAAACTGGGTGCCGATGTCATCTCGACCATCCGCGGACTTGGCTATCAGCTGGATGATACCGGCACCTGATGCCAGGCACTTCCGACTCGCCTGTAAGCACGCCGACAGTGTCGCCCCCCCCCACTTTGCGCAGTTCAGGGTCATTGGGCCGGCGGATGATCGGCGTTGCTGCCGCGTGGATATTGCTGTTGCTCGTTATTGGCGGACTGACGCTCGAACGCGTCATTGACCAGGCGATCACCAAAAATTTCGACGATAATATCGAATATCTGCTCGTGTCGATGATCCGCACTTCCGAAGTTGGGCCCGATGGCAATGTCCGTCTGAACGAACCTTTAGGCGAACAGCGTTTTTTTGAGCCATATAGCGGCCTCTATTGGCAAATATCGGGGACCGGGAACGAGCCGGAACGCTCGCGCTCGCTGTGGGATCGCACATTGGATATTGCCGGATCGCACAGCGACAGTCACCCGCATATGCGCGACAGCAGCCAGTTTACCGACGAACCTCTGCGGATTGTCGAACGCGACGTGGTGCTGCCTAATTCTCCGATCATCTGGCGCTTTCAGGTGGCGCAATCGCGTGCCGCGCTCGATGCGCAATTGCTCACGGTGCGCCGCACATTGGTGCGTAGCTTTGCGATACTTGCGCTCGGTCTCATCATCCTGGCTGCATTGCAGACCGTCTATGGCCTGTGGCCGCTCAGGCGTATTCGCCGCGGGATTGCGGCGCTTAAGGAGGGCGATACCGCGCTGCTCAATGAGCCGATGCCGATCGAAGTATTACCGATGGTCGCCGAGCTTGATGGTCTCATCACCCACAATAGCCGCCAGGCCGAAGAAGCGCGCCGCCACGCGGGCAATCTGGCGCATGCGCTCAAAACCCCGCTGACCGTCATCATCAACGCCGCCGAGGCGAACGATCCCGAACTTGGCGAGCTGGTGACCCGTGAATCGGTGACGATGCGCCGCCAGATCGAACATCATCTGGCGCGGGCGCGTGCGGTCGGGCGGCGCGGGACCACGCAGCTGCGCGCATCGGTGTGGGACAGTATCGAGGGGGTCGAGCGGGTGGTGTCGCGGCTTTATCCCGACACGCGCTTTGACGCCGATGGGGTGCGCGATGTGATGGTACGGATCGAGCGGCAGGATCTCGACGAAATCCTCGGCAATCTGATGGAAAATGCGGCGAAATATGGCGGCGGCAGCGTGTTCGTCACGGTCGAGCGCGACGGGGATAATGCCATCTTGTGGGTCGAGGATGACGGGCCGGGGATTCCGGCCGCAGACCGTGACCGGCTGTTCAATCGCGGTGCGCGGCTCGATAGCAACAAGCCCGGCACCGGGCTGGGGCTGGCGATTGTCCGCGATGTCGCCGAGATTTATGGCGGATCGGTCTCGCTGGCGAAAAGCGAGGATATGGGCGGACTTGCGGTGCGCCTGACTATACCGGCGGCGTGACGGGGTCATTCCCGCCGCCCTGTGCGCGCTGATGATGGCGGATAACCTCGTCGATGATGAAGCGCAGGAATTTTTCGGTGAAGTCGGGGTCGAGATTGGCTTCTGCCGCCAATCGCCGCAACCGCGCGACCTGTGCTGCTTCGCGGTCCGTGTCGGCGGGGGGGAGCGCGAGCTCGGCCTTGAGCTGCCCAACCGCTTGCGTCACCTTGAACCGTTCGGCTAGCATCGCGACCAGCGCCGCGTCGATATTGTCGATGCTTTGACGATAGCCGATCAGCCGGTCATCCATGCGAAAATCCCTTGAGCGAGTGCAACTTCTGCATGTTCAATTGCCGCCTTTGCGCGCCGTGACAAGCCAAAACCATTTGCATGCGCGCGCATAGCTAGGCAGAGGGTGTGCATGAGCGCTGAAATCCATCATTTGCCCGCTGCCCGCGTCCCGTCGCTCGATGCGATAATGGTGCTGGTTTCGGCGGATATGAACGCGGTCAACGCCGTCATCCTCGCGCGGATGCAGTCGGAAATCCCGTTGATACCGGAACTTGCCGGGCATTTGATTGCGGGCGGCGGCAAACGGATGCGGCCGATGCTGACCCTCGCCTGCGCAAAATTGCTCGATTATGGCGGGACGCGCCACCATTTGCTGGCCGCGACGGTCGAGTTCATCCACACCGCGACATTGCTGCACGACGATGTGGTCGATGGGTCCGACCTGCGCCGCGGGCGGCGCACCGCCAACATCATCTGGGGCAATCCCGCGAGCGTGCTGGTCGGCGATTTCCTGTTCAGCCGTTCGTTCGAACTGATGGTCGAGGATGGCAGCCTCAAGGTGCTGCGCATCCTGTCGGGGGCCAGTGCGGTGATCGCCGAGGGCGAGGTGAACCAATTGACCGCGCAGCGCCAGATCGCGACGAGCGAGGACAAATATCTCGCCATTATCGGAGCCAAGACGGCAGCTTTGTTCGCCGCCGCGTGCCGCATCGCCGCCGTGATTGCCGAGCGCGACGAAGCGGTCGAATGCGCGCTCGATGCCTATGGCCGCAACCTTGGCATCGCGTTCCAGCTGGTTGATGACGCGATCGATTATGTGTCCGACGCGGCGACGATGGGCAAGGGGGTCGGCGACGATTTTCGCGATGGCAAGGTGACGCTGCCCGTCATCTTGGCCTATGCGCGCGGGCAGGCGGATGAGCGGCGCTTTTGGCAAGAGGCCATGCTTGGCCACCGCACCGATGATGAGGACCTGGCGCATGCAACCCGGATTTTGCTGGCGCATGGGGCGATCGCCGACACTTTGACGCGCGCGCGCCATTATGCCCAGCGGGCCATCGACGCGCTGGCTATTTTCCCGGCGGGGCAGGCCCGCGCCGCGCTGGTCGAAGCGGCGGAGTTTGCGGTCGCGCGCGCCTATTAGGCTGTTAAGCGCGGCTAACCGCTGTTGGTTCGCGCACCGGTTGCCTCAGCGTTCTGGCTTTGCGGGCTTGATTATTGGCCAATTTTCCGGTTGCCATTACCATGCCGAGCAGCGCGTAATAATAGACCGCTGCGAGCGGATTGTTGACCACGAACAGCACGAGGTGGACGGCAAAAAAGAATGTGGCGGCCAGGCATAATGCTATGAAATAGGGGTTGGTGTGCCTGAAGGCGTAACGCATGCCGAGATAGACGATATAGATCCGCAGCGCATAGGCCAGTACGAAGCCGAAAAAGCCGACTTCTTGCATGATCCGCGCCGATTCGAGCTCGAAATAATGGCCGCCTAACCACCACGAAAACGGCGATTGCATGATGGTCGGCGCGGCATTGCTGTTGGTGCCAAGACCGGTCCCGAATATCGGCGAAAACGCAAAGGCATCCACCGTTTCAATGATGGGCGACAGCAATCGCGTCACGCTGCTGTCGGCATTTTCCGAGCGAAATATCAGCGCGGCAATGGCATCGTTGAAAATGAATGCCGCGCCAAGGCCGACGAAAACAGCCGCGCCGATCAGTCGGAAGAACATCTTTGTCGACAACAGTCCGCGCATCACCGCGATGGCGAACAGGATAGGCAAGCCCAACCCCAGGATAAAGATTGGCGTCCGCGCACCGGTCGTGAACGATGCACCGAGGCTGAGCATCAGCGCCAGATAGGCCCAGCGCCGGTCCATCGGCGTCAACCGGTCGGTGAACAGCATCGCGCTGATCATCGGCACCACCAGAATGACATAGGTTATCATGCCGCCAATGTAACTGAAGGTGCCCGATGTCCGCACGCGGCCATAGCGGAACGCCCCTTCGCCTTGCTCGCCAAAGCGCGAGACGGCTTCGACCGCGACATTATCGAAACTGACCGACAGGTTGATCCAGGCGTCGGCGGGCTGGGTGAATTGATAGAGGCCGATCAGGCTGATGATGATCGTCGCGAAAATGAACCACCGCAGAAACTTATACAGATGCTGTTCGCTGTTGATAAGCGCGGGCACCACAAGCGCCAGCGGTAAATAGGTCAGATGATTTTTCAGCCCCACTAGCGATAGCAAACGCGATGGTGATTCGGGATTGAAGATGAGCAAGAGCAGGAATATTATATATATTCCCGCCAACACCATCAGCGAAGTATCCATATAACGCGCTGGGTTGACGCGCCGGTATTCGGAGAAAAAGCCGACATAGGCGGCGAGCAGCACCGCGTCTTTGAGAAGGTATATTTGCCCCTGAAATTGCGGAAAACCCCATTTGCGCGCCGCGCCTTCGACCAGCGTCCATAATATGACGCCAGCTATGGCGATCCGCCAATTGCGTGCACACAGCAGACCAAGCACAATCGCGATCGGGATCATGAGGATGAGCAGGGTGGTCATGGTCGGCATGCCTCTTCATCGCCGACCATGCACGCGATCATCCTTGCCTGCGCGGCACAGTCATGCTGTGCATACCACGCACCTATGCGCCGCCGCATATCGGCTTCTCGTTCGACCGGAAAGGGAGCGGCGTCTGGCACCGTGCCTACGTGCACAAAATTATCGGGTGCGACAAGTCCGTCTTGCGGCCCGGCATCATCAGCACCGCACAACGACACCACGCCGTGCGCGGCATAGGCCGCCAATATCGTCGATTTCGCCAGCGGCATATGCTGATAGGCAAGAAAGCCCACGCGGCAGGTGCTGAGCAATACGGCAATGGCTGGTGCCGGCAATCGCCCATGCGCAGTGACGCGCACGCCGCCTATCGACGCGGGCGGCGCGCTTGCCCGCGCGCCGATGTCGATGATTTCCTCGATGCCATAGGCGGCCACGGCTTGTGCAATCTGCGCATGCCACCGGCTGTAAACGGCCTCGGCGGACCCGCTCCGCGCAAAAATGGCCATCCGGTTCAGGCGCTGCGCACTATCATCGGACGGTGCGGCTTCGCCAACGTTCGAGACGACCGGCATGGTGATGGGCGGCGATGAAAGGCGGCAATGCGCGGTCAGCCAGTCCGCATAGGCCTGTGTCGGGGTAATCACATGGTCGCACAGCGCCGCCATGTTGCGAACAAAGCGTTTGTGCCGCAGCCCGTACCAATAGCGCCGGTCCCATGGTGCTCCTTGGGAAAACAGCTCGTGAAACACGCCGATGATGGGGATGGAACGCCCGTGCTGGCGTTTCCAGCGCGCGGTGGCGCGTGCCAGCCAGAACGGTGCGCCGTAACGCGCATAGCCATAGCCAGAAATGTGGACGATCAGCGCGGCGGCCTTTGCACTGTGCGCGGTGTCAAGCACGGCCAGTAAATCCGCTTCGGCGGCCCCCCATCCGCTACGCGCTGGCAACGCGATTGTGTCAAACCCGTCATCAACCGCGTGCGTGGTCGCATCGGGGCGGGCAACGATGAAGCGCGACGTGAGGTCATGGGCGGCGCGCAGTCGCTCAGCAATCGCTACGGCATAATCGCCAATCCCGTCCGAATCCAGCGATCGGTGCGGCACAATCTGGAGCAATGCGCGTGTCATGCGGGTCAGTCGAGCGCGCCGCCCGCCGCCGCATCCATCAACCGTGCGATGACAGCGTGAAAATCGCTTTCCGCGCGCCAGCCCAGCTTTGCCAAAGCTTTCGACGGGTCGCCGTGGCTGGCCTTGATGTCGGTCGCGCGCATCAGGCCCGCGTCGCTGTCCACATGGTCGCGCCAATCAAGCCCGACATGCGCAAAGCACCGCTCGACAAACGCCGACAGCGCGTGGCTCCGGCCGGTGGCGATCACGAAATCCTCGGGCTGGTCGGTCTGGAGCATCCGCCACATCGCATCGACATATTCTGGTGCCCAGCCCCAGTCGCGCACGACATCGAGGTTACCCAGCCCCAGCCGCGCCCCGCTCCCCTTGGCAATCGCGGTTGCCGCCGCCGCTACCTTTTGCGTCACAAAACGCGATGGACGCAGCGGCGATTCGTGGTTGAACAATATGCCCGAGCAGGCGAACAGGCCATAGGCTTCGCGGTAATTGGCGACCGACCAGAACGACGTTGCCTTGGCCAGACCATAGGGGCTGCGTGGCTGAAAGGCGCTGTCCTCATTCGCCGGATGGGCGGCGGAGGTGACGCCGAAACATTCGCTCGACGCGGCGTTGTATATCCGCACCGGCATCGCGCGAAACCGCACCGCCTCGAGCAGGTTGAGCGTGCCAAAGGCGATCGATTCCAATGTTTCCATCGGCAAATCGAACGACAGCCCGACCGAACTTTGCCCTGCAAGGTTATAGATTTCGTCCGGCTCGACCTGCGAAAGCACCTGCAACACGCTACGGAAATCGGTCAATTGCATCGAACGGCATTCGACGCGATCGGCGATGCCCAGCCGATGCAAATTGCCAAATCGCGACAGTTCGGCATCGCGCGAGGTGCCGACGACGCGGTAGCCCTTGTCCAGCAACAACCGCGCCAGATAGCTGCCGTCCTGTCCCGATACACCGCAGATGAGTGCCGTTTTCATACGCCTATCCTGCCAGCGACCGATTGGTGGCGAACAGCGCCATATGCGGTGCCTGCCGACCGAGGTTTAATCCCGCCGATGGCAGCGTATTGATGGCGTGGAGCGTCGGGAACTTGGCGCGCAAAACGGGCACGGCATTGGTCAGCGAATAGCTGTAGAATACACCATCGCCTTCGGAATAATGATAGCCCTTGCCGCGCGTCGCCAGCCAGTCATAGGCGCGCCACAGCCCGACCGCGTTGATCGCCTGTTTGACGGTGCGCGCCATCGCCGAGCCTTGCCCGAAATTATTGGCATCGGACAGAAACACGCCATAGCGCGCGACCCGCACCATTTCGCGCACCGCGCGCGCGTGATCCTTGATGTGATGGAGCACCGCGTAGGCGCACACCAGATCAAAGCTGTTGTCAGGGAAATCAAGGTCCAGCGCATCGCCATCGCGCAAGGCCGCTTCGCTCAACCCCTTGCCATGGCCGATGGCACGCAGCGCCGCGACCGGCTCGACCCCGGTGCACGCTATCCCCGATCCGGCGGCTTTAAACGCCAGCGGTATCCGCCCGGTGCCCGACCCGACATCGAGGATGGTCTTGAACGCGAACCGTTCGGCAAGGCCGCGCATCACCGCAAAGGCAAAGTCATGTTCGCCGCCCTCATTACCGTGCATCGCATCATAATCGTGCGCGGTGTCGGCGTAATAATCGCGCTGGGCCTGGCGGGCATTGTCCATCGCCGCGCCTATTTCTTTGCCAGGCCACGGAAATAATCGATCGTTCGGTCCAGCCCGTCTTCGAGCGGCACCTTCGGCTGCCAATCGAGCAGCGCCCTGGCCTGGGCAATGTCGGGCTTGCGCTGGCGCGGATCATCGGCGGGCAGCGGCATGGTGATGAGCCGCGATTTGGAGCCGGTCTTGCGGATCACCAGTTCGGCCAGCTCGCGGATCGTGAACTCGACCGGATTGCCGAGGTTGACCGGGCCGGTCACATCAGCGCCGGTCGCCATCAGGCGGATGAACCCTTCGACCAGATCCTCGACATAGCAGAATGAGCGGGTTTGCGAGCCATCGCCATAGATGGTGATGTCTTCGCCCTCGATCGCCTGCATGATGAAGTTTGAAACGACGCGGCCATCGGCGGGGTGCATCCGCGGGCCATAGGTGTTGAAAATCCGCGCGACCTTTATCTCCACGCCGTGCTGGCGGTGGTAATCGAAAAACAGCGTTTCGGCGCAGCGCTTGCCCTCGTCATAGCAGGAACGGATGCCGATCGGGTTGACGTTACCCCAATAATCCTCAGGTTGCGGGTGGACGGTGGGATCGCCGTAAACCTCGCTGGTCGATGCCTGAAAAATCTTGCATTTCAACCGTTTGGCAAGGCCCAGCATGTTGATCGCGCCGTGCACGCTGGTCTTGGTGGTGGCGACGGGATCGTGCTGATAATGGACCGGCGAGGCTGGGCAGGCGAGGTTGTAAATCTCGTCGACCTCGACATAGAGCGGAAAACACACGTCGTGGCGCATAAACTCGAGCCGGCTGTGGTTGTGCAGATGCGCGATGTTGCGTTTCGACCCGGTGAACAGATTGTCGACACACAGCACTTCGTGCCCCATCTCAAGCAACCGGTCGATCAGGTGCGAACCAACAAAGCCCGACCCGCCCGTCACCAAAATCCGCTTCACGCTATCATATTGTCGTGCCATGTCGTCCATTCATCGTTTCTGGGGGCCATGAAGCCACTATTGCGGATAGCCTTGCAGCGATAGCGTGTCCTCTTAGCGTGGCACGCCGATTTGACAACAAGCGCATTCACCTTGCAATGTGATTGCGATCATAGCGGCCGACGCAATACCCATCTTTGTCTATCGCAAAACATTACAGGCAATAGTTCGCAATAGTAGGTGCGACAGCAGGTGCGACAATTTTGACATACTATGACTCAAAGCGCGCGCGATAGAAGGGAGCGAGGGGGGGCAAATTTCGCACTGTCCTACAGGTGCCGCGATGCGCTATAATGTGGGCTATGATGTAGGCTATGATGTAGGCTATGATGTGCGGACGGTTGAATATGAAACATTCTTTTAGCCCGTTCGTCATCTGCGCGCAGCGTAATAGTGCCCCTGAACTGAGGGCTTAACTTGACACATTGCGTTTCCCACCACTGTCGTAAAGAACGGTTAGTATTTGAAAAATAATAATAAATTACCGCTACTTAACTTGACACACTGTCAAGCCAGCGCCCTCGCGTGCCCATGACTGGCCTGCACGCGAAGGGTGTAAAATTGCGCATCCTGATGCCGCTGTCCGACGCTTACGGCGGCTTTGGCGGTATTGCGCAGTATAACCGCGACGTTTTGCGCACATTATCGGACGTGCCGCAAGTCGATCAGATAGTGGCGGTTCCACGCCTGATTTCTGAATCGCTCGGCGATATTCCCGCGAAAGTCATTTTTGATGCGGCGGCGGCGCAAGGGAAATTGGCCTTCATCGTGCGCCTGCTGCGCCATGGCCTGTTCGCTCCGCGCGCCGATTTGATCTGGTGCGCGCATATCAACCTCCTCCCGCTGTGCGCCTTGATCGCGAGGCTGCGCAAAGTGCCGTTGGTGCTGATGATTTATGGGCTTGAGGTGTGGCAGGACGCGCCCGGGCCATTGACGCGCTGGGCGCTGCGGCAAGTGACGCGCCTCGCCTCCATAAGCCGCTTTACGGCCGATCGTTTTGCCGAAATCGCGCCTATTGCCGGGTTGCCGCTCGATATTTTGCCCAATGCGGTTGATCTGTCGCTTTATGGCATGGCACCAAAATCTGCCGATCTGATGGCGCGCTTTAACTTAAGCGACCGCCGCATCATCCTCACCTTGGCGCGGATGCCTGAAAATGCCACCAAGGGGTTCGATGCTATGCTCGAGGCGATGCCCCGCGTCATCAAAGCGGTGCCCGATGCGCTCTATGTGATAGGCGGGCGCGGTGAGGATGCCGAGCGCCTGAGGCAAAAGGCCGACACTCTGGGGATCGGCGATCATGTGATCTTTGCTGGCGAAATTGCGGAGGGACGCAAGGCCGATTTCTATCGCTTGGCCGATCTGTTTGCGATGCCCAGCAGCGGCGACGGCTTTGGCTTTGTGTTTATCGAGGCGCTGGCGTGCGGCATTCCGGTTCTGTCCAGCACCGTCGATGGCGGTTATGAAGCGATCATGCACGGGGGCATGGGGCGCGGTGTGGACCCTGGCGATATCAACGCTCTCGCGCAGCAGCTGATCGAGGGCTTGGACGATGCAAAGCATATTCCGGAACGCTTGAACCACTATGCATTGCCGCAATTTGCGGCGCGGCTACGCAAAGTTGTTGACGCTGCGGTGGCGTAGATACGCTTGACCCTGTGCGGGCGTTCGTCTAGCAGAGACGGGTCCTGTACCGCTAGTTTTGCGGGCATCTGGGCGATGATTCAGCCCGCCTGAACAGATTATTTTAGAACGAGGGTCGTTGTGATTTCAATGTCTTGGATGCGGCCTTTTGCGATTTTGATGTGCCTGTTGCTTGCCGGTTGCGCTGGTAGCCGCGGCGGGCCGGTTCCCTATGGCGTTGCCGATTTCGGATCACCCGACATCCCTGCTGCGCTCGAAGAATCGCGAGTTTACCGCGCCGGGATTGGCGATGAATTGTCGGTGCGCGTGTTTGCTGCACCAGAGTTTTCGGGTGATTACACCATCGACGAGCGCGGCAATCTCCAGATGCCGCTGATTGGCGATGTTGCCGTCATGGGCCTGACCACCGCCGAAATCAGCACACTTCTGGAGACCAGGCTGGCCGCACGCTATTTGCGACACCCTGACGCCGTTGTTAATTTCAAGACGCAAATCGGGCGCCGCGTGACGCTCGACGGGTCGCTGCGCACACCGGGCATATACGCTTTTTCAGGCAATATGACGTTGATGCGTGCGGTGGCGATGGGGCAGGGGTTGACCGAAAACGCCAACCCGCGCCGTGTTGTGGTGTTCCGCCAGATAGACGGGCGTCGAAACGCCGCCGCGTTTGATCTTACCGATATTCGCGGCGGATTGGCCCCAGACCCCGAGATTTATGCCGGAGATATCGTCTATGTCGATGGCTCGACTTCGCGGCAATTGTTCCGGGACTTTCTCTCAACCGTGCCGCTCATCGCCATTTTCCGCCCTTTCTGATTTTAGAGTATCAATTGCACCATGAATGCAGCCAACACTTCGCGCGGTCTAAACCACTCGTCCGGCCAAATGGTCGATCATGCGGTCGATTGGGGTCAGGGCGAGGGCGAGAATCAGTTTAACGCCGCGTCATTTGACACTGGAGCGCTGATTTCAGCGCTCATTCGCTGGCGGTGGCTGATGCTGGGGGCGCTTTTGCTGTGCTTGCTCGCTGCTGCCATCTATACTTTTTTGGCAACGCCGCTCTATCGTGCGGACGCGACGCTCGAAATCAGACAACAGCGCGTCGAATTGCTCGAAGGTGCGGATGTTGAGGCGGTCGCGGTGCGCGATCCGACCTTTATGGAAACGCAATTTGCGCTGCTGCGCAGTGGATCGCTGGCGGTGCGCGTGGCGCGCGACACGCGGTTGGCGAGCAGCCCTGCGCTTGGCCTTCCCGCTGGCCTGACGCGCGAAGCGCGCGAGGGCGCTGCGCTGCGCTATATCACCCAAGGGATAAAGATCAGCCAGGTCGGCAACAGTCGGTTGATCAATGTCAGCTTTGTCGGCAATGACTCGCAGGTTGCGGCGATGATTGCCAACAGTTATGTTCAGAACTTCATTCGTTCGGATAGCGACCGCCGCGTCGCGACAACGGCCTCGGCACGGCAATTGTTGTCAGAGCGAGTCGCCGCTGCGAAAACCGCGCTGGAAACGTCTGAGCGCGCGCTGGTGGCCTATGCGCAACAGCATGGAATTATCGAGATCAACCCGATCAACACGGCGACAGGCTCGGAATCGAGCGCGAACGGTTCGCTCGATGCGACGCTGCTGGTGGCGACAACCGGGGCGCTCTCGACGGCTGAGAACGAACGCATTGCCGCGCAACAAGTTTATGAACAGGCGCGCGCTGCGGGCGTTTCGCGCGCGGCACTCGATAGCAGCGCGGCACAGGCGATGCGCACTACGCTGGCACAGTTGCAGGCAGAATATGCGCAGCAATCGCAGACATATCTGGATAGCTATCCTGCGCAACAGGCATTGCGCGGGCGGATCAACGAGATTCAACGCGAACTTGGCCGTCAGGAAGGGCAATATCTGCGCGCGCTACGTGCCGATTATCAGGCAGCTTCGGCCCGGGTAAACGAATTGCGGGACCGCGTGGGATCATTGTCTAGCCGCCTGACCGACACGCGCAACCGCTCCATCGATTACAATATCTTGCAGCGCGAAGTTGATACTAACCGTCAACTTTATGACGCATTGTTGCAACGATTCAAGGAGATCGGGGTTGCCGGCCAGATCGGCAGCGATCTTGCCTCGCCCGTCGATCCGGCGGCACCGCCGTCTCGCCCTTTTTCTCCAAACCTGCTGTTCAATCTGATTTTGGCACTGGGCGGCGGATTGGTGCTTGGCGGCGGTCTCGTGTTCCTCGCCTTCATCATGGACGATACGATCAAGAGCCCGGAAGATATCAAACATCGCCTGCGCCTTGCCGCGCTCGGTGCCGTTCCCGAAGTGAATGAAGGTAAATCCTTTGTCGATGCTTCTGATGACAGCCAGTCACCCGTTTCCGAAGCCTATTTTTCCGCGCGTGCGGCGATCGATTTTGCCACTAGCCATGGAGCGCCCAAATCTATCGCGCTTACCAGTGCCACGGCGGGCGAAGGAAAATCGTCGTCCGCGCTTGGGCTGGCACGCAGTTTTGCCAAAAATGGCAAACGCGTCTTGCTGATCGATGCCGATTTACGCCGCCCGACGCTGACAACGCAAAATGGCAAAGGCCGCACATCAGACAGCACAAGCGGGCTGTCGATATTGCTGACCAGCGATACAGCCTTTGAACTGCATGTCACAAAAACGATCATCGATAATATCTGGGCCATTCCGTCGGGACCCGTCCCGCCCAGCCCGACCGAATTACTCTCAAGCCGCAAGATGGTCGACGTTCTTCGCGCCGCCGAAGAGGTATACGACCTTGTGATTGTCGATGCACCCCCGGTTCTTGGCCTGGCCGATGCGCCGTTGATCGGCGGCGTATGCCAGGCGGTGATTTTTGTAGTTCGTTCGGGCGGGCCGCGTCGCAAGGTCGTGCTGGGGGCATTGAGCCGCTTGATGCAGAGCGGCTCCAACATCATCGGTGCGCTGGTGACCTTCGTTCCGCAGCATAGCGGCGGCTATTATTATAGCGGTGTCTATCAATATCTCTACGCTGACTCGACGGGTGGGAAGGCCGGAAAGGGCGGTCGCAAGCTCCCGATTTTGGCGGATTGACGCACCGTGGTCGGTCATGAACGTCGTTTACGCGCGCATTCTTCATTTGCGCTGACCCCCGCCGTGATGGGTCGGTTGGCGCTGGTGATCGGGGTATTCCTCATCGGCTGCTATGCCGTCTTATCTTGCTATGGCAATGCGGTTGCCCTGCCCGATACACCGTTCATCACCACGCGCGGTGACGCTGCGGTCAGCCTGCTGGAGCTTCGACAATTGGCGGCTGCGGACCTGCAGGCACAGGCAGGCGGGCGGATGCGGGGCGGCGGTGAGCCAGTGCGTCGCCGAACCGCCGCGGCCCAACTGCTTGGACAGGAACCGCTCAGCGCCGACGCACTGGTGCTGGCCAATGGCAATCCCACCAGCAACGCAAAGCGGGCAACGGCGCGGCCCTTGATTACCGAAGCGCTGCGGCGCGATCCGCGTTCGCGCGGCGCGCGTGCCTGGCAGATTGTCGATGCCGCATTATCGCGCCGTTTCCCAGAGGCGATGCACAATTTTGAACGACTCTTGAGCATCGCGCCCGCGGATAGCCAGGTTGCAGTTCCGCTCATCGCGCTGCTGATCAATGACCCGGAAGCGCGGCAGACCTTGTTGGAGAACCTGCGGCAACCGCGCAGCTGGCATGCGCAACTGGCAGGAGAAATCGCGCGATCTCGCTTACCCACACAGGTGGTGGAGCAATTTGCTGCCATCCTCATCCGCCATCCGGACCCCGGCACGCGGCAGGAAATTTTGGGCGCGCTGATTAGCCGCGGTGCGTATGATCGCGCTTATGCGTTGTGGACCGGGCAACTTCCCACCGCCGATCGCCCAGCGCGTCCGCAGGTCAATGCGCCAGACTTTACCGATTTTCCTGGTGGTCATCCCTTTGCCTGGACGATGAGTCAGGACGGAGGCGATGGCGCTGTCCCGCTTGATGGTGGCGGCATTGAGGTGCGATTCTCTGGTCAACGGGCCATGACATTGGTCAGCCAGATGCTGGTGATGCCACCGGGGCGCTATATACTGGTCGTCGATGGCGGTGATCGCCCGATCAGGGGGGCAGGGCTGACGTGGACAGTCCGCTGCGCGGGCACGGCTGCGGTGCTTGGCACGCTCGATCTGGCCGCATTGAGCGCGGAGCAGAAACACGCCAGTGCACAGATTGTCATCCCCACGACCTGCCGCGCGCAGCATCTCAGCCTGATCGGACAAGCGGCACTGTTCCCCAGCGAAACCCTCATCGAGATTCAATCGGTCAATCTACTCTGGCGCTAACCCTGCGAGCAGGCTGTTCCAGCGGTCCAGCGCGATAGGTCGCCGATAATGATGCGATGCGGCCAGCGCGCACGCTGCCTGATCGGCGAGCTCGCTGCGATCCGATGCGAGGCGGGTGATAATCGCCGCCAACCCTGTCGCATCGCCCGCCGCGATGACAGTGCCGCCGCCATGCTGCGCGATGCATTGCCCGACCTCACCGTCACCATCGCCGATGAAGATGAACGGGCGGCCCGCCGCCAATATCCCGTATAATTTACTGGGGACGATCAACCCCTCCAACTCGGGTTTCAGCGACAGCCAGTGGACATCGCCAACGCCAAGCGAGTGTGAAAGCTCAGTGCGAGGTTGATAGGGGCGAAAATGGAAATTGCCCAGGCTGCGGCGCGCCACCTCGGCTTGCAGCGCTGTAAAACCCGCACCACCGCCGATCATCAGGAACTGGATCAGGCGATTCTCGCCGATCTGCTCCGCCGCGCCCAGCAACGTCTCATAGTCATGCGCAAAGCCGAGATTACCCGAATAGCTGACAACCAGCGTGTCCGCGTCGAACCCCCATGCGCGGCGCAAATCATTATCGGCGACGGCAATCGGGGTGATATCCTCGTCGGTCCAGTTGGGGATGACGGTGATCCGCTCTGGCGTAACCCCTTCACGCTCTATTCGCACGCGCATCGCTTCGCCAATCACCACATTATGCCGCGCAGCTTTGAGCGAGCGGTTACGCGCCCATATCAGGGCGGTGATGATGCCACGCGGCAACATCGCGGCGGCAATCTCGGGGAACATATCCTGCAACCAGTTAACCAGGCGCGCGCCGCGCAGTCCGCAGGCGATAGCCATGCTGACTGACAGCAGCGGCGGGTCGGTTTTGCAGATGACTATGTCGCCGCGCCGTGCATGCCACAGGATATGCAGGAATGCGAGCAGGGTGAAGCTGGCATAGTCGATCAGCCGCCCGACCTTGCCCCTCCGTCCAAATCCGCTGCTTGGCAGACGGCGGATCGAGACATTGTCGGCGATTTCGGTGGCGGGCAAGGGTGCACCCGACTCGTAGCGGTATCGGCTGGCGAGCGCGCGCACCCCCCAGCCCTGGGTCGCAAGATAGGCACCAAGATCGCTGGCGATCTGCGCGGTGGCGCTATGGTCTGGATAATAAAAACGATTGACAATGAAGATGGCGGGGGCGGGCTGAGGATGCTTTGCCATCACGCCTGTATCGCCGCCGGGGCGGTTCGCCCGCGGATATCTGCTCCCGATTCAACCTGCTGTTGATACCAGGTCAGGGTCGACGCAATCCCCGCATCGAGTTTGATCGATGCCGACCAGCCCAGCGCTTGGAGCCGTGATGAATCGATCCGTTTGCGCGGCGTGCCGTCGGGTTTTGAGGTGTCGAATGCTAATGTGCCGGTGAAGCCGACCAGCGCCGCAATCATCTTGGCCAGCTCGCGGATCGTCACTTCCTGCCCGCTGCCGACATTGATGTGCGCTTCTTCCGAATAATTTTTGGCAAGGAACACCAGCGCATCGGCCAGATCATCGACGTGCATGAACTCGCGCTGCGGTGTCCCCGATCCCCAGATCGGCAGGCTGGTATCGCCATTGGCCTGCGCGGCCAGCGCCTTGACCAGTAAAGCGGGGAGGACGTGGCTGATACTCAGGTCGAAATTGTCACCGGGGCCATAAAGGTTTGTCGGCTGCGCAGCGATGAAATCGCAGCCATATTGCCGCCGATAGGCCTGACAGAGTTTAATGCCGGCGATTTTGGCCACGGCATACCATTCGTTGGTCGGTTCTAGCGGACCGGTCAGCAGCGCATCTTCGGTTATCGGCTGCGCGGCCAGCCTGGGATAGATGCACGACGAACCGAGGAATATCAGCTTGGCACAACCATTGCGGTGCGCGGCGTCGATGACGTTGGTTTCGATCAACATATTGTCGCGCAGAAAATCGACGGGCCGTGTATTGTTGGCGTGGATGCCACCGACGCGCGCTGCGGCCAAGAACACCGCCTCGGGGCGGTTAGCGGCGAACCAAATCTCCACCTCGCTTTGACGTGTCAGGTCAAGCTCATGGCGCGTCGCGGTGATCAGTACGCAATCTTCGCGCTCCAGTCGCCGCACCAGCGCTGCGCCAACCATCCCGGCATGACCGGCGACAAAGACTTTCCTGCCCGCAAGGTCGAAACTGGCCACCCGCCCAGACCCTACGCCCGCCGCCTGCGGAGTTCCTCGACATCGGCGGCCACCATTTCGCGCGCCAGTTCGCGTACCGAGGTTTCGTGTCTCCAGCCCAGTTTCTGGTGTGCCTTGGCCGGATCGCCGATCAACAGTTCAACTTCCGTAGGGCGAAAATAGCGCGGGTCGACCTCGACCAGGCACCGCCCGGTCGCGGTGCAATATCCTTTTTCCTCGACACCACACCCACGCCATTCGAGCGTGATGTTGACATCGGTAAATGCCCATTCGACGAATTGCCGCACTTGCGTAGTCGCTCCGGTGGCGAGGACATAATCGTCCGGCTCGTCTTGCTGCACCATCATCCACATACCGCGCACATATTCGCGGGCGTGGCCCCAATCGCGCTTTGCATCGAGATTGCCGAGATAGAGCTTGTCTTGCACACCGGCGCTGATCGCGGCGGCGGCTCGGGTAATTTTGCGGGTGACGAATGTCTCGCCGCGCAGCGGGCTTTCGTGGTTGAACAAGATGCCGTTCGATGCATGGATGCCATAGGCTTCGCGATAATTGACGACGATCCAATAGGCGTAAAGCTTGGCGGCGGCATAGGGGGAACGCGGGTAAAAAGGCGTGGTTTCGCGCTGCGGCACTTCCTGCACCAAACCGTAAAGCTCGGACGTTGACGCCTGATAGAAACGGCAGGTCTTTTCGATACCCAATATACGCATCGCCTCCAGCAAGCGGAGTGTGCCGATGGCGTCGGCATTGGCGGTATATTCGGGCGTCTCGAAACTGACCTGGACATGGCTTTGCGCAGCAAGGTTGTAAATTTCGGTCGGCTGTGTTTCCTGAACCAGGCGGATCAAATTGGTGCTGTCGGTCATGTCGCCGTGATGGAGAAAGAAGCGCGCATTGGCGATGTGCGGGTCCTGATAAATATCCTCTATCCGTGCCGTGTTGAACGACGAGGACCGGCGCTTGACACCGTGCACTTCATAGCCCTTTTCCAGCAGCAATTGTGCCAGATAGGCACCATCCTGGCCAGTAATTCCGGTAACCAGCGCAACTTTACGGGGTGCGGTCATGTCATCTCTTTGTATCTGAGGGAGAGTGGCTTGCCCCATAGTCAGTGCAGTGCGCGACGTCTAGTGGTTCGATTCTGACATTTGCATCCCCTTGCGGCTAGGGCGCGCGCAAATGTCAGAATCATGAGAACCACTAGCAACATTATATTTCTAGTGGAACTTTTGAATTGAACATTTGAACCAGAGCAGCCGCCCAAGGGAATCAAATGTTCAATTCGTTCCACTAGCCTTTTGGCGATTTCAGGCAATCATTGGCAGGAGTGCAAAGCGAAGCCGTGCGGCAAACTGCGCCGAGCTGAAATATTCGAGGCCCGCCGGGACGGCTTTGGGCATCCGCACCGCAGCGATGGTCGCATCGATCAGCGCTTGCCTGTCGGCGGGATCGACCGCATGGCCAAGCGTGCCGCCGCGCACCGCCTCGAACGTACCGTCGGTTGTGCTGGCGACCACCGGCACACCGCACGCCAGCGCCTCGAGCACGACAAAGCCGAACCCTTCGCCGTGACTGGGCATGACATAGGCATCGGCGAGGCGGAATGCGTCGGCCTTTTCGCTCTCGGGCAAATAACCGGTAAAAATACAATGTGGCGCGACGCCGAGCGCCTGCGCTTTTGCCTCGAGCCTTGGGCGGTCATCGCCATCCCCGGCTAGCATATAACGCAGGCTCGGCATGGCAGAACGCAGATGCGGCAGAGCCTCCAGCACCTCGTCAAACCCCTTATACCGCTCACTCGCCGACATGCGGCCAAAGGTCATAATGACCGGCCCGCCATCCAGCCCAAGCCTCGCCGTCAGCGCCTTGTTTGGTTCAGCGATACCGAATATCTTTTCATCAATGGCATTGGGCAGGATGTAATGGGGGCAGGTCGATGGCCCGGCCCAAGAAATGAAACGATCGAGCGTGATCTGACTGATAGACCCCAGCGCATCGATATGCCGTACCATCCAACCGACCAGCCGCGATGGCCTTTTCCAAGCATCTATCCCATAAATCATGAGAAATGTTGGCGATTTAGTTATATATTTTGCCAGCACTGCCAGCGGCAGCAGGTTGATATGCGCGCAATAGATGAGGCCAGTGTTTCGCCCGAAAATTGCGCGGAGCAGCAGCCAAATATAGGCGACGCGACCTTGTGGTTGGCGCTTGGGATAGTTGGCTTTAGCTGGCGCGTCGTCATGCCGTCCATTCCCGTGGCGCGACAGCACGGTGATCTGTTCCACGCACCCCATGCCCGCCAGTGCATCGAGGACGTCGCGATTATATTGGGCAATGCCGCCGGGCGCGCCATGCGCGTCGGTGGCAAGAAACAGAATATGGGCACCAGCGGCCTCAGTCATCGAAGGCAATCTGGCCGACGCGTCGTGCCCAGTCGCGGGTATAGCCATAGGGGTTGCCCCGCTTATGCGGTGGCTGCATCCCCATCCACTGGCCAACCGGGATACTGAAACCGGTCTTGGTGCGGCTGATAATCGCATCGGGCAGCGGTTTTTGGGGTGCGCTGGCCAGCAATGCCTTGCCATTGCCGATCACGCTCGACAGCATCAGCGGTGCCAATATCTTGAGCAAAGTGGTATCGACCAAGGGCACCCGAATTTCGAGACTGTGCGCCATGCTGGCCCAGTCGGCGTCGCGCAGCAACTGGTTGCGCATATATTGCGATGATTCGAGTGTGGCGACGCGGGCGAACATGTTGCGGCTGCCCTGATCCATCGCGGCGGCCAGACGGGGAAGGATATCAAGCCGCGCGCGCCCTTCGCGTGCTGCATCGCCGCCCATAATGGCGTCCAGCTCCCACGGCATGAATAGGCCGCGCCGCACAAAATACGCGCCCTCGATACATCTGCCATAGCGCAGCAGGCCAAGCGCCTTTGGGTTCAACCCCAGCCGTACCGCGCCTTCGGCATGGCCAATGATGTTGACGATGGACGAGAGGATCGGCGTCGCGTGCAGCGCGCCCATCCGCCTGGTCCAGCGCGGCACGTCGGTAAAGGCCGGATATCCGCCCAGCAATTCATCGCCGCCAAGGCCGGATAGCGCCGCCTTAACCCCCTGTTCGCGGGCGAATTTGGAAATGAACCATGTATTCGGCCCGTCGATCGACGGTTGGTCCATGCCCGCGAGGATCGCTTCGGCATCGCCAAGGAACTCAGTGCGATCAACGGTGCGCGCGCGCATCGTCACACCGTAATGCGCGGCAGTCACCCCCGCCAGCGTACGTTCATCATCAGCCAGCCCGACATATTCGCCAAAACCCAGTGTCAGCGCGGCGATCTGGTCGCCTGCCTGGCACGCAAGGCCGAGGATGGCACCGCTGTCGACACCGGCGGAGAGGAAAGTGGCCACCGGCACATCGGCGATCAGGTGGTGGCGCACACTGTCAAGCAACGCGGCATGCGCGATTTCGGTCGCTTCATCGCTGCTCAGCCGCAAGTCACGTGCCTCGTCTTCGGCTTGGGTGTATATGGCGGCAATCGAGCTGTGGGTTTGCGGTTCTATGACCCCATTCGCGTCGCATGTCATCCAGCATCCGGCGGGTAGCGCGGATATGGCGGCGAAGGATGTGAAGGGTTCGGGGACGCTGCCCAGCATGTAAAACCCGGCGCGGCCCGCATAGTCCGGCTCGCGCGAGATATGCCCGCCCGCCAGCAGCGCCTTGACCGATGAGGCAAAGCGGATCGCGCTGCCATTATTTGCATAATAGAGCGGCTTGATGCCATAGCCGTCGCGCGCCATCGTCAATCGACGCGCATTCGCATCCCAGATTGCTAGGGCGAACATCCCGCGCAGCCGTGCGAATATCGCCGGCCCCTCTAGTGCGAAGCCGCGCAAAATCACCTCGGTGTCGGACGCAGTGCGAAAGACCTGGCCCTTCGCCTCCAACGCGGTGCGAAGCGCGCGGTAATTATAAATCTCGCCGTTGAACGTGATGGTCAGCGCGCCGCCATCGGACATTGGCTGAAAACCACCGTCGGTCAAATCGATGATCGCCAGACGGCGATGCGCCAGTCCTATCCGTCTATTCGTGTCCACCCAATTGGCAAAGCCATCCGGTCCGCGCGCAGCCATATGGTCGCGGATGCGGGTGAGTTCGCCCTCATCCACATTGGCCGCAGAAGAAGCGTATGAAAAGATGCCCGCGATTCCGCACATGCGATGCGCTTGTGTGGTGGAGCCGCCATTTCGTCAAGCAGCATTTGCACCATATCGAGCGGGCCTTGAAGCTGCCCACTCATACTCCTATGCGCCGCATACTTGCATTGGTGACCTGGCACCGCTAGGCGCGCACCATAGATGGTTACAGCTAGCCATCCGGCTCTTTTAACCTCGTATATGCGCAAAGGCGATCTCTTATGAAGATCAGTGGTGTGGACATTCGTCCTGGAAATATCATCGAATATGAAAAAGGCATCTGGAAAGTTGCCAAAATCCAGCACACCCAGCCCGGCAAAGGCGGCGCGTTCATGCAAGTCGAGATGAAAAACCTCGTCGATGGCCGCAAAACCAATGTGCGTTTCCGGTCACAGGATACGGTTGAAAAGGTGCGGCTCGACACCAAGGATTTCCAATATCTTTATGCCGATGGCGACGCGCTGGTGTTCATGGACAAGGACACATATGAACAGATCAATCTGTCGCGCGAATTGATCGGCGAAGCAGCGGACTTCCTGCAGGACGGTATGGATGTCGTGCTTGAGCTTTGGGACGAGCGGCCTATTTCGGTCGAACTGCCCGAACAGATTGAGGCTCTGGTGGTTGAGGCCGATGCGGTGGTCAAAGGGCAGACCGCTTCGTCGAGCTATAAGCCCGCGATGCTCGACAATGGGGTGCGGGTGATGGTGCCGCCGCATATCACCAGCGGCACGCGGATTGTCGTCAATGTTTATGACCGCGAATATGTGAAGCGCGCCGACTGATGGCTGCACAATCGGGCGTCATTACCGTGATGGAGCGCGCCGCGCGCAAGGCGGGGGGCAAGCTGCGCCGCGATTTTGGCGAGGTCGAGCATCTGCAAGTATCGCGCAAGGGACCGGCGGATTTCGTTAGCCGCGCAGACAGACAGGCCGAGCGCACTTTATATGATGAATTGCTGCGTGCGCGGCCCGACTGGGGTTTTTTGATGGAGGAGGGCGGCAGCATCGACGGTGCCCCCGGCAAACCGCGCTGGGTGGTCGATCCGCTCGATGGCACATCGAACTTCCTCCATGGCATCCCGCATTTCGCCATTTCCATCGCGGTGCAGGAACCGCGCAGCGATGGCAGCTGGGGTGAAATGGTCGCTGGTCTGGTCTATCAACCAATCACCGACGAAAGCTATTGGGCGGAGCGGGGACGCGGGGCGTGGCGCAATGGTCAAAGGCTGCGGGTTTCCGCCCGGCGCGATTTGGCCGATGCGCTCATCGCCACGGGCATCCCCTTCTTCGGCCATGGTGATTTGGCGCAGTGGACTAGGATTTTTGGCGCGATTGCCCCCGGTGTGGCGGGTATCCGCCGTTTTGGGGCGGCCAGCCTAGACCTCGCATGGGTCGCGGCGGGGCGCTTCGATGGTTTTTGGGAATCTGATCTATCGCCATGGGATGTCGCGGCGGGGATATTGCTGGTCAAGGAAGCAGGCGGGTTTATCACTGATTTTCGCGGCGGCGAGCGCGCGATGGAACGCAGCGAGTTTCTCGCCGCCAACGACATACTGCACAGCAAGCTGCACAAGTTGGTTGCGGGGGCGTTGCGGGGCGTTTAACCATCGCTTGATGGCGGTGGTTAAACATTTCGGCTTCGTGCTCATTGGCGCAGCGATGCTGTTCAGCTTGGGCGCGGTCGCACAGCAATCGGAACCGCCTGTACCGATCGATCAGCAAACTTCTGCCGCATTGCGGCGCACCATTGGTGCGTCATTGGAGACTGCTGACTTGACCCGCGCTGCCCAAGCCGCGCATCGCTACGCAGAGCTTGGCGGCAGTTTGTCGATGAACGGCAGGCAGACTGTCCGCCCCGCTATGGATGCAGATATGTTTGCGCAGTGGAGCGCAAGGCTCGACGCAAACGCGGCCCCCTTTGGCGACAGCAACATATTGGCAAACATTAGCGGACCTCGTCTCATCGAATCGCTTGCGCCGATCCGTGGTGGCGGATGGTTTATATCTTCGGTCGCCGATGCCAGAATATACCGCGTTGATAGCGGTGGGGCGGCTGCTCCACTGGCGGGCAGCGACGGCCATGGCAGCGTGTTTGGCCTGGCGATTGACCGCCGCCGCAATATATTATGGTCGGCGCGGGTGATTGTCCCGCAGTCGCCAGCCATGCCGCATTTTGCCGGGTTGCTGGCGCAGGACGCGACGAGCGGCACCATCCACAGGATTGTCCACGCCCCCGCTGGCGCGTCGATGGGGGACTTATCGGTTGCTGCCGATGGTGCGGTGTATGTGTCCGATCCGGTTAACGGGGCAATTTATCGCGGGGCGGCCGATTCCATAGATGTCGAGCAGCTGGTGCCGCCCGGCGTTTTGCGCAGTCCGCAAGGGATCGCAATCGATGAGCGCCGCTCGCGCCTTTATGTTTCGGATTATGCGCACGGGATCGCGACCATTGACCGCGATACGGGGTATGTGTCGTGGTTGAGCAGCGATGTGCCCGCCGCTCTCGACGGAATCGATGGCTTGCTATGGTATCGTGGAACCCTGATTGCCATTCAAAACGGTACGATTCCCCATCGAATCATTCAGATCATATTATCGCGCGATGGGCGGCGCGTTACGGCTATCAAGGTGCTGGAGCGCGCCAATCCCAAGTGGGATGAGCCAACAACAGGTGTTATTGATGGTCGCAATCTGGTTTACATTGGCAACAGCCAGTGGCGACGCTTTGGTGATGGCGCGCAAATCATTGGCGAAGAGCCGCTTGCGCCAACCGAAATCAGAAGCGTGCGCATGCGTTAAAGGGGGATTCGCATTCGCGACGAAAATGGCGCTTTACGGCCTTGCGAAGGGGCTGTTGCTGGCCTAGAAGCGCGGCCAATCGGGGGGTGAATCACATCCCCAATGACAAGAAAGATCCCGCGTGGTTGACCTGTCGCAATATGCGCCAATCCTGCTATTTCTGTTCGTTGCGGTGGGCTTGTCTGCGCTGTTTGTGTTCCTGCCGATGGGGGTTTCGCGCCTGACCGGATCGCATAAGCCTGGGTCAGAAAAATTGAGCGAATATGAATGTGGTTTCCCCGCGTTCGAGGATAGCCGTGGCCAGTTTGACGTGCGTTTCTATCTCGTCGCCATCCTGTTCATCATCTTTGACCTCGAAGCCGCGTTCCTGTTCCCATGGGCGGTCAGCCTCAAGGAAATCGGCTGGGCTGGCTGGGCGACGATGATGGTGTTCCTGAGTGAACTGGTGCTCGGCCTTGTCTATGCCTGGAAAAAGGGAGCGCTGGATTGGGAATGACACAGAGCGCAATCACCATGCCCGATGCGGCCTTTTTCAACGATGTGTCGTCAGAGGTTGATGACAAGGGATTTGTCATCACGACCACCGAGGATATTTTCAACTGGGCGCGCACCGGCTCGCTGTGGCCGATGACCTTTGGCCTCGCGTGTTGCGGGGTCGAGATGATCCACGGCTATATGCCGCGTTATGATTTTGAGCGGTTCGGTATCGCTCCGCGCGGAAGTCCACGTCAATCGGACGTGATGATCGTCGCGGGCACGCTGTGCAACAAAATGGCGCCGGCGCTGCGCAAGGTGTACGACCAGATGTCCGAGCCGAAATATGTGATTTCGATGGGCAGCTGTGCCAATGGCGGCGGCTATTATCACTATAGCTACAGCGTCGTGCGCGGGTGCGATCGCATCGTTCCGGTTGACATCTACGTTCCCGGCTGCCCGCCGACCGCCGAGGCGCTGCTCTATGGCGTCATGCAGCTCCAGCGCAAAATCCGCCGCACCGGCACGGTAGAGCGCTGAGCCGTGGCCTCTCCCGCTCCGCTCATCATCGGCCACAAAGGGGTCGTTTCCGCCGTTAAAAAGGCGATTGGCAAGGCGTTCGTTACGGGCGGAGAGGCGCACGGCGAGCTTGGCATCACCGTCAAGCGCGACAGCATTGTCGCTGTACTTACCAAGCTGCGCGATGATTTTGCCTATCAGCAGTTGATGGAGATTGCCGGGGTCGATTATCCCGACCGCGTCGAGCGGTTCGAGGTTGTTTATCATCTGCTCAGCGTCACCAAAAACCACCGCCTGCGCATCCGCACCTGCACCGATGAGAGGGCGCCGATCCCCAGCGTAACGGGCGTTTACCCTGTCGCGGGGTGGCTGGAGCGCGAGATATTCGACCTCTATGGCGTCACATTTGCGGGGCACGCCGATTTGCGCAGGATCCTCACCGACTATGGCTTTGTCGGCCACCCGCAGCGCAAGGATTTCCCGCTGACCGGTCATGTCGAGGTGCGCTATTCGGAGGCCGAGCAGCGCATCGTCTATGAACCCGTCCAATTACCGCAGGATTTCCGCAGCTTTGACTTCATGAGCCCGTGGGAGGGTGCCGACTATATTTTGCCCGGCGACGAGAAGGGGGCGAAGTCATGAGCGAAGCCGCCTCCGCTGATACCGCCCGCACCGCTGGCGATCGCACCATCCACAATACAACGATCAATTTCGGGCCTCAGCACCCGGCGGCGCACGGCGTGTTGCGGATGGTGACCGAGCTTGACGGCGAGATTATCGAGCGGATCGACCCGCATATCGGCTTGCTCCATCGTGGCACCGAGAAGTTGATCGAGCATAAGACCTATCTTCAGGCGCTGCCCTATTTTGATCGGCTCGATTATGCCTCGCCGCTCAGCATGGAGCACAGCTATGTGCTGGCGATCGAGAAACTGCTCGATTTGGAAGTGCCGCTCCGCGCGCAATATCTGCGCGTGCTGTTCGCCGAGCTGACGCGGATTTCCAACCATCTGCTCAACCTTGCGCACCACGCGCTCGATGTCGGGGCGATGACCCCGGGGCTGTGGATGTATGAAGCGCGCGAGGACGCTTACGGCTTTTTCGAGCGGGCGAGCGGAGCGCGGATGCACATGGCCTGGTTCCGCCCGGGCGGGGTGCATCAGGATGTGCCGCAAAGGTTGCTCGACGATATTGCCGCGTGGCTCGATGATCGGCTCACCCGACTGTTCGAGGACGGGTTGAAGCTTGTTGTTGACAACCGCATTTTCAAACAGCGCAACGTCGACATCGGCGTGGTGAGCGCGGCGGACGCGCTCGCCTGGGGTTTTTCCGGCCCGATGATCCGCGCGGCGGGCGTGGCGTGGGATTTGCGCAAGTCGCAGCCCTATGATGTCTATGCCCGCATGGATTTCGACATTCCGGTGGGGACCAAGGGCGACTGTTACGACCGCTTCATGGTCCGCGCCGAGGAAGTGCGCCAGTCGATCCGCATCATGAAACAATGTTTGCGCGACATGCCCGAAGGTCCGGTCGCCAGCCTAGACCGCAAGGTGGTGCCGCCGGGGCGCGCCGAGATGAAGGCGTCGATGGAGGCGCTGATCCATCACTTCAAACTCTATACCGAGGGGTTTCACGTCCCCGCTGGCGAGGTCTATGTCGCGACCGAAAGCCCCAAGGGCGAGTTTGGCGTCTATCTGGTCAGCGACGGGTCGAACAAACCCTATCGCTGCAAAATCCGCCCGACCGCGTTTTCGCACCTTCAGGCGATGGATTTCGTCTGCAAGGGGCATATGCTGGCCGACATCACCGCGATTTTGAGCGCGATGGATATCGTATTCGGGGAGTGTGACCGGTGATCTTTATCCGAACACTTGGGCTTGTCGCTGCGATGTTTGGCGCGGGTTTTCTGGCAGGTGCCCTCGTTTCCTATCTCCTCGACGGTGTGCCCGACTATCGCCAGAGCGCTTTTTCCGGCGCGATCCTTGCTGGCCTGACGGTGGGGGAATTATATCGCCGCAATAAGGGGCGTGCCGATGACTAGCCCGACCACCCCCAATGAAACCGAAGTCCGCGCTGCGTGGGGCGCGTTTGCGTGGACGCCCGCCAACGCCAAGCAGGCCAAGGCCATCATCGCGCGTTATCCCGCTGGTCGCCAACGCAGCGCGATCATGCCGTTGCTCGACCTCGCACAGCGGCAAGTGGGGGCACAGACGAGCACCCAAGGCTGGCTGCCGATTCCGGTCATTGAATATGTCGCGGGCGGGCTCGGCATGCCGTTCATGCGCGCGCTCGAAGTCGCGTCCTTTTATACGATGTTCAACCTTGCGCCCGTCGGCCGTTTCCATGTGCAGGTGTGCGGGACGACGCCGTGCATGCTGCGCGGGTCCGATGACGTCATGACAGCGTGCAAAAATCGCGGGATGATCAAGGGTAAAACCACGCCCGACGGCCTGTTCACCCTGACCGAGGTCGAGTGTATGGGCAATTGTTCGTCCGCGCCGATGGTCCAGATCAACGACGATAATTACGAAGATTTGGACTACGACCGCATGACCGCGATACTGGATGCGCTGGCCGAGGGCAAACAACCCAAAGCGGGGACGCAGGAGCCGGGCCGCCACACCGTCGAGCCATTGGGCGGGCCGACCACTTTGCAGGCGATGGTCACGGCAAACCACGATTATCGGGAGGAGTGGAAGTGACCCTCGCCGATAAAGACCGCATCTTCACCAACCTTTACGGCTATCAGGACTGGGGGTTGAGCGCGGCGCAGGCGCGCGGCGATTGGGACGCGACCAAGGCCCTGATGGCGGCTGGGCAGGACGCAATTGTCGAAACGGTCAAGGCGAGCGGCCTGCGCGGGCGCGGCGGGGCAGGGTTCCCCACTGGCCTCAAATGGTCGTTCATGCCCAAAAACCCGACGCCCGAGCGGCCGAATTTTCTTGTCATCAATGCTGATGAATCCGAGCCAGGTAGCTGCAAAGACCGCGAAATCCTTCGCCACGACCCGCACAAACTGATCGAGGGGGCATTGCTCGCGGGCTTCGCGATGCGCGCGCGCGCCGCCTATATCTATATTCGCGGCGAATATATCCGTGAGGCCGAAACCATGTTCGCGGCGGTTGGGCAGGCCTATGACGCGGGGCTGCTCGGCAAAAACGCTTGTGGCTCGGGCTATGATTTTGACGTGTTCGTTCATCGGGGCGCGGGTGCCTATATCTGCGGCGAAGAAACCGCGATGATCGAAAGCCTTGAGGGTAAAAAGGGTCAACCGCGCCTGAAACCGCCATTTCCGGCTGGCGCTGGGCTCTATGGCTGCCCGACTACTGTGAACAACGTTGAGAGTATCGCGGTGGTCCCTGCCATCTTGCGGCGTGGCGCAGCGTGGTTCGCCTCGTTCGGGCGTGAGGGTAACAAGGGCACCAAGCTGTTCCAGATTTCGGGGCATGTCGAGCGGCCTTGCGTGGTCGAAGAAGAAATGAGCATCCCCTTCCGCGAACTGATCGAGCGGCATTGCGGCGGCATAACCGGAGGATGGGACAATCTGCTCGCGGTCATCCCCGGCGGGTCATCGGTGCCGCTGGTTCCCGCAGCCGAGATCATGGACGCGCCGATGGATTTTGACGGGCTGAAAGCAGTCGGCTCGGGGCTCGGCACGGCTGCGGTCATCGTCATGGACAAATCAACCGACATTGTCCGCGCGATTTCGCGGCTATCCTATTTCTACAAGCATGAAAGCTGTGGCCAGTGCACGCCGTGCCGCGAGGGGACGGGCTGGATGTGGCGGGTGATGGAGCGGCTGCGCACCGGCGAGGCTGACGTGGGCGAGATCGACATGCTCCAGCAGGTCACCAAGCAGGTCGAGGGGCATACCATTTGCGCGCTGGGCGACGCGGCGGCCTGGCCGATCCAGGGGCTGATCAAGCACTTCCGCCCCGAACTCGAACGGCGGATCGCGGAGCGCGCGGGTAGCGCAATGCGGGAGGCGGCAGAGTGACCAGCACACGACCCCTCTCCACCCCCGTCACCCTGAACTCGTTTCAGGGTCCATTTCTCGCCGCAGCCCGAAGCGCTGTTAGGCAGCAAGGCCGCGCCGTTTACCCTTCTGCACCTGCAGCAGGGCGCGCGGCCCGATGGATGCTGAAACAAGTTCAGCATGACGATGTTGCACGGGAGGCGGGGTGACGACTATGGTTGGTGAGATAAAAAAGCGGCTCGAACGCGAGAAAGCTGACGCTGATCTCCGAGAACTTGTAGAATTGGTAGTTCTTCCCGCGACTGCTAGTGCGGGGATTTTTAAACTTTCGGCTGTAATCGCTGTCCTTGTTGGCCTCATGTCAATGTTTACAAGGAGTTATCAATCAACATATGAAGTAGCGGGCAGTTTGATAGGATTCGCTTTGGTGGGTGGCTGCATCTTTGCAATCGGATCTCTTATTCAATATGTATATGACATTCGTACCCTAATGCTGAGGCGCTCAATACATCGTGCTTGTTCAGAGTTAGAAGAGCACGAGGCGTCTCATGCCTAAAGTCACCGTAGATGGCATCGAAGTTGAGGTTCCCGCTGGGGCCACCGTGCTCCAGGCGTGCGAGTTGGCGGGCAAGGAAATCCCGCGCTTTTGCTACCACGAGCGGCTCAGCATCGCGGGCAATTGCCGGATGTGTCTGGTTGAAGTCGCGCCGGGTCCGCCGAAGCCGCAGGCATCGTGCGCGCTACCCGCCGCCGAGGGGCAAATTATCCGCACCGACAGCGCGATGGTCAAAAAGGCGCGCGAAGGGGTGATGGAGTTCCTCCTCATCAACCATCCGCTCGATTGCCCGATCTGTGATCAGGGCGGCGAGTGCGATTTGCAGGATCAGAGCATCGCCTATGGCAAGGGTCACAGCCGTTACGACGAAAACAAGCGTGCAGTGACCGAAAAATATATGGGGCCGATCATCAAGACGGTGATGACGCGCTGTATCCATTGCACCCGCTGTGTCCGCTTTGCCGAAGAAGTGGCGGGCGTTGAGGAGATTGGCGCTCTGGGCCGCGGCGAAAATATGCAAATCACGTCTTACCTGGAACAGGCTGTTAACAGTGAGTTATCGGGCAATGTTGTCGACCTGTGTCCGGTCGGCGCGCTGACCGCCAAGCCCTACGCGTTCGAGGCGCGGCCGTGGGAGCTGACCAAGACCCACGCCATCGACGTGATGGACGCGGTCGGCACCAACATCCGCGTCGATGCGCGCGGGCGCGCAGTGTTGCGCGTGCTGCCGCGCATCAACGATGACGTCAACGAGGAATGGGCGCACGACAAGACCCGTCACCATATCGACGGGCTGATGGTCCACCGCCTCGACCAGCCATGGGTCAGGTGCGAAGGCAAGCTGACCCCCGCGACATGGGCAGAGGCGTTCGCGGCTATCGCTGCGGTCAATGCGGGTGCCAGCGTCGCGGCGATTGCCGGCGATCTGGTCGATTGCGAGACGATGTTTGCGGCGCGCGCGCTGGTGGGTGCGCTTGGATCAACGCTGCTCGAAGGGCGGCAGACCGGACTTAGCTATGACTGCTCAAGCCTGTCCGCCGTCAATTTCAATACCGGGATCGCGCGGGTAGAGGACGCCGACGTCATCCTGCTCATCGGCACAAACCTGCGCTGGGAAGCACCGCTGATCAACACGCGGCTGCGCAAGGCGGTGTGGAAACGCGGAGCCAAGGCGTTCGCCATCGGCCCGCAACACGACCTGACCTACAAAGTCGAGTGGCTGGGCGATGACGCCGCGCTCATCGGCAAACTCCCCAAGGCGGTGAAGGATGCGTTCAAAGCCGCCGAGCGACCGATGGTGATCGTTGGCGGGGGGGCATTGGCTGTGCCCGGCGCACAGGGCGCGACGCTTGGCCTGGTCAAATCGCTGAACCTCGTGCGTGACGGCTGGAACGGCTTCAACGTCGTCCACATGGCGGCGTCGCGGATGGGCGGGCTGATGCTTGGTTACGCGCAAAGCGGCGGCATCGCCGACATTGCGGCGGCCAAGCCCAAACTCGCCTTCTTCCTTGGCGCGGACGAGGTGGATTTCACTAAGTTTGCCAAAACGTGCAAAGTCTATGTCGGGCATCACGGCGATGCGGGCGCGCACGCCGCCGACATCATCCTTCCGTCAGCTGCGTGGAGCGAAAAGCCCGGCACCTATGTCAACACCGAGGGTCGCGTGCAGCGCAGCGAACGCGCGGTGTTCGCGCCCGGGGACGCGCGTGAGGAGTGGAGCATTTTCCGTGCGCTTGCCGATGTTCTGGGGGTGAGCGTCGGCTTTGACAGCTTTGATGCCTGCCGCGCCGCGATGATCGCCGCCGTGCCCGCGCTGGGCGTGGAGGGCGTTGCCAACTATGGCTGGGAGTTGCCCAAGCTCGATACCAAAGCATCAGGCCCGATCCCATCACCGATCAGGGATTTCTATCTGACCAACACGATTGCGCGCGCTAGCGAGACGATGCAGCGCTGCTCGGCCGAGCTGGTGCACGGCGAGACATTTGCGGAGGCTGCGGAATGAGAACCCACACCATAGCCCCCGCTCCGTTCGCCCTGAGCCTGTCGAAGGGCTGCTGTTCTCTTCATGTGAGTATGCATGAAAAAGGCAGGGCTTCGACAAGCTCAGCCCGAACGGGTGATAGGGGCATCAATCAATGACCGCCTGGTTTCAATCGACCTTCCTCGGCGCGGAACTGGGCTGGCTCATCGCCACGCTGATCCTGATCCTCGCCATCGCGGTGCCGCTGATGCTCGCCGTCGCGATGATCATCTATGCCGAGCGCAAGCTGTGGGCGGCGATGGCGCTCAGGCGTGGTCCCAATGTCGTCGGGCCGTTCGGCTTGCTGCAAAGTTTCGCCGATGGGCTGAAAGTGTTTTTGCAGGAAACGATCATCCCGAGCGCGGCAAACAAAGCCCTGTTCCTGATCGCGCCGATCATCACCTTCACCGTCGCGTTGATGGCGTGGGCGGTGATCCCGTTCGGGGCGGGGCCAGATGGCTCAAAAATGGTGCTCAGCGACATCAATGTCGGGCTGCTCTATATCCTCGCCATATCGTCGCTCGGGGTTTACGGCATCGTTATCGCGGGCTGGGCGTCAAACAGCAAATATCCGTTTTTCAGCGCATTACGCGCTGCAGCTCAGATGATTTCTTACGAAGTATCGATCGGCTTCGTGCTGATTTGCGTGGTGCTGTGGGCCGATAGTTTCAACCTGTCCACGATCGTCGAGAGCCAGCGCGGCAATATCTTGGGCGTGGTCAGCGCGCACGGCCTCAACCCGCTGCTGTTCCCGATCGCGGTGATATTTTTCATCTCTAGCCTGGCCGAAACCGCGCGCGCGCCGTTCGATTTGACCGAGGCCGAGAGCGAGCTGGTCGCGGGTTACCAGACCGAATATTCATCGATGGCCTTCGCGCTCTACTGGCTCGGCGAATATGCCAATGTGCTGCTGATGTGCACATTGAACGCGGTGCTGTTCTGGGGCGGGTATCTGCCGCCGATTGACTGGGCCCCGCTCTATTACATCCCCGGCATCTTCTGGCTATTTGCCAAGATATTGGTGATTTTCTTCGTCTTTGGCTGGGTCAAGGCGACCGTCCCGCGCTATCGCTACGACCAACTGATGCGGCTCGGCTGGAAGGTGTTCCTGCCGATCTCGCTGTTCTGGGTGGTGCTGGTGAGCGGCTATCTCATGATTGTGAGGGTGGGGGTATGATTGTTCTCGCAGCGACCTTGCTAGCTATGCAGGCAGTTACGCCCGCTCCCAGCCCGCCGCCAACTTTAGCCTGTCATTTGGCGAGTCCAGTTAACGAAGTGATAGCTTTTGCAATCGTTCCCAGCGAGGGCGAAACTGCTATATTGGTTGGCCTGGCTGGGTCGGTATGGCCGCGTCGAGAAATTATGGTCACAAAACGACCAATCGTAGCCCAATCGGGCAGAACGATAGAGGCATACGACATTGGGACAGGAACGAATCCACAACGCATCATTCTGCCTGGAACTGGACACATCATCATATATTTAACCGAGGGAGGTGAATTGGCACTCCCTGCAGCGGCGGGCTATTGCGACGAAACAAACGCGCCACCTGCTCAACCAGTTTCAACTGAGCGACCTGTGAATCCATTTGATCCTAACCGTTGGCCTGATGATTGCGGATTTATCACAAGGGATGGGATTCGTGGACGGATGACTTATGACATCATGCTTCACCCACGCGGCCGTAACAATCTCAGAATTGGTGACCCTAGCAACAGCATATGGACCGCTCAAGAAATGCGTTTGCAGCTTCAATTTATCTCCAGGGTGGGGTCTCATATTTCTGGGCAATTTAGAGGTTTGCTCAACGGTTCAGAACCTTCAGGGATCGAATCGTTTTTTTCATTCGGTGGCCGTGCAACAAAACTCATTGAGTTCTCAACGCTGGGGACACAGTCTCGACTTACCGAACAAAATGCTATTGCGATCTGCGGATATAGCGGCATAATAGCGCGGGCAACACAAGAATGACCCTCTCCCAGACCATCAAAGCCTTCACGCTGTGGGAGTTTGTCAAGGCGCACGCGCTGACGCTGCGCTATTTCTTCAAGCCCAAGGCGACGATCAATTACCCGTTCGAGAAGAACCCGCTGAGCCCACGTTTTCGCGGCGAACATGCACTGCGCCGTTACCCGAACGGCGAGGAACGCTGCATCGCGTGCAAGCTGTGCGAAGCCGTCTGCCCGGCGCAGGCGATCACCATCGAGGCCGAACCGCGCGAGGATGGCTCGCGCCGAACCACGCGCTACGACATCGACATGGTCAAGTGCATCTATTGCGGTTTTTGTCAGGAGGCGTGCCCGGTCGACGCGATTGTCGAGGGGCCGAACTTTGAATATGCGACCGAAACGCGCGAAGAATTGCTGTATGACAAGGCGAAACTGCTCGCCAATGGTGACAAATGGGAACGCACCATCGCCGCGAACCTTGCCGCCGATGCGGCCTATCGCTAGGGGCGGCACGGATGATCCAGACCATCGCCTTTTACATGTTCGCCAGCGTGCTGCTCGCTTCTGGGGCGCTGACCGTGTTCTCGCGTAACCCGGTGCACAGCGTGCTGTGGCTGATCCTCGCCTTTTTCAACGCGGCGGGTCTGATGTTGATCCTTGGCGCGGAGTTCATCGCGATGCTGCTGGTGATTGTTTATGTTGGTGCGGTCGCGGTGCTGTTTTTGTTCGTGGTGATGATGCTTGACATCGACTTTGCCGAAATGCGCGCAGGGTTCGTCAAATATCTGCCCATCGGCGTGTTGCTGGCCATCGTGCTGGCGGCGGAGTTGGTCTTCGCGCTTGGTTCATGGTCGGCGGGCAGCATCCAGCTGGCGCAGCGCGCTGCGCCGGTGCAGGCGGCGACCAGCAATATCCAGCAAATCGGCGAACTGCTCTACACCCGCTATATCTTTCTGTTCGAAGTGGCGGGAATCATCCTGCTGGTGGCGATGATCGGGGCGATTGTCCTCACCCACCGCCCGCGCGGCGGCGTCAAGCGGCAGGATGTGGCGGCGCAGAATGCGCGGCGACCGCAGGACGCTGTGCGGCTGGTTAATCCGGGCGTCGGGCAGGGGGTAGAGCTATGATCGGCATCGGCCATTATCTGACCGTCAGCAGCATCTTGTTCGTGCTCGGCGTGCTCGGCATCTTCATCAACCGCAAGAATATCATCATCATATTGATGGCGATCGAGCTGATCTTGCTCAGCGTCAACATCAACCTCGTCGCGTTCAGCGCGTTTCTGGGCGACTTGGCGGGACAAGTGTTCGCGATGTTCGTGCTGACCGTTGCGGCGGGCGAGGCGGCGATCGGCCTCGCCATCCTCGTCATCTATTTTCGTGGTCGCGGCACCATTGCGGTCGATGACGCCAACCGGATGAAGGGGTGATGGTGCCATGCTAACCCTCGCGCACGCTCTTAATTTCCCGTTCGCCCTGAGCTTGTCGAAGGGTTGTTTTTCCTTTGTAACAACCGTTTTAAGAAAGGGCAGGGCTTCGACAAGCTCAGCCCGAACGGTTCTGTTAGTTGAAGTGCAGGTTTAACAGTGAACGCCATCACCCTTATTGTATTCCTGCCGCTCATTGCCGCGATTATTGCGGGACTTGGCGGGCGCTGGCTCGGCAATTTGCCCGCAAAGCTGCTGACCACGGGCGCGCTGTTCGCTGCGTGCGCATTGAGCTGGCCGATCTTCCTCTCCTTTGTCGCGGGGGGTGCAACCGCCAGCGTTACCCCGGTGATGGAGTGGGTCCGCTCGGGCGATCTGCTATTCGACTGGGCGCTGCGCGTCGATGCGCTGACCGCCGTGATGCTGGTCGTCGTCACAACTGTGTCCGCGCTCGTCCACCTGTATAGCTGGGGCTATATGGCCGAAGACCCCGGCCAGCCGCGCTTTTTCGCTTATCTGTCGCTGTTCACCTTTGCCATGTTGATGCTGGTGACGGCAGACAATCTGGTGCAGATGTTCTTTGGCTGGGAGGGGGTCGGCCTCGCCTCCTATTTGCTGATCGGGTTCTGGTATCATAAACCCAGCGCAAACGCCGCCGCGATCAAGGCGTTCGTCGTCAACCGCGTTGGCGACCTTGGCTTCATGCTAGGGATATTCGGCACCTTCCTCGTGTTTGGCACCGTCTCTATCCCCGCCATCCTCGACGTCGCGCCGGGCATGGCTGGTTCGACCATCGGCTTTTTGGGGATGCGGCTCGACACGATGACAATATTGTGCATCCTGCTGTTCATTGGCGCGATGGGTAAGTCGGCGCAATTGGGGCTGCACACCTGGCTGCCCGATGCGATGGAGGGGCCAACGCCCGTTTCCGCACTCATCCACGCCGCGACGATGGTGACCGCTGGCGTGTTCATGGTGTGCCGTCTGTCGCCGATGTTCGAGGCCGCTCCGGTGGCGCAAGGGGTAGTGATTTTCGTCGGCGCTGCGACGTGTCTGTTCGCGGCAACGGTGGCGACAACGCAGCATGACATCAAGCGCGTCATCGCTTATTCGACCTGCTCGCAGCTGGGCTATATGTTCGTCGCAGCGGGCGTCGGGGCATATGGCGCAGCGATGTTCCATCTGTTCACGCATGCATTTTTCAAGGCATTGCTGTTCCTTGGCGCGGGGTCGGTGATCCACGCGATGCACCACGAGCAGGATATGCGCTATTACGGGGCGCTGCGCCGCCATATACCGCTGACATTCTGGGTCATGGTCGCAGGCACGCTGGCAATTACCGGGGTTGGCATCATCGGTGTATTTGGTTTTGCGGGTTTTTATTCGAAGGATGCGATACTCGAGGCCGCCTTTGCCAGCGGCACGAACGGACAGGTGGCTTTCGCGGTCGGGGCGTTTGCGGCGCTGCTGACCAGTTTTTACAGCTGGCGGCTGATTTTCCTGACTTTTTATGGCAAAGCGCGGTGGGAGCAGAGTGAGCATATCCAGCATGCGACCCATGGCCATAGCGAATATCACCCGCACGAAAGCCCTGCTTCGATGCTCGTTCCGCTGATCCTGCTCAGCATCGGCGCGGTGTTTGCGGGCTTTGGCTTTCACGAACAATTTATCGATGTTGAAGCTGGCGCGGCGTTCTGGGGTGGTAGCATCGCGTTCGACGCGCATCTGATGCACGCGGCGCACGAGGTGCCGCTGTGGGTCAAGCTGACCCCGGCGGCGGTGATGCTGCTCGGCCTTGCTATTGCGTGGCGGAATTATATCCGCGACCCCGGTGCGCCCGCGCGGTTCGTTGCAGCGGTGCCTGCGCTCCACCGTTTCCTGTTCAACAAATGGTATTTCGATGAACTTTATGACGCGCTGTTCGTCCGCCCGGCGCAGGCGCTGGGCCGCCTGTTCTGGCACGGCGGCGACGAGCAGGTGATCGACCGTTTTGGCCCCAATGGCGCGGCGCTGGCAGTAGCGGGTTCGGCGGTGGCGGCATCGCGGATGCAATCGGGTTTCCTTTACTCCTATGCCTTTGTCATGCTGCTCGGCCTCGCCGCGCTGGTAACCTGGGCGATGGTGATAATGTTATGAGCACCTCCTTCCCGATCCTCTCTGCGATGATCGCGCTGCCGATACTGGCGGCGATTGCCTGCCTGTTTGCGCGCCCGCGCGCGGCGCGGTGGATTGCGCTCATCGCGACGCTGGCGACCTTTGGCCTCAGTAGTATCGCCTGGGCCGATTTTGACCTGGGCGGCGTGCAATGGCAATTTACCGAGCAGTTGCCGGTTGTCGGCACGTTCGGCTGGGCGATGGGGATAGACGGCATCGCGCTGATGCTGATCATGCTCACCACGTTCCTGATGCCGATCTGCATCGGCGCGAGCTGGACCAGCATCACCGATCGCGTCGGCCTCTACATGGCCTGCTTCCTGTTCATGGAAGGCTTGATGATCGGGGTGTTCGCGGCGCAGGACCTCATTCTTTTCTACATATTTTTCGAAGCTGGCCTGATCCCGATGTATCTGATTATCGGCATCTGGGGTGGGGCGAACCGCATCTATGCCAGCTATAAGTTCTTCCTCTATACATTGCTCGGCTCGGTGGTGATGCTGATCGCGATGATCTGGATGGTCGGGGCCGCGGGCATCGCAGACATCCCGACGCTGATGCAGACCGATTTTTCGCCGCAGGCGCAGACATGGCTGTGGCTCGCATTCTTCGCCAGCTTTGCGGTTAAAATGCCGATGTGGCCGGTCCACACCTGGCTGCCCGACGCGCATGTACAGGCCCCGACTGCGGGGTCGATCATCCTTGCGGGTGTTCTGCTCAAAATGGGCGGATACGGCTTTTTGCGTTTCTCGCTGCCGATGTTCCCCGACGCCAGCGCACAGTTCGCGTGGCTGATCTTCGGCCTGTCGATGGTCGCGGTAGTCTATACCAGCCTCGTTGCGCTGGTGCAGAACGACATGAAAAAGCTGATCGCTTATTCTTCCGTCGCGCATATGGGGATTGTGACGGCGGGGCTGTTCGCGTTCAATCAACAAGGCGTCGAGGGTGCACTGGTCGTCATGCTCAGCCACGGGCTGGTCGCGGGCGCGCTGTTCCTGTGTGTCGGGGTGATTTACGAGCGGCTGCACACCCGCGAGATTGACCGCTATGGCGGCCTGTCGAACACCATGCCGGGCTATGCGTTGCTGCTGATGTTGTTCACCATGGCCAGCGTAGGCCTGCCCGCCACCAGCGGCTTTGTTGGCGAGTTTTTGAGCCTGATCGGCATTTACGAAGCGTCAAGCTGGGTCGCCTTCGTATGCGGCAGCGGGGTCATCCTTGGCGCGGGCTATATGCTGTGGCTCTACCGGCGCGTGGCCTTTGGCGCGGCGGCGGGAGAAGATACGGCGGCGATGCCCGACCTCTCGATGCGAGAATGGGCGCTGCTCGCGCCGATTGCGGCGGTGGTGCTGTGGATGGGCGTTTATCCCGAAAGTTTCATCGCGCCGATGCGCGCCGATGCGCAGGCGATTGTCGCGCGGATGGCGGCGGCCAAGCCCGCTGGCGATGCTCAGGTCACCGAACCGACCGCAGCACCGCAGGGCAATCATCATGCCGCTGGGGAGCATCACCCATGACCAGTTCCGATTTCCTGTTCATCATCCCCGAACTGGTGTTGACGGTCAGCGGACTGACGCTGCTGATGCTGGCGGCGTTCGGCGGGGATCGCTTTGCCCAGGCGATCAACGCACTGGGCGCGCTGGCGCTCGCGGTGGCGATTGTCGCGCTGTTCCGCGCACCAGAAGCCGACGGCCTGCTGTTCGGCGGCCTGCTGCGCGTCGATGCGTTCGCGGGCTTTGCCAAATATCTCATCTTTGGCTCAGCGATTGTCGTGCTCGCCGCCGCGCCGCGTTTTTTTGCATCTGAGGGCTATCGCGCCGAATATCCGGTGCTTGTCATTTTCGCCGCGCTGGGAATGGCGACCATGGTCAGCGCCTATGATATGATGACGCTGTATGTCGGTCTCGAACTTAACAGCTTGGCCGCTTATGTTCTCGCCACTTTCTTGCGCAGCGACGCGCGATCGAGCGAGGCGGGGCTGAAATATTTCGTGCTTGGGTCGCTGGCATCGGGGATGCTGCTGTTCGGCATGTCGCTGCTTTATGGCTTTACCGGATCGACCGGCTTTGCCAGCATCGCGCTCGGCTTTGCTTCGGGGAGCAATCTGGGTCTGCTGTTTGGGCTGGTGTTCGTGCTGGCGGGGCTGGCGTTCAAAATCAGCGCGGTACCGTTTCACATGTGGACCCCCGATGTCTATGAGGGCGCACCGACCCCGGTCACCGCCTTTTTCGCCAGCGCGCCCAAGGTTGCGGGCGTCATGCTGCTCACACGCGTCTGTGTCGAGGCATTTGCCCAGTCGGTGCCCGATTGGCAGCAGATTATCGCCTTCATGGCGATTGCCTCGATGCTGCTCGGCGCGGTCGGTGCGGTCGGACAGCGCAATATCAAGCGGCTGCTCGCCTACAGCTCGATCGCCAATGTCGGCTTCATCCTCATCGGCCTTGCCGCCGCCACTCCCGCTGGTATCGCGGCGGTGCTGCTCTACCTCACCGTCTATGTGGTGATGACGCTCGGCAGTTTTCTCGCTGTCATGCAGTTGCGCAACGCCAAAGGCGAGATGGTCGAGGATGTGGGCGCGCTCGGTGGATTGTGGAAACAGCGGCCATGGCTTGCCTCCGCAATCAGTATATTCATGTTCAGCTTGGCTGGCATCCCGCCGCTATTCGGTTTCTGGCCAAAATTGATGGTGTTTCAGGCCGCGGTTGAGGCGGGGCTGCTGCCGCTTGCGTTGATCGGGGCCATCGCATCGGTGATTGGAGCATTTTATTACCTTCGCATCATCAAGGTGATGCTGTTCGACCCGCCGTCGGGTGTGGATTTTCCTGTAGCCGCTGGCGCGCGATTTGAACGCGGACTGATTGCACTGGGTGCCGCCTATGTCAGCGTGGTGGGCTTCATCCTCGTTGGACCGCTTAGTGCAGCCACTGCACGAGCAGCGAGTGCGTTGCTCTGACCCTTCCTCCGCTCGACTTCGTTCCCGAAACGGGTTCGACAAATGCAGATTTGATGGCGCGGATCGCGGCGGGAAATCCGAGCGAAGAGGGCGCGTGGCTGATTGCGGACCGACAGAGCGCGGGGCGCGGGCGACTGGGCCGAACGTGGCACGGCGGCGCGGGCAATTTCATGGGATCGACGCTCGCCCATCTGCGGGTGGACGACCCGCCAGCGCACAGTCTGGCGCTAGTCATGGCGCTGTGTGTTGCCGCTGCGCTGGACAGCGCCGCCGACGGACATGCGCCACCCCCGCACTTTCAACTGAAATGGCCGAATGACATCATGGTCGACGGTGCGAAAATCGCGGGCATATTGCTCGAACGACACGGCAACCATGTGGTGATCGGTGTCGGGGTCAACCTAGTGTCAGCGCCGCAATTGGATGGCCGCCGGACCGTCGCTCTGGCTGATTTAGGTATCACCGTAGCACGCGATGATTTTGCGCTTGTTCTGGCACAGAATGTGGCGACGGCATTGGCGCGCTGGCGCTACGGAGACTGGCCGGAGCGCATCATTGCCGACTGGCTTGAGCGCGCCCACCCCGTCGGTACGCTATTGGCCCTGACCGAGGGAGAGTGCGCGGGAGCGCGCGGCGCATTCGATGGACTGAACCAAGATGGCAGCTTGCTCCTGCGGCGCGCGGACGGCTCAGTCACCACTATCCATGCCGGCGAAGTGCGCCTAAGCGGGTCGGACGAGGATGAGGGGACAGCCCATGCTGCTGGCGATTGATGCGGGCAACACCAATATCAAGTTCGCGCTGTGCGATGGCACCGAGATTAAGACGCGCTGGCGGATCGCGACCGATGCGCGGCGCACAGCCGACCAATATGCGGTTTGGCTGATCCAGCTGCTCGAGCTGGAGGGATTTGCGCGTGCCAGTGTCACCGATGTGCTGATTGCATGCGTCGTGCCGCGCGCGCTGCACAATCTGCAATTACTCAGCCTGAAATATTTCGGCGTCGAAGCCAGCATTGCGGGCCGCGCGCCCTATGCATGGGGGATCACGCTCGACGTTGCCGAGCCCGATTCGGTCGGCGCAGACCGCGCGGTCAACGCTATCGCGGCGCATTCGGCGCACAGCGGCGACATCATCACCATCAGCTTTGGCACCGCGACCACGCTCGACCACATCGATTTCAACGGCGCTTACAAGGGTGGGATTATCGCGCCCGGGCTCAATCTATCGCTCGATGCGCTGGTTGCCGCCGCCGCCCGGCTGCCGCGGATCGCGATTGAGGCACCAAGTGACGACAGCGTCATCGGCCGCACAACCGAAAGCCAGATGCATATCGGCATTTACTGGGGCTATGTGGCGATGATAGAGGGGCTGCTGGCGCGGATGAAGGCCGAGATCGGCCGTCCGGTCACCGCCATCGCCACCGGTGGCCTCGCCACCGTGTTTCAGCAGCACAGCCATTTGTTCGACACGGTCGATCCCGATCTGACGCTGCGCGGCATTGCGATACTTCATACACGCTATAAAGATTGAACCATAACTACATGACAAAACCTGGAAAAGAACTGCTATTCGTCGCGCTTGGCGGGTCTGGCGAAATTGGTATGAACCTCAACCTTTATGGTTGTGACGGCAAATGGCTGATCGTCGATATGGGGGTGACATTTGGCAATGCCGATTATCCCGGCATCGACCTCATCATGCCCGACACCGCGTTTATCGAGGAACGAAAAAAGGATTTAGTCGGCATCTTGCTGACCCACGGGCACGAGGACCATATCGGCGCGGTCGCCTATCTCGCTGCCGATCTGGGAGTTCCGCTTTACGCCAATGCCTTCACCGCGGGGCTGGTGTCGCGCAAATTGGCCGAGGAACAACTTGGCGACAAGGTGAAGATCAAAATTGTTGGCCTGACCGATCAA
Organism: Sphingopyxis sp.; assembly: GCA_040080745.1. GTDB lineage: Bacteria > Pseudomonadota > Alphaproteobacteria > Sphingomonadales > Sphingomonadaceae > Sphingopyxis. The sequence continues at coordinate 56,523 of JBEBHS010000001.1, read as the reverse complement.
TTTCAACTTGGCCCGTTTGGTATCGCATTGCTCCCGCTCGCGCATTCGATCCCCGACATGTGCGCGGCGGTCATCACCACGCCCTATGGCAAAGTGTTTCATACCGGCGACTGGAAGCTCGACGATGATCCCGCGCTGGGTTATCCGCATGCCGAGGCGGCGGTGCGCCCGCATGGTGACAGCGGCATCCTCGCGCTCGTGTGCGATTCGACTAATGTTTTCAACCCCGAACCGTCGGGCAGCGAAGCCAGCGTGCGCGAAGGGCTGATGCAGGTCATCGGCGAAGCGAAGGGCCGCGTGGTTGTCACCACCTTCGCCTCCAACGCCGGGCGATTACATACATTGGGCGAGGTCGCGCAGGCCTGTGGCCGCCAGCTTTGCGTTGCCGGACGTTCATTTGACCGGATCATCGAGGTCGCGCAGGCGACCGGGCACCTTAAAAAATTACCCAAGGTTATAGACTGGGATAGCGCCATGTCTCTGCCACGCCACAAGGTGATGATCGTCGCGACCGGCGGGCAGGGCGAACCGCGCGCGGCGCTGGCGCGGATCGCCGATGGCAGCCACCCGATCAAGCTAGAGCGCGGCGATCGCGTGGTCTATTCGTCCAAGCAAATCCCCGGCAACGAAATCGCGATCGGGCGGATCATGAACCAGCTGGCGGAGCGCGGGATCGAAACCGTCACCGAAAAACAGGCACATATCCACGTATCCGGACACCCCGGCAAGCCGGAACTCAAGGCGATGTATGAGTGGGTGCGCCCCGCTTTGCTGATGCCGGTGCACGGCGAAATGCGCCACATGCTCGAACAGGCGCGGTGGGGCCGTGAATGCGGTATAGCCGAAACGCTGGTGCAGAAAAACGGTCAACTGGTGCGGCTGGCTCCCGGCCCAGCAGCGATTATCGACGATGTCCGCGCTGGCCGCCTGATCCTCGATGGCGACATGATCGTCCCCGCAGATGGTGGCGGCATCACCGAACGACGCCGGATTAGCCAGACAGGCCATGTCGTTGTTGCGGTGCACGACGGCGCGGCGGACGTGGTCCAGCGCGGTTTGCCGGTTGATCCCGACGATGCCGATGCCTTTACCGCCGAAGCGATCGAGGGAGCCGAGGTCGCCGCCGCAGCGCCCGCAAGCTCGCCCGAAAAACGCCGCGAGGCCATTCGTCTTGCGGTACGGCGCATCGCCACCGACTGGACCGGCAAAAAACCGCTGGTCGATGTGCTGCTGTTTGATCGAGGCGCATGAGCGGTGCAATGGACGTCGGCGCTCGCTATCTATTTCCTGTTCTGGTTCCTGTGCCTGTTCTTTGTCCTGCCGTTCCATGGGCGGCGCAGTGATGGGCGCTCTGCGGGGCGGGACGAAATAGGACATGACCGCGGTGCCCCCCCGCGCTTTCGCGTGCTGCGTGCCTTTGCGCAGGTGACGCTGCTCTCGGCCATTCTGTTTGGCGCTTATTATGCGGCCTATGTCAGCGGCCTGATAACGCGCGATACGCTTAATATCTTTGGCCGCCCTCCGGGGTGAGAGCGGACAAGATCGTCGGTTGCGGCCACCCAGCTCTATCATCCACACTTGCCTCGACATCAAACAACAGGGCGATGTTTTCGGGTGTCACGACCTGTGCCGGCGTGCCGTCCATGCAAATCCGCCCACCGCGCATGCCGATGATACGGCTTGCGAACCGTGCTGCCAGCGCCAGGTCATGGAGCACGGCGACCACCGCGGCTCGCGCATCGGCGCGCGCGCGCAGCAATTGCATCACCACCAGCGCATGATAGGGGTCGAGCGCGGCGACCGGTTCATCGACCAAGAGTGCGCTGGCTTCGCTCGCAAACACTCTGGCGATGTGGACGCGCGCCAGTTCCCCGCCCGACAGGCTCGTGATGGGTCGCTCTGCAAAACCCACCAGGTCACAGTCGACCATCGCCTTGTGAACCGCCGCTTGGTCGCGCCCGGACATCACGCCATGCGATGACCCATGCGCGAACCGCCCCAGCGCCACCGCGTCGGCCACGCGGATCGGCCAGCCAAGCGGGTGCGATTGCGGCAGATAGGCAATGGCCTTTGCCCGCTCTCTTGGGCGCATATCATGCAGCGAAACGCCATCGAGCAAAGCTGTGCCGCTCACCGTATCGCCCAACCCGATAACAGCGCGCAGCAGGCTCGATTTGCCCGCACCATTGGGGCCAATGATGGCGATCAGTTCGCCAGACCGCGCGGAAAAAGTAGCGCCATCGACCAGCCGCACCCCGCCAGCCCACACGCTCAACGCCTCGACGCTCAGCTCACTCATGGCGGACATTCCCTAGCCTGAACACCAGCAAGATGAACAATGGCGCGCCGATCAGCGCGGCGAGCGTCCCCAGATGCAATTCGGCCCCCCACGGGAAGATCCGTATCCCCATATCGGCGATGACCGTCAGGATCGCGCCTGCCAGTGCGGCGGGGGTCAGCGCAGCACCCGCATCGTGGCGCACCATCGCGCGTACCGCGTGCGGGGCCACCAACCCGACAAAACCAACGACGCCAGCCAGCGCGACCGCGCCGCCCGTTGCCAATCCAGTGCCGATGATCGTCAGCATCCGCGTGCGCGATAAATCGACGCCAAGGCCATAGGCGGCCTCCTCGCCCAGCGCCAACGCCCCAAGCGAACGGCGCGCGGCATAGAGCAACAGCATCCCCATCGCGATGAACGGCGCGGGCAGGGCAATATCGCCCCAATCGCGCCCCGCAACCGAACCGGCTGTCCAGTTAATCAGGTCGCTGAGCGAAAACGGGTTGGGCGCAAGATTGATGAACAGCGCCATCACTGCGCCAGACAACGCCGATAATGCGACACCGAGCAGGATCAGGCTCGCTACACCGCGCATCCGCACCGCCGCCGTGCTGATCAGCGCCGTGGCCCCGCACGCCCCCGTCAGCGATGCGATGGGCACCAGCCACGGCGCGCTCGCGGCCAAGCCGAAATAGACCACCGCTGTTGCCGCCGTCGCCGCGCTGGCGCTCACCCCCAACGTGCCAGGCTCCGCGAGCGGATTGCGCAGCAGCGCTTGCATCGCTGCGCCGCTCATCCCCAATGCGCCGCCGACTATCGCCGCCGCGATGCTGCGCGGCAGGCGGATGTCGAATATGATCGTTGCGATCAACGGGTCTCCGCTCCTCGCCAGAGCGCGCGCCATGTCCGCTGGTGCAATCAAGGTTGGGCCGATGAATGCCGACAGCGCAATCACAACCAGCAGGGCTATCAGCAGGGCAGGGGCCAGCCAGCGCGTCATGGTGCTGCCCGGCTTTGTGCGCGGGTCAACCGATCGAGCGCGCGGCCGCTGAGCCAATTGCCGCACGCCACCTCGCCGCCGGGGATATCAATGCTCGGCCGCCTCACCAATGCGCGGCGTAACACTCTATGGCCCGCGCTCGACCAGCGATCCGTCTCGTTCGCCTTGCTATCGAAAAAGGCGCGCACCACGATGGTGGGTGGGCGCGTGGCTATTGCCTCCAGCGGCAATCGGTTCCACCCTGGCCGCCCGTCATGGCTGGCATAGCCCGCCGCGCCGATCAGCTGCGCGACAAAGCTGTCCGGCCCGGTCGTCACATCGCCGGGCGTGAGGTAAAGCGCGGTGCCACGCCCACGCGGCAGCATTTGCGCTTGCGCGCGAGCGCGTGCCAAGCTCGCATGCCATTCGGCGAGGCGCGCCGCTGCGGCATCTTCCGCACCCAATGCGCGGCCCGATGACCTCATGGCAGCATCGACGTCGCCAAGCCTCGCGACATAGGGTAGGGTATAGACGCGGACCCCCACATGGACCAGCGCCGCCGCCAGCCGTGGCCCGCCGGCATAGCTGCGCACCACCAACGTCGGACGCAGCGCGAGGATGCGTTCCACATCAGCGCGAACGCGCGGCAATCCGTGCGCCAGCGGTGCGGCAAAAGCGGGGTCATTGCCGGCCTCAACTGACACGGCGGCAATGCGCCCGCGCGCCACCAGCCCCAGCACCATCTGGTCGGCGCAATAGTCGATGCTGACGATGCGCGTCCCCCTCGCCACAGGATGCAAGCGCGCGCATCCGCACAGCGACAGGCTGGCCATCACCGCAACGCCAATGGCCAGCCCGCGCTTCACCTTGCTATACAATTTTGTGCTCCGGCGAAGGCCGGAGCTGTGGCTTGCGTATCCTTGTGGTAATCAACACTCCGGCCTTCGCCGGAGCACCAAATGAGTCTACATAAAGCCATCGACTCTAAAACCGCGCCCGCGCGCCGATGCTGACCGTGCGGCCATAGCTGCCATAGCCCGCGACGCTCTCGTAAAGCTCATCGAACAGATTTTCGACCCGGCCATAGAGTTCAACTTCATCGGTCAGTTCAAAACTGCCGCGCAAGGCCACCAGCGCATAGCCATCGAGCCGAACGCTGTTCGAGCGGTCATCAAAACTCGCCCCGACATAGCGCACATCAGCCCCAAGACTGAACCGCTCTCCATCATAATCGGCGGACAGGTTGGCGCTGTGCAACGGACGGCGGGCGAGGCGTTTACCGAGCGAAAAGCTCCCCGTCGCGCGGTCGCGCGTGGAGATGAGCGCATAGCCGCCGCTGAGCGAGAAGGCATCGCTCAACGCCCAGCGCGCCTCGGCCTCGACCCCTTGTGCGCGGGCGCTCTCGACATTGTCATAGGTGCCATAGGGCCGCGCGCCGCCCGCGCAGATGGCGGGAGCGCCCGCTCCAGCACAACCGACAAAATCGATCAAATTGCGGCTGTCTCGGCGATACAGCGTCACGCTGCCCGATACATCGCCCAGCGATTGCCGCACGCCAACTTCGTAACTGCGGCTACGTTCGGGGTTGAGCAAGGGGTTGCCAAAGGCACCGACGCTGCCCGACAATTGGAACAGGGTAGGGGCCTTATAGCCCTCGCTATAGGCGGCGTGGAATGTGGTGTCATTGACCTGCCATGCCGCATCGGCGGACAACACTGTCGCGCCGCCAAAACGAACATGGTCGTCGTGGCGGATACCGCCCGTTAGCGTTACGCCATCGGCGGGGCGCACGATCAGGTTGAGATATTCGCCCGTTGTGTGGCTGCGGCCACGGTCGGACGAAAAAGCATCGCCAGTATGAGAGGCATCGCGGGCGTGATCAATGCCAAATACGGCGCGAACTGTGTCAAGGTTGAGGTCGCCCTGCCACGCATAACGCTGCGTGCGCCCGCGCGCGGAGAAACTGGGAGCAGAGCCAAAGCTGGGGTCAAATGTATCGCGGTTAACGTCCGCGACCGCGACGCTCAGGCGGTGCGTGAAGGCGTCGGTCAGATCATGCTCGATGCGCCCAGAGGCGTAGATTTCCTGCGATTTTTGAAACTCCGCCGTGTCGCCAAAGCTGCTATAGGTCGGCGGGCCGAAGCCGTCGATGTCAAGACGGCCGTCGGCATAGAGCAGCGCGGTGGAGAGCCGCACGCTGTCACCAAGGGCAAGCGTCGCGCGACCATGCGCCGCATATTGGCGATAACCATCGGGTTCCAAGCCGGCCCGTGCACTGCTGATGCCGTCGCTGTCATACCAGCCCGCACCCGCAACTATCCCCAACGCGCCGAACTGACCGCCGACCTGTGCGCTCGCTCGCTTGGTGTCATGACTGCCAACTTCGCCCAAAAAGCGGTTGATTTGATAGTCATTCGGCGCAGATGTTTCGACCAACACCACCCCACCTATCGCATCGCTGCCCCATGTCACACTGTTTGAAACACGCTGTATTTCAATGCGTTCTATACCATTATTGAGCAATGATCCGAAGTCAAATCCGCCGCCGGGCGATGTCGGGTCACCAACCCGAACTCCGTCGATGACCACCAATGTTTGCGATGCATCCGCACCGCGTATCCGCACCCCTGTAAAACTGCCGACGGGGCCGTTACGGGTGACGGCAACAGAGGGGATGAGGGACAATGCGTCGCTGATGACCGGATTTTGTAGATTTTCGAGATCGGTGGCGTTTAGCACGGTGACGGGAAGGGGAGACTTTGCTGCGTATTGCGGTGCAGCGATGACAACCAAAGTTTCGGGAAGGCGTAGATCGGCAATCACAATTTCTTGTTCCGCATCCTGCGCCATTGCAGGGGCGGGAAACAGGTCAGCGGCCATCATCGCAATCAATGAGAGCTTTATCTTTGAAGTATTTGAAATGTAACGCATAAATCCTCCATAACGGTCAAATTGCCGTTATGCGAAGACTTGGGCAGGAACGCCGCAGCCCCACTCCCTTTCGGTGCACCCCGCCCGAAACGAAAACGGCGACGCGAAGGCAGGTCTCCTGGCTCGCCGGGTCAATGGTTCGGGCCGCCTTCGCAATGCCTTGCGGCATCACTGGCAAAATGGCCGTCGCCTCTCCGGTCACAGTTGCGGGGGCAGCGTTGGCGTTGCACCAACTTCCCTTTAGATCGCCGTTGCTGGCGAACCCTGCGTCACGGTGCGAGGGATAGGTGGATTTTCCGCACTGCGCAAGCAAAGGAAGAAGATAAGGATTCAGGGCCCATAGTAGTGCTCCGGCGAAGGCCGGAGCGCTGGAGGTCAAACGGCATCGTATCCGGCCTACGCTCCTGCCTCCGCAGGAGCACAGGATAAGGTGAAATATGGCGGACAGGGTGGGATTCGAACCCACGGTGGGCTTCCACCCACGACGGTTTTCAAGACCGCCCCGCGCTCGCTTGCGAGTGGGAAAGGGGAAACGAAATATGGCGGACAGGGTGGGATTCGAACCCACGGTGGGCTTCCACCCACGACGGTTTTCAAGACCGTTGCCTTAAACCACTCGGCCACCTGTCCTTAGAGCCTGATCGATTGAGATTGAAGCGCTTGCGCGGCAATCATTATCGTGAATCAGGCTCTTTTCCTATAGTTCAGACCTTGATCCACCTTATCAAGTGGAATCACTTGAAAGGATCAAGGTCTAGGCGCTCATTTTGCCGCTGCATTCGGGCGCATAGCCGCACAGCGGGCAAAATGCCAAGCGCGAAGTCACTCTCCCCTTTGAACCATGCTGCAAAGCTGTCATAGTGGTGCCATGACGGTTCAAATAATAAAATGCTTGAGCATTGCGGCCGCTGGAGCCTTGCTGGGCGTAGGCGGAGACTGGGGCGGAGACTGGGGCGGCGCGTCTGCGCAGTCATCGACGCCGCAGACCCCGGCCTTGCCGCCTCCCGCCTTTGTCACTTCGACTCCGGACGACGGTTTCCAAACATATGTCGCATCGCTGCGGCCCAAGGCGCTCGATATGGGGGTCAGCGCCGCGACGTTTGACCGGATAGCGCCGACGCTCAGCTATAACCCGCGCGTGGTACAACTCGACCGCAATCAGGCCGATGAAGTGCGGATCGATCCCAATGCGCCGATCTCGCCGTTTGCGCCCTATCGTGCGCGGCATGTCGATGCCAACCGCATCGCGGGTGGGCAGGCGGTCTATGCGCGCGAATCTGCGCATCTGGCGGCGATAGAAGCGCGCACCGGGGTGCCCGCTGGCGTGGTGCTGGGCATTTATGGGCACGAAACCAATTATGGCCGCATCACCGGTAATTTTGACCTGCTGCGCGCGCTTTCGACGCTGGCCTACGATGGGCGACGACGCGCGCTGTTCGAGGGCGAGTTTTTGGCCGCGTTGCTGATGGTCGAACGCGGCGCCCCGCGCGAAGCCCTGATCGGCAGCTGGGCCGGGGCTTTTGGCCATCCGCAATTCCTGCCCTCGGTTTACTTGCGCCTTGCGCGTGATGGCGATGGCGATGGGGTGGCGGCGATCTGGAACAACCCCGCCGACGCGCTGGCCTCTATCGCGCATTATCTCCAGGTGTCGGGCTATAAACGCGGCGAACATTGGGGTTATGCGGTATCGGTGCCCGATGGGCTGGACCGCCGCAGCATCGTCAGCACAATAGCCTCGCCGCGCTGCGCCCGCGTATTCCAGCGGCATTCGCGTTTTCTGACCGCCGATGAATGGCGCGCACGCGGTGTGGTCTTTAACGGCCGTGCTCCCGATGGTGACGTGATGTTAAGCCTGCTGGAGCCAGATGGCGCGGGCCGCACCGCCTATCTGCTTACCGGCAGCTATCGTGCGATACTCGACTATAATTGCTCCAATTTTTATGCGCTTTCCGTGGGGTTGCTATCCGATGCTATTGTTCCATAAGCACTTCTCTGGCGCGCTTGCCCTCGCTTTGCTCGGCGGTTGCGTTAGCGGCGGCGGTGAACCGGCACCACGCAGCGACGCGCCCGTTCGCGCCGATGCTGTGGCCGATGCGCCTGTTCGCGTTGGCGCACCCTACAGCATCGGCGGCAACAGCTACACCCCGGTCGATCAGATCGATTTCGATGAGGTCGGTTATGCCAGCTGGTATGGCGCGGAGCTGGAGGGCAGGCCAACCGCGAGCGGCGAGCCGTTCCGCAGCGGCTGGGTATCGGCGGCGCACCGCATTTTGCCGCTGCCATCCTATGTCGAGGTGACACGGCTCGACACCGGGCGGACCATCTTGGTGCGGATCAACGATCGCGGCCCGGCTGATCCGCGGCGCCAGATCGACCTGTCAAGCGCGGCGGCGGAGCAACTGGGCATTGCCGAACAGGGGATGGCGCAGGTGCGGGTGCGGCGGGTTAACCCGTCCGAAAGCGAGCGGATGACGCTGCGCACTGGCCAGGCGGCGATGCTGCGACTGGAAACGCCAGACTCATTGCTGGAAATATTGCGCGAGCGGGCTGCGCGACTGCCGCGGCCCGCGGCCTATACGCCGCCGCGTGCCGTTCCTTCCCCCGCACCGCCTGCTGCCGCCACGCCTGCTGGAACGGACGGCTTCGTGGTGCAGATCGCGGCCTTTGGGAGCCGTGATCGTGCCGAAGCACTGGCGCGCCACCTGGGCGCACAGGTTGTGGCATCGGCCAGCGTATTTCGCGTTCGCTATGGCCCCTTTGCTAGCCTTGCCGAGGCGCAGGCCGCGGTCGCGCGTGCCCGAGAACTGGGCCAGCCAGGCGCGGTCATTCAGCACGCTCCATGACGCCAGCACGATGACAGGGGCACCGCGCGGCAAGTTCATCACGCTTGAGGGGGGCGAGGGCGTCGGTAAATCGACACAGATAGCCGCGCTCGCCGCTCACCTTCGCGCGCGTGGCCTCACCGTGCTTGTCACCCGCGAACCAGGGGGCAGCGCGGGCGCGGAGATAATCCGCGAATTGTTGCTTCACCGCAGTATCGACGCGTGGCTGCCGCAAACCGAAGCCTTGCTGTTCGCCGCCGCGCGATCTGACCATGTTGCACGGCTCATCCGTCCGGCGCTGGAGCGCGGCGAATGGGTGCTGTGCGACCGCTATATCGATTCGTCGCGCGCTTATCAGGGCGGGGCCAGCGGCATCACCGACGACGCGGTCATGGCGCTCCATGCCATCGGTTCGGGTGCCCTGCTGCCCGATCGCACGCTGCTGCTCGTGCTTGATAGCGCCGCGAGCGAGGCGCGCCGACATCTGCGCAACCTCGATCGGCCCGATCGTTTCGAGGATAGGCAGAGCGATTTTCACAGCCGCGTAACCGCCACTTTTGCCGCGCTGGCTTTGCGCGAGCCCGATCGTTTCCGCACCATTGACGCTGGCGGCGCGGTGGAGAGCGTGACCGCGCGGCTGTGGGCGGCATTGGCCGACATCCTGCCATGCTGATCGGGCATGAACAGCAAGATGCCGCCTTTGCGGATGCGCTTCGTTCTGGCCGTATGCCGCATGCGTGGCTGCTCGCCGGGCCAGCGGGGGTCGGCAAAGCCAGCTTTGCCCGGCGCGTCGCCACATCGTTGAGCGGTACGCAAGGCGATTTCCACTGGCTCAAGCGCGAAGTGCCCGAAACCAAGCGCCCCAAGGATGGCAGCGAGGGCAAGGCGGAGGACATCGCGCGCACGATCACTATCGGCCAGGTTCGCACGCTGCTGGCGCGGTTGCGGATGCTGGCCAGTCCGGCATCCACGCGCACCGTGGTGATCGATAGTATCGACGATATGGAGCGCGGGGCGGCTAATGCCTTGCTTAAAACGCTTGAGGAGCCGCCAGCACGCACCATCTTTCTGCTGGTCAGCCACCAGCCGGGGTGCTTGCTCCCCACCATCCGTTCGCGCTGCCGCATGCTGCGCTTTCACCCGCTCGATGACGATGCGCCTGTCGATGATGTGGCTATCGCGCAGCCATTGGACGACATTGTCCGCACCGGCGATGTCAGCAACCGGCTGCGCAGCGAAATTGTCCGCACCATCGCCGGGGCCGGGGCAAGCGAGCGGCTGGAAGCGCTGTTGGCACAGGCCAATGCCATCGCGGTGCGCCACGCCCGCAGCGCATCGGGCGATGCCTTGCTCGCCGCGCTCGATGCGCACAGCCGCCTGTCTGCGTTGTCGCGCGAAGCCAAAGCGCCCTCGGCCGACAATGCCACCATCGCCTTTGCGGTGGGCAGCGCGCTGGCGAGCCTTGCGGGGGACGGCGCGGCTGGGTAGAGCACCGCCATGCACGAACCATTTTACATCACCACCGCAATTTCCTATCCCAATGGGCGGCCGCACATCGGTCATGCCTATGAAGCGATAGCGGGCGATGCGATTGCGCGGTTTCACCGCCAGATGGGGCGCGATGTCCGCTTCATCACCGGAACCGACGAACATGGTCTGAAAATGGTCAAGACCGCGCGCGATGCGGGCCGCGAAACCATCGATCTGGCTGATGAAATGTCGTCTTATTTCCGCGCGATGTGCGACACTCTTAACATCAGTGTTGATGCCTTTGTCCGCACCACCGAACCGCGCCATTACGACGCGAGCATTGCCCTGTGGCGCGCAATGGCGGCGCGCGGTGACCTCTATCTCGATCGTTACGAGGGGTGGTATAGCGTCCGTGACGAAGCTTTTTATGACGAAAAAGAGCTGGTTACGAACGATAGCGGAGAAAAAGTCTCACCTCAAGGCACATCGGTTGAATGGACCGCCGAGGAGACGTGGTTTTTCCGCCTGTCCAAATATCAGCAGGCCTTGCTCGATCATATACGCGCCAACCCCGATTTCATCCAGCCCGACAGCCGCCGCAACGAGGTTATCCGCTTTGTTGAGGGCGGCCTCAACGATCTCAGCGTCTCGCGCACCAGCTTTGATTGGGGAGTGCCGGTGCCGGACAGCGCCGATCACGTCATGTCAAAGCACGTCATGCCAAAGCACGTCATGTATGTCTGGGTCGATGCGCTGACCACCTATATGACCGCGCTCGGCTATCCCGACATCGGCGGCGATTTTGCGCGCTACTGGCCCGCCGATGTCCATCTGATCGGCAAGGATATCGTGCGGTTTCACGCGGTTTACTGGCCGGCATTTTTGATGAGCGCAGGGTTACCGCTGCCCAAACAGATTTTCGGTCATGGCTTCGTGCTGGCGCGCGGGGGTGAAAAAATGTCCAAATCGGCTGGCAACAGCGCCGACCCGATGGAGTTGGCTGCGCGGTTCGGCGTCGATCAACTGCGCTATTTCCTGTTGCGCGAAATCAGTTTCGGTCAGGATGGCAGTTATAGTGAGGAGGCAATTGTTACGCGCTGCAACGCCGATCTGGCGAATAATTTCGGCAATCTGGCGCAGCGCAGCCTATCGATGATCGCCAAAAATTGCGGCGGACATGTGCCCGTGCCCGGCGCTTTGACCGCCGAAGACCTTGCGTTGCTTGGTGCCATCGACGCCGCGCAGGCGCGCGCGGTGGCGGCGATGGGCGATCTCGCCATCGGGCAGGCGCTCGAAGCGATCTGGGGTGCGATGAGCGCGGCCAACCTTTATTTTGCAGAACAGGCGCCTTGGGCGCTGCGCAAGAGCGACCCCGCCCGCGCCGATACGGTGCTGTATGTCACCGCTGAATCGCTCCGCCTGCTGACGATCATGGTCCGCTGGGCGATCCCTGCGGGTGCGGACCAGATGCTCGATTTGCTGGCGGTAGCGAATACGGCGCGCAGCTTTGCCGCGCTGTCGGTGCCGCTTGCTGCTGGAACCGCGCTGCCAGCACCGTCGGGGGTGTTCCCGCGGTTAGAGCTTGTGGCGGATTGAGGCCATGTTCATCGACAGCCATTGCCATTTGAACTACCCCGGCATCGTCGAACAGCAGGATGCGGTGATCGCGCGCGCGCGCGCGGCTGGTGTGGCCGGAATGCTCAACATCTCGACCCGCGCGGCGGAATGGGACGCGGTGATAGGCGTGGCCCAGCGGCATGATGGTATTTGGGCCAGCGTCGGCATTCATCCGCACGATGCCGACAGCCATGGTGACGTCGATACGCGGCGATTGATCGATGCAGCATCGGCCGAAAAAGTGGTGGCGATTGGTGAGACCGGGCTCGATTATTATTACGACAAATCGGACCGCGAACGGCAACGGACGAGCTTTCGTGCGCACATCGCGGCGGCGCGCGACAGCGGTCTGCCGATCATTGTCCACACGCGCGATGCCGAGGAAGACACCGCCGCGATATTGGCTGGGGAAATGGGTGAGGGCGCTTTTTCAGGGGTGATCCATTGCTTCACAGCGAGTCAGGCTTTCGCCGATAAAGCGCTGGCATTGGGCCTGTATATCTCGATGTCCGGTATCGCTACATTCAAAAATGCGCGCGCTTTGCAAGATGTGGCGCGCACGCTTCCGGCAGACCGCTTGCTGATCGAAACCGACAGTCCCTTCCTCGCGCCGGTGCCGCATCGCGGGCTTCCGTGCGAACCAGCCTTTGTTGCCGATACCGCACGCTTTCTGGCTAACTTGCGCGGGGTGAACGTTGAGGAGCTGGCGGCATCAACCAGTGCCAATTTCCACCGCCTGTTTGCGCGGGCGGCGGCGCGCGCATGAAGGTGCGTTTGCTTGGGGCGGGGACATCATCCGGCGTGCCCAGACTGGGCGCAAATGGCCCGGATTGGGGGAACTGCGACCCGAATGAGCCGAAAAACCGTCGAATGCGCGCTTCGCTGATTGTTGAGAGCGCGCGCACGCGGTTGCTGATCGATACATCGCCCGATCTGCGACAGCAATTGCTCGATGCGGGCGCGCCGCGTATCGACGCGGTGCTGTGGACCCACGAACATGCCGACCATTGCCACGGGATCGACGATTTGCGGCAAGTCTTTCTGGCGCAGGGCAAGCCCGTGCCCTGTTACGCGCGGGGCGATGCGTGGCGGCGGCTAACCAATCGTTTTTCCTATGCCTGGGCGGGCAATGGTGCCTATCCGGCCTTGCTGTCGGGGCAGGCGATGACCGGGTCGATGACGATTGGCGACATTAAAATTGACTCTATCGACATGCCGCACGGGGGCATAACCACTGCCGGATTCATCTTTACAAGTGATGGCATAAAATGCGGATATGCAACTGATTTTGCACAATTCACTGGCGCAATGGCCTCTTTTTTCAGCGGTCTCGATCTCTTCATAGTGGATGCACTGCGCATCAAACCGCACCCCACCCACCCCCATCTTGCGATGACGCTCGATGGCATTGCGCGAACCCAGCCCAAGCGCAGCGTATTGATGCATATGGATTCGTCGATGGATTACGCTACGCTGTGCGCACAATTGCCCGCCGGCGTTGAGCCAGGTTATGACGGGATGGAGATGGTCGTCTGATGGACAGCAATAACGGCCCGACGCTGATCTGGGGAACCATCGTCCTGCTATCTGTCATTGGTTCACTGGCGGCGCGACAATTGCGGTGGGGACAGGTGGCGCGTTATGCCGCCGCTTGGCTGACGATCTTCGCGCTGGTCTATGGCCTGTTTTTGTTCCGCGCCGATTTGCAACATGTGTGGCAACGCGCAGCGGCTGATCTGTCGGGCGCCAACGCTGCAACGGTCTCCGGTGATCGCACGATTTTGCACCGCGCCGATGACGGGCATTTCTGGGTTGACGCCAGTGTGAATGGGGCGAGTGTCCGGTTTTTGCTTGATAGCGGGGCAACGACGACGACGATAAGCGCGGATACCGCCGATCATATCGGCGTGGCGGCCAACCGGTCTTCGTTTCCAATCGTCGTCGATACCGCCAACGGCATGGCCAACAGCTGGCCGCTTGGCGACGTTTCGATCACGGTCGGCTCGATTTCCGTGGAGGATTTGGCGCTGCATATGTCGGAACAGCGTGACGGCGCAAATTTGCTGGGAATGAACTGGCTGAACCGGCTGCGCGGCTGGGAAGTGCGGGGCGACGAAATGATATTGACCCGCTGATCCTGCATATAATTTAACATAATATATATTATCGGACTAATAAACACTTTAGCAGATGCCCTATTCCGGATGAATGGAAAGCAAGATGGCCATCACCCCACCAACCCAGCCCTATGACATAACATCGTTGCGCAAGATCATGCGCGACCTGCGCGACCCTGTGCACGGCTGCGCGTGGGACCGCGATCAGGATTTCGCCAGCATCGCGCCGTACACCATCGAGGAAGCCTATGAAGTCGCCGACGCGATAGCGCGCGGCGACATGGCCGAGCTATGCGGCGAGCTTGGCGATTTGTTACTGCAAACCGCCTATCACGCACAAATGGCGACCGAGAGCGGTGCGTTTGATTTTGATGATGTGGTCAGAAATATCTGCGATAAAATGATCAGCCGTCACCCGCATGTCTATGGCGATGCGACCGAACGGAGCAGCGCTGAGCAAGTGGGCGCATGGGAGCGACAAAAAGCGGCCGAGCGCCAGGCAAATGGCGCGACCCGCGCGCTTGATGGCGTTGCGTTAGCCCTGCCCGCGCTCGTGCGCGCCGAAAAGCTGCAGCGCCGCGCCGCGCGCGCCGGATTTGACTGGCCCGACGCCAGCGGACCACGCGCAAAAATCGACGAAGAACTGGCCGAGGCCGATGCGGAGATTGCGGCAGGGATTGGCGATGGCCGATCTCTGGAATCCGAAATCGGCGACCTGCTGTTCTCGGTGGTCAATTGGGCGCGGCACCTGAATATCGATCCTGAGGCCGCGCTACGCGGGGCCAACTACCGCTTTACCGCGCGTTTTGCATTGGTCGAAAGCCTCGCCAAAGCGCCGCTCGAAACGATGGACAGCGATGCGCTTGAGGTGCTGTGGAGCCGCGCCAAGGCGCTTGAGGCCGCGACAAAGCATGGGGCGGTGTGATACAATCCATTTTCCTACAGCCTAGCGTATGTGATAGACATACCGGATGGAATACCCGGCTCTTTGCAATCGTTTTCAGGGTCACGAACGTGTCCTTGTGACTCTGTTTCTTGGCTTAACTTGACACATTGCATTTCCCAATACTGTCGTAAAACATCGCTACTATCTGAATTGAAAAGATAAAACACTGCTCCTTAACTTGACACACTGTCAAGTTAACCGCGCCGCAAAAGGTCCACTAGACTCAAGAGAAACCCTAGTGGTTCGATTCTGACATTTGCATCCCGTTTGCGGCAAACATACAGCGCAAATGCCAGAATCATAAGAACCACTAGCAATAGGGTGATTCTAGTGGAACTTTTGAATTGAACATTTGGACCATGACCACGCCGCCAGGGGGACTCAAATGTTCAATTGGTTCCACTAGCTTTGCAGCATCGTGCTCAATCGGCCATTACCGAGCGCCGACAACCGCACGAGCACTTCCAACCGGCCATCATCCCTCATCCGCTCTTCCATGACGTTGGCATTTTCATGCAGCCAGGCCCTCACCCGACCTTGGTCCATATCAAGGCAAATACGGCGTTCGACCTTTTCCCCGCCAAGGTATTTAGACAGGCTGGTCGCGATCTGATCAACGCCCTCTCCTGTCACAGCCGACATCGTCATCGCCCCGTGCCGTAGCGCCTGCGCGGTGACGGTTTGGCGCCCATCATCGGAAAGTTTGTCAATTTTGTTCCATATTTCAATAATATGAGGGGCGCTTTGCCCCACTCCATCTATATCGCGCTCGCCGATTTGGGCATTGGGACCAATGCCAAGCTCGCCAAGCACACGCAGGACATCACCCTTTTGCGCCTCGCTATCCTCGTGGCTTATGTCGCGAACATGGAGCAGCAGATCGGCTGAGCGCACTTCCTCCAGTGTTGCACGAAAGGCCGCGACCAATTGCGTCGGCAGATCAGAAACAAACCCCACCGTGTCCGAAAGGATCACCTTGCCCAACCCTACCACCTCAATTTGGCGCATTGTTGGGTCGAGTGTGGCGAACAGCATATCCTGCGCGGTAACATCACTATGCGACAGGTGGTTGAACAGCGTAGATTTACCCGAATTGGTATAACCGACCAACGCAACAACCGGCCACGGCGCGCGTTGCCTCCGTTGACGGTGCAGTGCGCGCGTGCGGCGGACGGCACCCAGGTTGCGGCGAATATGCGCCATACGATCGCGAATCATCCGCCGGTCTGCCTCGATTTGCGTTTCACCCGGGCCACCCAGAAAGCCGAAACCGCCGCGTTGCCGCTCAAGATGGGTCCAGCTACGCACCAGCCTGCCCTGCTGATAGTCGAGATGCGCCAGTTCGACTTGCATTTTGCCCTCGGCGGTCGCGGCGCGCTCGCCGAAAATTTCGAGGATCAACCCGGTGCGGTCTATAACTTTAATATTCCACATAGTTTCGAGATTGCGTTGCTGAATAGGTGTCAAGGTTGCATCAACATAGACCAGTTCGACATCAAGCGCCGCCAATTGCCCAGCCAGCGCATCGACCTGCCCCTTGCCCAACAAGGTCGCGCTAGAGGCTTTGCGCACGGTCAGTGGAAATGTGGCGACGATGGTGACGCCGATGGCCATAGCCAGCCCTTGCGCCTCTTCGATCCTTGCGGCGCTATCGCGCGCATTGGTCCGCTCATGACTGCGAATATCGGGGACGATGATGGCCATATTGGCACCGTGCACCAAGTCGGCCTGATCGACAGGGAAAATCAAGCCGCCACACTCAATCGTCTATTACCTCACCATCTTCATCTTTTGCGTTCAAATTGATCGGTCCATTTGGCTGGATCGTTGAAATGGCGTGTTTATAGACCAGTTGCGCTGCACGGTCGCGTTCCAGCATCACGCAGAACAGGTCATAGGCGCCAACATCGCCCTGCAGCATGACGCCATTGACTAGGAACATGGTCACCGGCTGCCCTGATTGTTGCACCGCCGAGAGAAATATTTCCTGTAGCAAGCGCGATGAGCCCACCGCCGTGCCATAGGCGTCCTTGATCGCAGCAATGTCGAAACCCGGCCCCGGCATGATGGTCGAGATCGCGTGCTTATACACCAGTTGCGATTGCCCGTCGCGGCGCAGTAGCACCGAAAAATTGTCGAACCAGGTGATGATGCCCTGCAATTTGACGCCCTTGACCAGAAACATGGTCACCGGGGCCTTTGACCGGCGTAAATGATTGAGAAAAATATCCTGGAGATTATTGGCCTGTTTGCTCATTATCTATCCTCTTATTGGCTACGCCATTTCAGGCGCAGCGACCGCCCAGCCGTTGCTGTGGATCCTTGCGCCGCGATCATAACAGTTTGGAAGGGGCGCGCAATGGGATTGATCCGGCCTGCGGGTTACAATTTGTCGTCGCTCAGCCCAAGTAGTTTTAATTTGCGGTGTAGCGCCGATCGCTCCATGCCGACAAAGGTGGCGGTGCGTGATACATTGCCAGCAAACCGCCGGATCTGCACCCGCAGATATTCACGCTCAAACTCCTCACGCGCATCCCTGAGCGATGCGCCCATCAACATCGTTGCCCCATGGCCTTTTTCGTTATCCGATCCCAGGATTTCCGTCGGTAACATGTCGATTTCGATACGCGACAATCGGGCCTGCGGGGCCAGGATCATCACCCGTTCTATAACGTTGCGCAGTTGGCGGACATTGCCCGGCCAGTTGCACGATTGCAGCGCTGCCAGCGCGTCCGCCGAAATGTCGGGCGTGGGCACGCGGCGTTCGGTAGCCAGCCGCTGGAGGAAATGCCGGGCCAGCACGTCGATGTCGGCGCGCCGCTCGCTCAATGCGGGTAGGTTCACAGGCACCACATTGAGCCTATAATAGAGGTCTTCGCGGAACCGCTTCGCCTCCATCTCTTCTTCGAGATTACGCGAGGTCGAGGAAATGATCCGCACATCAACACGCACCTGCCGCGTGCCGCCGACGCGGGAGAAACTCTGATCGGTCAGAACACGCAATATCTTGCCCTGGGTGGTGAGCGGCATGTCGGCCACTTCATCGAGGAACAACGTTCCGCCATGCGCGCGTTCGAGAAGCCCGGGGGTAGCCTGTCCATCTTCGCGTTCAACACCGAATAATTCCTGTTCGACCGTTTCGGGCTCCATCGATGCCGAGGCAACCACCACGAACGGGGCGAGCGCCCGCCCGCTCCAATTGTGGAGCAGCCGCGCAGCGACTTCCTTGCCCACCCCCGGCGGGCCGGAGATCAGGACACGGCTGCCGGTCGAAGCCACGCGTTTCAGCGTGGCGCGGACATTATTGGTCGCCGGACTGACACCGTGCAATTCGTCGCTCTGACCCAGTTGCGCCTTGAGCTGCTGATTTTCTTGGCGCAGACGCTCGGTCTCAGTCGCTCTGGCAATCAGGTAGAGCAGGCGCTCGGCCTCGAATGGTTTTTCGATGAAATCGGTGGCACCGCGGCGGATGGCGGCGACTGCGGTGTCGAGATTGCCATGCCCGGAAATGACCAGCACCGGTATGGTCGGGTCGCGGCGCTTGATCTCGTCCAGCAGGTCGAGTCCGTCGAGCTGGGAGCCCTCAAGCCAGACATCGAGCAGCACCAGCGATGGGCGGCGCTCCGACAAAGCCCACAGCGCTTCGTCGCTATTGGCAGCGCTGCGCGCATGGAAGCCCTCATCCTCCATGACTCCCGATACAAGGTCGCGGATGTCCTGTTCGTCGTCGACGATTAAGATGTCGAGCGCCATTACCGCCTTTCCTCCTCGCTGCTTGATAGGGATAGAAGTTCGCCCTCTGCCGCATTCGCTATCCCATCAATGCGGGCAGGCCATAATGTGATGACGGCTGCGGTTCCTCCGCCGGGGCGATCAGCAAATGCCAGTTCGCCCGCATGATCTTCGACAATCTTTTTGACAATTGCCAGACCAAGGCCGGTCCCTCCCTCGCGGGTTGTGACATAAGGTTCAAGAATGGAAGCGCGGTCGGCGGGAAGTCCATCGCCATTATCGATGATCTTGACAACAATCTGACCGCCCCCTGGTTCGACGATTCCGATGATTTCCCCGGTTCTGCGCGGCGAACGCCCAATCGCCTCAACCGCGTTTTTGATGAGGTTGGTAAAGGCCTGTGCAAGCAGTCGCCGGTCGCATGTCACAAAGGACGGTGGATCAGGCAGAAAGGCCTCGAAATGGATGTCAGGGTGCGACACTTCGTGCAGAAACAACGATTGACGAAGTACCTCACCGATATTTTCCAGTCTGAAGATCGGTTTGGGCATCCGCGCAAAGCTGGAAAACTCGTCCACCATCCGGCGGATGTCGCCGACCTGGCGAACGATGGTCGAAGTCAGACGGCGAAACACCCCGTCCTCGTCGCCCTGCCGCTCGCCAAAGCGACGCTGCAGCCGCTCGGCGGCCAGCTGGATGGGCGTAAGCGGGTTCTTGATTTCATGCGCTATACGTCGCGCCACGTCCGACCATGCGGCACGGCGTTGATCGAATAATTGCTGCGTTATATCTTCGAAAGTGATGACGATGCCACGTTCATCCTGTGCCATCTTGGCGGCCCAGGTTCGCTGATCGCCGGATATGGTGATCGACAATATCGGCGATTGCCCGCCCTGCGCCACCCAGATATCCAGCTCGCTCGCCACGCTGCCCAGCATGCTGCCGATAATGTCGCGCCCATCCAGCCGCAGCATGTCGGCAGCGGCTTCGTTGACCAGCGCGATTTTTTTGTCCGCACCCAAAGAAATGACCCCCGATGCCACAGCGGACAGCACAGCTTCAGTAAAGGCGCGGCGGTTATCGAGCTGGGCATTGGCGAATAATAATGCGCGCGTCTGTTCACTCAGGCGTTCGGTCATCAGGTTAAACGCAGTGCCGAGGACGGCGATCTCATCCTCCCTGCCGACGCTGATTTTCACGCGCGTTTCAAGATCGCCTGCGGAAACGCGCCCGGCCGCGTTGACCAGTTCGTCGATCGGGCGGACGATACGATCGGCAACCAGTAGCGCCACAAAAATGGCGAGACCGATGAGGAGCAGAGCACCCAGATAGAGCGCAATAATGAATTGAAACTGCAATTCGCGTGATCGTTCGAGCAGGGCATTGAAATCGGCGAAAATGGCGCGGGCGCTACGGATATTTTCCTCGCCATTGATCGATGCCCCGCGCGCTGCATAAAGATATATCTGACGCTGCGGAATAAGCGGCACCACGGCTTCGACCCCATCATCCGTGACCTGCGTGACCAGCGTCTCGCCAGATTGCAACTGCTGCAACACGGTCGGGGTAATACGTGATGCGGCCGGCCGATTATTGGGATCGATCAGCGCTGCCGTGCGCGCGATACCGTCACGGCCGATCTGGATGATCGCTGATTCGCTCAACTCGCGTACCACGACCTGCTGGAGGTAAAACTCGTTGAACGCATCGCTGTCAACAGCACTGCGGTTCATTTCGGATCGCAAATCGGTGGCGATCGCCATCGTATCAGCGCCGACGCTGCGCTTTTCATTGTCGAAATAATTTTGCGCCACAGCGACGGCGCTCTCGAACATCCCGCGCGAACGATCGGAAAACCAGAAATCCATGCCGGTTTGGAACAGAAAGGAAGCAAAGATCACCACCAGCACCGTCGGGATCGCAGCGATCAGCGAAAACAGCGCCACGAGGCGCGTGTGCAACCGCGCCTCACCCCCGCCCGTCCGACCGATCCGGCGCCTGGCAAAACGGCGGCCGATCAGCACCAGCAAGGCCATGGCGGGCAGCAGATTGAGAACGAGCAGGGACGAAACAGCCGCGGGTGAAAGCAGGCCGTCCTTGCCGAGCGTGGGGAGCGTCAGCGCAGTGGCAACACCGATCAGAATCAACGCCAGCAGCGTCATATGTTCGAGATAGGGGGTCAGCCACCGTCTGGCTTCGTCCATGCGGGCACGCAGCGCCTCAACGCCAGCAGCAGCGCTCGCCGCGCCGATGCTCTCGGTTGGCTGCCCTTCATCCGCTGCGGCAACGTGCTCGGCGTGAGTCATTGTGGCTTTATTGCATCAATACTGTTGCAAGGAAAGCACGATCTGTCGCGATGGTCGCTCGATTCAGCGCAAAGCGTGCAGCAATTTGGCTTAATGCCTGCGCTTGATCCGCAAGGTGTTGCGGTTAATCCCCAGCACCGCGGCGGCCTTGATCTGATTGTCCGCGGTTTGTGTCAATACAGCGTCGAACAGCTCCTGCTCGACGCGCGAGATGAGTTCGCGATAGAGCGTTCCCTGCGCCATCGCACGTGCGGCATTATCGCTGTCCAGCCAGACACGAACCGCACCAACCAGAACAGCGTCGGCGTCGGCATGCCGCGGCTCGGTCCCGGGGGTGTCAGTGTCGCCAAAATTCGCAGTGCCCATGCCGCCACTCAGCAGGCGATCAACATCCGCAGCCTTGATTTCGCGATCCCTTGTCAGCAAAGCTAGGCGGTGCATCACGTTGGACAGTTCGCGCACATTGCCGGGCCACGAATAAGCCGTCAGCCGCATTAACGCATCGGTTGACAGCGATTTTGCCGGCAAGCCCATCGCCTCTCCCTGTTCGATGAAATGCCGCGCCAGCAGGCCGATGTCGCTCGTGCGGTGCCGTAGCGCAGGCAGGTGGATCGGGATGACATTCAATCGGTAAAACAAATCCTCGCGAAAACGACCCGTCGCCACCAACGCGCCGAGGTCCTGATTGGTGGCGGCTATGATCCGCACATTGGCCTTTCTGCCATGCGCTGAACCGACCGGCGAATATTCGCCAGACTGCAGTACCCGCAATAGCCGCGTCTGCGCCTCAAATGGCATATCACCAATTTCGTCTAGAAATAGCGTGCCGCCAACCGCTTGTTCAAAACGGCCGATGGACTTTGCGTGCGCCCCGGTAAATGCCCCCTTTACGTGCCCAAACAGTTCGGATTCGATGAGCTCACGCGGGATCGCTGCCATATTGATTGCGACAAAGGGCGCGGCTTTGCGGGCGCTGCTGTCATGAATGGCCTCGGCAACAAGTTCTTTGCCAGTGCCAGATTCACCGAGGATGAGAACCGACAAATCGGTCGGCGCAACCCGCGCCAAAGTCCGGTACACGCGCTGCATCGCCTCTGCTCGGCCGACAATCGGCATCGCTCCACCAGCACCGCCGCTGCGCGGGCTGACGGCCTGTGGATTACTGGCTAGACGATTGACCGCTGCACGCAATGCGGCAATCAGTTCATCGAGATCGAAGGGTTTGGGCAGATAATCAAAGGCACCCTCGGCCTCGGCGCGCACCGCCGTGTCGAGCGTGTTTTGCGCCGACAGCACGATAACCGGCGTCACGCCATCCTCACCCGTGACAATATCGGCCAGATGATTCAACCCGTTGCCATCGGGCAACATGACATCGGTGATGATCGCATCATAGCGGTTCGCGGCAAGCTTGCGGTCGCGCATCGCAAGGGTCGAGACTGCGTCCAGCTGCGCGCCCTCACCTTCCAACGCGACGCGGATCACTGTGGTGATCGCCGCATCATCCTCGACCAGCAATATCCGTGCGTGTTTCATGAATTACGCTCCGTCGATGACATGTCGGTGAGCACATCACCAGCCAGCGGCAGGTTGAGGCGAAACCATGTCCAGCCATCGTGCCGTTCGTGATGAACAAATCCGCCCATGTCGCGCATGAGCTTCTCCACCAGCGCGAGGCCAAGTCCCTGCCCATCCGCCTTGCTGGTGACAAAAGGATCAAACAGCGAATCGGCGACGCCTTCGTCTATGCCCGCGCCGTTGTCTCCGATTGCAATCTCGATTGGCAAAGCCGCTGAACCGCCGGCATCGCCGTGGGTGCGCGACAGGCCGTGGCGATAGGCCGTGGTCAGGCGGATGTGCGGTGCGGCGTTGGGCATGGCCGCCTCGGCAGCATTTTTGAGCAGGTTGAGTAATATCTGAACCAGCGCGTCATGATTAGCCGACACGGGTGGCAGCGACGGGTCGAACGTCTCGCTGATCCGGAAATGCTGCGCAAACCCCTGCGCCGCAATGTCGCGCGCCTGTGTCAATGACGGATAGATGTTGAGTGTCGTGCAGACGGGTTTGGCATCGCGCGTAAAGCTCTGCATCGAATCGATCAAACTAGCGATCCGGTCAACTTCCCCGACAATGAGTTGCGCGAGAGTCGCCGAGTCGGCCCCGTGCGCGCCCTTGCCGAGCAATTGTGCCGCGCCCTTGATTCCCGATAGCGGATTCTTGATCTCGTGCGCCAGCATTGCCGCCGCCGCGCTTGCGGAGCGCGCTGCTGCACCCTGCCGCCGATAGAAACCGCGACCCGAAGCGGGGATGGCGTGGATACATAAAGTGCGCTGTCCAGTCGGCGGGCTGGCCTGGCCAATCACAATGTCGGCAACCGGGCACTCTGCATGAAAGGAGCTTAAATCAACGGTATAGGCGGATAAGCTCTTACTGGGTTCGAGCATGAGTGCCGCAAAGCCAATGTCGCTAAGCCAACCGAAACTGTCCAGCGCTGGCAGGCCGCACAAAGCGGCGCTACTACGGTTGAACAGTAATTCGGCCGCGTGATTCACCCCAACAATCTCACCCGCCGCACCGATGATGACAATCGCGACGGGGAGCGTGTTCAATAAGGGCGCTATAGAGGCCGGCAGCGTTTTTGGCGCGGCGATTGACTCTGCGGAGCGTGGTGCCGCGCTGCGTTTGACACGATGCGTTGAGCGCTGTGTCACGCGGCGGCCCGCGTCAAAAAGGGCTCGTAAAAGCGCGCCAGCGCATCCAGAACCTGCGCCGCGTCGCTCATCTGGTTGACCCGATTACGAAACTCGGCCGATCCATGGAGGCCGCGCGTATACCAGCCAATATGCTTGCGCGCGATCGGCACAGCGGTGGCCGCGCCATAATGATCGATCATCGCGCGATAATGTTCGGTAATCAGCGCATATTGCTCGACGATATCGGGGTCGGGAACTTGACTATCATATTGTAGCGCCTGCATGATCTGGCCAATCAGCCAAGGCCGCCCATAAGCGCCCCTGCCCACCATCACGCCGTCGGCACCGCTCTGGTCAAGCGCGGTACGCGCGTCCTCGACCGAACAAATATCGCCGTTGACAATTACCGGCACCGACACCGCCTGTTTCACCTTGGCGACGAACGACCAATCGGCGTTACCGCCATACATCTGGCACCGCGTGCGCCCATGCACCGTCACCAGCTTTGCGCCCAGGTCCTCGGCAATATGCGCCAGTTCGGGAGCATTCAGGCTGCCATGGTCCCACCCCATCCGCATTTTGACGGTGACGGGAACGCTGACCGCCTTGACCGTCGCTTCGATGAGCGACGCCGCCAGCGGCAGATCGCGCATCAGCGCCGACCCCGCATCGCCATTGACGATTTTTTTGACCGGGCAACCCATATTGATGTCGATCATCGCCGCGCCACGGTCCTCGTTCAACTTCGCGGCTTCGGCCATTTCAGCGGGGTTGCAGCCAGCCAGTTGCATCGACACCGGCTCTTCGGAAACATCCCACGCCGATTTCTGCAAACTTTGCCGCGTTTGTCTTATCATCGCCGGGCTGGCGATCATCTCGGTCACATTCAGCCCGCTGCCATAGCGCCGCACCATCACACGAAATGGCATATCGGTGACGCCGGTCATCGGTGCCAATATCACAGGCGTGTCGATTGTTATCTTTCCGATCATCAGCGGGGCAAGGCGCGGTTTTGCGATTGGCATTTTGGTTGTGTTGGCAGGCATGGAGCGCCGCATGCCAGAAAATCAGGCAGATAGCTAGGAAATTGCCACTGTCCTGCGAACACTCAGCCATGGTATAGACGCGCATATGCAAAGAGTTCGCCCTCGCCCCGCTCGACACGCTCAGGCAAATATCCGCTCGCTTCGTCGCAATTTCTCTGCGAACATGCGTGATCTTTGCGACCTTATCGGCACGTTGCGATAGTGGATTAGTACCGAATCATGCCGCATCGCCACCCATTTCATGCCATCGTCGTTGCCGGCGGACAGGGTCTGCGCGCTGGCTATGGCCTGCCCAAACAATATATGCCGCTGGCTGGCAAAAGCATGCTGGCGTGGAGCGTCGATACGTTCCTTGCGCATCCGGCGTGCCGCGCCGTCATTGTCGTAAAGCCAGCCGATGATGACCGCGCCAATGCCACCCTCGCTGGCCGCGCGGTCCACTGGGCAACCGGCGGTGTGACGCGTCAGCAATCGGTCGTCGCTGGGCTGGATACGGTGGTGAAACTTGGTGGATCCGATGGCATTGTGCTGATCCATGATGCCGCGCGGCCTGGGGTCACCCACGAAGTTATCGACGCCTTGCTTGTGCCATTTGACGATGCCAACATCGCGGGCACCGTGCCTGCTATCGCGCTCGCCGATACGCTGGCACAGGGCGGTGAACTGTTGGGCGATGTGACGGCGCGCGATGGGTTGGTCAGAGTCCAGACCCCGCAGGCATTTAGGCTTATTGCCATAAAGGCCGCGCATGCCCAATGGAGCGGCGCGGCCGCCAGCGACGACGCGCAGATGGTGCGGGCCAATGGTGGAATAGTGAAGATAGTTGCCGGTTCGAACCAACTGAATAAAATCACCCACGCCGAAGATTTACTGGAAATGGAGACGCTGTTGATGGCTCGGCAGGAACGACGTGTTGTGGTGGGCATGGGCTATGATGTGCACCGGTTGGTGGCGGGCGACGGAATATGGCTAGGCGGCGTGCGTATTGACCATGATTGCGCGCTCGACGGGCATAGCGATGCCGATGTTTTGCTTCACGCGATCACCGATGCGTTGTTGGGGACGATAGCCGATGGCGATATCGGAACACACTTTCCGCCTTCCGACCAGCGGTGGCGCGGCGCGTCATCGGATCAATTTCTCATCCATGCGGCAAAACTGGCGACACAGCGCGGCGGATCCATCAGCCATGTCGATTGCACGATCATCTGCGAACAACCCAAAATCGACCCGCACCGCGATGCCATGCGCACACGCATCGCGGACTTGCTCAAATTGTCGGTGGCGCAGGTGAGTGTCAAAGCGAGCACCACCGAACGGCTCGGCTTCACGGGTCGCGGCGAAGGGATAGCGGCGCAAGCCGTGGTCACGGCGATGGTTCCAGCCGGAGAGAAACAGCCATGACCGCGTCGCAAGATCAAACAGCAACAGACCCGACAGAGAATTTGGCTGCGCGGGTCATCGCCGAAAACATTGCGACTGGCCGCACCATTGCGCTCGCAGAAAGCTGCACCGGCGGGATGGTCGCGGCGGCATTGACCGACATCGCGGGTAGCAGCGCGGTTTTCTCGGCGGGTTTCGTTACCTATTCGAACGAGGCAAAGCACAATCTGTTGGGGGTGAGCCGCGAGATTATCGACACATTCGGCGCGGTATCAATCGCCTGCGCCTGGGCGATGGCGGCCGGCGCGCTGGAGCGGAGCGGCGCAGACATCGCGGTGGCGGTGTCGGGCATCGCTGGTCCGTCTGGTGGCTCGCCGCAAAAGCCGGTTGGCACAGTAGTGTTTTCACGGGTTCTACGCGGGCAAAGTTTTGAACAAGCGTTCGGTGAGCAGCATCATTTTGATCCCAGCCTCAGTCGCGCCGAAATCCGCGCTCAGGCGACGCTGTTCGCGCTCGAACTGTTGTTACCATAAAGCGCGGCCGCGCGGTCCTCGAACGCGGTGATCATCCGCCGCAAAGCCTTGTCGAACATCTGTCCCGCCAACCGTTCAAACAGGCTGGAGCGGAAGGCGAAATCGACGGTGAAATCGACGGTGCAGTGCTCCTGCCTCCCACCCGGAAGCACGTGAAAACGCCATTCGTTACTGAGATGCCGCAACGGCCCATCGAGATAATCGACGTGGATATGGCTGGGCTGGACCTTATGGACGCGCGAAGTAAAATGCTCGCGCAACCCCTTGAACCCGACAATGACATCGGCGACCATTTCGACTGCGCTGTCCGAACGGACACGCACGCCTACGACCCACGGTAAAAACTCGCCGTAGCGCGCGACATCGGCGACCAGCGCGAACATCTGCTGTGCGCTATAGGGCAATTCGCGAACCTCGTGGTGGCGGGGCATCGCTGGTTCAGCCGCGCGCCAGCTTGGCTTCGCGCGCAGCACGCATCGCTTCAAAATCATCGCCAGCATGATAGCTGGATCGTGTCAGCGGCGAGGATGCAACCTGAAGGAACCCCTTGGCCCGCGCGATCTGCGCATAAGCGTCAAAGCTTTGCGGGGTCACGAAATCGACCACCTTGGCGTGGCGCGGGGTCGGTTGCAGATATTGCCCCATGGTCAGGAAATCGACGTCGGCGCTGCGCATGTCATCCATCACCTGATGCACCTCTTGTCGGCCCTCTCCCAGTCCCATCATCAGCCCCGATTTGGTGAATATCGTCGAGTCGAGCCGCTTGACCGTTTCCAGCAGCCTGAGCGACGCATAGTAGCGCGCGCCGGGGCGAATGGTCGGGTAAAGCCGCGGCACGGTTTCGAGGTTGTGGTTGAACACATCGGGCCGCGCCGCAACCACCGAAGCCAGTGCGCTATCGGGCTTGTTGCGGAAATCGGGGGTCAGTATCTCGATCGTTGTATCGGGCGCATTTTTGCGCAATGCCTCGATAACCCGCACAAATTGCGACGCGCCGCCGTCGGGTAAATCGTCGCGGTCGACCGATGTGATGACGATGTGCAACAGACCCATCGTCTGTGCCACCGTGGCAACATGCTCGGGTTCCATCGGGTCGACGGCGCGCGGCATGCCGGTTTTGACATTGCAAAAGGCGCAGGCGCGGGTGCAGGTGTCGCCAAGGATCATCACCGTCGCGTGCTTTTTGCTCCAGCATTCGCCAATATTGGGGCACGCGGCTTCCTCGCACACCGTGGCGAGATTGAGCTCGCGCATCAACCGGCGAGTCTCGGCAAAGCCAGCGCTGGTCGGGGCCTTGACCCGTATCCAGTCGGGCTTGCGCATTCGCACGAAGTGCGCATCTTTTGGCTGGAGGATTGGATCGGCTTCGGACATGCAGTTCCCATAGTCCGGCATGCGGCGACTTGCCACCCCTTATGCGATGCGGCATGGGCAAAAGCATGCAGGGACTGGACACATTGATCGCTGGCTACCGCCGTTTCCGCACCGCGAGCTATGCCGAGGAACATGGCCGCTGGCAGCGGCTGCGCGACGGTCAGCAGCCACGCGTGATGGTGATCGCCTGCTCCGACAGCCGCGTTGACCCGGCGCAGGTTTTCGACACCCACCCGGGTGAAATGTTCGTGGTGCGCAATGTCGCGGCGCTGGTCCCGCCGTTCGAGCCGACGCCGGGCCAGCACGGCGTGTCGGCCGCGCTGGAGTTTGCGGTGCAGTTCCTTGGCGTCGAAGACATCATCGTTCTGGGTCATGGCCTGTGCGGTGGCTGTAATGCGGCTTTCACGCGGGTGATGCAGGGCGCAGAGCCAGGCGAAGGCGGGTTTATTGCGCAATGGATTGCGATGCTCGACGAGGCACGCGACGCGGTGATCGCGGCCCATGGTGATGAGGTCACCCGCCCTGCCCTTCGCGCGATGGAACAAGCGGCGGTCGGTGTCAGCCTCGCCAATTTGCGCACCTTTCCGTGCATCAGGTCAAAGGAACGCAAGGGCGCATTGCAACTGCACGGTGCCTATTTCGCGATCAGCGACGGCGCGCTGCACCTGCTTGACGAGGGACGCGGGGTGTTTGCGCCTGTAGCATAAAATACTGTGCTCCGGCGAAGGCCGGAGCCGTGGGGTGTTCAGCAACAGTCTGGTTCTTAAGCGCCAACGCTCCGGCCTTCGCCGGAGCACGACGGCAATTCAATCAGATACCACCCCCTACCGCGTCAACTTCTTGTAGCTCATGCGGTGCGGGCGGGTGGCCTCGTCGCCCAGGCGGCGGATCTTGTCGGCCTCATAGGCCTCGAAATTGCCCTCGAACCATTCGACATGACTGTCGCCCTCAAACGCCAAAATGTGCGTCGCCAGACGATCGAGGAAGAAGCGGTCGTGGCTGATGACCACCGCACAGCCCGCGAAACTCTCCAGCGCTTCTTCGAGCGCGCGCAGCGTTTCGACATCAAGGTCGTTGGTCGGTTCATCGAGCAGCAGCACATTACCGCCTTCTTTCAGCATCTTGGCCATATGGACGCGGTTGCGCTCGCCGCCCGATAGCTGGCCGACCTTTTTCTGTTGATCGGTGCCCTTGAAATTGAACGCGCCAACATAAGCGCGGGTTGGCACGTCGTGCTTACCCAGTTTGAACATGTCGAGCCCGTCGGAGATTTCCTCCCAGACATTTTTGTTGGCGTCGAGGTGATCGCGGCTCTGATCGACATAGCCGAGCTTGACGGTGCTGCCGATCTCGATGGCACCGCTGTCAGGCTGCTCGGCACCGGTGATGAGTTTGAACAGCGTCGTCTTGCCCGCGCCGTTGGGGCCGATGACGCCGACGATGCCGCCGGGGGGCAGCATGAAGGTCAGGTTTTCGAACAAGAGCTTGTCGCCATAAGCCTTGGTCAGATTAACCGCCTCGATCACCTTGCCGCCAAGTCGCGCGGGTGTCTGGATAAGGATTTGCGCCTTGCCGGGGGTGCGGTTTTCCTGTGCCTCGACCAGTTCGTCAAACGCCTTGATCCGCGCCTTGGACTTGGTCTGGCGCGCTTTGGGGGATTGGCGGATCCATTGCAATTCGTCGTTGATCGCCTTTTGCCGCGATTCATCCTCACGGCCTTCCTGCGCCATGCGAATGGCTTTGGTCTCTAGCCAGGCCGAATAATTACCCTCGAACGGCAGGCCGCGCCCGCGATCCAATTCGAGCACCCATTTGACGACATTATCGAGGAAATAACGGTCGTGGGTGACGAGGATGACGTTGCCAGCATAGTCGATCAGATGCTTTTCAAGCCACTGCACGCTTTCGGCATCCAAATGGTTGGTCGGCTCATCGAGCAGCAAGATGTCGGGCTTTTCGAGCAGCAGCCGCGTCAGCGCGATCCGGCGTTTTTCGCCGCCAGACAGGCTTTCAACGCCAAGCTCGCCCGGCGGGCAGCGCAGCGCGTCCATCGCGATTTCGAGTTGGTTATCGAGCGTCCAGCCATCGACCGCGTCGATTTTTTCCTGAAGATTACCCATTTCCTCCATCAGCGCATCAAAGTCGCAGTCTTCGGGCGGATCGCCCATGATCGCGCTGATTGCGTTGAACCGATCCATCATGTCGGCGATGGGGCGGACCCCGTCCATGACATTTTCCTTGACCGTCTTGGTCGGGTCGAGGCTGGGTTCCTGCGACAAATAGCCGACACGGATATTCTCGCCCGGCCACGCTTCGCCGGTAAACTCGGTATCAATACCCGCCATGATCTTCATCAGCGTCGATTTACCCGAGCCATTAGGGCCGATGATGCCGATCTTGGCGTCGGAGTAAAATTGCAAATGGATATTGTCGAGCACGGGCTTGTTCGCGCCGGGGAAGGTCTTGGTCATCCCCTTCATTACAAAACTATATTGCGCGGCCATGCTGATTTGCTCCGGTGTCGATTGAGGGTGAATAGGATTGCGCGGCGGTTAGCGAAGGGGAGGCGGAATGGCAAGGCGAGCAAATATCACAATAGGATGGTTGACACACAGGCATAGGGAAAAACACGGCAGCCTGCGGGGCTCAGAGGGTGTGGTGTAAACTTAATACACCTCCCTCTTGTGCTCCGGCGCAGGCCGGAGCGGTGGCCGACAGGTGCTGCATCCGACTGCCAGCGCTCCGGACTAAATCCGGAGCACTAAGCGACGAGTGTGGTGTAAACTTAATACACCTGCCTCTTGTGCTCCGCACGTGATTCGGAGCGGCGGCCGATAAGTGGTGCATATGATTGCCAGCGCTCCGGATTAAATCCGGAGCACAGATCGGTGATGCCGATTAACAATTCAAAGAGCGCAACCGATAGCGGGAGAGTGTAAAACGCCGTGAAACAGCCAGCACTTTACCATGCCGCAAAGTCTGTAGGACAGGGCATTGGCATAAGCGATTTCGCTCGCTACTCTAGCCAGATGAGCAAATTTCCCCTGACGGCATTGGCCGCCCTCGCCTTTTTCACGCATGCCAGCGCGCAGATCACACCCGAAGCGCTCACGACAGCGCGCGACGAAGCCTATAGCGACACGGTGGCGCTCGATTTTGTCGAAAGCCTGACCACCGAAGTCGGCCCGCGTCAGGCGGGGACCGAGGCGGAAGGCCGCGCGCGCGCATGGGCACTGGCACGGCTGCGCGGCATGGGCTTTGCCAATGTGCGGCTTGAGGACTATCAGATGCCAACCTGGGTGCGTGGAGAGGAGCGCGCAACGCTCACCGCCCCGCACCCGCAAGTCTTGGCCATCACCGCGCTTGGCAATAGCGGCGCAACTCCGCCCGATGGGCTGGACGGCGATGTCGTTGGTTTCCGCTCGCTCGCCGCGTTCGAGGCCGCACCCGACAGCGCTATCGCTGGCAAGATCGTCTATATCGGCCACGCGATGCGCCGCAGCCAGGACGGCTCATCCTATGGCGCATTCGGCCCGGTGCGCTTTACCGGGCCTGGCCGCGCGGCAGCCCGCGGCGCGGCGGCAATCATCATCCGATCGGTCGGCACCGACAGCCACCGCAACCCGCACACCGGCAACAGCAATTTTCCCACCGGGGTGACGCCCATCCCCGCCGGAGCGATTTCCAACCCCGATGCCGACAATCTGGAACGGATGATGGCGCGCGGCACGCCGATCCGCCTGCACCTGACGCTGACCCCGCGCGATATCGGCCAACAACCATCGGGCAACGTCATCGCTGAAGTGCCGGGTAGCGACCCGTCAGCGGGTATCGTTCTGATCGCCTGCCACCTCGATAGCTGGGATCTGGGGACTGGCGCGATCGACGATGCCGCGGGATGCGCGATCATCACCGATGCCGCGCTTCGGGTGGCGGCCAGCGGCCGTCCGCGTCGCACCATTCGTATCTTGTTCGCTGGCGCCGAGGAGGTCGGCGTGTGGGGCGGGCGCGATTATGGCGCGCGTCATGCGGCGGATAATCACGCGGTGGCGCTCGAGGCCGATTTTGGCGCTGACCGCGTGTGGCGCGCCGATTTTCGCCTGCCCGACCATGCCAGTGGGGTGGCGGACCGGATCTCCGCTGCGCTCGCGCCGCTTGGCATATCGCGCGGGCGTGATGCCGCGACCGGCGGGGCGGATGTCGGCGCGATTGCAGCAAACGGCCTGCCGCTTGTCGATTTGCTGCAGGATGGCACCCGCTATTTTGACCTGCACCACACCCCCGATGACACGTTCGACAAGATCGACCCTGCGCAGTTGGCGCAGTGCGTCGATGCCTGGGCCGCTACGCTGGCGGTGCTGGTCAATGCCCCCGAGCGGCTGGGCGAGGCAGAGTGACGCGCATGCGCCTCTCGATGATGACCGCGGCGGCGTTGATTGTGGGGGGTTGCTCGTCTTCAAACGCTGTCGAGGAGGGCCATGACGCCAGCAAGCTCGATGCCGAAATGGAAGAACGCGCCCAAGAGATAGAGGCGCGCGCCGACGCGGCCGCCGTCGCCGCAGAGCGCGAAGCGGCGGCGGAGCTGGCACGGATAGAGGCTGAGGCCCGCACCGCTGAGCAAGGCAGGACAGCGGCAGCAGGGGCAGTAGCCGACAGGTAAGCCGTTGCCTTATGTGCTGCTGAAGCGAAGCTATAGATTGGCCCCGCGGCGCTTGCTGGGGGTTTCGCCGAAACTCTGAACATACCAGCGTGTGAACGCGCCGATTGAGCGATACCCCAACATTTCGGCCACATCGGTGATGCGGTTGCGCCGATTGGAAAGATATTTTGTCGCCAGTTGCAGACGCGCCTTGTTCAGTAGCGCACTGAAGCTCGCGCCTTCGGCATCCAGATTGCGCTGTAGCGTGCGTACCGTCTGGCCGAGCAAATCGCCGCACATCTGGATATTGGCAAAACCGGCTGGCAAGAGCAGCAGGATCGATTGTTCGACTTGCTGAGCAACGCTGTGCCGTTCGGGGCTCATCACGGTTTCGATCAGCATGCGGGCGTGTTCGGCAAGCGCCGGGTCAGCGCGCTGGTTCGGGCGATCAAGATCGCGTGGATGGATGATGATTCCGTTGAATTCCGAGTTGAACTCGGGCCGGCACCCGAATAGCCGTCTGTAGATCGGCATTTCAATGACAGGTGGTGCACCGTGCGTGAAGCATACCGATTCCGCATGCCAGTCGTCCCCCAGCACGCTTTTGCAGAGGCCCGCGAGAACACCAATGGCCAGATCTGACGCCTGCCTCGATGCTTCGGGCAGATCGAGCGAAAAATCCTCGCGGATGAGGATGCTGTCGCCAAAATCATCCAAAAGCAGGACAAGCGTGGAATTGATCCGATTGCGATATAGTGCCAGTGCAGAGAGCGCGGCGCGCAGCGTCGGTTGATGGGCAATCAGCAGGCTGGTCGCCCCCAGATTGGCAATCCCCCGACTTTCGGCCATACGCAGGCCAAATGTCGCGCAGCCAGTGACTTCAGCGCCGCGTTCGAGCAGGCGCATTGCGGGGCGCGCCGGAATCATCTGTTCGGCATTGTCGAGCATCCGGGGCGACAGGCCCGCCTCTTTCAGTAACGGAGCGGGATCAGCGCCGAACGCCTGCATCGTCGGAAAAAATCCCGACAAGGCGGCAACGCGCACCAGCTCTGCCATCGCCTCCACTCCTCGCTTGCTCGTGCCTGTTGGCATCTAATGTGAAAAGAATGTCATGAAATGTTAAAAATGCAAGCGGTTCTGCATCTAGGTGAAAGAGAGAAACGTTTGAGGGGAGAGTTTGCGACCATGGCAAAGGCGGTGCGCTTTTACGAGACAGGTGGCCCTGAGGTCCTGAAAGTAGAGACAGTCGAGGTTGGTGCCCCCGGGCCTGGCGAAGTGCGCATCCGTCACCTGGCCGTTGGCTGTAATTTTGCCGATACCTATTTCCGTTCGGGACTTTATCCGGTCCAGCCGCCGTGCGGGATTGGGGTCGAGGGCGCGGGCTTTGTCGAAGCGGTTGGCGAAGGCGTCACCAGCGTCGCTTGCGGTGACCGGGTTGCCTATAACGGCAGCCCGCTTGGTGCTTATTCGAGCGAGCGCGTGATGCCCGCCGCACCCCTGTTCAAACTGCCCGACAGCGTTGCGTTCGAACAGGCGGCGGCTTCGACCATGCGCGGACTTTCGGCGACATATTGGCTGAAAAAGACCAATCCCTGGCTCAAGCCCGGCGACACCATATTGCTCCACGCAGCGGCGGGCGGCGTGGGGTTGCTCGCGGTGCAACTGGCCAAGCTGATGGGCCTGCGCGTGATCGGCACGGTCTCGACGCAAGAGAAAGCAGACAAAGTCAAGGCCATGGGCTGCGACGAGATCATCTTTTACCGCCAAGAGGATGTCGCGGCGCGCGTGAAGGAATTGACCGGCGGCGAGGGGGTGGGCACCGTATTCGATTCGGTCGGCAAAGACACGTTCGAAGGGTCGCTCAAGTCGCTCAAACGGCGCGGCGTGCTGGTTGGCTGCGGCACCGCATCGGGGCCATTCCCGCCGATCGACGCGATGCAGATGGTGATGCAGGGGTCGGTCTATTTTACCCGCCCCGCCTTTGCGGATTATTATGCCGATCCGGTAGAGCGTGCCGATCTGGCCGCCTTCTGGTTCGATCATTTGTCCTCAGGGCGCGTCAAGGTTGAGATCGGCCAGCGTTACGCGCTGGACGATTGCGTGCAGGCGCACCGCGATCTTGAGGCGGGCAAGTCGATCGGCTCATCGGTGTTTGCGATATGAAGGAGCAAGGGTGATGAAGGTCGAGAAGCTCACCACGCATATCGGTGCCGAACTTTCGGGCGTGAACCTCGCCGAGGCGGCGGGCAACGACGATCTGTTAGGCGCGATCCGCGCCGCGCTGCTGATCCACAAGGTGCTGTTCCTGCGCGATCAGGACATCGCCCGCGCCGATCACGTCGCTTTCGCCGAACGCTTCGGTGCGCTTGAGAACCATCCGATTGTGGGGAGCGACCCCGATCACCCGGGGCTGGTCCGCATTTACAAAGACCAAAATTCGCCGCCCGATCACTACGAGAACAGCTGGCATTGCGATGCGACCTGGCGCGACATGCCGCCGATGGGTGCGGTACTGCGTTGCGTCGCCTGCCCGCCGGTCGGCGGTGACACGATGTGGGCGAACATGGCCAAGGCCTATGACGACCTGACGGACCATATCAAGCAGACCATTGCGCCGCTCAAGGCCCGGCATTCGATCGAAGCGAGCTTTGGCGCGCGGATGAGCGACGACAAGCGCCACGCGCTCAAGGCCCAGTTCCCCGATGCCGAGCATCCGGTGGTCCGCACCCATCCTGAAACTGGCGAAAAAGTGCTATTCGTCAACGGCTTTACCACCCATTTCACCAATTATCACACCGCCGAAAACGTCCGCTACGGCCAAGATGCCGTGCCCGGCGCGGCCTTGCTGCTGCAATATCTGATCGGCCGCGCGGCGATCCCCGAATATCAGGTGCGCTGGCGCTGGCAGCCGGGTTCGATCGCGATCTGGGATAACCGCTGCACCCAGCATTATGCGGTGATGGATTACCCCTCCTGCGTGCGCCAGATGGAGCGTGCCGGAATCATTGGCGACAAGCCGTTCTGATCAAAGGAGAAAACCAATGCAATTCTTTGACGAAAGTCTGCTTCCCGAGAACCAGGACCCGCTGGTGATCCAGGTCGCGCCCTATGCCCCGAGCTTTTTCCCGCGCGATTCGGACGACATTCCGGTGACCATGGCTGAGCAGGTCCAGAAGGCGGTCGATTGCTACAACGCCGGGGCGACCGTGCTGCACCTGCACGTGCGTGAGCCCGACGGCAACGGCTCAAAGGATCTCGATAAGTTCAACGAGATGCTCGATCGGCTGCGCTCTGCGGTGCCCGATATGGTGCTGCAGGTCGGCGGCTCGATCAGCTTCGCGCCCAAGACCGAAGGCGATGCCGCCAAATGGCTGTCGGACGACACCCGCCACATGCTCGCCGACCTTAAGCCCGCGCCCGATCAGGTCACCATGGTGGTCAACACCAACCAGATGAACGTGATGGAACTGATCACCGAGGAAGACGCCAAGGGCACCTCGATGTGGGAACCGGAATACCGCGAGGCCTATACCGAGATGTATTACGAGGGCGGCCCGAAGTTCATGAAGGAGCATATGAAGCGGCTCACCGCGAGCGGAATCCAGACCCACTTTCAGGTCGGCTGCGCACGCGATCTCGAAACCGTCGAGCGGCTGGTCAGGAACGGCCACTATATGGGTCCGCTGGTGTGCAATTGGGTGGCGATCGGCGGCGGCCACGATGGTCCCAACCCGCGCAACCTGATGGAGTTCATCAACCGTTTGCCGCAAAACGCGGTGTGCACGGTCGAAGGGCTGATGCGCTCGATGTATCCGCTGATCACCATGGGCATCGCGATGGGCGTGCACGTCCGCGTTGGCCAGGAAGACAATTTGTGGGGCCGCAAGGGCGAACGCGCCACCTCGGTCCAGCAGATCGAAAAGGCGGTGCGGATTTCCGAAGAACTGTGGCGCCCGATTGCCAGCGGCAAAGAGGCCAAGGCGATCTACCAGATCGGCACATTCTACTCGAGCGTCGAAGAAACGCTTCAGCAGAACGGTTGGCTGCCCGAACCCTATGTCAAGCGGGCCGCCGCCACGCTGCGCGAGGTCGCGTGAACGCAACCGTCCTGTTCGTTCCGGGATTGCGCGACCATGTCGAGGACCACTGGCAGACCCATGCGGCCCGCGCGATTCCCGGTTCGGGGACGGTCGAGCCGCTGAGCGAAGATCGCCTCAGTCTCGCGGCGCGGGTCGCGGCGCTCGATGCCGCGCTCCATGCTATCGCGGGCGAGGTGGTGATCGCAGCGCACTCAGCCGGGTGCCTGATGGTGGCGAAGTGGGCGGAAAAGCCGACCAGAGCGATTCGAGGGGCGCTGCTCGCCACCCCCGCCGATGTCGAGAACCTGCTGCCGCCGGGCTATCCCACACAGGAGGACTTGTCTGCGAATGGTTGGCTCCCGATTGCGCGCAGCCGACTGTCGTTTCCGGCGCTGGTGGTCGCCAGCCGCAACGATCCGCTCGCCGGATTCGACAAGGTCGCCGAACTGGCGCAGGCGTGGGCGGCACAGCTTTACGACGCCGGCGAGGTCGGCCACCTCAACCCGCCATCCGGTTACGGGGAATGGCCGCAAGCGCTGGCGTTGATCGAGGGTCTGACCCAACAAATACAGTGATAAGAAAGCAGCCAGAAAGGCAGCGCAGCGGGGAGAGACATGATGGCAGGGCCAATCCCCACGAGTGATGGCAAAGCGGACGGCCCGGTTGCGGCAAGCGCCTATGGCTGGCTGGTGTTCGCGCTGGCCTTCGGGCTGCTGATTTCGGACTATATGGCGCGGCAGGTATTGAACGCCGTATTCCCGCTGCTCAAGGCGCAATGGGCGCTGAGCGACGCGCAGCTTGGCTGGCTGTCGGGCGTGGTGGCGTTGATGGTTGGTCTGTTGACCTTTCCGCTGTCGCTGCTCGCGGATCGCTGGGGCCGGGTGAAGAGCCTGACGCTGATGGCGGCGCTGTGGAGCGCGGCGACCCTGCTGTGCGCGGCGGCGGCAAATTATCCGCAGATGCTGGTCGGCCGGATGCTGGTGGGGGTTGGTGAAGCCGCCTATGGCAGCGTCGGTATTGCGCTTGTCATCAGCGTATTCCCGAGCCGGATGCGCGCGACCTTGTCTGCCGCGTTCATGGCGGGCGGGCTGTTCGGTCAGGTGCTGGGCGTTGCCATTGGCGGTGAAATCGCCGGAACATATGGCTGGCGCGCGGCCTTCATGGCCATCGGTATCGCTGGACTGGTTCTGGCGATCCTGTTTCCGATTGTCGTCAGGGAAAGCAGGGTTGCCGGTGCTTCCAAAGCAAGCGATGCCACCAGCAAAGCCCCTGCACGACCCCCGCTCACATCGCTGTTCGCTAGCCGCTCGGTCAGGCTCGCTTATCTGGGCAGCGGGTTGCAACTATTCAGCGCGGCGGCGCTTCCCGCGTGGCTGCCCACCTTTCTGGGGCGTTACCACGCGATGTCGGTGGCACAGGCGGGGCGGATGTCGGCGCTGTTGTTCCTCGCCTGCGGGGCGGGGATGATCCTGTGCGGGATGGCGAGCGACCGCGTCGCGCGCAGCCGTCCGGATCGCAAAATACTGCTCGCGATAGCATATTGTATTGGCGCGTCGCTGGCGCTCTCGGCTGCGATGCTGTGCGCACCCGGCGCGGCGCAACTGGTGTTGTTGGCTGCGGCGATGTTTCTGGTAGCGGGCACGACCGGCCCGGCAGGCGCGATGGTCGCCAATCTGACGCCGGTTGCGATCCACGGCACCGCCTTTGCCACGCTGACGCTGGCTAATAATCTGATCGGGCTTGCCCCCGGCCCGATCATCACCGGCTGGATGGCGGACAAGTTCAGCCTTCACACCGCATTCCAGATGCTGCCGCTTGTCGGGCTGTTGGCGGCTGGCGTATTTGCCATGGCGCGGCAAAGCTATCTGACCGATCTGGCGCGGCTTGCTGGCGCGCATGGTGCGCAACCGCAATGAACAGCCTGGTTTCTCGGGCGCAGACTATCGGACCGGGGGTGATCGCCGCTCTGATTGTCGCAGCAGCCGCCAACTTCCTGTCCGAACATTATACCGCGCCGGTCATGCTCTATGCCTTGCTGCTCGGAATGACGGTAAACTTCCTGACAGAAGCGCCGCGCAGCAAGCCCGGGATCGATTTCGCCTCCACAACCTTGCTCCGCATCGGTGTCGCCTTGCTGGGCCTCAGGATCGGATGGGAACAGGTGATGGCGCTGGGCTGGATGCCGGTCGCCATGGTCGTCGGGGTCGTCACGCTGACGATCGGCGTCTCGGTCCTTTTGGCGCGCGCGATGGGATTCAACCCGCTGTTCGGCTTGCTCTCGGGCGGGGCAACCGCAATTTGCGGCGCATCGGCGGCGATGGCGCTGGCCGCAACCCTGCCCGCGCACGAAAAGAAAGAACAGGCCACGCTGTTCACCGTGATCGGCGTTTCCGTGCTCTCTACGCTGGCGATGATCGCCTATCCGCTGGTCGCGCGCTGGACCGGGCTGAATGATCACCAGGCCGGCATGTTCATCGGCGCAACCATCCACGATGTCGCGCAGGTGGTGGGGGCCGGCTATGCGATTTCTCCGGACGCGGGGGACACGGCTACTATCGTCAAGCTGCTGCGGGTTGCGATGTTGCTGCCAGTCATTCTGGTCGCGGGGCAGGTCACGCGCAGTCAAGCCGCGCCCGATGCGCAGCGCCCGCCGCTGTTGCCATGGTTCGTCGTCGCTTTTGTCGTTTTGATGATCGTCAACAGCGTCAACATCCTGCCCCGCCCGGTTGTTGCGGCGGGCGACCTAGTGTCGCGCGGGTGCCTGATCGCCGCGATTGCCGCGATCGGGATCAAAACCCGCCTTGGCGAGATCGCCCGGCTGGGGATCAAGCCGGTGCTGTTGATGTTTGCGGAGACGCTGTTTCTCGCAATGCTTGTGCTGCTCATCCTCAAATTTGCCCCGCTGTGACACCGAATGTGAAATTACTGTCATCAAATGTGAAATGGCATTTGCGGGAGTGCCTAACACCGCATCCATAAATATAGGGAGGAGATCATCATGACAATCCGTCAACCGCACGTTCGTGCGAGCCATTTTGCGTTGGCGCTGGCCATGTGCGCAGCACAGCCAGCCCTTGCCCAGGAAAGCGAAGACCCTGACGAGGCCGACACCAGCGGCGAAATCATCGTCACCGCACAGAAACGGGCTGAAAATGTCCAGAACGTTCCAATTTCCATCGCAGCGTTCAACGAGGAAACGCTGATCAGAGCAAATGTAACGAACTTACTCGACCTGGGCAGGGTAGCCACAAATTTCCAGACCGTGCGCTCGTCGAACACCGGATCGACGCGTATCGGCGTTCGCGGTGTCGGCTCGCTTGCCAACACATTGATCGAGCCGAGCGTCGCGGTGTTCCTCGATGGCGTATATGTGCCGCGTTCGGGTTCGGTGTTGGGTGCGTTCCTCGACATTGATGGTGTCGAGGTGCTTCGCGGCCCGCAAGGCACATTGTTCGGACGCAACGCCAGCGTCGGTGCGCTCTCGCTGCGCAGTGCGCTTCCGCGCGACGAATTTTCCGGCGCAGTTACCGGAGAATATGGGTCATTCAATCGTTACAAACTGTCGGGTCATGTCAATGTCCCTCTGTCTGAAAATATCGCCGTGCGCCTTGCCGGTATGGGCCAATGGTATGATGGCCCCTGGGAAAATCGGCTCGACGGAAGGACCTATGGCGGTTCCGATGACTTTGCGTTCCGAGGCACGATCAGGGCCGATCTGGGCAATGTCGAGTGGATTGTGCGCGCAGATTACACCGAAATGAAGGGCGATGGCGTCGCCAATTTCGATTTCGACGCTGACTCTGTCAGCCCGGCGCGGCTCGCCTTTCTTCAGGCAGCCTTTGCTGGCGGCCCCGATACCAATCTCAACGACCGCCAGATGAACCAGTTCATGGCGAGCGGATTGGTTGACAGGAACTGGGGCGTGTCGAGCACCGCATCGCTCGATGTCGGCGGATCGACGCTCAGACTGATCAACAGTTACCGCGTGTGGGAAAATGACCAGCTCGATGGCGACATCATTTTCTTCCCCGTCTCGCTGGCCAACCGCCGCAGCCTGTTCGATTCGGAAAGTCACAACCACGAACTGCAATTCATTTCGCCCGAGCGCGAATGGATGAACGGCAGGTTCGATATGGTCGCGGGCATTTATTATTTTGCAGAAGATTTCGCACTGAGTGAAATACTCAACCTCGGCAGTTCTTTCTGCAATGTCCTGGTGCCGGCGGGCCCTGGTCGCACAGCCTGTGGGAATTATTACACGGCAACGGGCGGCATTGGCGCGACCGATCAGGATGTGTTCCAGAATGTCCGCAGCATTGCGGCTTATGGGCAGGGGAATATCCATTTTTCTGATCAGTTCACTTTGACGCTTGGCGGCCGCTGGACCAGCGACAAGAAACGCGGAACCTACGCACAGGCATCTAGCCCGTTCACCCAGACGCTCCGCGCGCCAGAGGTGCTCACCTATCCGGGCATCAGCGAAAGCCGCTTCACCTACCGCGTCAGCCTCAATTACGAGCCAAATGACGATATTATGATTTTTGCCAACCATTCGACCGGCTATAAATCATCGGGTTATAATTCGGGCGGCGGCACGCCGTCGCTGTCCACATTCAACGGCAGCGGCAACCTTGTTTCGACTAAACGTCTGTTCGACCGAGAAACCGTCAATAACTATGAATTTGGCATCAAATCGCGGTGGCTTGACCGCGCGCTGAGGGCGAATCTGACGCTGTACCGCATGGATATTGCGGGTTTCCAGGATCGCGCATTCGATGGCGTCAGCTTCATCGTCCGCAATGCAGGCAGCCTCAGGCAGCAGGGGTTCGAGCTTGACCTCACCATGGCACCGGCACGCAATTTCTCGGTGACCGGATCGCTGGCGTATCTGGATTCACAATTTACATCCTTCACGACTGCCTCCAACCTGCCCGGCCTGCCCGGCACACAAGATCTCACTGGCAAGCCCAACAGCTTCTCGCCCCAATGGGTCGGCAATGTTGCGGTGGACTGGTCGGGCGATATCGGCTCCAGCGGACTAAACTGGGCGGCGAGTGGCAATGTCTCGTTCGTCTCGGACCAGTTCGTCGGCACGGTCAACGATGCCAACCCGCAGTCTCTGGCCGATGGCTATGCGCTGCTGGGCGCTCGGTTGAGCCTCAACGGCCCCGATGATCGCTGGTCGGTGTCGCTGTTCGGTCGCAACCTGGCGAATGCGCACTATCGTCCGCTTTCGGTATATCAGCCGCTTGGGGCCGCGCTGGGCCTGAACAACACCGTGTTCCCCGGCAGCACCGCCAACCGCGTGCAGGCGAGCGAGCCGCGCACATATGGGGTGGCAGCGACGTTCAGGTTCTGACTCTGAGGATGGATACGGCCTGCCCCTCGTTCGCGAGAGGCGGGCCGTCATTCTATGGGGTCAAGCGAGCGCCGAAGATAGGGCGTTAAGGTATCCCTTCGCTTGCGCTACGGGATTTTTGAAATTCGTCATGCCGGTTGCGTTGAACCCCTCCCGCGCCTGCGGCTTGGGATTTTTCGCTAAAATCATGCCCCGCATGATTTTTATACGTGAAAAATGGTCGGGGAGACAGGATTCGAACCTGCGACCCTCTGTTCCCAAAACAGATGCGCTACCAGGCTGCGCCACTCCCCGACGGGCGAGCCTCTAAGGCAGGCTGCGCCTACTGGCAATGGCTATATTGTCGATATTCTTTCCAACGCCCTAATAGCGCTTGGGATTG
Source organism: Sphingopyxis sp. (assembly GCA_040080745.1). Lineage (GTDB taxonomy): Bacteria > Pseudomonadota > Alphaproteobacteria > Sphingomonadales > Sphingomonadaceae > Sphingopyxis. The sequence continues at coordinate 13,834 of JBEBHS010000001.1, read as the reverse complement.
CAATAAATGCGGTCGGTCGATCATCTTGCCATCAAGACCAATGGTGCCAACATCCCCCGCCGCCGCAAAGGCAGTGACGATCCGCTGCGCCCATTCGACCTCGGCATCGCTTGGTAAAAAAGCGGCGTTGATGATCGGCACCTGCGCCGGGTGGATGGCGAGCCGCCCAGTGAAACCGATGACGCGCGCAGCTACGCTCGATAGACGCAGCCCCGCATCGTCGCGGAAATCGGCGTGGAGCGTCTCGACCGCCTGCACGCCTGCTGCATGTGCCGCGAGCAGCGCCTGATGCCGGACATGCTGAAAGACGCCAAGGAACGCCCCATCCGCGCTGCGATTGGCGCTCGCCCCGATGGCGCTGGCCAAATCTTCGGCGCCCCAGCTCAATGCGCTCAGGCGTGGCGACACTCCATCGGCAAACTCAGGCAGTTTCAGCACCGCGCGCGCCGTTTCGGTGGCGATGGCGTGGATGCGGATCGCCGCTGCACCCTCCCCCGCCCCGTCTCCCGCTGCATCAAGCAGCGCGGAAAGCCGTGCGACATCGCCCGGCCCCTCGGCCTTAGGCAGCACCACCCCCGCCGGCCCATGCGGGACCACGGCAGCTATGTCCGCTGCGCACCAATCGCTGTCGAGCGCGTTGATCCGCACCCAGAGCTGTGTTGTCGATGATGCGCCATGCTGTTCCAAATAGGATACGGTGGTGGCGCGCGCGGTGTTTTTGTTTGCCGCGCCAACGCTGTCCTCCAGGTCGATGATCACCGCATCGGCACCGCAATCGGCAATTTTGCCCAGCTTCTTTTCGCTGTCCCCGGGGATGAACAACCAGGAGCGCGGATAAGCTGTCATGCGACTCCCCTCAAGAAAATGGTGGGCCCGGAGGGACTCGAACCCCCGACCTAGCCGTTATGAGCGGCCAGCTCTAACCAACTGAGCTACAGGCCCCACCTGCCTCGCCTCGCGCGATAGCGGAGCAATGGCGCGACTGGCAAGCGCTGCTTTGCTACCCGGCACGATCCGAAGCAGCAATAATATCGTCAAGCCGCGCATTGGCCACCCCGCGCCGCGCCAAGTGATTGAAAACCGCATCAAACCAGCCATAAAACGCAGCCAAATCGCCCGTGTCACGCACATAGGGTGTGTAACCAGGGGCGAGCGAAGGCGAATGAAACGACAGCGAAAGCAACCGCACCCCATGGTCCAGCGCATGGTCAATCATGGCGCAAGCCCGCGCGATCGGCGTTCCTTCTGGGGTGAGCGGGACGCGTTCGACCAGCCGCATGCGCGCGGCGATGGCGCGCAATGTTCCGCTTGCCCGAAGCCGATCGAATACAAAGGGTTTCATTCCGCCACCCCAGCCGAGATAGTTTGCACTCAGCGGTAATTCGATCAATTTTTTCCCAGCATCGACCCAATGCGCATGAACGGTTGTTCGCCTGAAATCAGGCCCGCCATCGTCGCGGTAATCGAACAGCGGGCGCAGCGAGCTATCGACGCGAAACCCCTGCTCGATCAATATCGCGTGGGTGTTTTGTCCTACGCCATAGCGCCCGGCGCGGTAAGCTACGGGTGTAATACCAAACCGCTGTCGGATCACATCGCGCACCGCACAGATTTTGGCGCGCTCGGTGCTCGCGTCCAGATTGCCGGCATAACTGTTATAGCGATTGACCTTCTCGGTGAACGGCGGCGTCACCCACGGGTGAAGATGGGCGCCAATATCCGCCGCACCACTCGCAACCGCCGGACCCAGTGCATCGACCGCCGCATCGCACATCGCAATCGGATAGTCGGTGTAGTAGAGCGGTGTTACGCCCGCCGCGTGGAAAAAACTTTGCCCTTCGCCGAGCGCGCTTGCGGACACTGTGCTGTGGGCACCGCGTGCTAAAGTCCCAGCCCAGTCGAACTCCTCCTCAGTATCAACCGACACCGAAAAGCGCGTGCCAAAGGCGCTGTCGAATGGAATACTCTGTTGCATTTTGCCCCAAACATGCGGGTCAGCCAGCGGCATCAACCCGATTCATGGCATGGTTTAGCAGCGGCAGGTTGAGAATATATTGATTTTCTTCAACGGTTAAATTGCCGCCGTATAACTGCGCCATCTGATCGACGAGGCGAAGCGTGAAATCGGGGCCGAGCATCTGCTGCGCGTCCTGGGCAATGACGCCACTCTCGGCTGAAGGGACGACTTGGCCGATCCGCGCGACCCGCGCGGCCCGCAGCAACGCTGTGCCGCTGTCGGTGCGCTCAATCACCACAGTTTCTGACGTAAGCATGCGCTGCGTTCCGGACGGTGTGGACAGCGCAATCGCCTCAAAAAACTTGCGGACGATCCGGTCAAGTTCGCGCGCGTCGACAGCAACAACGGCCTCGTCGCCAGACAAGGCGGGCCGCGCGACCAGCGGGCATATTCTTGAAACGCTTTCGCGCAAATCACTCCGTCCCGTCACCACAGCCATGCGGCCCGAATCGAGCAAGGCGGCGATTTCGATATCCTCAAAGGCATTTGTCAAATGCGCCGAATCACTCAATATCTGCTCAGCCAGCCGCCGGTAAGTCTGGCCGACCGGTCCGAAATACTGGCCGGTAATAAGCTGCGCGAAGCCGCTGATGGCATTGAGCGGGGAGCGCAATTCGTGAACCAGCTGCCGCATCGAATCGGCCATGGGTGTGGGCGCAGAGGCCTCGCCCGCTTGCTCTGCGCCCGCCGCCTTCTCCGGACCCGCGCCGGCATCTGCCTGCCCGCGTGGCAGCGGCTGTACATGCCCGGCATAACCAAGAAAGCGGCCATTATCCGCGGCAAATTGCGGGTCGGCATCGATCTGCCATAGCGTGTCGATCACGCCGTCTGCGTCGCTGGTCGCCGTCGCATCCAAGGCAAGGCACAGGCGACCCGCGCGGATCGGGGAGCGTTTGCCAAAGGCGCGAGCGACGCCGGCATCGCAGCCCGTTTCTGTAGGTCGTGCGGGTTCGGCAATCGAGATGCCGATGAAACGCGCGCGGCTTGCCCCCTTTACCGCACGAATTTGTCCTTCGATATCGCAGCGAATCGCCACTCTGCCGCGGTCATCTTCTCCCTGCGCCTTGCGGGTGCGATATGTGTCTATCCGTCTCACCAGCGCCGCAAAATCGGTGGTCGACACGCCAGATTCTGTAGATTCTGCGCTTTCTGCTGGTGCCGCCACCCGACTGGGCAACGCAAAATCGGCGGTGCCATAGAGCGCAAGGGCGCTTTTTACGGCCTGTCCAACGTCGCCGCGCTGGCGCAACCGACTCCGTCCCACCGGGCCCATATCCGGCACGATCGCCAGCCAGTCGGCATCGCTCAACCGTGCCTTATCGGTTGCCGCAATCGCGACATGCGGGTGATCGTGCGCCAGAAACGCGACGAGCGGGGCGTAATTTACCCGTCCGCCAATCGCATTGATCGAGTCGATTCTGTCATGAAGCGGGATCTGGTCGCGTAGCAGCGCCAGCACCCGCAGACACCGCGCCGCCGAAGTCGCGGTCATGAGAGCGCCTGAATGCGCGAGCATGTCGATCAATTGCCGCCAGATCGCCGCGCGGCCAGACGCGTGCTCCGGGTCGATTTTCAGAACGGTGTCTAGTCTGTCATCGAACCGCACAGGGCATCCTTCTCGCTTGGCTCGTCGATATAGTGAACAAATGATTAGCGATAGAGGCGAAAGGAAGGCGTTGCATTGTGGGACAATTGCTTTTTGCTGAAATATAATTATGCAGGGTCGCTGCAAAGCACACAGGATATTTCATATGCCGCTGGGAAAATATGACGCAATCGACCTGCAGATATTGCGTGAGTTGCAGGATGACGGCCGCATGACCAATGTCGAGCTGGCCGATCGCGTTGGGTTGACCGCCCCGCCTTGTTTACGCCGCGTTCGCGCGCTGGAGGAGAGCGGCGTCATCAAATCCTATCACGCGGATCTCGATTCATCGCAACTGGGCTATGGGATAACGGTGTTTGCGATGGTCAGCCTGCGCAGCCAGGCCGAGTCGGACCTGGAGGCATTCGAGGCCCATATCGCCGACCTGCCAGAGGTGCGCGAATGCTATATGCTGAACGGCGAGATTGATTTCATCCTCAAAATCGTGGCGCACGATTTGCAGGAGTTTCAGCGCTTCCTGACCACACAGCTTACCTCCGCGCCCAATGTCAGCAGCGTCAAGACGTCGTTGACCATCCGCCAGTCAAAGCACAAGTTCGGCGTGCCGATCCGCAGCGCAGCGGCTGAATAGCCTCTGCTCGCGAGAGCTGACGGTGCGGTTCAGCCCCCCGCAGGCGGAGTCGGCGCAGCGGGCGGAGTCGGCGCAGCGGGCGGAGTGGGCGCACTGGCAGCATTCAGCCGTTCACGCACCAGCCCTTCCCACATCCGCGCGATCGGCGCGCGCGCGCCTGTCACCAGGGCAAACGCCTGGTTCGCTCCAGCAAAATTGCCTGCCGCAAAACGGGTAATGCCGATCCGCGTGTTGATAAGGTCGCTTTCGCCCGGCGATTTGGTGAGCGCCAGCGCGTACATTTCTTCGGCTTTGACGTAATTTTCATAGCCCAGATACGCATCGCCGGCCAACCGGGCGAGCCGCCCATCCGCAGCCGCAGCCGCACGGCGTTCGGTGCCTGGCAGAGACGCGCGGTCATCGGTCAGCTTGTCGCGCTGGCCCGCCTCGATTTCGCGGAATGTCGTGTCATTGGCGGGGATCAGATTGGCCGCGCGGCCCGCCGCAACCACCATCAGCGCCTCGGCGGGCAGCCCGTCCTCAACCAGATTGCTGGCATATTCGACATAATAGCGCCGATCGTTCATCGCCCCGCTGCGATACATCAACCGCATCAGGTCGATGGTCTGGCCGCGGTCCTCCGGCGCGTTTTGCAGGTAGGACAATATCGTCGCGCGGATGTTCATGTGCGTGGGATACAGGCCGGTCCGGCGGATCAGCAAAGCCGTCAGTTCGGCATCGCGCCCGGCCTCTTGCAGCCCGCGCGCGGCAATGCCGTACATCTGGTCGGTCGCTGTTCCTGCCGCAACCAATTCATTCAAATAGGCGATAGCCGGATCCAGCTGGTTCGAGCGCAGCAGCGCATCGAGCCGGAGCAGCGGCAGCCCTTCGGTGGTTGCGCCCGCTGCCAGGGCGCGCTGGATCCGCTCGGCGGCCTTGGCATATTGTTCGGCATTATAGGCGAGTTGCCCGCCCGCCACCAAAATCCGCGTAGCGTCGGCCGCTGGCGCACCGTTGGAATCAATCATGCCATCGACGGCCAGCGACTGGCGCGCCGTATCACTTGTCGCCGACGCGATGCGAAACTCCATCTGCGATGCGAGATAGCGCTCATAAGGCGAAACCGCCACGGCCTTGAGCGCGGCGAGAGCGGTGTTCGCGGTCGGCCAATCCTGCGCGGTCGTGGCGGTGTTGAGCGGGGTGTAGGCCGCGCCAAACTCGCGGCTGACTGCGGGGTTCGCACCTGGTGCCGGCGTAGCTTCGCGATCGCGGCGACCGCGCCTCTGGCCCTCTTCGGGTGGTGGTGGCGGCGTGCTGCTGTTCCGCACGCTCTGGGCGGCGGCGGTGCCAAGCGCGATTTCGGGCATCGTCGCCGCAAGTGCCAGCAACGCGGCGGTGGTGATAATTTTCTTCATCATATTATTCCTCTCTCCAGCGGCTACCCGCGCCGCCACATGCAACCCAGACAGGCATAATAATGCGCCCCACGCAAAAGCGCTAGCCTTTGCATTGACAGCGATTACCTATTCGCGCTGAACGGCGATTGAATTGAGGTGAAAGGGCGCAGAAAGGATTTTCGTTCCCTCGGGCGCAAAGCGTGATACACTGGTTGCTTGCGTATTAACCGTGGGCGGGGCGTAAAATGACAAAAGGGCGCAAAATTGTTGGCATCTGGCCAACCGACACCATCGTGGCAACCGATATTGCGGCCACCGTGGATGCGGCGGTGCCATCGTTTGCAGGCGCGTTCGCGGCACCTGACCAGCCGCTCCCCACCATATCGGATGCGCCCGAAACAGCGACCGAAGATGGCCTGTGGCTTGACCTCGATGAACCGCTGCCTGTGCGACCGCGCTTTGGCTGGGTCATGCCAACGCTGCTGACGCTCGCCAGTCTTGGCTGGGCCGCTTTTACACTGTGGAGTCAAAGCGCTGGCTTCACTGCCCGGCCCGCTATGGCCGCGTGGCCGACGATTGCGGTGATGGTCTGCGTGCCTATCGCACTCATCATGATCGGCGCTTTACTGATGGAGCGCGCATCCGGACGTTCGGTGAGTCGCCATCTCGATGCGTTGTCAAAAATGCGCGAAGAGCATCACCATTTGGCCGAACGCCTGTCGGTGATCGACCAGCATATGACGCAGGCGCAGACGACATTTAATGACCGTGCGCTGACCATGGCTGATACCGCGCTCCACGCCAGCCAGCGGCTGAACGAGGTGAGCGCCGCGCTCGACGAGCGGATGGCGAGGGCGGTACAGGAAGCGGCGGCAATCAATAGTCAGAGCGAATCAGCGGTGCGCGCCATGGATGCGCTGTTGGTCGCGCTCCCCAAAATCAGCGAAGTGTCGCAGCGCGCGAGCGAGGCGATGCGCGACTCGGGGCAGAGCGCTTATCAATATGGCGGGCAGTTGGAGGCGCAGATCGCGGCGGTGCGCCATGAAAGCGGTGAAGCAGCGGCGGCCATCGCGCTGCTTGATGAGCGATTTAGCGCACAGCGCGACGCCGCGCTGGCGATGGTCGCCGATCTTGCAGCAGCAATCGAACAAAATGTCACGGCCAGCGAACAGCGGCTTGGTGCCACGCGCACAGCCATCGCCGATGCCACGCACGGCCATATAGCCAAACTCGATGCGGCGCTTGCCGTTAATGATGCCAAGGCCGCCGCACTGGCACAAAGTCTGGCCGACGCGGCGGGTAATAGCGATGCTCTGGAAGAACGGATCCGTGTGTTGACCGAAGGTGCAACGGCACGGCTTGCGGCATTTGGCGCGCACAGCAGCGAAAATATGGCCGTTGTCATGAGCAGCGTTGCAGCGTTGCAAAGCGCGCTCGATGCGCTGGGCGATAACAGCGCGCATGCCACGCAAAATGCCGAGCTGCTGGCATCGCGCAGCGGCGCGGTTATTCGCGTGCTGGAGGATGCCCGCCGTGACATGGACGTGGCGATGCCCGCAGCGCTCGAGCGGCTCAAAATCGTGCTCGACGAAGCGCGATCCAGCGCCATCGGCTTGCCCGAAACCATAGGGGTCAGTGCCAAGGATGGCGCCGTCCTCCTCTCGCGTATGCGCGAAGCGGAACGCTCGCTCGAAACGCAATCGAGCAATCTCGAAGTCATCGAAGCCCGCATGACCGGGGTGATCGGTGCGCAGACCCATTCGGTAGAGGCGTTACGCGCCGCGCTCGACGCGCTGGCTGAGCGGATGCGCGACATTGCCAGCCAGGACGCCGACACGCTCAAGCAATCTCTGTCCGACGTCGATGCGCACGCGCGCAGCATCGTCGAATCGACCGCAGAGCAGCTCGAAACGGCACTGAGCGCCGCGCTCGACAAGGCTACCGGCCACACGGTGGATGAACGACTGGCGTCGATCGCCCAGGTATCGGATCAGGCGGTTACCGCCGCCAGCGCGGCGTCCGAACGGTTGATGCGCCAGCTCATCACGATTGCCGATAGCAGTGCCGCGCTCGAGCAGCGGGCATCCGAGGTGCACGCCACCATCGACCTCGGTTCACGCGACACGCTGGCGCGGCAAATGGCGTTGCTCAAGGATGCGATGCAATCGAGCGCGGTTGACCTTGCGCGGCTGCTCGATACCGATGTCGCCGATCAGACATGGGAAGCCTATCTCAAGGGCGACCGCAGCATCTTTGCGCGCCGTACCTTGCGGCTGCTTGGCGCGGCCGAGGCGAGGGATCTGCTCCGTCGCTATGAAGGCGAGGAGGATTTTCGCGCGCTCGTCAACCGCTATGTCCACGATTTCGAGGAAATGCTCCGCAGCATCATGGACACGCGCGATGGGGCGCAACTCTCGGTCACCTTGCTGTCCAGTGACATCGGCAAAATCTATGTCGCGCTGGCACAGGCGATCGAGCGGTTGCGGGGTTAGCCGCTCACTGATCGCGCGGCACCAGCACCCCGCCTTTGATCACCGCATCGACGCTTTCCAGTTCGCGGATATCCGCCAATGGATCGCCATCGACCGCGATGATGTCGGCATAGCGCCCGACCGCAATCGCGCCAACATCGCGCGTCCGGCCCAGCGCCTCGGCCGCGTTGGTTGTCGCCGCCTGGATCGCCTGCATCGGCGTCATGCCATATTCGACCATGTAGCGGAACTGCCCGCCCGCCGTGGCATGCGGCATAACGCCGGCATCGCTGCCAAATACCATCCGCACACCCGCATGAACGGCGGCACGGAAATTATCGCGCTGGATCTGTGCAATCTCGCGGTCTTTGCGCAAATTATCCTCCATCACCCCGTTGCGCGCGCCTTCGGCCTGGGTGTAATCGGTGTTGAAAATATCCATTGTGAACCACACTGGCCGCGTTCGCGCAGCGGCCAGCCGTATCCCCTCGGCATCGACCAGGCTGGCATGTTCGATGGTGTCGATGCCCGCACGGATCGCGGCGCGAATGCCATCGGCCCCGTGCGCGTGCGCGGCAACCTGCATTCCCCACATATGCGCTTCTTCGGCAATCGCGCGCATTTCCTCTTCGCTCAATTGCTGCTGGCCCGGCTCGGTATTGCGAGAAAACACACCCCCCGTCGCGCATATCTTGATGACTTGCGCGCCCGCGCGCCGCTGTTCGCGCACCCGCTGGCGCAATTGTTGCGGCCCATCGCCAATGCCAGGCTCCGGCGTGTGGAGCGACAGCGGCAGGAACGTCTCGTCACAGTGCCCGCCGGTCGCGCCCAGCGCATTGGCAGCGGGAACGATGCGCGGACCAATCGCATAGCCCGCCTCGATCGCCTCATTGAGGCCGACGTCATTCTCGTCCTGCGACCCGACATTGCGCACCGTGGTGAAGCCGGCATCGAGCATCGCGCGGCCATTGCGCAGCGCGGCAAAGGCCCAGAACCGATCGCTATATTGATAATAATTCAGCCCGCCAACCTCGGCCAGGCTATCAAGGTGGACGTGCATGTCGATCAGGCCGGGGAGCAGCGTCCGCTCGCCCAGGTCGATGTGCGTGACATTCGCGCCCCAGCGCCCACCCTCACTGCGAACGGTGCGGGCATCGGCGATGCTGGTGATCCGCCCGTCATCGCCAACGAATATCGCCGGATGTTCGACCACCCTGCCCGTAATGACATCGACCATCCGCGCGGCGGTGATGACACTTTCGGCGCTGGCGGAGGCGGAAAGCGCGAGAGCACTGGCCATTAACCCGACTGCATATGCTGTTCTCATTACACGTCTCCTCACCCGCTGACAGGCCGGACATAGACCTGTGTGATAATCGGAAAATCGGCCGCGACCTTGGCCTCAATATCGCGGACAATCCGCTCGACATCGGCGGCGCTGATGCCATCGTCAAAATCGACGCTCAGCACCGAAACCACCTTTTCCGGTGCCTGATGGACGGTCAGCACATCGTGCACCTTGGTCACGCCTGCGTGTGTGCTTGCCGATAGGCGCAGCGCCTCGATCAGCTCGCCATCCGCGCTCTCGCCAATCAGCAGCCCCTTGGCCTCGATAATCAGCAGGATGGCAACCCCCGCGAGCAGCAGCCCGATGGCGACCGACGCCGCGCCATCCCACATCGGGTTGTGCGTCCACTGGCTGATCGCGATGCCGATCGCGGCAATCACCAGCCCGGCCAGCGCCCCGCCATTCTCTAACAGCACGACGATCGTCGGCGCGTCTTTGGATGCACGGATTGCCGCCCATAGGCCGCGCGTGCCACGGCTGATGTTGAACGCGCGCATCGCCTCCCACGTCGACCAGCTCTCTAATGCAAAGGCGATGCCGAGCACGATGTATGCGATCATCGGGTCGCCCGCATGTTCGGGGTGGAGGATGTGCAATATCCCCTCGTAAATCGACACCCCGGCACCGAGCGCGAACACGAGGATGGCGACGACAAAGCTCCAGAAATAGAGCTCGCGGCCATAGCCGAGCGGGTGGATGGCGTCGGCGGGCTTGTGCGAGCGTTTCTGGCCATAAAGCAGCAACACGTGGTTTGTGCTGTCGACCAGGCTGTGCACGCCTTCGGTCAGCATCGCCGATGATCCGGTGATGCCCGCCGCGACGAACTTGGCGACCGCAATCCCGACATTGGCCGCCAGCGCGGCTAAAATTACTCTGGTTGACCCGCCTGCCATGCTCGTCCTTCAAAATACTGCGCCGCCGCGTAACCGATCAGCGCAAATGCGCCGCCCAACAGCCAGCCGCCGATAACGTCACTAGGCCAATGCACGCCCAATGCAACGCGCGACCAGCCGGTGAGACATATCAACACCGTCGCTGCGGTGAGCCATAGCGCGCGCCGCTGTGTCGGCACCAGCATCGCAAACAGCAGATAGAGTACCGCCGCGCTGGTCGCATGGCCGCTAGGGAAAGACAGGCTGTGCACCGTGTCAAGGTGCGGCACCACATCGGGGCGCGCGCGCGCGAATGCGGTTTTGAGCGCTTCTGACGTCATGAAGCTCAGCAACGATGTCGCAACCAGCACCACGCCCGAACGCCAATGGTGCCATGCCCCAAGCAAGCCCGCGAGCAGGCCGACGATGACATAGCGCTGTGCCCCGCCGCCAGACCAGCTGATCGCCTGCCACACGGTGATCGCCGCATCGTGGCCTGCACCTGCGCGCAATGCACCGGCACGCTCAACCCAGCGGTCGACGCCGATAACGCCATCCGTCTGCGTGGCCCCGCCCAGCAGCAAAAGCAGCGTAAATGCCGCCGCCGCCAACGCCCAATGCCGCCGCGTGGCGCTCAAATGTGCAGCGCCTTGCCATAGGCCGCGAGCACGCTCTCGTGCATCATTTCGCTCAATGTCGGGTGCGCGAACACGGTGTGCATATAATCCGCCTCGACCAGTTCCGCCGTCTTGCCGACGATATAGCCCTGGATCAACTCGGTCACTTCGGCACCGATCATATGCGCGCCGAGCAACTCACCGGTTTTCGCGTCGAATATGGTTTTGATGAACCCTTCGGCCTCGCCCAGCGCAATCGCCTTGCCGTTGCCGATGAACGGGAAATTGCCGACCTTGACGTCATGACCCGCTTCTTTGGCCTTGGCTTCGGTCAACCCAACGCTGGCGATTTGCGGGTGGCAATAGGTGCAGCCCGGGATGTTGAGCGGATCCATAGCGTGCGGATGGGCATCCGTGTTACCCAGCGCCTGCGCAATCGCTTCGGCGGCAATCACCCCCTCGTGGCTCGCCTTGTGCGCCAGCCACGGCGGCGCGGTGACATCGCCAATCGCCCACAGCCCCGCAACATTGGTGCGGCACAGGCCGTCGGTGTCGATATGGCCCTTGGTGGTTTTGACACCGAGCGCCTCCAGCCCGATAGCTTCCGTGTTGGGGACGATGCCGATGGCGACGATGCAGTGCGAAAACTCCATCGCCTGCGTCTTACCGTCCTTGGTTTTAATTTTGGCATTGACACCCTGTGGCGTGACCGACAGGTCTTCGACCCCGGCTCCGGTCAGGATCGTCATACCCTGTTTGGTCAGCGATTTTTCGAGGAAGGCCGAAACGTCGGCGTCCTCGACCGGAACAACGCGCTCGAGCATCTCGACCACGGTCACTTCCGCGCCCATATCATTGTAAAAGCTCGCAAACTCGATGCCAATCGCGCCGGAGCCGATCACCAGCAGCTTGGTCGGCATGGCGGGCGGGGTCATCGCGGTGCGGTAAGTCCATATCCGCTGGCCGTCGGCGGGTGCGAACGGCAGATCGCGCGCGCGCGCACCGGTGGCGACGATGATATGCTTGGCGCTGAGCGTCTCGACGCCCTTTTCGCCCGTCACCGCGATCTTGCCGCCGCCTTTCAGCACCCCCTCGCCCATATGCACCGCAATCTTGTTCTTCTTCATCAGGTGGCCAATGCCCTGATTGAGCTGTTTGGCCACCCCGCGCGATCGCTTGACCACAGCGTCAATATCCGCTGATATTTCAGTAGCTTTCAGGCCATAGCTCGCAGCATGTCTCATCTGGTGAAACACTTCGGCCGAACGCAGCAACGCCTTGGTCGGGATACAGCCCCAGTTGAGGCAGATCCCGCCGAGCAACTCGCGCTCGACAATCGCGACCTTGAGGCCGAGCTGGCTGCCACGGATCGCGGCAACATAGCCACCGGGGCCGCTGCCAAGGACGATGAGGTCGTAATTTGTATCGGTCATAATCTGCCTTATCTATTCCTCTCCCCCTGAGGGAGAGGATAGGAACAGTTGCGAGCTTGCTCGCTATTGTTCCTTGGAGAGGGGTTGATCTAGAGTTGCGTAGATGGAATTTTTCACGCTTTCAATGTCGTTGAGAATGTCGCAGTTCCAAAATCGTAGTATGTTGTAACCTTGCGCATTCAACCAGCCATCACGTTTTTCATCATGAGCGCTTTCGTGATGCTGCGATCCATCTGCTTCAACAATAACCTTGTGCTTCGCGCACAGAAAATCGGCTATATAGGAGCCGATGGGTTGCTGTTTGCGAAACCGATAACCGCCAAGCCGACCAGCGCGCAAATGCTGCCACAGCTTGATTTCCGCCTCGGTCATTTCGCGCCGCAAAGATTTTGCTCGGCCTAGAGTTTGTTTCGAATAACCCCTCTCCCCGGCCTTTGGCCGACCCTCTCCCTCAAGGGGAGAGGGTTTATGCGGCAACATAGCCACCGGGGCCGCTGCCAAGGACGATGAGGTCGTAAGCGCCGCTCACGCCACCAACCCCAGCGGTTTTTCGACCAGTTCCTTGAAGGTCTTCATCAGCATCGCGCCGTCCGCGCCGTCGATCGCGCGGTGGTCGAACGACCCCGTTGCGCTCATCACCGTTGCCACGCTAAGTGCGTCATCGACGACATAGGGCCGCTTTTCACCCGCGCCGATGGCCATGATCATCCCCTGCGGCGGGTTGATGACCGCCTCAAACTGTTTGATCCCCATCATCCCCATGTTGGAAAGCGACGCGGTGCCGCCCTGATATTCGTGCGGTTGCAGCTTACCTTCCTTCGCCTTCGCCGCCAGCGCGGCCATTTCCACCGACAGTGCCGAAATGCTCTTGCCCCCGGCATCGACGATGATCGGCGTTATCAAGCCGTTCGGCACACTGACAGCAACCGAAATGTCGGCGCGCGAATATTCGAGCATCGTGTCGCCCGCGAAGCTGACGTTGCATTTGGGCACCATCACCAGCGCGAGGCCGAGCGCCTTGATCAGCATGTCGTTGACCGACAGTTTGATACCGCGACTTTCCATCGACGCATTGAGTTCGCCGCGTAGTTTGAGCAGCGCGTCGAGCCGGACATCGACGGTCAGATAGATGTGCGGCACCTGTTGCTTGCTCTCGGTCAGGCGGCGCGCGATGGTCTTGCGCATCCCAGAAAGTTTAACCGCTTCGTGCGGGATGCCGAAATCTGGAACCGCAGCAGGGGCGGCCCGCGACGCTTCGACAAGCTCAGCGCGAACGGGTTTGGAAGGCGCCCCCGCCAAATCGGCCTTGACGATCCGGCCATGGGGGCCGCTGCCAGTAACCAGTGCTAGGTCGATACCCTGCGTGGCAGCCAAGCGTTTGGCGAGTGGTGATGCTTTGATGCGGTCTGTGGAGGGTTTTGCGGATGCTGGGGTGCTAACCCCCCTCTCCCCATTAGGGGGGA
>JBEBHS010000073.1:0-2486 GCA_040080745.1 Sphingopyxis sp. | reverse complement strand
AATTCATTGACGACCCACTTTCACCTTCAAAAGGAATCGTTGTTATGAGGCTGACTAGATTTATTTTTGCCCTTCTTCTTGCTTATTCGCTCATGGCTTATGCCGCCGTCCAACCTTGGGAACGCGGCAACCTCGCCAAGCCGCAAATGGCCTTAGACCCTTACCCTTTGCAAAGCGCACTCAGGGCGCACAATTACGGCAGCCGAGAGGCGGCGGCGGGTGGCAATGCGGCTCAGGGCGGCGGTTGTGGGTGCTACTAAATTGCGCGGCGATGTCAGACCTTTGGAGTTTAAGATGCCTTATCATCTCATGCAGTTCGATAGCATGACTATGGTCGAGCTTGAACGGCGCGACTGCGAGCTATTGCAGGAAATCAGCCACATCAAGGCGCAACTGGAGTTTGCTAGCCTACGCACGGCTAAATTCACTAAGGCAGAGGCTTCTGATTGGCGTTTTCGGGCGAACCTTGCCCTCCGCATAAAAGGCCGTGAACACCAGCTCCTTACCCAGGAACTTTCCAAACGAAGAAAGGCCGCCAAGCAAGCGTTGGCGTTAAAAAACGCATTGCGGTTTGAACGCTATTTTATGGATGCCGCTTGGCGCAGGCTTACGCCCGAATTATATTCAGAACTAATGGCAGCAACCCATGTGGCCTATGGCAACAATCAAAAAGACCAACCTATGCCACAAATAAGACATCCAAATTGGCTGGCAGCATTAATCAAATGGCCGAAAAGGGTTTTGCACGGCCAGTATCGATTACGGGCTTGAGGCGCTACAGTGGCAACTATGAGGCAGTTTATATGCAATCAGTAAAGCTTTCACAAGCGCCCACCCGCGCACTTGCCCAAGCGGATAGGGCTGATAGCGACCGTCACCTAAGTGACGATGACGGCATGATCGATTTATATCCGAGACCCCGGTATTTCCAGGTACATTTCCAGTATATCCATGAACACAACCGGCAACTTCAGGATGAGCTGATGCAACTCAAGGAATATGTGGCGCAAGTGGATGAGAAACTCGGGCGTTTGCTGGAGCTGTTAAGCGGTAAGGGCGTAATGGAGCAATAGTGCGGCGGTTGTATCGGATGAAAGTTTTATGACACACCGCGCTTTTAGTTAAATAACCACGGTATGCTGTTAAACCTACCCTCAATCACAGTCACCCGGGTCGAAGAAGAAAACGGCAACGATTACCACGTCTATGCTGTACCCAATACTGAGCCGCAATTCTGCCTGGAATGCTTAGGCACGGCGTTTTACGGGCATGGCAGCAAGACGCATCTCTATATGGACACACCTATCCATGGTCGCCGCGTAGGTGTTTTGCTAAAACGCAAACGCTATAAGTGCCGGGGCTGTGGCAAGACATTTTCCCAGGATTGCGGCGACATCAACGACAGCCACCGTGCCACCAACCGGCTGGTGGAATATGTTGAGAACAATGCGCTGGACAGGACATCCACCAGTGTTGCCGATGAGATCGGGGTAACGGAAGGCACAGTCAGGAAGATTATTGGCAGTTACATTGAAAAGCTGGAGGAAAAATACCCGTTTGAATCACCTGAGATACTGGGGATTGATGAGGTTCATCCCAACCGGAAAATGCGGCTGGTGTTCACCAATATTGGCGAAAACACGATAGTTGACCTGATTAGCAGCCGTAAAAAACAAACGGACATCAATTCCCTATATCGGTTTAAAGCCTTGAAGAAAATCAAGTACGTCACAATGGATATGTGGCGACCTTACCGTAATGCGGTCAATGCTGTACTGCCCAATGCCGTGATCGTTATCGACAAGTTCCATGTCGTTAAATTGGCAAATGAAGCGGTAGAGAGGGGACGTAAAGACCTACGAGGCCAAATGACCAACGGGGAGGTCAAGCTGCTTAAAAAAGACCGTTTCTTGATGCTTAGACGGCGGCGTGACTTGGACGCAAGCCAAGAATTCCTGTTGTCAGGATGGACGGAAAACTACCCATTACTGCATGACCTTTATCACGCCAAGGAACGATTTTATGACATTTGGGACAGCAACATGACCAGAGCAGAAGCTGAAACCGCTTATCTGGACTGGAAAGATTCAGTTCCTGTCAGCATTCGTGGATATTTTTCCGATTTGGATAGGGCAATAGGCAACTGGCACAAAGAGGTGTTTAACTACTTCGACCACCGAATCACCAATGCCTATACCGAATCTGCCAACAACCACATCAAGTCAATTGCAAGACAAGGCCGTGGATACAGCTTTGAAGTGCTGAGGGCAAGGACGCTATTCACCAATGCCAAACACAAGGTTAAAAAGAAATCGTTCAAGGCTGGAATCCGTGAAAATATTTTGGGTTACGGTTTGCCAAATAGTGATGAAAGCAACAAATGTACTGAACCATTTAAGCAAGAATTTTTAAATTATGGCGTCATAATTCCACACGGCGATGAAAAACCAGAATATTAGAAATTCCACACACTTTTACGAATACCC
>JBEBHS010000072.1:0-2487 GCA_040080745.1 Sphingopyxis sp. | reverse complement strand
CCGTGCCGCCGTCCGGCCGGAACGCCACAACCAGGTCGGGCCGATCCCAGCAGATCCGGCAGGTGGCGCACGTGGCCCCGCCCGGCAGTTGCGCGCGGCACTTGACGACGGGGGCCGAGGCCTCCCGCCGTGCTCGCGCCACCACGTCAGGCGCGAAGCTGGGGAGCACGATCACGCCCCAGCGGCCCGAGTAGTCGCTGCGCCGGATCGCCACACCGATCGCCCGGAGGCGATCGAGCCATGGGCCCACGTCGCGCGGGTGGTGGTGGGTGTACGTCCACGCGATCGGCGACTCGACCGACCCGCCGAACGGAGTGAGCGCCGCGATCAGATCGGAGCAGTAAGCGTCGATCTCGGCGCGGGTAGCGCCGAGGTCCCCGGAGACGTGCAGCCGTGCGAGCCGGCCGGTGATCTGGCCAGCGCGGACCGCGGCTACAGCGCCGACCACGGCCGGGTAGTGGGCAGCGCTCGCACGCACCGCGGCCATGTGTGTGCGCCGTTGCTGGGCGTAGCATCCTGCGCCCAGGTAGGGGCAGCTGGCGGGGCACGTGGACCCGACGGGCCGGTAGGTACCGGGAGAGTCAGTCTTCGCGTTCCCGGCGCCGAGAACGGCCCCTAGGGACCGAGCTTTCTCGTATACCTTCCCAAGCGCCCGGATCTTGCAGAACAACGCGTGCAGATCACTCGGCGCGGTCATGGCGAGCCTCCCGACCGTGCACGGTCACGATCTGCACGTCGGTCCCGACGCCCTGCTCGACCGCGCGCGCCGCGGCGCGCTCAGCGCTTGTGCGCCGCGAGAACACTTGCTCCAGATCGAGCCAGCGCCCGATCTGGGGATCCAAGTACAACACACGCCACACTGTGCACCTCGGTTGTTTGGGTTCACCGACTACGTAATCACGTAGTCGGTCGGTGTCCACGGTAGTCGACACTTTGTCGGGTCGGCGAAAACCGGCCCGAGGGAGTATCGGCTACCGCAACCGGCGGCACCCGGAGGCAGCGACCCTACGAAACCCGCCTTCCGTGAGGTCGGACGGGATGTCAACCACCACAAACCTCCCCCCGTCCTCCACGACGGTCACGGTCGCGTTGCGCGGCAACCACGGGTTGCTGATCCTGTCTCCGACCCGAAGCTCCCCCGGCTTGCGGCGGGGTGCAGCCCCTTCGGCGCACGGCGCCTTGGGCGGCTTCGGGGTAGTGGGGGCGATGATCACGCTCCGGAGCTTGTTGTAGCGCAGGGTCGCCGAAGCGATCCCCATATCCCGAAGCTCCGCAGCGCTGGTGTACTGGCCCGTGAGCGCGTCTCGCCAGTCTGTAGCGCAGTGACCGGTGAAGGCATCGAGCGCCATCGCGGCCGACTTGTAGTCCGCGCCGTACGCAGGTACGAGTGTCATATGTAACCTCCTATCGAGCTTGATCGCTCGCTTTCGGCCGGGTAGGCTGGCTACCCGGCCGAACGAGAACGGTCTAGAACCGGGAGGACCGAAGTTCGCCACCGTTGGTATGAAGGGTGACGAACGCATCCGACGGAGCCGACAGGACTCGGGCCGCCCAGTCTCGGGCCGCACCCGCTGCGTCCGCCCCGTCAAAGTCCGCGTGGGACACTGTAGCGGGACACTCATCCGGGGTAACCGCCCACCACCACACCAGCCGTGCGCCGCCGGCCGGTGGGAACCCGCGCCCCGCGATCAGGGTGAACCCGGTGGGTTGGGTCTGGACGTCGCACCAGAGGCGGGGGTTCACTCGGCACCCGGGTGCGGCGCGACGCGCCGGCCGCAGTCCGGGGCCGGATCCCACCCGATCGCGCACGGGATCGGAACCCGCGGGGTACGGTGGGTCTCGGATGCGATCCCGGCCGCGACAGCCCTGCAGGCGCGCGCGTCCGTGAGGATCGGGTGCCGCAGCGCTGCGATCTGGTCCGCGCTGCAGTGTGCGAGCGTTTCGGCGGCGGCGGCCCGGACGGCCGGCCGGTCCGGCCCGTCCACGATCATAGCTAGATCTCGAGCGGTCAAGGGAGCTCCTGTTGCCGATGTGGCAAGGTGTTCCACGTGGAACGTTCCACGCGTGGTGAGGCGGGTCGGTCGACCGGCGCTCACTGGTAGGCACCCGAGGGGGTGCTCACCCGTGAGGGCCGGTTAGATCCCGTACCCGTACCGGGCAGCGAGCCAGGACTCCCCGACCGCTACGTGGTACCGATCAACCGAGCGCCACCACCCGAGGAGGGTGCGCCGGGTGAGGGTGGGGGGCTGGTCCCCGGGGACCGCGACCACCGGCGGCCGGTGCCCCGGGGTGCAGCCGGCTGCGGACCGGGTGCGCTCCCGCCGCGTGGCGTCGCTCTCGGGCGCTGCGGCGCGCTTGACGGCGCGATGGTGCGCGGCCCAGCCGTTCGTGGTGCGAGCGGCGGCGGCGGTCCAGAGGAGTGGCGGCTGGGCGGTTGTCATTTCATCTCCGGTTGGTTGGTTGGGGTTGATGGTAATGAGGGGGGGG
>JBEBHS010000071.1:0-2520 GCA_040080745.1 Sphingopyxis sp. | reverse complement strand
CAATCCCACCACGCGTGACCAACAGGGGAATGATCGTGGAACGCAATATCGTTCAGCGATTTTCTATGTGGATGAGGAACAGAAAAGGACAGCCGATGCTGTGATTCAAACGGTGGATGCTTCAGGAGAATGGAAAGCGCCCGTGGTCACACAAGTCGTGCCATTCAAGACATTCTCCCGCGCTGAGGATTACCATCAAGATTATCTAGTGAAACATCCTAATGGCTATACCTGCCACTCGATTCGCCGCTTTAAGTTGGGCGAGTAAGTTTCGACTTTAAATAACTCGCTCGCCACCTTTTTGTATGGAAACAACTTCTTGTCCGATTGTATTTAGAGCTCTCGAATAAAATTATCGGCAAAGTAGCGATTGCCAATTTTGTTCTCTAAATACTGAGCATTTCCAGCTCCAAAATAGATATTGAGATACTGGTGCGAGCTGACACCTATATTGCCAACAGCTTGATGCGACCGAGTCATTGCTGAAACAATTTGTCCATTAGGCGCGTATTCAATTAACGCATTGTCCAAGCCAATCCACTCACTCGTATTTTTATCATGTTGCAAATAGAAGTGTTGATCCAGCATCGAATTAATCATCTCCCCCAAAGCAGGCTTGTAAAGTTTGACTACACTGTTGCGAGATTTTGCAAAGGCGACATAACGTTGAGCGACTTCATCGTTTAGCGGTGAATATGAATAAACCTCCATTGCTTGCATCATGGATTGAAAATTTCCTGTCTGATACATAGGCTGACGCACTGTAAATGAAGACAGGGATAATTTTTGGAACTGGAAGCCCTTGGCCTTTACAACTAACTCTTTGTTCAGCCCTTCTTCTTTGCCGTCTTCAGACAGAAAGTAGAATTGATCAACAAGCGATTTGTCCGTGACTTTTTGATACGCCTCTAAACGCTGTTTTGAAAAATCAAAAGCGTCAGCGAGATTGTCAAAAAAACCTGCGTGACTATTCGTGGCGTAACTGGAACAAGCCAACATAACTGCAAAGAAATACGTTTTAACGTGTCGAGCAAATTGCATGATTAGTCTCCCTTAAGTAAAAAACACCCCTAGCCAATGAATAACTCGTCATAGGCTGGGGGCGTGTGATGGATGTAAGTTGAATTAAATTTTCTTGGCGATACCAAAACCAAGCGCTCCTGGTGCCGTGTCGTAATTGACCCACGCCCCAAATGAATCCGTAATTTGGAAAATAATCCCACCATTTAAATTCGAGCCAGAGTTGGTATTTTTAGTTTGCATCGTTTGACCAAAAGATTTGTATTCACCACTGGCGATAGAGTAACCAACCCCTGCATAGCCATAAATACGCTCGGTTACTTTTGTAGTCGCACCGACATTCATAATGGTGTAGCTGTAATGAAAATTTGAGCTTCCAGATGAATCCACTAGGTTGACTGTCATTCCGCCACCAATATACCAATCAACGCCCAATTCCTGTTCTGGCGTTTTGGCATAGATGACAGTCAAGTAGTTGGTTTTTTCGAACGTATAGCCGTCAATAATGCCCCCTTTTGCGCTGGGTGCGTAACCAAGACCTATAAAACCCTCTGCCACTGCGCTACACGAGATCAAGCTCAATGCTACTGTTGCAATAATTTTCTTCATTCCCCAAACCTTTTACGTTGATTAAATTACGAAATGCATGAATGCACACAACTTTTTCGTTCGAATGAAAGTCGCAACCTTCAGCATCAAACGCAAAGTGTGATTTTAATTTGTAATACGACCAAAATCAAACTCAAAGTGTGTGGATTGACATGGGGCAGTCGTCAAGACTTCGCCCATGCAAAAACAATCTCAAAAGTGTGGTGCGCAATTGCTGTTTGCCAGCAATTTGAAGCGTATTCGCTTGGATAAAAATCTGACGCAAGAGAATGTTGCGGAAGGTGCTGGATTGCATACAAACTACATCAGTTCAGTAGAGCGCGGGCAACGGAATATCTCCATCAACAATATTGAACGCATTGCCTGTGCACTGGGTGTTTCCATGCAAGAAATGCTTACAGAATCGAATAGTTTAGCTACGACTGCCATTAAGCTAAAGCGATGACTCAAACGGCGGATGCGTCAGGAGATATAAAAATATCGAGTAGTGAAGGCTCGATTCGCCGCTTTAAGTTGGGCGAGTAGATTCTTTTAGCCACGTCATACCTGCGCAGGCCGGTATCCAAACAATTCAAATATCCTTGCGAAGTGGGCCTGAAATTAACTTTTGTCTGCTTTGCAGTGTTTGTTTTTTGCTGAATACCGGCCTACGCCGGTATGACGAATTTCTGGGCTAATACAAAATCGTGGTTATTCCTTCAGCTTAAACGCCAATGCCTCACGCACGGGTCTGAAGCTACGTCGATGGACTTCAGATACGCCATGCTCATGCAAGGCGGTTAAGTGTGCGGTGGTGGGATAGCCTTTGTGTGCATCGAAGCCGTATTGCGGATATTGCGCATGCAGCTTCAACATGAGTTCGTCGCGCGACGTTTTAGCGAGGATGGAGGC
>JBEBHS010000018.1:0-47315 GCA_040080745.1 Sphingopyxis sp. | reverse complement strand
CCCACCAGCCGGGCCAGTCACGGTGACCCCCGCCGCCGCCTGCCCCGCCATTGCTGGGGCCGCGCAATTGAGCGACCTCGGCACGATCAGTGGGCCGCAGGGCGCGTGGCGCAACTGTGCCTTCCCCGCGCGTTTCACCGCTTCGACCGCGATCCCCAAGGTGGCGGGCGTCATCTATTCGCTGCCTGGTCGTGTCGATGTCGGGTCCGATCAGGGCGCGGCCAGCACCAACGTCGATGTCACGCTGACCATCGACCCCGGCGTCACCGTGTTCGGCGCGACCGGCGTAACCTATCTGGTCGTCAATCGTGGCAACCGCATCAACGCCATTGGCACCCCGACCCAGCCGATCGTCTTTACCGGACGCGGCAATGTCGTTGGCACCGCCGATGACCAGACGTCACAGCTGTGGGGCGGGGTCGTGCTGCTTGGCCGTGCGCCAATCACCGATTGCCTAGCGCCGGGCGCAGCCGAAGGCACGGTGGCGTGCGAACGCGATACCGAAGGGACATCGAACGCGCTCTATGGCGGAGCGCAGCCAGCCGACAATTCGGGCCGGATGAGCTATGTCCAATTCCGCTATTCGGGCTTTGTCTTGTCGGCTGACAAGGAACTACAGAGCCTGACGCCAAGCGGTGTCGGCAGCGGCACCCAGATCGACCATATCCAGTCGCACAACAGCTCCGACGACGGCATCGAAATATTCGGCGGTCGGCTTAACATGAAACATGTGGTCATCACCGGGGCCGAGGATGACAATCTCGACACTGATGTCGGGTATAAGGGCAACATCCAATATGTCATCGCGGTCCAGCGTAGCGGCGGTGCGGTTGGCGATTCGATGATCGAGGCCGATTCGAACGGCAATGAAAATGCGGTGCCGCGCCAGTCGGTCAACCTGACCAACTTCACCTTCATCCAGCGCAACAATGCCGCAACCAATGGCGCGGCGATACTGATCCGTGGCGGTGCCGATTACAACATGTCGAACGGCATCGTCGTCAGCCCCGGCCTGCCGTGTCTGCGTATCAACAGCACCACGACGACCCAGGCCGCCAACGCTGCAACCGATGAAAAAGGGCCGCCGGTGTTCAATTCGGTGCAGATGCAGTGCAGCGGCGCACGGCAATTTGTCGGCTCGGGCGGGGTTACAGATGCGGCGGTGCAGACCATCTTTACCGCCGGCACCAACGCCAGCTTTGCCTACACCCCGTCGCTGGTCAGCCTGTTCATCAACGGTGCGACCGAAACCGCCGTTCCCGCGTTCAACGCAGTGCCGCTCAGCGCCTTCTTCACCGCCTCCACCACCATCGGTGCGGTCAAGGATGCCAGCGACACCTGGTATGCCAGCTGGACGTGCAATTCATCGACCGCGAGCTTCGGCACGACCAGCGGTGCCTGTACGCTGATCCCGACCACATAATCTCCCCTCCGACCATGGGCGGGGCGCACCCAATGGCGCTCCGTCCATTTTTTCGTAACCGATCTCAATCTGGGGAACACCCATGAAACCGTTAGAGCCTTTTCAAGTGAGATGGAACCATCGAACGACTCGGAAAAGGCGGCAAACTCTAAGCCTGCTGCCTATGCTGCTGCTCTCGACCGCGCTGGTGTCGCCCGCAGCCTATGCCCAAAGCACAGAGTCGGCCGCTGAGACACCACCAGAAACGCCAGCCGCCGATGATGCGGGCGAGCAAACCGACGTCTCGGTCCCCGGTGCCGATGGTGGCGACATCATCGTGCGCGGGCGCTTCACCCCCAATCCGGTGCGCGCGACCCCCGAAGTCGTCTCGGTCCTCTCAACCGCCGACATCGCCCGCACTGGCGAAGGCGACATCGCTGGCGCGTTGCAGCGCGTCACCGGCCTTTCCGTCGTCGGCGCGGGCTATGTGTTCGTGCGCGGGCTGGGCGATCGCTATTCGCTGGCGCTGCTCAACGGTTCGCCGCTGCCCAGCCCCGAACCGCTGCGCCGCGTTGTCCCGCTCGATCTGTTCCCGACCAATTTGATCGCCTCGACATTGGTGCAGAAAAGCTATTCGGCCAATTTTCCCGGCGAGTTTGGCGGCGGGGTTGTAAACCTCACCACCCGCGCCATCCCAGACGAGAGTTTCCTGACCATCGGCGGTGGCATCGGCTATGACAGCGAAACCACCGGGCAATTGGGCTATACTTATTATGGCAGCCCGACCGACTGGAGCGGGTTCGACAGCGGCAGCCGCGCTGTGCCGCCATTGCTCGCCGCCGCCTTTGCCAGCGGCAATCCTATCCTTGAGGGCGCGGATTTCACCGCGGCGCAGCTTGGTGCCATCGCCATGCAGTTCAGCAACGCGCGCACTAGCCTGCTCCAGCGCAACACCAACCTCCCGGTCAATTTTTCTGGCAATGTCACCGGCGGCGCATCGTTCGACATCGGCGATACGCGCGTCGGCCTGATCGCCACGGCCGGGCTTTCAAACAAGTGGCGCACCCGCGACACGCTCCAGCAAAGTTCGGTCAACGACGATCTGTCGGGCGATCCGCAAAGCAGTTTTCAGCGCGTCATCACCGACAACCGCGTCGTCGCCAACGCGATGCTCGGCGTGGGCGCAGAGTTTGGCGAACACCGGGCGCGCTGGACCAGCCTGTTCATCCGCAACAGCCTCAAACAGGCGCGGCTTGGCCTTGGCACCGACCAGAACGCGTCGGGCCGCAGCATCATGCGCCAGGACACGGCCTGGTATGAACGGCAACTCATCAACACACAGCTGGTTGGTGAGTTCGACTTTGGCCCGCTCGACGTCGACTTTCGCGGCTCTTACGCCAATTCACAGCGCGAAGCCCCCTATGAACGCGGCTTCACCTATGTCCGCACCAATTTGCCGCTGGCGCAGGATCCGACCGGCGACCGCTTCGTCAATGATCTGGGCGGCAACAAGGGCGATGCCACCATCGCCTTTTCCGATCTGAACGAAGATTTGTGGTCGGGCGGGGTTGATGCCTCCTACGAACTGGCACCGCACATCACCGGCACCATCGGCTATGCCTATATGGATACATCGCGGACATCGGTGCGCCGCGCATTTCAGTTCCGCGCATCGAACCTACCCGTCGCGGTCACGCAGTTGCGCCCCGACTATCTGCTCTCCGATGCGACCATCCAGCTGTTTAACATCACTTTGCTCGAAACATCGGCGCAGGACGGCACCGCCGCCTTTGCCGCCGACCTCACCACCCATGCGCTCTATGGACAGTTACAGGCGCAGCTGGTCGAAGGCGTCACGCTCAACGCGGGCCTGCGGTATGAGGACGCGGTGCAAACCGTCGTCCCCATCGACCTGTTCGGCACAGGGGCAAGCGCGATTGCCGCGACCAACCTCGATAACAATTATTGGCTCCCCGCGCTCACCCTGACATGGGAAGCCGCGCCCGACATGCAAATCCGCATCAACGGCTCGCGGACCATCGCGCGCCCGCAATTTCGCGAACTGGTGGCGCAAGTCTATCAAGACCCCGAATCGAACCGCCTGTTTCGCGGCAACCCGTCGCTCTCCGACAGCGTGCTGTGGAACGGTGAGGCGCGGTACGAGTGGTATTTTGCGCGCGATCAGCGCTTCACGCTGGCTGGTTTTTACAAACGGATCGACAATCCTATCGAAACCTTCACCGCGATATCGGATTCGTCGATCAACACCAGCTACGCCAACGCGCCCAGTGCAGACCTTTACGGCGTAGAGGTCGAACTGCAGAAATATTTCAACACCGATGGTTGGGGCGGTGCATTCTGGGCCAACCGCCGTTTCGTTGTCGTCGCCAATTACACCAATACCCGCTCGCAGATCAGTGTTGCTGCGGGCGACGTGACCGTCATCAACGGGCAAAACCTGGCCGCTAGCGATTTCTTTTTCGATGGCGCGCCGCTCACCGGACAGTCCGACCACCTCGTCAACCTGCAATTGGGGCTGGAGGACAAGGAAAGCGGATCGCAGCAGACATTGCTCGTCACCTATGCGTCCCCGCGCGTCACCTCTCGCGGCCCGTCGGGTCAGCCAGATGTCGAGGAACGCCCCGGCTTTTCGCTCGATTTCGTCGCGCGGCAAAATGTCCAGCTGTTCGGGCGCGAACTGGGCCTGAAGCTGGAGGCGCGCAATCTCACCGGACGGCAATATCAGGAACTGCAACAATCGGGCGGAAACCGCATCTACCTCAATCGCTACGCCCTTGGCACCACGGTCACATTGGGTGCGACGCTGACATTCTGATAATCAGGGCCATCAATGTCAGCCTATATTCCCCGTGCTCCGGCGTAGGCCGGAGCGCTGGCCAACAAACGCAGCGCCCATTTGCCACCGCTCCGCACCAAGTGCGGAGCACGATAATGTCAAGCGCGTGCGGAGCACCACATGAATTGGCTCCTTCGCCTCTCTGCCTACGCAATCGACTTCTGATGTGTCAGCACTTGCGCCATTGGTCCCAAAACGCCAGACAAATGTCATGACCAGCGCAGCTTTTGTCGAGTCGATCCGGGGGGGAAGGCGCCGCGCATGGGACGCAGTGCGCCAACGCGGGCTTGCGGGGCTATTGCTGTCGCTGCTGGCGCTCATCCTCATCATCCAGATCGTGCGTCTGGCCTATGGAGTCATTACGCCCGTTGGCGCGCTCGGCAATTGGGCACCGACGCAGACCGTCCGCCTTTCCGCAGGGGAACGCGCCGCTTTGTTCGCGCGGGTCGATCCCTTCTACCGCACGATAGCGAGCGCCGACGCGGGGCCGGGCAATGTCACCGGCCTGCCGCTCCAGCTGTTCGGCATCCGCATCAACGCGGGCGCGGGCACGGGGTCGGCGATTATCGCGGGCGAGGACGGCGTGCAAAACAGCATTGGCGTCGGCGAGGAGATCCAGACCGGGGTGCGGCTTGCGGCGGTGCATTTCGACCATGTCGAGATCGACAACGGCGGGCGGCGCGAACTGCTCTACATCGATCAATCGGGCGGCGCGGCGGCTGGAGCCGCAGCCACCACCGCACACCCCCCCGCCACCACGTCCGCGCCGATGGCCACCAACGCGGCCATCAGCCCCGCGATCCCGATCAGCCCCGCCAGCCTGCGCGCCGGCATCGGCTTTGCCCCGCGTCAGGAGGGCAGCCGCGTCACCGGCATTTTGGTGCGCGAACAGGGCGATGGCAGCGCGTTTCAGGCGGCGGGCTTTCGATCTGGCGACATCATCCGCGCGATCAATGGCCGCCCGATCGGCTCACCATCCGACCTGTCGGCATTATCGAACCAGCTCACCCCCGGCGCGCGGCTCAGCCTCAGCGTCGAGCGCGGTGCTGGCACCGTCCCCATCGCCATCACCATTCCCGCAGGAACACCATGAGAATATCAACATCATGACATCGCTTAACCTCCTACGCGCCGCGATATTGGCCACCACGGCAATCATTGCCTATGCCCAGCCTGCGATGGCGCAGCATGTGCTCAATGTCCGCGATGCCGACATCCGCGCCTTCATCGCCGATGCCGCGCGGGTGACGGGGCGAACGTTTGTCGTCGATGGCCGGGTCCAGGGCCGCGTCACCGTGGTCACCGAACGCCCGCTATCGCGCGCCGAATATTTCGAGATTTTCCTCTCGACGCTGCGCGCCAACGGCCTGATCGCCATCCCGCTGCAAAACGGCAGCTACCGTATCCAGCCGGTCGAGGGTGCGGCGACCCAGCCCAGTCGCATAGGCGCCAACGGCGCGGCGAATAACCAGCTCGTCACCGAGGTTGTGCGGCTGCGCTATATCGATGCGGCGCAGGCGGTTGAAACGCTCCGCCCGCTGGTCAGCGCGCAAGGCTCGGTCACCGCCAACCGCAACGCCAACAGCCTGGTCGTCGTCGATTTTGCCGATAATGTCCGCCGCGTGCGTGCGCTGGTGCAATCGATAGACCGCGACGCCACCGCGACGCGGCTCATCCATTTGCGCAACGCGGGCGCGCGCGAAATGGCGGCCTCGCTCCAGCAATTGGGCGCCAGCGCCGCTGCGGCCAATGGCGCACCTGCGGCTGGCTCGGTCAGCGTCGCCGCGTTCGACGCATCGAACAGCATCGCGATTCGCGGCGATGCCGGTGCGGTCGAACGGTTCGCCGCGCTCGCCACCGAACTTGATGCGCGCGCCGCCTCGGCCGCCGAAATCCGCGTCTATTGGCTCGACCATGCCGATGCCGCGCGGATGCTCCCCACCTTGCAACAGCTGGTTGGCGGCGGCAGCGATCCGGTGTCCGCCGATGCGGCAACCCCGCGCACCGGCGCGACAGGCGGCGGTGAGGGCGGGGGCGATGCGCCTCGCCCCACCCCCGCTGCTGCCACCACGACCGCAACCGGCGGGCGCGGCACCATCGCCAATCATGGCCCGGCCATCGTCACGCGCTACGAGGGGGCGAACGCGATCATCGTCGCCGCCAATGCCGATGTCCAGCGGATGCTGGGCGAACTGATC
This sequence comes from Sphingopyxis sp., assembly GCA_040080745.1. Lineage (GTDB taxonomy): Bacteria > Pseudomonadota > Alphaproteobacteria > Sphingomonadales > Sphingomonadaceae > Sphingopyxis. The sequence continues at coordinate 40,858 of JBEBHS010000018.1, read as the reverse complement.
CGCCAGCTCGATGTCCGCCGTAGGCAGGTGCTGGTCGAGGCGGTGATCGTCGAGATCAGCGATAACGCCGCGCGGCAACTCGGCGTGCAATTCCTGATTGGCGGCGAAAATGTGCCGTTCGCCGCGACCAATTATTCGAACGCCAACCCCAATATCTTCACCGTCGGCGGGGCGATTGCGGGCTATGAACTGTCGCGCCAGACGACGACGATCAACGGCAATATCGTCACCACCACCACCACCGACCCGTTTGGCAGCGCGATCCGCGATGCGGCGGCCGCGTCGATCACCAGCGCGACCGGCGGCTTTGCGGGTTTTGCGGGCGACATTGGCCGCGGCACGATATTCGGCGCGATCATCAACGCGGTGCAATCCGACACCGATTCGAACCTGCTCGCCACCCCGCACATTGTGACGCTGGACAACAGCGAGGCGCGTTTCCTGGTCGGGCAGGACGTGCCGATTACCACCGGCGAAGCGCTCGGCGACAATTTTGACCGCGCGTTCCGCACCGTCCAGCGCGAGGAGGTCGGGATCAAGCTGACCGTCACCCCGCAGATTAACGCCAGCGGCGAGATCAAGCTCTATATCGCGCAGGAAGTGTCGAGCGTCGCCGGGCAGGTCAACAGCCGCTCCAGCGACCTCATCATCAACAAACGCTTGTTCGAAACCGTGCTGACCGCCGATAACGGGCAAATCCTTGCGATTGGCGGGCTGCTCAACGATGACGAGCGCGAGACGATCGAGCGCATCCCGCTCTTGTCCGACATCCCGCTGATTGGCGAGCTGTTCCGTTCGCGTTCGCGCAGCCGTGCGCGCACCAATTTGATGGTGTTCATTCGCCCTACCATCCTCACCGATGCCGCCGACAATGCGGCGATGACCGCGCAGCGTTATAATATCATCCGCTCCGAACAGTTGCGCCGCAACCCCGACGCCGAGCCGGAGATCGATCTGTTGGTCCGCGACTATCTGGGCACGGTGCCGCCCATCGTCGCCCCGCGACCCGATGATATGATTGTCGGCGCAGCAGATTTGCCCGCGACGCGCGCGCCAGACCAGAGCATGGGCACCACAGACATCCCGCCGAGCAGCGCGGCTCCGCCGCCGCCCCCTCCATCGCCGCAGGGCTGATGCACGCTATGGTGCCCGCCGACATCCCTTATGCTTTTGCCCGCCGCCACGGTGTGTTGCTAACATACGACAGTGATGCGCCAACGGTGGCGCTGCGCGACGGCGCCGACCCGGCGGTGCTCATCGATCTGCGCCGCTATGTTGCGCGCGAAATGGTGGTAGAGCGCATTGAACATAGCGCCTTTGACGCGCTGCTCTCACAGCGTTACGCGATGGGAACGAACGCCGCGATGGCCGGCGCAATCGCGGTGGGCGAGGACAGCCTCGACATATTAGCGAGCGATTTGCCGACCGCCGAAGATTTGCTGGGCAGCGCCGATGATGCCCCCGCGATCCGCCTGATCAACGGCATCATCGCCGATGCCGCGCGCCAAGGCGTGTCGGATATCCACATCGAACCTTATGACAGCGCGCTGGTGGTGCGGATGCGGATCGACGGTGTGCTCAGCGAAGTGTTGCGGATGCCGCCGCACGTCGCGCCCGTGCTGGTCAGCCGGATCAAGGTGATGGCGCGGCTCGACATCGCCGAACGCCGCGTGCCGCAGGACGGGCGGATATCGCTGACGCTGGGCGGGCGGATGATCGACGCGCGCGTCTCGACGCTGCCCGCACGCGGCGGCGAACGGGTGGTGCTGCGCTTGCTCGACAGCCAGAATGCCGGGATTTCGTTCGACCAACTGGGGCTGACCGGCGACGCCGACAGCGTGCTGCGCGCGGCATTGGCACAGCCCAACGGCATCATCCTCGTCACCGGACCAACCGGGTCGGGCAAGACGACGACGCTCTATGCCGCGCTCAAGACGCTCAACGATGGCAGCCGCAACATATTGACAGTCGAGGATCCGGTCGAATATGCGGTCGATGGCGTCGGCCAGACCCAGGTCAATCCCAAGGTCGGGCTGACCTTTGCCGCCGGATTGCGGGCGATCTTGCGCCAGGACCCCGACGTCGTGCTGGTTGGCGAAATCCGCGATCGCGAAACCGCCGACATCGCGGTGCAGGCGTCGCTGACCGGACATCTGGTGCTCTCGACCGTCCATACCAACGATGCGATTGGCGCGATCACACGGCTGCGCGATATGAAGATCGAACCGTTCCTGATCGCCTCAAGCTTGCGCGCGGTCATCGCGCAGCGGCTGGTGCGCCGCCTGTGCTCCGACTGCCGCACGAGCGCACCTGCTGATGCCGCTATCGCCCAGACTTTGGGGCTGGCGCCCGCCACGCCGATTGCGCGCGCTGTCGGCTGCCCGGCATGCGCGAACAGCGGTTTTTCGGGGCGGATCGGGGTGTTCGAGGCGATCCGGATCGACGATGCTTTGCGCGGCATGATCAACGCCGGGGCCGACGAAGCGGCGATGATAGCCCACGCCTTTGCCGCAGCCCCGACGCTGGCCGCATCGGTGCGTGCGCTGGTGGCGTCGGGCGAGACAACGGCCGAAGAAGCGATCCGCATCGCACGCCACGACGAACCAGAGGCAGTGGCCAGCGATGGCTGAGTTTCGCTATCTCGCGATCGACCCACGCGGACAGGAAAAGCGCGGGGCAATCAGCGCCGAGACCCGCGATGCTGCGCAGCGCGCCCTGGCGGCGCGCAAACTCTATGTCGTCGAATGCGTCGCGGGCACTGGCCATACCCCGGCCAAAGTGCCGCTGCTACGCCTGAGGCGCACCAAGCTCAGCCACAGCGAACTGGCACTGTTCACGCGGCAGCTGGCGACCCTCACCGCCGTCAGCCCGCTCGAAGAAGCGCTGCGCACCACCGCGCGCCAGTCGGAGGCGGTGCATGTCCGCGCTATCATCTCCACCGTCCATGGCGGCGTGGTCGAGGGGCGGCGACTGGCCGATGCGATGGCGCGCGAACCGAAAAGCTTTCCGCCGCTCTATCGTGCGATGGTCGCGGCGGGCGAAAGTTCGGGCGCGCTCGGTACCATCCTCGACCGCCTGTCGGCGCTGCTCGAACGGCAGGCCGAGGTGCGCGGCAAGCTGATCGCCACGCTCGCTTACCCGGTGGTGCTGGCTTTTGTCGCGCTCGCCGTCATCGCCGCGCTGATGATCTGGGTGGTGCCCAAGGTGGTCGAGCAATTCGACACCGTTGGCCAGCAATTGCCGCTGCTCACCCGCATCATCATCGCGCTATCGCGCTTTGCCGCGAACTGGTGGTGGGCGGTGCTGATCGGCCTCGCGGCGGTGGGTGCGCTCGGCACCTGGCTGCTCCGCCGCCCAGGCCCGCGCCTCGTGTTTGATGGCTGGCTGCTGCGACTGCCGCTGCTCGGGCGGCTGATCCGCAATCTGCACGCGGCGCGCTTTGCCCGCACACTCGGCACCATGGTCGCCAGCCGCCTGCCACTGGTCGAAGGGCTGGGCCTGACCATCCCGACCATCCGCAATGCGGTGCTGGCGGGCGCGACCGCGACCTTGCGCGAAGCTGTACGCAGCGGCGGCAGCCTGTCCTCGGCGATGCGGAGCGCCGCGGTGTTCCCGCCCTTGCTCGTCTATCTGACCGCCAGCGGCGAAAGCTCGGGCCGGCTCGACACGATGCTGGAAAGCGCGGCGACCTATCTCGAAAATGAGTTCGACCGTTTTACCACCACGGCCATGGCGCTGCTCGAACCGCTCATCATCGTCGTCATGGGGGTGATCGTCGCGCTCATCATCCTAGCCATATTATTGCCGATCCTGCAACTCCAGCAACTGACCGGAGCTTAGATATGAAACGCCGCCCCCACCCCAACGAACTTGGTTTTACGTCCCCCTGGCGTTCCGCCGAGAACGGCTTCACGCTGACCGAATTGATGGTCGTGCTGTTCATCATCGGGCTGCTCTCGACCATCGTCCTCATCAATGTGTTGCCGAGCCAGGACCGCGCGATGGTGACCAAGGCGCGCGCGGATATCGCGACGATGGAAGCGGCGATGGAGCAGTATCGGCTCGATAATCTCGCTTACCCGGGCGGCGGCGATGGGCTGGAGGCGTTGCGCACCGCGCCCGCTGGGCTTGCCGATCCCAGCCGCTACCGCGCGGGCGGCTATATCCGCCGCCTGCCGCAAGACCCGTGGGGCCGCCCCTACCAGCTCGCTACCCCCGGCCCCGACGGCGCACCCTTCGCCATATATTCGCTCGGGGCCGATGGCGCACCGGGCGGCAACGACAATGATGCGGACATCTATGGTGGGGATGACTGAGCGCGGCTTCACCCTTGTGGAACTGATGGTGGTGCTGGCCATTCTCGCGCTGGCGTCAACCGCCGTCATTCTGACGGTGCGCCCTGGCGGCGGCGATGCCGAGACGCAGGCCGCGCGCTTTGCCGCGCGCGTTGCGGCGCTGCGCGACCGTTCGGTGATCGAGGGGCGCACGCTTGGCCTGTGGGTCACGGCGTCGGGCTATGGCTTTGAACAGCGCCGCGATGGGCAATGGCAACCGCTCGGAGAGGCGCGGCTTTCCCCGCGCGATTGGGATGCAGGGACGGCGGTGTTGGTGGGCGGGGCCAGCCAGGCCCGCCTTACGTTCAACCGCATCGGCCTTCCCGACCGACCCTTGCAAGTTGAATTGACGGCGGGCGAAGATAGCGCGACAATCCGTGTCGATGCCGCTGGCGACGTGGCGGTCGAATGAAACAGAGCGGCTTCACGTTATTGGAAATGCTGGTCGCGCTGGCGGTGCTGGCGCTGGCGGCGCTGGCGCTGGTGCGGCTCGACGCCTTCACCGCGCGTTCGACCGCCGCGCTCGGCAACAACGCCGTGGCGCAGATCGTCGCCAATAATACGGCAACCACGCTGCTGACCGACCCCGCGCCGCCGACCATCGGCACCAGCATGGCCAGCGTGACCAACGGCGGCACGGCCTGGCGTGTCGCCACACGCATTGCCGCCACTGCAGATCCCAGCCTGCTGCGGATCGACATCAGCGTCGATGGCGCTGGCGACGGCCATGCCGCGCTCACCACCATCAGGCCCGCAGGGTGAACGGGCGGCAGCCCCCTGTGCTAGCCGCCGCAGGCGGCTTTTCACCTCCTGTGCGAATCGCCACAGGCGGCTTTTCGCTCGTGGAGATGCTGGTCGCGCTCAGCATCTTTGCCATCGTTTCGACCGCAGGCGTGATGCTGCTGCGTTCGAGCATCGATACCCAGGGCGCCGTTTCCAGTCAATTGACCGACGCGAGCGCGGTGGCACGGCTGCGCGCGATGCTCAGCGCCGAATTGGCCGCCGCACAGCCGCGCGCGACCCGCGCGAGCGACGGCAGCTTGCGCGGCGCATTGAGCGGAAGCGACACAGCGATGAGCGCCGTTTACGCGAACGAGGGGACGGGCAGCGAGGCTGGCGTTGCCCGCGCCACCTATCGCCTTGCCGATGGTGCGCTGGTCCGCGATGGCGCATCGCGCATCGATGGCGAAGCGGCGGGCAGCTCAGCCACCATCGTCCGTAATGTCGGCTCGCTCGGCTGGCGCTATCGGGCGCTGGATGGCAGTTGGAGCGCGGCCTGGGCACCCGACCGCCCCGACCGCCTGCCGCGCGCGGTCGAACTCACCCTCACCCGCACCGGACGCGCGCCGCTGACGATGCTGTTTCTGCTCGCCCCCGATGGCCTGCCGCCACCAAATAGCGCGGCGGATGCACCGTCATGAGCATATCCACGCCCGTGGCCAAGGAACGCGGCGCCGCGTTGCTCACGGTCCTGTTGATCGTCGCGGTGATGGCGGTGGTATCGGCAACGGCGATAGAGCGGCTGACGCTGGCGACGCGCCTGGCACAAAGCAGCGGTGCCATCGATCAGGCGCGTCATTTCCAGCTGGCCGCCGAGGCGCTGGCGCTGCGCCGCATCGACACGCTCATCGCCGGATCGCGCAGCCAGGTGACGCTGGAGGGCAATTGGCTCGACCGCCCCTATACCCTGGCTTTGCCAGATGGCGGGCGCGCTGAATTGCGGCTGAGCGATGGCGGCAATTGCTTCAACCTCAACAGCCTCGTCACCGAATCGACGGTTGGCGGCAGCGCGCAGCGACCACTCGCCATCGACCAGTTCATGGCGCTGATGCTGGCGCTGAACATCCCGCGCGCAGAGGCTGCGCACATTGCCGCGTCGGCGGGCGACTGGATCGATGCCGATCAGAGCACGACCAGCAGCGGCGCAGAGGATGCGGCCTACGCCAATGCCAGTCCGCCCTATCGCACCGGCGATCGTCCGCTGGCCGATGTGTCGGAATTGCGCGCGATGGCGGGGGTCACGCCGTCGCATTGGTCGCGGCTCGCGCCGTGGCTGTGCGCGCTGCCGACCAGCGATCTATCGCCGATCAACGTCAACACGCTGCTGCCAGAACAGGCGCCGTTGCTACAGATGCTGCTGCCTGGCAAGACCGATCCGGCGCGCGCGCGCGCGCACATCGCCGCGCGGCCCGCCAATGGCTATGGCCGGATCGAGCGATTCTGGCAGGGTGCAACCAGCGACGGCACACCGCCGATTGGCGATGTCGCGTCGCAGGTTAAATTGACGACGCGCTGGTTTCGGCTGCGCACGCGCATTATGGTGGGGGGTGTCACCATGACGCTCAGCAGTCTGATCGATGCGGGGGATAGTGACACGCCTGCGCGCATTGTGCGCCGCGCAATGGGGCCGGAGATATGAGGATGCAAACCGCATGAAATCGGACAATGCCCTTGCGATTGCGCTGCCGCCCGCTGGCGCACATGCCGTTGCCGATGATGGCCGCGCGCATTGGTGGCGGATTGTTGGCGGCGAGGTGGTCGAGGCTGGGAGTAGGATCGACTGGCTCGACCCCGCGCGCGGTGGCTCGCGCCTCGCCTCCTCAGTTCATGTGTTGGGCCTGGCACCGGCCAGCGCGGTGCAGCTGCACAGCCTTGACCTGCCCGCGCTGGGGCCAAGGCAAGCCGCAGCAGTGGCCCGGCGGACGATTGGCGAGGGCGGGTTGATGCCCGCCGATGCGCTGCACGTGGTGGGCGCGGCGAACGGCGCGTTCGTCAGCGTCGCCAATCGCGCGATGCAGATGTGGCAAGACTGGGCGGAGGCGCGCGGCCTTGCCTTTGACAGCGTCATCCCCGCCGCTTTGCTGATCGACGATAGGGATGGGGGCGGGAGCGGGGGTGCGCGGCGCGCCGCCATCGGTTCCGAAACTTTCATCCAGAGCGGCGCGCACGCCTTTGTCGATGAGCCTGCGCTGACCCAGGCGCTGGTCGGCGATGCGGCGATTGCCGATGTACCGCGCGATGCCATCGAGCGCGCGATTGTCGCGGCTTGCGACGATCCGCCAGCACAATTGCTGGTCGGACAATGGGCGCGGCGCGCAGGGCCGATGTTTGATGCGCGCCGTCTCGCGCTCATCGCTAGGCTGGCCGCCGCACTGTTGCTGGTATCATTGGCTATCACATTGATACAGTGGGTTAAACTGTCTCGTGACAGTGCCCGCCTCGACGAACAGTCGCTCATCGCGGCAGGTCGCATCATCGCTCCTGTGCCACCGATTAACCGGGCAATTAGTGCACTCGACACCAAATTGGCGGCGCTGGGCGGTGGCGGCGCTCTGCTCTCGACGCCGCTGACCGCGCTCGTCACCGCGATGGAACCGTCCCCTACCGTCGCTCTCGACGCGCTGGCATGGCACGGTGACGGCGTGCTCAGTGTCACATTGGCTGCACCGCGCAACGAGGATATCAACCCGGTTCTGGTCGCGATTCAGTCCGCTGGCTATCGCATCACTGCGAATGAGCGCTCGGGCAGCGACGGACGCACTTTGGCAGACATCACGATGAGGAGCGCACCATGACCGACGCCCTGCGTAGCTGGTGGCGGGCGCATTCGCTCCGCGACCGCTGGGTCATTGGCGTGCTGGCGCTGGCGGTGCTCATCGTCATTGCTTGGCTCGGCATATGGCACCCGCTGGCCAGCGCACTCGACAGCGCGCGGGCGGAACATGTCGTCGCGGTTGAGCGGCATGCGGCTATCGCGTCGCGCGTCGCCGAATATGAGCGGTTGAAAGAAACGGCCCCCCGCGCGGCAGCATCAGCCAATGGCCGGATCGACCTCATCCTCTCGCAATCAGCGGCAGAACAAGGCTTCATCCTTTCGCGTAATGACGCGGCGGGCGACCATCAGGCGAGCATTGCGATAGCCAGCGCCACCTCGGCCGCCTTGTTCAACTGGCTGAGCACATTGGAGGGGCAGGGGATCATCGCCAGCGATCTTGCCATCCGGCCCAATGCCAATGGCACCGTCGCGCTGACCGCGACATTGCGGAGGGCAGAATGACTCGCCGCCTGTGGATTGCGCTCATCATCGCGGCATTGCTTGTGGGGATCATATTTTTCCCGCTGCGTCTGGCGGTGGCGATTGCTGGGGAGAGCGCCGCGAACATAAGCGCGCGCAATGTCAGCGGCACGATATGGGGCGGTCGCGCCGAGGAGGTGCGCGTCGGCGCGCTCAATCTCGGCTCGCTCGATATGGGGCTGGATCCGCTGGCGCTGCTCACCGCCCGGTTCCGTCTGCCGTTCCAGCGCACTGAGGGGACGGGCGAGCCGCTCGAAGGGGCGATCGAGGCGGGTCTGGCTTCACGCGGGCTTGGCCATGTCACGGGTACCATCGCCGGGCCAGTATCCGCAGACAGCCCGATTGCGGCCATCACCTTCAATGATTTTTCAGCGCATTTGACCGATGAGCGGTGCGAGCGGGCGAGCGGGCACCTTCAGATACAGCTGGCGCTTGCCGTTGCCGGTCTCGACCTGCGCCATGGCTTGTCGGGCGATGCGACTTGCCGGGGCGGTGCGTTGTTCGTGCCGCTGGTCGGCGAATCGGGGATGGAACGCATTGATCTCATGGTCGAGGCGGATGGCCGCTATACCGCGCGGCTCAGCATCCGCAGCCCCGATCCCGCGCTGGCTGCTGCGCTCGCTGCTGCGGGGTTGAGCCCGGCCAGCGGCGGTTTTGGCACGACGATGCGGGGGCAATTCTGACCCTTGCCGCCCTCCATTTGTCGCCGCCGCTGGCCGCTGCGCTCGGCGCAATCGCCGGAGCCATCATCGGCAGCTTCATTGCCACCATCGCGTTGCGCTGGCCACAGGGGCGCAGTGTGGCACGAGGTCGGTCGGTCTGCGATGGCTGTGGCCGCGCATTGTCCGCGCTCGAGATCATTCCGATAGCGAGCTGGCTCGTCGTGCGCGGAAAATGCCGGACATGTGGTTCCGCCATCGCGCGCGAGCATATCATCATCGAGCTCGCATCGACGGTGATCGGTGCGGCGGCGTTCGGCTTTACCCCGCATCTGGGCGGCGTCGCTCTGGCGTTGCTTGGCTGGCAATTGCTGCTGCTCGGCTGGCTCGATGCACGGCACTGGTGGTTGCCGCATCGGTTGAGCGCGGCTCTTGCGGCGAGCGGCCTCCTGTTCGGTGGTGTTGCGATGACAGCTTTGGGGTTTGATGCGGGCCTCACAGACCGCGCCATCGGGATGGTCGTTGGCTATACCTCGCTGGCGGCCATCGCGTTTCTCTATCGCCGCTTGCGCGGGCGCGATGGGCTGGGCGGCGGCGATGCACCCATGCTTGGCGCGCTTGGCGCTTGGACCGGCTGGGCAGCCCTGCCGTTTGTCCTGCTGTTTGCGGCGCTGGCGGGGATAGCGGCGGCACTGGTCCGCCGATTGAGCATGGGTCAGGACACGCCGCTTGCGGCGATGCGCCTGCCGCTCGGCACGTTGATGGCGCTTGCCGTGCCCTTTGCATTGCTGGCGATGCGGTTGCCCGGCGGTTGAGGGGCAAGTAAATAATGGCGCACCCAAGAGGATTCGAACCTCTGACCTCTGCCTTCGGAGTCCTTAAAGGTTCTCTTCGCCAGGGCGCGCTATTGTTTCTTTTTCTTCACTAACAGACTATAATTAAAGAATTAAATTGAGACGGGCGCTTCGCTGGCTTATCCAATCCTTCGCTTGGTTTTGCTCCCAACTGCTTACGTGGTGCTTACGCGAAACCGAGCGAACAAGCAGGAGAATGGCAATGCCAAGACTCAGCAAGCGGGTGGTGGATGCCGCCGGACCGAATGACAAGGACTATGTGATCTGGGACGATGAGTTGCCCGGATTCGGGCTGCGCGTCTTCACCTCTGGCAAGCGCAGCTACGTGCTTCAATATCGCGCAGTTGGACGTTCGCGCCGCTACACAATCGGGCCCCATGGCGTATGGACGCCGGAAACGGCCCGGCAGGAGGCCAAGGTTCAGCTTGGTCGGATCGCGAAGGGTGACAATCCCGCTGAAGAGCGCCATCTCGATCACAAAGCGATCACGATCAAGGAACTTTGCGACCTCTATCGCGCTGATCTGCATGCCGGCCTGATCCTTGGCAAAGGCGGTCGACCCAAGAAGGCATCCACCATTTCCACCGATCTTGGTCGCATGCAACGCCATCTCATTCCCCTAGCCGGGACCAGGCGCGTCAAGGATTTTAGCAAAGCCGACGCCAACAGGGTCATGAAGGACATCATGGCGGGCAAGACCAAGGTCAATGTCAAGACTGCCAAATTACGCGGCAAGGCGATTGTCCGCGGTGGTGCTGGAACAGCATCGCGGACAATCGGACTGCTTGGCGGGATCATGACGTATGCTGTCGAGGCCGGCATCATCGAAACCAATCCCGTCCACGGTGTGCGCAAGCCAAAGGACAATGTCCGGCAACGTCGATTGACCGAGAATGAGTATCGCACCCTCGGCAAGATGCTGACCGCGGCCGCGACACAGAACAAATACGCGACCACGGTGGCCATCATCCGGCAAATCGCGCTTACCGGCTGTCGTCGCAGCGAGATCATTGCGCTCAAGTGGAAGGACGTGGATATCGAGAGCAGTTGCCTGCGATTGTCGGACAGCAAGGAGGGCTATTCTGTTCGCCCCGTCGGCCTCCCGGTGATCGAGTTCCTGGAGGCACACCATGCACAGTCCTACGGCACATATGTCTTTCCTGGCCTGGGTGAGGACAATGCCTCCGGTGCGCTGCCGAATCATTGGGAGCAAATCTTCAAGGGCTCGCCGCTGGCAGACATTACGCCGCACGTACTCCGCCACAGCTTTGCGAGCATCGCGAATGATTTGGGGTTTACGGAAGTCACGATCGCCGCGCTCGTCGGTCACTCGAAGGGAACTGTCACCAGCAAATATATTCACACGCTCGATACAGCGCTGGTGATGGCCGCCGACACGATTGCGGGCTACATTCAGGGTCTGCTGGACGGTGTGGAGTTCAAGCACACCGCCTACGCCCTCGATCGCAACTCGCGCAAAGCCGCGCTGGCGCGATTCCTCGCGCGAGCGCTGAGTGACGATGATGACGAAGTATCTCAGCAGCTTGCGGCCTGATCCGTGAACCAGCCATCAATTCTCTGGACACATGGTAACGAATACGTTACCAATGGAGTCGTAATGTGATCGTTCAGGAGTATATTCGCGAGGATGGTTCCTGCCCCTTCCGAAGCTGGTTCGTCGATCTCGATGTCCAGGCTTCGGCCAAAGTGGCAACGGCCATCGTCCGACTCGAGCTTGGCAACCTGTCGAACGTCAAATGGATCGGCGGCAGGCTTGGCGAGTATCGGATCGATTGGGGGCCGGGCTACCGGCTCTATCTGGCCCAGGACGGGGATGAACTGATCATCCTTTTCGTGGGCGGAACCAAGAAGCGGCAGCAGGCCGATATTGATCGGGCAGGCGCGCTGCTTGACGAATACAAAGGCCGAAAGGCCAAGGCGAAGAAGGCCAGGAGATAGAGAAATGGCACTGACACGGGATTTCAAGGAGACGGTGAAGGAACGCGCTGCGCGCGATCCGGCCTTTGCCAAGGCCATGCTTGACGAAGCGGCAACCGCTTTTCTCAACGGCGAGCCTCATGTCGCACGCCTGATCCTGCGCGATCTGGTCAATGCCTCTGTCGGGTTCGAAGACCTTGCCGCCGAAACCAACCGCCCAAGCAAGAGCCTGCACCGGATGCTCTCGGCTAAGGGCAACCCGAGCATGGACAACCTTGCCGCGATTTTTGGGGCGTTCCGCAGGCGACTGAATGTTCGATTTGATACAAGTGCGGTCGATGCTGCTTAAATACGGTTAGTATTTTGCCAAGTTCGGGGTCGAGGGTTCGAACCTCTTCGCCGCTCCATTATTTTCAAGAAAGTCGATCAGTAGTTGCCAGCTTTCACCGCCAACAACGTTTGCAATTGCCTCATCAAATCACCGTCAGAAAAACGCGGTGGTCCATCTGCAGCCTATCTGAGGGTGGTCTGAGTCCATGCATTCTTTTACCAATAAGCCGAGCAGCTGATTACTCGCAGCTCAACGCGGCGAACCCATTTAGAGCATGGATGAGAAGAAGTGGTGCTCCAGCGGGAGCATGGCGGCCCCGATCGCACAGGCATCGACTTGGGTTTCGGATAACTTGATTTTAGGCAATGGGCGAGGTTCAGAGCGCCGCTTATGATCATAAATTTCAATTCCGGCGATGATCCGCTGAGCCAGTACCGCCGGAATGCGACCACCCAATATGATGGCTTCAGGGTCGAGCAGGGCGGTGATAGATGACGCAATGAGCGAAAATGGCAGGCGCGCCTCTTCAACCCATTCGTCGACACCCGGCCAGTTTGAGTCAAACCGTGCGAGCATGTCGGAAATGCTGTCGAGCGCGGTACCATTCGCGACCAGCTTGTCGAACAGCGTTTCAAGACCGGGACGTCTATAGATGTCTCGCGGAAGCAGCAGGCCAATTTCGCCACTGTTTCCGTTCACGCCGCGCCACAGCCGATGATGGTTGATGACCCCGCCCCCGATGCCAGCAGCTACAAACAGATAAACGAAATGCGAATGAGTCCGTCCAACGCCCAAGAAGCTCTCACCAATGGCCGCTGCGTTGCCGTCATTTTCGACCCATGTCGGCAGCCCGGTTTCGTCTGTGAACAACCGGTCCAGTTCGACCATGGCCCAATCCTCAAGTTCCAGCGGGGGATTGAAGCGTGACCGGCCATCGAGACTGTAACCCGATATACCAACACCTAAACCAAACAAACGGTCGCGGCCGACACAATGATTTTGCAATAACCGCTCGGTGACCTGGTCAAGCTCCTTGAACACGGCCTCGCGGGACATCTGCGGCATCTGGCGATAGTCATAGCCGACCACATTGCCAGAAAGGTCCATCAGCAAGACCGACATGGCATCGGTCATGAGCGCTACTCCCAGCGAATAGGCATGGTCGGGTGCAATTTCGATTTCCAGCCTCGGCTGACCACGCCGACCACTGCTTTGCCGCCGACCAGGCCGCAAGGCACCGCGATCAATCAATTCGTTAGCCAAACGTGAAACGGTTTGCTGCGACAGGCCGGTAGATTTGCTGATTTCAGGCTGCGTCATCGCCCGACCGCGCAATATGCAGCTGAGAATTCGCACTTCACTTTCGGTTAGTGAATCAGGGTCGTGAAATGCGAGAATATCGCGGAGCATACCGCGTCTTTCCTACAAATACCGGAGGGGCGCAAGGTTTTTAACCTATAATAATACTCATTACGGGTTGTATAAAAGATCGGGCGGTGATACCCCCTGAGTCGCAAGCGGAAATGTGCAGTCAATGCACCGCAATATCTTGGGAGAGATGTGATGAAGGTTGCAGGGGAATTACCGACGCTGCTGCTTGGGGCATCGCTGTTGGCGCTCTCGCCTTCGCCCGCTCTGGCTCAGTCGTCAGAGCCAGCCGAAGATGGTGCGGAAGCGGCGCCGTCGGATTCTGAAATCATCGTTACGGCTACCAGCCGTGCGCGCAGTGCCCTCAATACACCGCTTGCGGTCAGCCAGATTGGCGAGGAAGGACTGTCGCGCCTCGGCTCGAGTAGCCAGGCAGATATATTGAACGCGATTCCAACTATCAAGGCCGACGGCGGCGGTGGCGAAGTTGCTGCCAACATCTTTGTTAAGGGCCTGCCGTCGGGCGGACAATATCAATTCACGCCGCTAATGTATGATGGCCTTCCCGTCCTCTCCAGCTTTGGCCTCAATTCGTCGGCCTATGACGTTTATTACCGCAACGACCTTGGCATCGAGCGGCTCGAATTCGTTCGGGGCGGGGTGTCGAACCTGTTCGGCCCCGGATCGGTCGCGGGCCTCATCAACTTTATCAGCAACACGGGTGGCGATGAACTGGCCGGGAAGGCGCAGATCGAAATCGCCGAACTTGACCGGTATCGCGGCGACCTGGCGTTAAGCGGCCCGCTCGGAAACAATCTCTATTTCGCTCTCTCGGGCTTTTACCGTTCTGATCAGGGGCCCATACGGACGAATCTGGATACCGAAGGGGGACAGCTTCGCGGAAATCTGGAATATCGTTTTGGTGATGGCAGCGGATTTATAAGACTGTCAGGCCAATATATCGACGACAAGGTTCAGTTTTACCTGCCAATTCCGCTTAGCGGACCGACGCGAAACCGCCTCGCCGGGAATGACGGCGTCTTGGTCAATTCGGTGCAGAATGACTTTGCTGACCGGTTGGGATTCGCCACGCCAGTTGGCGCGTTTTCATCGGAAATCAACGACGGCGTTTCGAGCAGGGGCGGGCAGATCGCACTGACCTTTGCCAGGGATTTTGGCGACAGTGGATGGGGCATCAATGGTCGTTTGAAGTATAGCGACTATCAGCACAAGTTCGGATTGTGGACCGACGGCGACGGCGTCATCAACGCTCCTGAAACGCTGCAAAGCTTTCTAGCCAACCGCAATCTTGGCAATCTGGCCAATGCTGCCTTCACTTACGTCGATGGAGGAGCCGTAACGCCTGGCAGCCTGTTGTTCGCCAACCGGATTATCGACCGTGTCCGTCCGGCGAGCGATTACACCGCTGAGCTGAATCTGACCAAGGAATTTCTGACAGGATCGATCGATCATAGCGTGACCTTGGGCGGCTTTTATGGCCGCGCGAGCGCTGGCGATTTCAACGTCACGACGACCTATCTGGCTGAATTCAACAATCGCCCGCGGCTGATCAATCTAGCGGTCACCAACGGCGCGACCCAGACCATTATCTCCCGCAACGGCCTGCTCAACGCCGGTGCCGGTTATACCAACAACCATCACACAGCCGAACGCTATGCGGCCTATCTGGCCGACCAGATGGAGATTGGTGAGCGCTTCAATCTCGACTTCGGGCTCCGAATTGAACAATTCAACGGCAGCATCAGCCGCGAGCGCACATCGACCGTCGTTACCGATGCGATCACCCCTAACCTGTCCACCGCGTTGCGCGATGTCATCTGGGGCAATGGCGGATTTCTGACAGGTGAAGTATCGACCAGCGAATGGGCAGCGGCATTCGGCGCGCTATACAAATTGACCGATCGGGTCAGCCTCTATGGCAACGCTTCGCGCGGCTATTTCTTTCCCGAAGTCCGCTCGGCGGGTTTCCGCCCGCTACCAGCCGGTACTTTGGCGAATGCGAGCGTGGCCCCGGGGACCCAGAGCTTTACCGCAGAAATCATCAGGCAAGCCGAAATCGGCATCAAGGTCAGCCAGCCGCAATTCGCCCTGACCGTTGCCGGGATATACACCGCACTTGATAACCGCCGTCAGGTGTTGTTCGTCAACGATGGTGCAGGCGGCTTTATCGAACGGGTCAATCTGGTGGGCACCGAATCCTATGGCGTCGAAGCGACCCTTGATCTTAAATTGCTTGCCAATCTGCGGTTCAACGGCAATTTGACGATTCAAAAATCGAAATACACCGCTTTCGATACCAACCCGTTGCTGATCGGCAATGATGTCGAGCGCCAGCCGGACGTACTGTATAATGCCGGTCTCTATTATGACGATGGCGCGTTCGATGCTTCGATTTTTACCAATTATACGGGTGACAATTTCACCGCATCGAACAACAGCATCCGGCTGGATGGATGGAATATAGTCAGTCTTGATGCCGGCTACACAATACCTCTTGGCAGCAATTCGGTACGGATCAATTTCAATATCTTCAATTTGCTCAACACCCATGCGGTGACCGAAGGGTCGCCACGTCAGGACAATAATCAGGCAGCAAATGGGGCATTTTTTGTCGGCCGACCTGTTCTGCCTCGGCGCATCATGGGCAGGTTGACCTTCAGCTTCTGACGGGAAATCAGGAAATGACGGCAGAATTGCCCTGCCGCCATCTCGCCTGTGCGCTGCAAGGTAAATATTCTGCACACAAGATTGATCCGGCAACCGCGATGACCAAGAATCGAGACCTGCTTACACGCTATTTCTATCGAGGCGTGGCAGCGGCAAGCCCACAACTGACGCTTCCAGCAAAACTGTCTGCACTGCCGCCGTCCGACCGCACTCTGGTTCTGGGATGCGGCAAAGCGGCGGCAGAGATGGCGGCAGTTGCGGTCGAACAATTGAGCGGTCGTCTGGCGGGTTGCGTGGTGACGCGGCCGGGCCACACTAGCCCGTCTGCGCAAGACAAGATTGAGGTCATCGAAGCCAGTCACCCGATACCCGACGCGTTGAGCGAATATGCTGGCGAACGGCTGCTGTCCCTGGCGCGCGAAGCGCAAGCGGGTTGCCGAGTCCTGTTCATGATCTCAGGAGGCGGGTCATCCTTGATTTGCGCGCCAATTCCAGGCCTGTTGTTGAGCGAAAAACAAGCCATCGTTGACTATCTGGTCCGTTCTGGCTTGCCTATCGAGGACATTAACTTTGTCCGGCGGCATATGTCGCGCATCAAGGGCGGACAATTGGGCGCGACCGCAGCGGCGCGCGGCGCAGAGCTGTTCACCTTCATCATTTCCGATGTCGCCAATGACGATCCGGGCCTTGTAGCGTCAGGACCCAGCATTCGCAGCCTCTTTGATCCAGAAAGGGCTTTGACCCTGCTCGACAGCGTGGGGTGCCGTGTCTCATTGCCCGCTCGTCAGGCAATAATCACCTATCAACCTATCGCTGGCGTCGCCCATCCGGTCGAGATTGTTGCGACCAATGGCGATGCGCTGAACACAATTCGCAAGCAAGCAGGAGCAGATGGCTGGACCATCGTCGATCTGGGCGGTGCGCTGACCGGCATTGCGGCGGAAATGGGCCGAAAACATGCGGCGATTGCCATGGAATATGCAACACGCTCCGGGCGTCATTTGCTGGTATCGGGCGGTGAACTGACCGTTGCGCAGGCCCACAAAGACGGACGAGGCGGCCCCAATCTCGAATATCTGACTGGGATGCTCGAGGTGCTTGATCCCACCATTCCGATCGAGGCGCTCGCGGGTGACACCGACGGCATTGACGGAACCGAGGATAATGCAGGGGGCTATATCGACGCTGCTTGGGCGGGTGCCGAGCGCGCGCGCAACGCTCTTGCGATCAATCGCAGTTACGACCTGTTTGCGTCGCTGGGCGGGCTTGTCAAAACGGGCCCGACACGGACAAATGTCAACGATATCCGCATGATTGCGGTCGAGGGAACCGACAAGTGACCGGATTGGACGCAAGGGCAATTGAAATTCTGCGGCGAAATGACCTTGGCGGATATACGGTGCCGACGCATGACCTTTATCCTTATCAGTGGAACTGGGATTCGGCCTTTGTTGCGCTCGGGCTAGCGGAATTTGATCGGTGCCGTGCCTGGCAGGAGCTTGAAACTTTGGTGTCGGGCCAATGGGACAACGGCATGATCCCGCACATCATCTTCCACCGCGATGATCCAGGTTATTTCCCCGGCCCCGAAGTCTGGGAAACGGGCCGGACACCGCCGACTTCCGGCATCACCCAACCGCCGGTGCTGGCAACGGTCGTGCGCAACTTGTGGGAAGCCGAGGGCGCGGATCCCAACCACCATAGAATGCGGCCACTCTATTCCGCTTGCCTGAAAAGCCACCGCTGGTTTGCGTCGATCCGCGATCCCTTGGCGAATGGTCTGGCCATGGCGGTGCACAATTGGGAAACCGGCCGCGATAACAGCAGCGAATGGGATGACGCCCTCGCGCGGGTCGAAACGACTGCGGTTGGGCGGTACCAGCGGCGCGATACCGGTCATGTCGATTCCGAAAAGCGCCCGACCGAAGATGAGTATGACCGCTATGTCGCGATCCTGCAATTCGGGCGAGACTGCGGTTGGGACCAGCGCAAAATTGCGGACAACGGGCCGTTCCGGATGGTTGATGTCGGGTTGTCGATGATCCTGTTGCGCGCCAACCGCGATTTGCTGGTTTTGGCGAAGGCCATCCGCGACAACGCGGTTGTAACCGAGCTTCAGGAACGCATTGCCTTGTCCGAACAGGGAGTCCAATGGCTATGGAATGAAATGATCGGCACTTTCTGTTCGCGCGATGCGACGACGGGTGTAAGTTCCGGTTTGATTACCAATGCCAGTTTTCTGTCTTTTTACGCCGGTGTCGGCACGGCAGAGCAGCGTACGCGGCTGATCGGTGCTTTGGGCCAGGTGTCGCGTAATGCGAATTACCTCTTGCCCAGCCTTGCCGTCGGCAGCCGTGATTATGATCACCAACGCTATTGGCGCGGGCCAATATGGCTAGTGGTCAGCTATATGGCGGCAATCGGGTTAGCCGAAAACGGCTATGGCGATTGGGCCGAACATATCCGCCGCGATTCGGCTGCCTTGATCCAAAAATCGGGCTTCTACGAAAGTTTTAGCCCTGAAACCGGCGAGGGCACGGGTGGGGCTTGTTTTTCCTGGACGGCAGCGATGTGGCTCGCGTGGTGTGCAAAGGGAACAAGCGGTGCGCTTTGACCGGAAAAATGCCGCAACAGCCAATTATCCCTGGATATTGATTGGCCTCTTGTGGATGGCATCATTTCTGAACGCCGCCGACCGTTCCATATTGAACTCGGTCAAACCTCTGCTACGCGAGGCGTTTGGCATTTCCGATATTCAGCTGGGACTTGTCGATACGACATTCTTCTGGATTTACGCCGTTTGTGCGTTTGCCTTCGGTCGCTTGGGCGACAGTGTCCGTCGGCGCAACATGATTATCTTTGGGCTGATTTTCTGGAGCCTTGCGACCGGCATCATGCCGCTCGCGACGGGCTTTGCGATGCTGCTTGGAATGCGTGCCCTGGTCGCTGCTGGGGAATCGACTTACTATCCTTCAGCAACCGCGCTGATCAGCAGCTGGCACAAACCCGAGATGCGTAGCCGGGCGCTGGCCGTCCACCAAACCGCCGTTTTCGCTGGCGGTGGCGTGGGTGGCTGGGTCGCGGGACGGTTGGCCGACGGCTATGGCTGGTCGGCACCCTTTGTGATCTTTGCGATTCTTGGCCTGATTGTGGTGGTCATCTTTGTCGTCATGCTTCGCGATGATCCGCCGGGGGCCGAAAAAGCGGCGGACGCCGAGCCAAGCGAGCCGCTCGCCATCATTCTCAAAAACCCGGCTGCCCTGATGCTGTGCGGGGTTTTCTTTCTCGCCAATGCCGCGTCATCGGCCGTGCTCAACTGGTGCAACACCTATGCCCACGATGTGCTGGGGCTAAGCCTTGCCGACAGTGCGCTCGTTGGCCCGGTGATGATTACCACCGCCGGCTTTTTCGCTGTGCTTGCTGGCGGTTTCCTGGCGGATCGCTTGGCCGCCCGCGATCCCATCGGGCGCTTCTCTGTCTTGATCATCGGGCTCAGCTTTGCGGCCATTTTCCTGTTGCCCTTTCCACTGGTCAGGAGTGCCCCTCTGGTCGGACTCTTGCTGTTCGCTACCAGCCTTGGCAAAGGAATGTTTGACGGATGCATATACTCGGCGATGCACGACATCATGCCCGCAGACGCCCGCGCGACAGCGGCGGGCCTCATGACGATGCTTGGATTCATTGGAGCAGGAATTACTACAGTTGTTTTACCGATGGTCGCCGTTCACACAGGACTGGCCGCAGGCTTTGCGATGCTGGCGGGCCTCTATTTGGTGGCAGTAATGATATTGATTGCGGCCCGACCAACGGTTCGCCGAATTGTAACGCTGCGTCAGGTGGAACTTTCACAAGTCTAGCAGGAACGGTTTGCGAAGCCGGTCGATGGTGATGGTGCGGCTCCAATCATTTTGTGAAATCAGGGTAGTCATGAAGTCGGCATTGCCCTTGCGATGATTGCGGCGGTGTCGATCGGGGCATCGAACGCGCCATAAGCGCTCCCGCGCGGCTCAAGGCGCAGCGTGCAGAACGCCTCGGCCAGCGGATTGTCCCAACCGATCAGCACGGCGGCCTGGGCGGCGAGCGCCAGCCGCTCCACCAGCAGACGGGCATTGGTCTCGTTCGCGCCCCCAAGGTTCACGCTGTCGAGCCAGTGGTCATAGGCGGCGATCTTGCCGCGCTGCGCGGCGAGGAAGTCCTGCAAAGCCTTCACCCCTTCGGGCTCGCGCGCCACCGCGCGCAGCAGATCGAGCGCGATGACGTTGCCCGATCCTTCCCAGATCGCGTTGAGCGGTGATTGGCGGAACAATCGGGGCATCGGCCCCGCTTCGACATAACCCGCACCGCCAAGGCACTCCATCGCCTCGTAAACGAAGCCGGGTGAGCGCTTACATACCTGGTATTTGGCCACCGGGGTCAGCAGCCGGGTGAGCGGGTCGGTCTCGTCGAAGGCCTGAGCCAGCCGCATCGAGAGCGCGGTCGCCGCTTCGCTTTCTACCGCTAGATCGGCGAGCACCCCAGCCATCGCGGGTTGATCGACCAGACGGCGCTGGAAGGCCGAACGGTGTGCGGTGTGCCACAGCGCCTGGGCGAGGCTTCCGCGCATCTGCAGGGCCGAGCCAACCACGCAGTCGAGCCGGGTGTGCTGGACCATCTGGATGATCGTGGAAACGCCGCGCCCCTCGTCGCCCAGCCGCTGCGCCAGTGCGCCGTGGTATTCGATCTCGGACGAGGCGTTGGAGCGGTCGCCCAGCTTGTCCTTCAGTCGCATAACCCGAAAGCCGGCATTGCGGTTGCCGTCGGGCAGCCAGCGCGGCATGAGGAAGCAGGTGATCCCCCCGTCGGCATAGGCGAGGGTCAGGAACGCGTCGCACATCGGGGCCGAGCAGAACCATTTGTGCCCGCTCAGACGGTACCAGTCGCCGTCGCCCGCCGGTTCAGCGCGGCTGGTGTTGGCGCGCACATCCGATCCGCCCTGCTTCTCGGTCATTGCCATGCCGATCGTCACGCCCGCCTTCTCCGCCGCCGGACGACAGGCCGGGTCATAGCGTGCCACCGTGATGCGCGGCACCCAATCCTCCGCCACCGACGGCGCAGCACCCAGTGCAGGAACGGCGGCATAGGTCATTGTCATCGGGCAGCTGGTGCCCGAATCTGCCTGCCCGGTGAGGAACAGGATCGCGGCATGGGCCAGATGCCCGCGCGGCGTGCCGTCCCAGGCGACTGCTGCCAGACCACTGTCGAGCCCCAGCGCCATCAACTGGTGATAGGCCGGATGGAACCGCACCTCGTCGACTCGGTGACCATAGCGGTCGAAGCTGTCGAGCACCGGAGTCTGGCGATTGGCCTCGACCCCCCATTCGATCACCTCGGCGCTGCCGCAGCGCGCGCCGAGCGTGACCAGCCGCTCGCGGTGGATTGCACCGCCCGCGCTGGCAACGGCCTCAGCCAGCGCGCGGTCGCCGGTGAACAGGTTGGTGTTCTCGAGTAGCGGGGGCTGGTTGAGCACCTCGTGGGTATCGAGCTGGCCTATCGGGCGGATCGCAGTAATGGTAATCGTCCTTCCTAATTGCTGTGCGGTATGCGCTTCGCCACTTGGCTTGCAACCGAATGCGATAGTGTCCCTAGACGTGGTGCGCGTGGGTTTGGCCCCATGCTTTCCGGCGTCAATCTGGGTCTGCCATGCTCCCGGCAGTGCCGGGAGCATGGTGACGGGATTATCGCTGAGCGGAGCCGTGGTTTCAAGCCTCATGTAACGGGCGCGTTGTATGGCGCATTCGTCGCTCGGCACCGCTTGGTTAAGCATTGACGATGGCCACAAACGCCTATATTAGGAGTCCTAACATGATTCGCGAGCAATTGACATACGGCCTCGGGCGCCTTGCGGCACTGGCCCGCCAGCGCGATTGGGGCGTGGGCGAAGCGGCTGGACTTACCCCGACGCAGGGAGATGTGTTGCGCTTGCTCGTTGACCGACCGTCAGGCTTGCGATTGAATGAGCTTGCAGCACAGTTGAGCGTTCGGCCATCGACAGCGAGCGATGCCGTCTCGTCGCTTGTTGGCAAGGGCCTGGTTGAAAGGTCACCAGATCCCGACAATGGCAGGGCAGTTTGTGTTACGCTTTCACCTTATGGTCGGCCGATGCTGGGACAAATCCCGGTTGGCCATCATTCAATCGTTGAGTTGATGAGCGACGAAGAGGTCGCGGCGGTTCATACGGTTGTTTTGCACACCATCGCCAGACTTCAGCGGGCCGGTCAAATCGCGCCGCAACGGATGTGCGTGACCTGTCGCTATTTTGTTTCTGAAGCCAACCTGGACGCGCCAGCAGAGTATTTTTGCAAGCTGATTGGAACACAGTTCGACGCGGCGGATCTAAGGATCAACTGCCCAGAACATGAGGAGGTGCCCGCCTCTAACTGAATGCCCTCGGGTCGCACCAGGGTTGCGCGCACAGCGCTTTCTGTGCCTTACATTGTTAGGAGTCCTACTATGAAATCGACAGCCATTTTCTATCACGCCGGTTGCGGTGTTTGTGTTGCCGCTGAACAGGCGCTGGGTCAGGCGCTCGATCCGGCGCGCTACGATGTCGAAGTCGTCGATTTCAATTCCGCCCCGGATCGCGTTGCCGAAGCCGAAGCCGCCGGCGTTCAGTCGGTGCCGGCCTATGTCATCGACGGACAAGCCTTTCACATCAATTTCGGCGCGTCGATGGCGGCGGTAAAGGGGGAGGCGTGATGCGTAAACGCGCCTTGCCCCTCGGGCTGGGCGAAACCTGCGGCACGGTCGATCAATAATCGGCCATCCGCTCGACGTCGGCGGATGTTTACCCCCCGCATTCGCCGACGCTCGGTGGATTTCGCTGCAAGCAACTATTGGAAGGACGCCAAGTCATGAACGGTGCAATTGCTCCCGAATGGACAACTACTCAGTGGATTAACAGCGAACCCCTTGCTATCGAAGCGTTGCGTGGGCGTATCGTCGTAATGGGAACATTCCAGATGCTTTGCCCAGGCTGCGTCTCAAGCGGTCTGCCGCAACTCCAGAGGATCGAGCAGACGTTCGACAAGGCCGATGTCGCTGTTGTTGGCCTGCACACCGTTTTCGAACATCATGCCGCGATGATGCCGGTATCGCTCGAGGCCTTTTTGCACGAGTATCGCATAACTTTTCCTGTAGGTGTCGATGCGCATGATGATCCGCGCGGCGCTTCGATTACCATGCGGCGCTACGGTCTTCGTGGCACGCCGTCGCTGGTCATGATTGATCGAGCAGGCCGCATCCGGCATAGTGCATTCGGCATGGAACCGGACATCGCCGTGGGGGCAAGGATAGCGCATTTGGTTGGTGAGGCATCGGCAGAGGTTAGCGCGACCGATGGTGACGCGGTGGGCGCAACCTGCTCACCGGATGGCAAATGCGAGTGAATGTGGAGAAAAGGCTTGGGACCGAAAAAACTAGCCGTCGCTATCAGGCATGTGGCATTTGAGGATCTTGGCACGTTTCAATCGACGCTCACCGCCAACAGCTACAGCACCCAGTATCTCGACGCGGGCTGCGACCATCTGAACCCGGCATCAAATGCTGACCTCCTGATCGTGCTTGGTGGTCCGATTTCAGCAAATGACGAGGCACACTATCCCTATTTGCGCCATGAAATCGAACTGATCGAGCAAAGGCTCTCGGCCGATTTGCCGATACTGGGAATATGCCTTGGTGCCCAGCTGATTGCCCGGGCCATGGGGTCTCGCGTCTATGCCGCCCCTGCCAAGGAGATCGGGTTTGCCACAATCGAGCTGACCAAAGCAGGCTTATCGTCCCCTATAACTGCACTAGCAGGCGGGTCGGTTCTTCACTGGCACGGCGAAACGTTAGACCTTCCCAAAGGCGCAACATTGCTCGCGTCGACCGCAATTTGCGAAAATCAGGCATTCAGCGTCGGGGCTCAGGCAATGGCCTGCCAGTTTCATCCAGAAGTCTGTGATGGTCGTTTCGAACGCTGGCTCATCGGCCATCATGGCGAACTGGTCGCCGAGCGGATCGACATCGGCCGCCTTCGAGCAACAGAATCGGGCGAGCGCGATGCGCTGCGATTGCGCAGCGATGCGTTCCTCAAGGCCTGGTTGGCGCAGCTTGCCTGAACGAGTGATCTTGGCGTAACGGAAAGAGATCCAAATCCCGATGGCTTTGACTCATTCCCCCCCCCCGTTGGGGAGGGGCATTATGGGCTCCGATCAATAAGACTTGGTATGAGAGGGAGGTCATTGGGGTCAGAATTGGAATCATCCGTCAACGGCCTAGGCTACCGCGAACACTGCTACAGCCAATACCAGACAAAGCGGCGAATATAGCAGCGTGTCGAGGCGAGCGAACCGAGAATCACGCTGTCGCTTCGTGAAACCTACCAGATTGAAATCCCCAATTGCCCTCAAGGCAAATACCGCGGCAAGCAGATACGCCAGTAGGTCAAGGATGGCCGACTCAATCGGTGAGGGCAGGAACTTAAGGAGGGCCGCGACTAACCAGGCGCAAGAGAACAGGCCGAGCGCCACTGCTGCCGTCGCCCACTTTGGTGGTATAAAGGCAGCTTCCCCGTTGATTTCCGGTATGGCACTGTTGATGCCGACCTTTCCACCAAGCAGCCAATAAATGTGTAAAGCGCCAAGGCCTCCAAAAGTTGCGATCAGCGCCAGCCCGATTGCCTTGGTCATCGATTTGGATACTCGTCCAAGTGAATGCCCAGCACCATATTGTCCCTCAAGGTGAGCCTGGCCGATGCATGACCGTTGCCAGCCAGTGCGACGGTTTACAGTTCGACCATACAGGTCTATGAAATCAATTGCAATCCAGCGTATTATAGGGTTCGATGAACTGACTTTATGCTCTGGGTTTGCACCACTGACCTCGATCAAATTTGTTGATGAAGGTAGAAAAGAATGACGGGTCGCAAGCCCAAATCGAACCCAAGCTGTCGCGTCACCCGCGTCGTTATATTGGGCGGCGGGACCGCTGGCTGGATGACCGCGACCGGGCTGGCGCGTACTTTCGGGCACACTCTTGCCATTACGCTGCTTGAGTCCGAGGAAATCGGGACGGTGGGAGTCGGTGAGGCGACAATTCCGACCATCCACTGGTTCAACGAACTGATCGGGCTCGATGAGACCGAATTCATGCGCGCGACCAAGGCCAGTTTCAAGCTGGGTATCGAGTTCGTCGATTGGGCGCGGCCCGGGCATCGCTATTTCCATCCATTCGGATCCTATGGTGCGCAATTGCCAGGCGTGGCGTTTCACCATCGCTGGCTGAAGGCGTGCGCCGAGGGACTCTTGATGCCGCTATCGGCATTGTCGTTGGCAGGGCAGCTGGCAAGCGACGGCCGTTTCGCCAAGCCGACGGGCGATGCCCGCTCGATCCTTTCGACCCTGGGCTATGCCTATCATTTCGACGCGAACCTCTATGCCGCGCACCTCAGGAGCATCGTCGAACCTGCCGGAGTGTTGCGGATCGAAGGCAAGCTGCAGGATGTGGAGCGCGATGCCGAGAGCGGTTTCGTCCGCGCGATCACAACCGAGCGCGGCGAGCGACTGGAAGGCGATCTGTTCATAGACTGCTCGGGCTTCCGGGCGCTTTTGATCGATGGGGTCATGGGTTCGCCGATGGAGGACTGGTCACACTGGTTGCCGTGCGACCGGGCCGTCGCGGTGCCCTGTGCGCGGGTAGCGCAGACGACGCCCTATACCCGCTCGACCGCCCGAGCCGCCGGGTGGCAGTGGCGGATCCCGCTGCAGCACCGGACGGGCAATGGCTACGTCTATGCCAGCCAATGGTGTTCGGACGACGAGGCGGCTGCGTCGCTGCTGGCCAATCTCGACGGAGAAGCGCTGGCCGATCCTCGCTTCCTGCGGTTCACCCCGGGCACACGGCGCCAGCCATGGGTCGGCAATGTGGTTGCGATCGGCTTGTCTACCGGCTTTCTCGAGCCGCTCGAATCGACGAGCATCCACCTCATTCAGAGCGCCATAGCAAAATTGCTGACGCTGTTTCCTGACCGCGATTGCGATCAAGCGCTGGCCAGTCGGTTCAACCAGCTGTTCAATGCCGACATGGATAATGTGAGGAACTTCCTGATCCTCCATTACCATGCCACCGAGGGGCACCAAGACCCGCTGTGGCGGCACTGCCGGAACATGGTTCTTCCAGACTCGCTGGTCGAGCGCGAGGAACAATATCGTCGCTCCGGCCGGTTGATCCTGGGGACGGACGAATTGTTCCGCGAGGCAAGCTGGTTGGCGGTGCTCAACGGGCAAGGCATTACCGCGCACGACTATAATCCGCTGGCCGATGCGCTGGATTCTGCGGCCAACCGCGCACAGGTCGAACAGGTCGCCAGCGTCATTGCGCGGGCGGTTCCGACACTGCCGGATCACGACAAAGCGCTGGCAGCAATGTTGACCGGTACCGAGTGAGCGGAATCGAAATTACCGCGCGCCGCGTTGGCGCTGATCGCGAGCCGGTCGTCATCATTGATGGATTTCATCCTGATCCCAGTGTACTGCTTGCGCTGGCCGCTCGCCGAACATTCGTCCAGGCAGTGCGTCATTACCCCGGAGTGCGGGCAGAGCTTCCCGGCGATTATATGCCGACGACGCGGAAGGTCATCGCTTCCGTGCTGGGTGATGTGTTTGCTTGCCGGGACAGGATCGACATTCTTGATGCCAGCTTTTCTGTGGTTACGACACCGCCCACCGAGCTGAGCATCATGCAGCGCTTGCCGCACGTCGATTCGGTCCGGCCCGACCGCTACGCCATGGTCCACTATCTGTCTGACGGTGATGGGACCGCGTTCTTCCGGCATCGATCAACCGGATTTGAATCGATCCCCGAAGCGCGGTCGGCGGAGTATTTTGCGCGTCTCAACGATGAGTTACGTGATCTGGGTCCGCCCCCAAGGTCTTACCTGTGCGACAGTGGCCCGCTGTTCGAACGTATCTCGCTGGTCGAGGCTCGAATGAATCGCGCCGTGATCTATCGCAGTTCGTTGCTCCACAGCGGAGCAATCGCACCCGATGCGATATTAAGCGACGATCCCGCGCGCGGCCGGTTGACGGTCACTGCCTTCTTTGACGCCGCTTAGCGCCGGGGTGGCTGAACCGCGAGATACACCGTGCTCCACAATTGCGCGGCGTTAGATTCATCGGCATCCTGCCGACCGGCCCCAAAAGGCACAACATGATAGCGGCCATCCCCGAAAGCCCAAGACCATAGCTCCGAGTTGCGCGTGGTGGCGGTAGCATTTATCGCGCGCCACAGATCGTCCTGCGACTGCATCAATGCGGTGCGCGTACTGGCCGGCAGGTCGGTGCGGGCCAGTTGCCGTTCCAACCCTGCGGCCAGAAGTGCCTGTTGCCACGACCAGACTACAGCACCGTGGTAGGCAGCGGGTGTAAATCGGGCTTGCATTTGGGTGTCTGTCTGGGCCGGATTCGCCACCAGCAGCCCGATGTCCGTCAACAGGCCTGCGGGAAAAGGGCGGGTAATCGCAGGGACGTAGGTTTCGAGGTCGGCGGGGGAAGGGTGGCCGAATAGCAGGGCAAAGCCCTCGTCCGAATGGATGATCGGGATTGGTTGCCCGGCATCGTCAAGAGCAATGGCATGGAAATCCAGTGAAGCAGACCCCAAGGCGGCCAGAGCGGGTTCCGCCGGGACGCCGACCGATGCGGCGTATCGCTGAATCCGCTCACGCGCGTCTGCCGATGGTATCGACACATGGAACAGTCCAGGCGCCTCATTGCGCCAGATATCCGCCATTGCGGCGGAACCGCTTAGTTCCGTGCGTCCGTCGCGCGACAGATAGGGGTCAAGAAGCCCGGCATTCAGCAACTTTCCGATCGCCTCCAGGGCGGCTGGCACCAGCACCGCGTTGACATCATAGGCGTACCGCCCGCGACCCAGGCCCTCCTCACTATCGCGCCATTGGCCGGTCAGCCTGCCGGCCTTGATCGGAACCAAAGAAGTCACGCTCTGCGTGTTGGCGAACGGCCCAGCCTGCCGCACAATGTAGCGAAGATTGCGCACAAGCAAAGTCCCGGCGGGTTCGCGATCAACTGCGCGCGTGGCGCTTGCGACGGGCTGCTCCAGGAAGGTGCGGGCCTGCTCGGGGGAGGCGTGTTCAAGCAGATAGGCAGCGGCGACCGGAGCAAGCATATAATCGTCGTCGATCATCCCGTAATCAAGCGTCGGACCGTCTGCGGCAAGCGTTCCGTTTGCGGTGTTCTCGTTTCTGCGTCGCTCGAGAATTGCGAATTCGGACAGGCCTTCTTCGTGCGCGACCTCACCTGCCTCGTTCATTCGTGCCAAGACCGCCCCGATACCGGCTTCTATCGCTGCTGGACGCAGCGCGGGCATCAACAAGCGCACCGACATCAGCGTGTCGCGACCAAAATAGGTATTGAAGCGCCACGATCCGGCCATGAATTTTTCCCGATAGCTCAGGAATGCCAGCGCATGGCGTGCCGCTGCGTCCGGCGCGGCGCGTTCGTTAAGGAGTTCGTCCTCGGACAGACCAGTCAGCGGTGTCTCGCCGCTGACGGCGGTCAGCTCAATTCCAATGGTTCCTTCCGGTCCCGCGATGATCGCACCATCCGCGATCCGCCCATTGGTGATGCGTAGTTCGATCCGAGAGCCTGCGGCACCGTCCACTCGGTCTCGGGCGAAGATGATGCGGTCGCCGACCACGCGCGCAGGCACCAATATTTCGTCCGGCATCCGCCCGATTGATTCGTAGTCGCGCAGGAAACGGACGTTTGAGAGAACTGCCCTGCGGATGGCCAGGCGCGGAGCGCCAATCGTCGCGGAGGTGCGCAGACCGTGGAGCGGGCGGTTGCGACTATCGCGTACCGTCACGGGTTGCGGATTCTGAGTCAGTGTCCAATTCGCCGGTTCGGTCAATTGGTCGAACCATAACCCGACCCCGCTGTTGCCAGCCGGAAATGCAACAAGGATGCGCGGGGTCTGTCCGTTACGTAGCAACAGATGCGCTGCGACAGGCCCGTCGCGCAGGAAGGCGTTGATATTCTGTCCTTCGGTGATCTGATAGGCGAGTTCCGGTGAGGTTTGCGCGGGAACATGTGTGCAGCCGCCCAAGCCAGCCAGTCCCAGCCCGACTGCCAGGAGCAACCTGCTGCCCGCGCATCCTCGTGAATTGCTGACTATCACCCGAATCCTCCCCCATAAGCACGAGGGCACCACAGCAGAAGTTGCTGCGGCGCCCCCTTCTTGCGACCCAAAAACACTACACGGTCAGAACTTCATTGTAATCGACGCTCCATATGTCGGGCCGACGATTCCGCGAGCATAGAAGAATCCGTTGACGATAGCCTGTGTCTGGCCTTGGCGGGGATTCCCTTCGGTCAGCCCGACGACATCGAACAGATTATCGACATTGACGCTGGCCTGCAGTCGATCACTGAGGTTGAATGTCGCACCAAGACTGGTCACACCATAGCTCGGTAACGCGAGCCCGTTGCCGGCGTCAGCGAAGATGCTGCCGACATATTTGTAGCGGGCATATATCTCGCCCATTCCATTCGGCAATTGAACGGTCGGAGTGATTGTGAAAAGCCTAGCGGGAGTGCGTTCGGGCCGATTTCCCGAGAAGCCGGTTTGGGGCACACCGTTGAGTTCAAGATTCAACAGCGTGGGGTCCTGAAACACGCCTTCGAAATCGACCGAGAACCAGTCGGTTGGTCGGACCGTGAAATCGATCTCCACACCCCGGGTGCGCAGATCGGCGTTGAGGTTGACCTGGACCGATGGGTTGACCGGATCGGCGAAATTGTAGTTCTGGTTATTGAAATTGGTTTGGAAGACCGTTGCTGACCCTGAGAAAACGCGTCCATGCTGGAAGCGCAAACCTACCTCGTAGAGTTCGATCGTGGTGATCGGGTCGACGTTGTTGGTTTGGAAGCCGTTGGCGTAGCGTGCATATACGGCGAGATCGGGCGTGATGAGATAATTGACGCCGAGGGTATAGGCCGCCTTCGATTGGGTCCGACGCCTGGTACTGAAAGTGCCATCGAAGGTCGAGCCGACATCACGGATCACCCCGACCACGCCTGGCTGAACCGGCTGGTTGATCGCCGCCCCATTACCGTCAAGCGCGACTGCCTTATCGCTTTCCCAGCGGATGCCCGCATCGATCCGCAGGTCGCCAAAAGCAATTTCGTCGTTGGCGTACAGTGAAATCGCCGAATCTTGGCGCTCGCGAATGCCAGCGCCCCAGTCGCCATAAGAGACAAGACCGTTGTCGGAGAGCGTCCCAATCACATTATTGGCGGCATCAAGAGCAACGATGTCATAGATGTCGCTGTTGGTACGGACGTCGTTGACGACGCTTCCGGTCGCTGACTGGTCCGTGTCTCGAGTGACATCGTAATACATCAAACCCGCAGTAAACGAGTTTGAAAAACTGTCGCCCTGATGCTCCCAGCGAAAACCGGCATTGATGCCGAAGTCCTCACCCTGAACATAGTCGTGGTTGAGCGTTGTGCGTTGGAGAAAACCGTTGCCATTGAGCGCATTGAGCTGAGCAGCCTGATTCGCGCCAAGAACAACGCCTGTGCGCAGATTCTTGATGCCGAAACGAACAGTTCCGGGAAACGCCGCCGTACCGAGCGTGAGCAGGCCGTTGATCGGCGAACCCGCACCGGGCGTCAGATAATTGGCCGCGCTGGTCAGGCCCGCATTACCGGTTCCAGACCCGGGGAACAGTCCATTGAAATTGTAGGAATAGTCAAAGTAGCGCGCGTGAGCGAACAGATCAATCGAATCGCTGATCGGTGCTTCGATGTCGAGGCGCACCTGCGCGGTTTTCGCTACTACACCGTCGCGATGGCGGAATTCGCGAAAGCCACTCGGATGCGCGAAGGTCGAGACCGGGACGGCTATGTTGGCGAAGGCGTCGCCGGCGACATTACCGAACTGGGTATCCAAGCCCGGAATACCGCGCACCTCGCCATTGACGAAGGCGTAGGGCTGGGTCGCGTAATAGGCATTTTCGACGTCGCCCCCCTTGGCCGATAGGCGGATATAGCCATCGTCACCGAAATTATACTGGAGCGACCCCTTGAGTCGCCAGCCGGCATAGTCAAAGGTGTTTTCACGCACACCTGGGTTCGACTGGATGTAGCCGCCGACATTGAATGCCAGATTATCGGCAATTGGCTGCGAGTAATAGAAATCACCTCGCAACAGGCCGTAATTATATGCGCTGACGCGAGCCAGACCCTCTGCCTCGGCGAAATTGGGTCGCCGAGAGATGAAGTTAATCGTCGCGCCAGCGCCATTGACGGTCAATACGCCGGAGGACCCCCCTTTGACTGCCTCGAGGCGATCAATCGTCAAATCTTGATCGAAGAAGAAGTCCGCTCCGCCGCCGCCGTACAGGATCGGCATGCCATCTTCCTCAAGCTGAACGAAGCGCTGCCCTCCGCCCTGCAATCCGCGAACCGAATAGTTGTTGGAAATCTGGCCCGCAGTGCCTTCAACAAAAATGCCCGGCACAAGCTCAAGCATGTCGGCGGTGGAGCGCGGTGCCTTGCGGTCGATGTCGTCGCGAGTGGCATAGGTGATATCTGCAGAGGCAGTGATTAGCGGCCGGTCACGTGTGGTTTGGCCGGTCACCACAATCTCTTGATTGTCACTCTGACTGGCCTCATCCTCCGCAGTCTGCGCCAGCGCAGGAGCAACCGGCAGCATGGCGATGCCCGCGAGCAGCAGCGCACGCGTCTTGATTCGAGTCAGCTTGGTCATTTTTTCTCCCCTTCACCATTCTGTTGGCCTTGATAGGCATCAACTAAGGCAAAATGAAATGCATTGCAATAGGTGTTTCAAAATCATTGCGCTTCTCGTGACCAGCCGTCTAATGTGCGTTTGAGGCCAATTTGATCGGAAGGCGAGATTTTTGATGAAGCAGCGGAGTAAACAACGGGGCAGCCTGGCAATGGGGTGCAACATGGATGACATTGCTAGGCTGGCAAAAGTGTCCAAGCCAACCGTATCGCGCGCACTCAGTGGCAGCCATCTTGTCAATGAAGCAACGCGTGCCCGTGTTCTTGAGGTCGCTCGTGCGCAGGGTTACGCGGTCAATCGCAATGCCCAGAAGTTGCGTCAAGCTCGCTCGGGAACGATTGCGGTCATTCTGGATTTCGGATCCCACCGCGGCGGGCGAATCGGCGACCCATTCATGTTCGAACTGCTGGCCGGTGTTTCGGAGGCGCTTTCAGTACGCAACCAAGATATTTTGCTCTCCCCTCCAGGGCTGGTCGATGCACAGTCGTGCGCGGACTTGATCGCCAGTCGAGGAGCAGATGGGCTGATATTCCTTGGTCAGGGTAGTCAGGAAACGATGTTGACCGAGCTCGTCCGCGCCGACGTCCCGTTCGTGGTCTGGGGTGCGGTCAGTAGGAACAACGCCTATTGTGCGGTTGGTAGCGACAACGCCCTGGGCGGCAGGCTGGCTGGGAAACATTTTGTCGGGCGCGAGACTCGGCGCTGGCTATTCGTTGGGAACATTGAACATGAGGAAATTCTGTTGCGGTATGAAGGTCTAGTAGCCGTCGCGAAGGAAGCCAACAGCGGAATCGAAGTCAACACGTTACGTGCAGTTGATATGAGTTATGCTGGGGTATGCAGTGTTGCGGCCGAATGGATTTCCAACAATGAAGCGCCGGATGCCGTATTCGCATTCTCGGATACGGCGGCCATGGCAATCATCAGTGTATTCCGTGATGCCGGTTTGGTAGCGCCACGTGACTATGCATTGGTCGGATACAACAATATCCCTCCGGCAGCGCATTTTACGCCAGCGATTACGACCATCGAGCAGGAGACACACCTTGCTGGTTCAATTTTGGTTGAGAAGCTGATGCAGCGAATCGACGGAGCCAACCCAAAATCGGCTATGCTGCAAACCCGGATAATCATCCGCGAATCATAGGCTCAGACCAGAAGTCTTGGAGCTGACAGCCAGCAAAGTCCGCACCCGGGTTCGAGGCGGATTGCACACTCGCCGATCTGAGCCGTTCTTCAAGTCGGATCGGGTTCCTGCTGTGGATGGCGGAGCATTCGGGCCAGGACAAGTATTGCCGCAGACAGCAATGCAATCGGCACCAGCATGACGTAGAGCGCTGCGATGCCATTCATGCTGTTGAACAATCGACCGATGATGAATGAGCCGGACGTCCCTCCCAGCGCTGAAAAAATGACGATTAGCCCAACCATTTTCGACTGAGCAGCGCGAGGCATGGCGCTCAGCACAGCAGAGTTGAGTGTTGGATAGATTGGTGCCATCACCAGCCCGATGAGCGGCAGCAAGAAGGCTGCAACCGGAGCCTCCATCCAGCCATTCACTTCTCCGCCGACGGGCTTGCTGGCCAATGGCAGCACCACCAGCAATAGCAGCGCCATCATTATAACACACCCAATCAATAGCCGCAGCCACCCGGTCCTTTGGACTACCATGCCAGCGGCCAGTCGACCGACTGCGAGTCCGGCCGCGTAAATGGAAGCAGCCTGAACGCTCAGCGCGGCCGACAACCCGAATCCCTCGCGGTTGAGTGTCGGAAGCCAGGTGCCGATTCCCTGCTCGATCAGGACATAGAGGAAAGCGGCGACCACGAAGGCTATTGTCAGTCCTTGTAAAGTCAGTCGCAGCATCGAAGTCAGATCCGACATTAGTGCGGGTGCTAAGATTGCAGCGCCTTCACCCAGATTACCGCGCTCGTCGAACGGGGTTGTAGCCACAAGGATTGCTGCGAACATAGCAAGGGCAGCAAGCCACCAGTATACGTCCAACCAGCCCGATCCATCCCGTTCGATGAAAGCGGCAAAAAACCAATAACCAGCGAGTACTCCTATCATGAACACACCCTCGATAGTATTGAGCAAGCTGGCATGTGCACGCGGACTGTTTGTCAGAAGGCCAACCAAAGAATAAACGGACACTTTGACCAGAGCGAAAGCCACGCCAGTGGCGGCAAACAATATACGTGTCATCCAGAAACTATTAAATGTTACCATGGCGATGCACGCGATCGCGACAAGAACAAGTCCTGCTATCATTCCGTTGCGATAGCCAAGGCGCGGAAGAAACGCGCCGACAACAAAACTTGCCAATGCGATTGGCAGATCCTTAAATCCCTCCAAAGTGCTGGCATCGATCTTCGACACACCATAGTTTTCGATTGACTGCAAAATCACAGTACCGACACTGTTCAATAGGATCGCGAATATCACATAGGTCAGAAAAATTGCCAGTTTGAGTCGAGCGTAGGCCAATGTGATCGCCTCCCAAATTTTCATACCGGGCATTCCGGCCTTGCGCATAATCATTATGCTAGTATGAAATGCATATCAAACCAAATTGCAAATGGGAGCGTCAGTGAAATTTATCCGCGCACTGCCGGAGGCAGACTTCAACTCGCTTCCCTACGGCAATGATCCTTGGCGGTTGTCCGCAGAAGGCGCTGCGCTGACGTTGGAGCAGACGCCTGCGGTAATGACGCTGGGTAATGGCTTTATAGGCCTGTGTGGGCCGTTTGTCGCCTCGAATCACTCAGACTTGTATCTGAATGGCGTCCACGCACGGATTCCGATTCATTATCATGAGGCTGCGCACGGTTATGCCGAGGAAAGCGATGTAAGGGTTCCCGCCTACAATCCGTCAACGTTTCGGATCGAGGTCAACGGCCATATGGCGGCTGATTGGTCAGCTGTCGAGCTCGATATGGCCGCAGGTCAGTTGCGGCTCACGAGCCGGGTGCCGGGATTGACAATCTCGGTGCAACGGATCGTGATGATGACGACCAACGTGATTGCGACACGGATTGATCTGATCTGTGAAACAAGCGCGCTTGTGCGAGTTACTCCTGTAATTGCGCCGCCGGTCCATGAAAATGCAAATGGAAGCGGGTTATTCGGTTCGGGTGGAGTTTATGATCCGCGAATTGGAAACGGAGGCGCAATTCCACACTGGACAGAGGTCACTGCTGCGAGCGGCATCCGAGTCGACCGTTTGCCTTCCAGCGGCTGGACCACAGCTGCCGTGATCGCCGATCCCGAGCCGCAAGAAGTGTTGCTTGATAGTGGTAACCATCAAACAATCGATCTGTTTACCGCCATCGAAGCAACCTTTGGAAGCGATTATGGGGAGACGCTGGATCGAGCCCGCTCATCGGTTGTGGCTGCCCGAGAAAAGGGATTCGATGCCCTTGCTCAAGAACAGCGTGATTGGTGGCAGGTGTTCTGGAGCGGCGCTGCCCTATCAATTCCCGGTATTCCAACTGCGGAACAAGCAGTTCGCCACGCGCTTTTTCAATTGATCCAGGCGGCTGGCCGTGATGGTCGCACATCGCTGGCGGCCAAGGGGCAGACCGGCGAGGGTTACGATGGTCATGTGTTCTGGGACGCGGATGTCTATGCCCTGCCTGTCCTGGCCCATATTGCCCCGGCTACCGCACGCGCGATGCTGGTGTGGCGCATCACCCACCTTGACGAAGCCCGTGCCAATGCGCGCGCGATGGGGCATGATCGCGGCGCGCTCTATCCCTGGCGAACCATTGGCGGACGCGAATGTTCGGCATATTTTCCCGCTGGCTCTGCACAATATCACATAAACGCTGATGTCGCATTCGCGTTGAAAACCTATGTTTTGGCAACGGGCGATGAAAGCATTCTGGCCGGTGGCGGAGCGGAAATGCTCGCAGAAACTGCGCGGGTATGGCTTCAGGTCGGACACCACGATCCTGGACGCAATGGCGCTTTTGTTATCAATCGAGTTACCGGACCCGACGAATATTCAGCGCTGGTCGACAATAATCTATACACCAACCTGATGGCGGCGGAACATTTGCGTTTTGCCGCCGCCGCCGCCCAAGACCAATTGAACGCCGACGAAGCAACGGCGATGCTTGCCGCGGCTGACGCCATGTTCCTGCCTTATGACGAAGGGCACGCCATTCCAGCGCAGGATGCCAGTTTCTTCGCCCGCAAGCCATGGCCGTTTGCCGAAACGCCGGGCGATCATTACCCGCTTTTGCTGCATTACCACCCGCTAACCATTTATCGTCACCGGGTTTCAAAACAGGCAGACGCGGTTCTGGCGACAGTTCTTTTGCCCCATGTTTTCGACACGGCAACACGAGCGCGGATGCTTGACGCTTACGAGTCCGTCACCGTGCATGACTCGACGCTTTCCGCTGGCGCCTTCGCGGTCGCGGCAGCTAGCGTGGGGGATGCAGAACGTGCTTTCCATTATTGGCGCGTAACTTCGCTTACCGACCTTGCCGATCTATTTGGCAACAGCGATCATGGCTTACATATGGCCGCACTGGCCGGTTCATGGAATGCGTTGGTTCGTGGGTTTGGTGGAATGCGCAGCGATGATGGACTGAGCTTTGCCCCGATCGCCGTGCCGCAACTAGGAGATTTCGCTTTTTCGGTGCTCTATCGCGGCTGTCGTTTGCGTCTGGCGGTTGAGGCAGCTGTGGTCCGCTACACGCTGGAGCAGGGCACCCATCTGCTATTTCGACATGGCGACGAAGCTCTATCGCTCTCCCTCGGTGAAAGTATCGAGCGCCCGTTGCAATGAGCCCGTTTGCGCTTGCAATTTTCGATCTCGACGGAGTTCTTGCTGATAGCGCACGACTTCATTTTCTCGCGTGGAAAGAGATTGCCGATGGGCTGGAAATCCATTTCGATGAGGCTGCCTACGATCAGATAAAGGGAGTTGATCGGATTGGCTCTTTGCACACAATACTGGCGCTTGGAGACCTTTCATTATCCGAGGCGGAGATTGTTATTCTGGCAGAGCGGAAAAATGCACTCTACTTGGATGCAGTTGTTGAATTGACGCCAGCTGATTTGTTGCCGGGCGTGACGAAAATACTCGAAATGATAGCAGCGCGGGGGTTGCGGGCCGCAGTCGCTTCCGCCAGCAAGAACGCACCATTGGTGCTTGACAGGCTGGGAATTACCGATCGGTTCATTTTTGTTGCCGATCCAGCATTATCCCGACCTAAGCCGGCACCCGACCTATTCCTAGCCTGTGCCAATGCAGCGCGCATCTCGCCAAGTCGCTGCGTCGGGTTTGATGATGCCTTTGTTGGCGTAGCGGCGATTAAGGCGGCGGGGATGAGAGCAATCGGGATTGGAAACAGGCAGATTCTGAATGGTGCAGATATGGTGTTTCCGTCTATGGAATACGTAAATATAGATCAAATACTTAATTAGGCGGCGTCTTTGAATGTGTATACGGATAAAAATAACTACTTCGTTTCAAATTTCGCAAATACTGAAAGAACGAATAATTAAAATTTCGCTCTTAAGGTATCTGGCGCATTCAGTCTGAGATGATTGAACTTCGTCAATTGCGATACGCCGTTCTTGCTGCCGATACGCAGAGCTTCTCGCGCGCGGCGGCAACTCTCAATGTGAAGCAGTCCACGCTAAGCCGCCGTGTCTTGCAGCTGGAACATCGTCTTGGCGTCAAGCTGTTCGAACGCACCACACGCGGTGCCGAACCGACTGAGAACGGCAGGGTCTTCATCGAACAGGCCCGTCGCATCGTCACAGACATAGATAATCTCCAAACCACCGCCCGCAATGTCAGCTATGGCCTACAGGGCCGGATCGCCGTCGGATATTGCTCACCCTTGATGTCTGGCAACCTGAAGCTCGCCTTTTCGGACTATCTGATGCGATTTCCCGACGTTCAGTTCGATGGTGTAGAGGCTGGCCCGGAGAAGCTGCTTCACGCCCTCCAGTCGCACACCATCGATGTTGCTGTTGCACCGGCAGGGCTGGAAGAACCTAGCATTCTCACCCGCCCGCTTTGGGCGGAACGGCTCATGGCCGTTTTGTTGGGCGACAACCGATTGACCGAGAACGAGCGCATATATTGGCAGGATTTGCGCCGGGAAGTCTTCGTTGTCCCCAGTGGTGGACTCGGCCCAATCCTTGGTAATCTGCTTTCGGCGCGGCTGACCGAACAGGGCTATCGCCCCAACATCATCTATCAGGACACAAGTCTCGAAAGCGTGCTCGCCATGATCACGGCCAAGCGCTTTGTGTCCATTGCCACGGAAGCCTCCCAGGGTGTGATCTGGCCTGACCTCCATTTCCGGGAGATTTACGATTCCAATGGTCCGGCCCGTCTGGAATACGCACTCTACTGGCGCGAGGAAAACGAAAACCCCGCGCTTAAACGGTTCTTCAAGCTGATTGAGGAGCGCTATCCCGGTTGAGCGGCGCGCCTAGTTTTGGCATAGCTTCGGTCGGTGGCGATGAAACGCTCGATCATTGGCGGGATTAGGCGTTCGGGCGGCGGCGCGCCTTTGGCATCGCCGCCGTTGAGTGCGACAGCATAGGCAACCAACTCACGGTGCAGCCGTGCCGACACCTCCACCGTCAGCCGCACCGGCTTTTCGTCAGCAAGGTCTGACAGCTTCAACCGCGTCACTGGCCGCCTCCCAGCACCAGGTCGCGCATCACCAGCACCCGCACCGGAAAACCGGGACGGATGGTCAGCGTCGGCCGCACATTCAGCTCACGCGAAACAATCTGCTCGCCTGCACTGCTGATGCTGTCCTGCGTTCCGCGCCGAAACGCGCGAGCAAGATTGCCATCGTCCCCGGAACCAAGCTCCGAACCAGCGCCGAGCAACGTCGAAACCAGCGCCGCCTTGAGCACGCCGCCCCAGTGATAGTCGGTGCTGTCCTGCAATCCCGCGAACCCACGCGGGTCGGAAGCGGGCTGGCGTTCGAGCACGATCGAACGGCCATCGGGCAAGATCAGCCGGTTCCAGGCGAGCAGGATCCGGCTCTGTCCGAACGCGACATCGGCGTCATAGTCGCCGATCAACCGCGAGCCCTGCGGGATCAACAGGATGCGCCCCGTGGGACTGTCATAGACGTTCTGGGTGACCTGCGCGGTCACCAGGCCCGGCAGGTCAGAGCGGATGCCGGTGATCAGCGCTGCCGGAATGACCGATCCCGCCTGCAGAATCGAAGGCGACGCCAGCCCGGTCAGTCGCTCGGCCGACACGGTGCGCCGGTCGCTGGCCCGTTCGAGAAACGCCTGCTTGCGACCAGCATCGGATTGAGGCGCTGCCGCCGATGTTGCAGACGTAGCCTCTGCGGGGGCTGGAAATCCGGCAACGCCCCCATTCCCGCTTGCCTGCGACCCACCACCAAAGAACAGGCGGCTGCCACGCGCGGCTTCGCGTTCCTGTTCGGCGCGCTGGCGGGCTGCATCGGCGGCTGCGACTGCGGGATTGACAGGAGCCGCAGGTGGCCCGGCTCCGATTGGCGGCAGGGTGGCGATGTCGCCGCGCCGCTGCGCATCAAGGATCGGTTTGCCGAGATCACCGGGGAGCGGCGGCCCGAGCTTGGGCACTTGGCCATAATCCTTGGGCGCTCCCGCGAGGTTGTCGGCAACCGCAACGCCATCGGTGTTGTACAGTTCCTCCGCCCCCTGTCGGCCTGCAGGTTGGAGTGCATGGATCAGCGTTCCGCCGACCAGCGCAAAGCCGCAAGCCGAGGCGATGCCGATGGCTTTTCTCGACAAGCGCATCACGCGCGGCGGGTCTCCGCGTAGCTTGACGGCGCTCTCGGGATCGACGGGCGGCGCATCAGGGCGATCAGGCTGGTCCTCGCCGTTCATGCCCGCCCCCGCCGATTAGAGACGATCCGGACAGTCTGCTGCCCCTTGCGTCCGCCAAGCCGCAGCTCTGCACGAGCGAACAGCCGATCGACGATCATATAGCGACCAGCGACCCGGTAGTTGACCAGCTCAGCTTCGCCCTTGGCGCCGATCACGAACAGCGGCGGCAGATCACTCTGCGCGATGCTCTCGGGGAACTCGATGAATACGCGCACCCCGTCGTCGAACGCGCGCAGCGGGCGCCAATCGGGTCGATCACCGTCGATCACGTAGCGGAAGTTGAGCGTCGAGAGGTCGATGCCCGCTGCAACCGGTGCAGCCCCGATCGCTTCGGCGCGCGCCTGGCGCAGTGCGATCAGTTCGTCCTGTGGATAGGTCCAGGAGACCGAGGCCATATAGACCGACGGATTGGCGCGTAGCTCGAGATGGTAGGTGCGGCGGTCAGTGTTGATCACCAGATTGGTCGCGATGTCGGGACGGATCGGTTTGACCAGAATGTGGACACGCGCCAACGGCCCGCTGCCGCTGACCGTGTCGCCGATCATCCAGCGCACCGTATCGCCCGATGCGACCGGTCCCGAGCCGACCAACTGCTCGCCTTCCTGCAGGGCGATGTCGGTGACTTGGCCGGGCTTGGCATAGACCTGATAGAGCGCGCCCTCTGTGTAGGGGAAAACCTGGATCGCATTGATGAACCCGGTGCGCTCGGGCTGCACCCGCGCGGCCTCTATCGCCGCTCCCACCCTGTCCCGGGGCAAGGACGGGTGGGAGCGGCCCGCGGCGCGGGGAGGGAGGCGCCGCGGAAGGGATTGGAGCTGACCGGGAAGCGGAAGTGGCACGGGGATTGCGATCACATGCTCGGCTGAATCGGTCGCCTGCGGAGCCTCGTTGGGGAC
>JBEBHS010000070.1:0-2621 GCA_040080745.1 Sphingopyxis sp. | reverse complement strand
CCTTGCAACCTGCCTAGCAAACCGTTCTTCGCCGTAATCACGTATCACCTCCGTCAGTTCGCCTTCGTCCGCTACCGCCAACCATTCCGCCGCCGTCCGCCCGCGACTGGTATCCATACGCATATCCAGTGGCGCATCGAAGCGAAAACTGAAGCCGCGTTGCGCGTCATCCAACTGCGGTGATGACACGCCCAAATCCAGCAACACACCATCCACCTTGCCTACGCCCAACTCGCGCAACTTCTCGCTCAGATGCTCGAAACCGCTATGCACCATGTGAAAACGCGCATCCTGTATCGTCTGCCCTGCCGCGATCGCCATTGGGTCTTTATCGAATGCGACCAAACGCCCCGACGCACCCAGCTTGCTCAATATCAAGCGACTGTGTCCGCCGCGCCCGAAAGTGCCATCCACATAGATGCCATCAGGTTTCACCTGCAAGGCATCGACGGCTTCGTTCAATAAGACGGTCGCGTGAACCAGACTCTGGCTCACAACGTGAAGCCCTCCAGCTCAGGCGGCAAGTTGTCCGTTGAGAAGGTCGTCATCTTTTCGTACTGCGCTTGCCAACGCGCCTCGTCCCACAATTCGAATTTATTGCCCTGACCCACCAGCATCACGCGCTTGTCCAGCTTGGCGTAATCGCGCAGGGTGGCCGAGATGAGCACGCGCCCAGCGGCATCCATCACCACATCTTCGGCGTGGCCGACGAGGAAGCGTTGCAAAGCACGGATCTTTGGATTGAAGGCAGAGAGCTGCATCAGCTTCTCGCGGATGGGTTGCCACTCAGGCTGCGGATACATCAACAGACAGCCATCCGCATCGGCGGTCAGCACCAACTGACCCGCACAATGCGCCAGCAGCATGTCGCGATACCGTGTCGGAATCGTCAACCTGCCCTTGCCATCGATGTTGAACTGCGTCGCCCCTTGGAACATAGAACCCCTTTGAACCCCCATTTATTCCCACTTATCACCACTAGCCCCCACTATATTGAAAATATATGGGTGGGTCAAGCAAGAAATCAGGGATTTTCTTTACGGTACAAGGAGTTAGCGACGGAAGTTAAAGAAAAACAAATATGCTTAAAAAGCAATGGATTGCACAAACAAGCTAAAGTTGTTTGTGATGGAGGGTCTATATATTCTTGAAGGTTGATACAGAAGTGTAAAAGTAAGTTAAGTGGGGTGGGGGTGATACGCCCCACCCGTTATTTAACGAGTTGCTCGTTTAGCTTTGGTTAAA
Organism: Sphingopyxis sp.; assembly: GCA_040080745.1. Classification (GTDB taxonomy): domain Bacteria; phylum Pseudomonadota; class Alphaproteobacteria; order Sphingomonadales; family Sphingomonadaceae; genus Sphingopyxis. The sequence goes on along the minus strand of JBEBHS010000070.1, from coordinate 1,376 downwards.
ACGCTTTCAACACGGACAATAAAGTCTGAAACCGAGATGCCCAAAACAGGCGCTAACTTAAAAAGGGTTTTGAGGCTTGCGCTATTCCGCCCAAGCTCCAACAGGGAAATATAGTTACGCTCCAAACCAGACTCGTGCGCGAGTACTTCTTGCGACAGTTCTCGCTGTTTGCGCAATTCTCTCAACACGATTCCAAACGCAACTTCTGGCTCCACGCACCTCTCCTTGTTGGCGAGGCAAGGTACGGAGAAGTTATGTTTGCGTCTTCACAATATATTGGGCAAAATGGCTTGGTAATTCTGAAAAAACAACATCCAAAATATAAATAAGGGGAAGTAATGAGTTCGCCGAAATTTTGTAACTTATGTAATCGCAACGTAGTTCCAACCAAGAACTTCAATTGGCTACTATTCATTTTTTTATGTGGCTGCTTTTACCTTCCCTTCTGGCTCACGGCGAAGAAAAAGTGTCCTATTTGCCAAGGCGATAATTTTGGGCCAGCTAAAGCTAATGAAATTGCCCAATAACCTCAAAACCCCATCGCAACAGGTAGTGAAAGCAAAGCCGCGATGGAGCATGATTATTTCGCACCATCCACCAATTCAATATGATCGAACAATACGCATCGCCAACCTTCGACTATGCGCTCGTTGCACGGGGCTATATTTAGGGGTGATGGCAGAAATTGCTATAGAGCCTTCTTTTGCGCCGCTGCTTTCCACATACGTACATCTGGGGCTGATTTTGCTGGTGCTAGCCCTTGGTATCACAGCATTTGTCCAAAATGAAATAGGGCTGCGCAAAAGCAACAACGCAGAACGCATTACGTTCGGAATTGGAATAGGATTTTTGTTAGCGCTTTCATGGCAAAACGGCGCGATTAGCTTTATTTCCGCACTCTTTTTGATAGTTTGCGGTCAATTTATTACTGCCTATTACTTACGCAAATACGGTCATCTTGAACGCTTTGTTTCAGAATACATTGAAGGAGCGGCAGTCAACACGCATGATAAATTCAAGTGCCATAGCTCATCTCATTGCTCTTGTTCTACACAAAACTAACCGCCCATAACTACCAGAGAAAAACGATGAAATTAATTTCTGTAATTATCTTTACCTTAATTTCGCTTTCAGCCACTTCCACTTGCGGAGCGGCCGAAAAGAAAAAGGGGCACGTAAAAATTGCGGCGCCACAACCCAGCAAAGCCACCTTGAATTTTTGCGAAGCCGCAAAAAATGGCAACCTAGAAATGATGGAGGTATTTTTAGAGCAAGGGGCAGACATCAATAGCACCAACTGCGATTTCCTCAATGAAACACCCCTCATTCATAGCGTACAGCCAGACTATTACCATCTAGATGTGTTTGATTTTTTG
>JBEBHS010000017.1:0-49091 GCA_040080745.1 Sphingopyxis sp. | reverse complement strand
CCCTCCCCCCTGAAGGGGGGAGGGCTTATGGGAAAGCACAGGCTTGATCAGCTCAAGATACCAGTCGCAGAACGTGCCCCACGCAAACGCATAAATGGCGTTCGCCGCATCATCGAACCGATAGGCAGCGAGCGCCGCGTCGATCGCAGCGACGGTTTGCACCACCTCGCCGATGATCCAGCGGTTGACCGGCAGGCTCGCGGACGGCGCAGCGAGCGTGTCGCTCGCGCCGATGCCGTTGGCCTCGCAAAACCGCGCGGCGTTCCACAGCTTGGTCGCGAAATTGCGATAGCCCTCCAGCCTGGAATCATCCATCTTGATGTCGCGGCCCTGGCTCTCCATCGCCGCCATGAAGAACCGCAAGGCGTCGGCGCCATAGCGGTCGATCAGCCCCAATGGGTCGATGACATTGCCCTTCGACTTCGACATTTTCTGGCCATCGGGCGCGCGGACCAGCCCGTGGAGATAGAGCGTCTTGAACGGCGGTTGCTTCATGAAATGCAGCCCCTGCATCATCATCCGCGCATCCCAGAAAAACAATATGTCGAAGCCCGAGATGAGCACGTCGCCCGGGTAATGGCGGGCGAGCAAAGACTCCCTCTCCCCTTCAGGGCCAGATTCACTCTTAAGCCCCTCCCCTTCAGGGGAGGGGTTGGGGTGGGGTCTGTCGGTTGGCATTGCGCTAATTGGAGAGACCCCACCCCCAGCCCCTCCCCTGAAGGGGAGGGGGACGGTTTCTTCAGGCCAGCCGAGCGTCGCAAACGGCCACAGCGCCGATGAGAACCATGTGTCGAGGACGTTAGGATCGCGCCAGATGCCGATCCGACCATTCCAGCTTGCAGCACCCTCAAAACCACTTATCCGGTTATCGGCTTCGAAAATATCGTCGGCTTTGCCCGTATACTTCTTCACCGCGATTTGGACCGCATCCTCGAAGCATTCTGCTACGAACATCTCGAGAGCGTCATCGCCATCAATGCCAGCCAAGTATTCAATTGGTTTGCCGTCCTTGTCTATCGCCGGCCCATACCACACCGGTATCCGGTGCCCCCACCACAGTTGCCGCGAGACGCACCATGGCTGGATATTATCCATCCAGTTGAAGAATGTTTTCTCCCACGATTTGGGGACAATCTCTATCGCGCCCGACTTGACTGCTTCGATGGCGGGCCGGGCCAGTGTCGCGGCATCGACATACCATTGGTCGGTCAGCCACGGCTCGATGATGCGGCCGCTGCGGTCGCCATAGGGGGTGTTGACGATGCGGTCCTCGACCGCTTCGAGCAGGTCCAAATCACCCATCATCCTGATAACAATCTTCCTCGCTTCAAATCTATCGACGCCGATTCGAATGCTTCTCATGCGCTCGTCAGTGAAGAAGTCGGCCGGAATCTGGCACGCAAATCCCGGATCAACAATCCGCGCCTCACTATCGAGCATGTTGAGCATCTCGGCCGGGGCAATCCCCGCGCGCTTGCCGACCTCAAAATCGTTGAAATCATGCCCGGGCGTGATCTTGACCGCGCCTGAGCCAAGCTCCGGGTCGGCATGATCGTCGGCGATGATCGGAATCCGCCGCCCGGTGATCGGCAGCGTCACAAACTGGCCCACCACGCTGGCGTATCGCGCATCGCTGGCGTTCACCGCGACCGCCATGTCGGCCAGCATCGTTTCGGGCCGCGTCGTCGCCACCACGATATAATCACGCCCGTCCGCGAGCCGCACCCCATCGGCCAGCGGATAGCGGAAATGCCAGAATTTGCCCTGAACCTCGCGCGTCTCGACCTCAAGGTCGCTGATCGCGGTTTTGAGGCCGGGGTCCCAATTGACCAGCCGCTTGTCGCGGTACAGCAGCCCTTCGTTGAATAGCTGGACGAACACTTTGGTCACGGCGCGCGTGAAGTGCGGGTCCATGGTGAATTGCTCGCGTGACCAATCCATCGAACAGCCTAGGCGGCGGAGCTGGCGGGTGATCTCGCCGCCCGACTGCGCCTTCCATTCCCAGACTTTGGCGATGAAATCCTCGCGCGAATAGTTGGTGCGCTTATCTTGCACCTCGGCCATCTGCCGCTCGACCACCATTTGCGTCGCGATGCCCGCATGGTCGGTGCCGACCACCCACAGCGCATCCTTGCCGCGCAACCGCTCGTAACGGATCAGCACGTCCTGGAGCGTATTGTCGAGCGCGTGGCCGATATGCAGCGCGCCCGTCACATTGGGCGGCGGGTTGACGATGGTATAGGGGGTGGCGTCGGGGCGGTGCGGGCGGAACAAGGACCGACCCGTAGCAGGATCGGGTGCCTCCCAATGCGCGGCCCACTTCGCCTCGATGGTCGCGGGGTCGAATGTCTTGGCCAATCCAGAATGGGGCAGCGTGGGTTCAGCTGGGGCTAGTGTCGTATCGGTCATGGATGCGCTTTAGACATGCATCACAATAATTTCCAACTGTCAGGATCGCCAAGGTGGCCAATTTTTACATCGGCTGCCGAAAATGCCTCTGCGAGGTCCTTCGGCCACGACCTAATCCGGATAATCATATCGGACTTTTTGCTACCAATGAGTTCGGGTTTCCCTGTTGAATTGTCATATATCCATAGCTCATCGACCTTTGGTGCGAACCACGCCAGTTGCTCAAGTGATCGCTGTCGGCGTGAACGCACTTTGTCTTCAGGCACGTCGTGACCGCCCTCGCTGACACGCAGGCGGATACGCTCCAATTGCAATTCTGCATGTTTCAGAAGAACATAAATCATGCGGACCTCGAATCCGCGCTTGTGGGCATGTTCCATCAATGCGCGATATTTCGGGGTTGATAATACGGTTTCTACGCCGATCGTCTGATAGACTTCGATAGAGTGTTTGAGCCACTCTTCGATACGTTCAACAGCAGCCAGATTAGCCGCGTCGCCAATCGAGCCTTCGTCTTCGATAATTTTTTGAGTCAACAGATCTGGATTAACAATCCATACCGAGCCGCCCCAGCCTTCGATGTCCGTGCGGTTATAGAGCGAGCTTTTTCCGCATCCATTCGGGCCGGCGATGATCCAGAAGATTGGCCGATCAGCTTTGCGGGGGGAAGGTGTTATCATGCTTGCCAACATTAGCGCGAGCACGTCGCTCATCTGTCAGGCGGCGGACATTGGATCGGAATGCAGCCAGTAGGTCATATGGCAATGACGCGCTGTCCGATTGCACAACTTTCAATGTTACAAACGTGCCGTCCGACGAGCGGACACGCTTGTTCGGCAGGTCGCTAGGTTTCACAGAATCGGACTTAGTTGCCATCACGTTTCTCCAGCCCAGTTACATAATGCGCCTGCATGCGTTAGGAAACCCCTAGCGCCTCGTTTTACGGCTGCGCGGGTGGCGCTGGCCAGCGCGCGGGCTGTGCGGGCGCGTCCGCCGCCGTCCAGCGGGTGATCCAGCCCAACACCTCGCGGTACCATTGCACGCTGTTACGCCCCTTCAATATCCAGTGATTTTCATCGGGGTACACCAACAGCCGCGACGGCACCCCCTGGCGTTGTAACGCATGGAAAGCGGCGAGGCTCTGGCTATAGGGGATGCGGTAATCACGCTCGCCATGGATAATCAGGCTCGGCGTGCGCCAATTGGCGACGTGATTGACGGGGTTCCAGCGTTCGGCCTGTTCGCGGCGCCACCACGGCCCGCCATTGTCCCATTCGTCGAACCAGATTTCCTCGGTCTCGAACGCCATCGCGCGCATGTCGAATATGCCGGCATGGGTGACCAGGCATTTGAAGCCATCGCTCCACTGGCCCGCGATCCAGTTCATCATATAGCCGCCATAGCTGCCCCCGGCGGCGCAGGCATTGGTGGGGTTGACCGCGCTGTTGACGCTCGCCGCCGCAGCCATGCCCAGCCGCAGATCCTCGAGCGGCGACCCGCCCCAATTGCGGTTGATGCTGTCGGTGAAGGCCTGCCCATATCCGGTCGAGCCGTGAAAATCGATCGTCACCACCGCAAAACCCGCACTGGCGAACAGCATCGGGTTCCAGCGCGTCGACCAGCCATTGCCAAAGCTTGATTGCGGCCCGCCATGGACCAGCAGGATGGTCGGCAAGGGTGGGCGTGTTATGGCGTGAGTGGTTGCGTTTATGACATGGGTGGCGGCGGTTGGCGGCGTCAATATCTGCCCCCACACCCGCTCGCCGTTGGCTCCGGCAAAGCTGAAGCGCTCGGCGACTACCGCGTCAAGCTCGGCCATCCGTGCGTCGTTGGCGTGGCTGAGTGCGCGTGACCTCCCATCGGCGAAACGCAGCATCACCTCGGTCGGGTGGGTGACGCTGTTGTGCGCATAGACCAGTGACCCATCGCGCAACGCGGTGACGCTCGATACGCTGCCTTCGCTGGTCAGCGGCGTCACCGCGCCGCTCCGCACATCGACGCGAAATGCCGGATGCTGGAGCGTGTCCTGCGCGGTGACGATCAGGCTGCGGCTGTCGGCGCTCCACGCAATGCTGTCGACCGAACGGTCCCAGCCTTGCGTCAACGCGCGCACCGCAGCTGAGCGCACATCGCGCAGCATCACCACCTGCCTGTCCGCCTCGTAGCCCGCGCGCGCCATCGCAGCATAAGCGAGCCATCGGCCATCGGGCGACGGCGCGGGCAGCGTGTCGGTCGCAGCGTTGGCGGCGGTCAAATTGGTCGCGGGTCCGCCGTTCGCCGGCGCGGCATAAATATCGAGGTTGGTCGAGCGTGCCTCATTGGCGTCGGCGATCCGCAGCGTGAAATAAACGGTGCGGCCATCGGCGCTAAACGCCAGTTCGTCGGAGCCGCCGAACGGCTTGGATGGGGTATCACCGACCAGTTCAGCCCCGATTGCGACTGGCGCACCCGACACGCGGCCATTCGCGCCAAGGCCAAAGGTGAAAGCGCGGCTGTGGACGCCTGGCGTTTCCCACGTGTCCCAGTGGCGGGTCAGCTCATGGTCATAGGTGCGGCCAGACCCCGGCCCTTGCGATGATGTGTCGGCGTTGCCTTCGCACCCGAACTGCGGACAGCCATCGGCGATGTCGCCCCACAGCAGCACCGCATTGCCTGCGGGCGACAGGCGGTAACCCGCAACCTCGGCTACAGTATCGCTCGCCTGCACAGGGGTGCCTGCGCGGCCATCGGCGGCGACGTCAACGAACCACAGCTGGTCCTTGCCCGATTGGCCCGAGAGGAAATAGAGGCGGCGGCCATCGGCGGAAAAGGCGGGGGTGCTTTCATTCGCGCCTTCGATATCGGCGATGCGTACCGGCTGCGAAGCTGGCGCGGTGCCGACCAGCCACAGCCCGGTTGTCCGCGCATAGCTCGCCGCGTCGGTGTCACTTTGCTGATAGACGACCCAGCGGCCATCGGGGGATGCCACCGGTTCGGCCACGCGCGCCATGGTGGCGAGGTCGTCGGCGGTCATCGGGCGGGCCTGTGCCGATGCAGCGGCGGTGAGGGCGATCAGCGCAGCAGCGGCGCACAGCAGGGCGGTATGTTTCATGGAGAGCAGCGTAGCGCGCACCATGCGGCAAGGCAATTCCATGATTGACCTTTCCTGCATACCCTAGGGTCTTGACCCTAGTTGCGGGATATTGGATGCGGAAGAAACAGCGTGCTCCGCACTTGTTGCGGAGCGGTGGCAAATATGGGCAGCCTATACGCGCCCACGCTCCGGCCTTCGCCGGAGCACGTTGCGGGGAGGTTCAGAGTTGGGATGGCCGATTACACGCTCACCAGCCCGCTCAGCACCGCGAGGCCGAGGAAGGCGAGAAAGCCCATGCTGTCGGTAATCATCGTCACGAATACCGACGACGCGACCGCCGGATCCTGGTCATAATGGTCGAGCGTGACGGGGATGAGCACCCCCGCCAGCCCGGCGATGACGATGTTGGTCAGCATCGCCGCCGCGATCACCGCGCCCAGATGCCAGTCGGCGGACCATAGCGAGACACCAATCCCCGCAATTACCGCAATCGTCGCGCCGTTCAATATCGCGATGCTCAGCTCGCGGGCAATCGCGCGCCGCGTGTTCGACCCGGTCAGCTGGTTGGTGGCGAGCGCGCGCACGGTTACTGCCAGCGTCTGGGTGCCGGCGTTGCCGCCAACTCCGGCGACAATCGGCATCAGCACCGCGAGCGCGACCATCTGTTCGATCGCCGCGCCAAAGAAACTGATGACGGTCGATGCGACCAATGCGGTGCCAAGGTTGGCGACCAGCCAGCGGATGCGCGCGCGGTAACTTTCGGCGGGGCTTTCGTTGATGTCGCTGATCCCCGCACCAGACAGGCGCAGCACGTCCTCGCTCGCTTCTTCCTGGATGATGTGGACGACATCATCGGCGGTGATCATGCCCACCAGCCGCCCGCCATCATCGACCACGGCGGCGGAGATGAGCGCATATTTCTGGAACCTGAGCGCCACCTCTTCCTGATCCATATCGACCGGGATCAGCGTCTGGCGCCGCTCCATGACATCGCTGATGAGGGCGGAGCGTTGCGAGCGCATGATCCACGACAGCTGGCAATATCCAATGGGTTTGTGCGCAGGGTCAACGACATAGATTTCCCAGAAATCGCTGGTCAGTTCCTGGTCTTCGCGCAACCGGTCGATGACATCGCCGACGGTGACATGTTCGGGCACCGCCACCAGGTCGCGCTGCATCAGGCGGCCTGCGCTCTCCTCGGGGAATGACAACGCGTCCTCAATCGCGGCGCGGTCTTCGGGGTCCATCGCAGCGAGCACGGCGGCCTGATCCTCGGCCTCCATATCCTCGATGATCGCCACCGCATCGTCGGTATCGAGCTCGGCGGCGAAGTCTGCAACCTGATCGGCGTTGAGCGTATCGACAATATCCTCGCGGACATGGTCGTTCATCTCGACGATGACATCGGCATCAATCAGGTCACCGAGCGCAGCAGCAACCGCCGCGCGTTCGCCCTCTGGCGTCAGTTCGATCAGGTCGGCGCGGTCGGCGGGGTGGAGCGGGCGGACCAGGTCGCGGGCCTTGTCGGCATCGCCCGCCTCTACGGCTTCGAGCACCGCGCGGACAAAGGCGGGGCGCAGCCGATCATCCTCGTCGAGCTGGATTTCAGAGGTTTCGGGGGAGGGAAGGGCGGAGCCGCGCTCAATCTCGGTCATGGGCCGCGCCTCCTATGGTGCTTTGCGATGGATATGTGGCGGGGGATAGGACGGTCGATAAAGAATGGCAATTGCTTGATGACGGATGCGCGAGACTTGGTTATGGCCGCGCGCAATGACCTCAACTAAGGAATCGCTTGTGACCGCTGAAACGCTGACCCTGACCCTCGAAGCTGGCGAAACCACCGGCGATGTCGTCATCCGCCTGCGTAGCGACCTTGCGCCCGGCCATGTCGAGCGGATCGCGGTGCTCGCCAAACAGGGCTTTTACGATGGCGTGACATTCCACCGCGTCATCAGCGGCTTCATGGCACAGGGCGGTTGCCCCACCGGCACCGGCACGGGCGGGTCGAAACTGCCCGATTTGAAGGCCGAGTTCAACGCCGAGCCGCATGTGCGCGGCGTTTGTTCGATGGCGCGCGCGCAAAACCCCAACAGCGCCAACAGCCAGTTCTTCATCTGCCTTGACGATGCGCGCTTCCTCGACAAGCAATATACCGTGTGGGGCGTGGTGGAGAGCGGGATGGACGTCGTCGATGCGCTGCCCAAGGGCGAACCACCGCAGAGCCCCGGCAAGATCGTCAAAGCCACGCTGGGGTGATGGTGAGGTGACGTTGACGGGGGCTTACCTGGCGCTGCTTTTGGCGGGTGCCACGCCCCTTGACAGCCATTTCACCCCTTCGCACGAAACCGTTGTTGATGGGATGGCACTCGAAGCGGCGACGCGGGAGCTTTGCGATAAAGAGGTCGCTTTGCTCGGCGAGGCCGCCCATGGCGATGCCCGTACCGAGCTGTTCAAAGCCGCGTTAATGGAGAATCTTGTGCGTCGCTGCGGCTATCGTGCCGTCTTTTTCGAATCCAGTTTTTATGAGTTTGTTCCCATCGCACGCGCAAGAAGGAACGGCGACCCAATAACGCCAACGATGGTTGCAACGGCCATCGGCGGCCTGTGGAAGTTCGACCGTGAATTTCAAAGCGTGCCGCAGTTTCTGGCTGAACAGGCCAACGCGGGCACAGTGTCGCTTGGCGGTCTCGATTTTCAACTGGGGGGCCTCGATCAAAATTATACCAATGAAGGCGTGGTGAGCGAACTCGCCGCAACGCTCGAACCTGAGCAAGCGGAAGGATGCCGCTCGGTTGCACAGGAGCGCCTTAACGGCGGCTTGAGTTTGGCACGCAGAGCAGACGCGGCGCGATGTCTTGCGGCTATGGCCGATCACTTACCCGCTGGAAGCCGTGCGGAAAATGGCGAACGGCGCATGATGCTGAGCAATTTGGGAACAGCACTCAACACTGATCCGGGAAACGGTATATCAAGCTATATTTCGGCACGCGACCGCGCGATGTTTGATAATTTCGAGCGGATGCGGCGTCGCCTGCCACGTGGAACCAAGATCATCGTCTGGGCGGCAAATGCCCATATATCCAACTGGGCGGGCGAGGATCCCAATTTTACCGGTATTCGCAATTTCGGGAGTTATATCAAACAGCGTTACCGCCGCCGTGCCTTTGCACTTGGCTTTAGCGCCCTGTCGGGCAGTCAGCGCTGGGGCCGCGAACCCCGCCCGCTTCCTGCCGCGCCGCCGGAATCGCTTGAGGCCCGGACGATGGTTCATGCATCGAACGACACGCTGTTCCTTGGTCGAGACGCGTTGCGGTCAATGGGCGCGATCGAAGCGGCGCCTTTCGGGCATATCTATCACCCGGGTCGATGGTGGGAGAGATTCGACGCGATGGTTGTGTTTCGTGAAGAACGCGCAGCGGAACGAATACGGGATTAGCAGATGGTGAGCGGGGTAATTTCAGACCCCCGCTTCAACCAGCCAGTCGTGGAACAGTTTGACCGCCGGGCGTTTGAGCGCACGCGGGCGGCACACGAACCAATAGCTGTAGGGGCTATCGACGTCGAAATCAAACAATCGCACCAGCCGCGCGTCGTGCGCGTCGTCAAGGTGCTGGCTGTGCATGAAGGCGATGCCGACCCCCTGCGCCGCCGCCTCCAGCATCAACGCGCCGCTGTCGAAATGGTCGATGCCGTGCGGCTCTAACCATGGCATGCCGATCGCTCTGCGCCATTCGGTGAAGGTATCGGGCATTTCGCTGTGGATCAGCACCGTCATCCGTTGCAGTTGCTCGGGCACGCTGATCCGCTCCGGCCCATCGGCATATTTTCGCGCGGCGATCGGGAACACCTTGTCGCGGTCGAGCCGCACCGCGTGGAGCGACGGGTCGATGTCGCGCGCCAGCGCAATCGCGGCGTCGATGCCATCGCCGACGCGCAGCTCGGCGTGGCCACCGGTCTCGATGTCGATATGTAAATGCGGGTGGAGCGCGCGCAGTTCGGGCAGGCGCGGGAACAGCCGTTGCTGCGCGAACAGCGGCAGGACATTGAGGTGGAGGCGCAACTCCTTGGCGTCACTCCCCGCGCCATCGACCGCTTCGCGCACCGCATCGAGCGCGGGGCCGAGCGCAGCAAGCAAGCGTTCGCCGGCCGTGTTGAGGCGCATCGCGTGATGATCGCGGTGGAACAGAGGCTCGCCGATATGACGCTCGAGCGTCTGGATACGCCGCGATAGTGCGGGCATCGACAGCGCTAGTTCCGCCGCCGCCGCCTTGATTGACCGCGCGCGCGCGACCGCCATGAACGCTTCCAGACCGCTCAACGAGGGGAGGCGGCGCATCAGCGCATAGCCTGCACAGGTGCGTCAGCACCGCGAAGCCCGCGCCAGCCCCAGATCGACAGCGAGAGGCTGATCACACCGATCAGGAGGAAAGCGAGCTGTGCGTGCCAGCCATAGAGCAACACCCCGATGGCGGGTGCGGCGATATAGGCGGCACCGTTGATCGATGCGGTCTGCCCCGCCACCTGACCCTGCAAGCGGCGCGGCACGCTGAGCGACGCACCGGCGGTAAAGCCCGGGCGGAACAGGCCAAAGCCGAGCAGCGCGATGGCAAAGCCGGTGCTGATCGCCGACAGGCTATCGCCTATACCGACCAACAGCGCGCCAACCCCGCCCATGCCCGCACCGATGACCACGGCGGTGCGCGGTTTCAATGACAATAGCGGGATCAGCCCCCATTGCGCGAGCAGCGTGGCGACCGCGCCGACCAGCATGACATGCCCCGTCGGTTCGGCCGCAAGGTCAGGGGTGCCGCGCAACCCCATCCGGTCGAGCACGACAAAGCCGATGACGCCGAGCAGCATCGCCTGCGCATGGCCGCCAACCAGCCCTGCGATGGTCCATGGCAGGATCCGCCGGTCGGTCCAGCCGATGCGTTCGGCGGTGGCTTCCTCTTGCTCGTCGCCCTCATCATTCTCACTGAGAAAATGAGCACCGCTGCCGGTCGCGGGATAGCTGCTGACCTGACCGCGCGCCTCAAACCGCGGGGCATCGTCGGGCAGCATCAGCCTGAGCGCGATCAGCACCACCACCCCGATCAGCGCAAACACTAAGAGCGGCCCGGCAAGGCCGACCTCGGGCAAAATGAACCATGGCGCGAGCGTCGGGCCGATGACGGTGCCAAGCCCGAAGCTGGAGGCGACCAGGCTCAATGCCTTGGTCCGCTCCGCCGCTTCGGTGCGCGACGCGACATAGGCCTGCACCGCGGGCGGCGCGGCCGAGCCAAATCCGCCATAGAGGCTGCGGAACAGCGCAAAGATGATGAAGGTGAGGCCAGCGCCGATCAGCCCCTCCAGCCCCGCCCACAGCGTCAGCCCACACAGCAGCATCGACGCGCTAAACCCGATGATGCCGAGCGCCATCAACGCCTTGCGTCCGCGCTGGTCCGATTGGCGCGCCCATTGCGGCGCGGTCAGCACCCACAGCAATGCCGACCATGAGAAAGCGAGGCTGATCCACACATCGGCGATACCAATCTTGGTGCCGAGCGCGGGCAGGATCGATTGCATCGCGGTATTGCCCGCCGCCGCGACCAGCATGACCATGAACAGCACCGCGAGCCGCGCGTTGGGAATGGCCGGGGAGGGTTGCAGCGACTTCGGCATAATTGCTCGTGGCATAGAGTTTTGTGCGGCGCAATCCATCGGCGCTCTGAGTGAACGAGACCCACCCCGCTGCGACTAGCGAGCAAGCGCGCAAGTCTCGCTCCCCTGCCGCAAGCGAGAGGGGCGTTAACCGGTCAGTGCGTCGAAAAATGCGGGGCCAAAGGTAACGATCAAGGCGGCCAGTCCCGCGCCCTGTAACCCCAGCGAGACCCAGTTGATCGGCACCTTTTCGCTGTCATCATAGCCGGTGATTTCGGCGTGCTGCTGCGCACGGGCAACGATGCCATCACAGATAGTGTTGACGCGCTGTTCCTGCCGGACGGCCATGCCGATCGCCCACAGGATCGGCTGGAACAACAATATGGCGTTGATCGGTGATTGCAGATAATCGGGCAGCATCGCGACCAGACTGTCGACGAAGCTGAAATAGACAAAAACACCGATGATCGAACCGGCGAACAGGCTCAATATCTGCTTGCGCCAGGCGACCTCCATGTCGCCGATAACCTCGTCAAAATCGACAACCGCACGACGATAGGCGCGCTGGGACAGGCTGTAGCTGCGGTTCTTGTACGTCAGTCGCCACTGGTCGCCGCGTTGCGAGAAGTTACCGAGGAACTGCGCCCGTCGCTGCTCGAAATCGGGGAGCAGCGAAAAGGCACGGCTGCGGCGAAATGGTGACAATATGCTCGTCCGCTGGGTCATGGCACCATATAGGCGCGGCATGATTGTTTTTTGGTAAATGCGAACGCTGACCCTAGTGGAACGAATTGAACATTTGAGTCCCCCTGGCGGCGTGGTCATGGTCCAAATGTTCAATTCAAAAGTTCCACTAGAATCACCCTATTGCTAGTGGTTCTTATGATTCTGACATTTGCTCTGTGTGCTTGCCGCAAGCGGGATGCAAATGTCAGAATCGAACCACTAGTCGCCTTCCCATTGCGCTTCGCTTGCCGTAACGGGTGGTGACGATTCGAGGAGTAAGCAAACACTATGGCGCGACGGTTTTTCGGCACGGATGGCATACGCGGCCTGACCAATCAGGCGCCGATGACCGCCGAGGTGGCGATGCGCGTCGGCATGGCGGCGGGCGCGCATTTTCTGCGCGGGGATCATAAACACCGCGTCGTGGTCGGCAAGGATACCCGCCTGTCGGGCTATATGATCGAAAATGCGATGGTCGCGGGCTTTACCGCGGTCGGCATGGACGTGGTTCAGGTCGGGCCGATGCCAACCCCGGCGGTGGCTATGCTCGCGCGCTCGATGCGCGCCGATTTGGGCGTGATGATCTCGGCGAGCCACAATCCGTTTGAAGACAATGGCATAAAATTATTCGGCCCCGATGGCTATAAATTGTCCGACGCCGACGAGCTGGCGATCGAGGCGCTGATCGAGCAGGCACCGACGCTGGCCGATTCCTATAATATCGGGCGCGCACGGCGGATAGAGGATGCGCGCGGGCGCTATATCCACGCGGTCAAAGCGAGCCTGCCCGAAAGCGTGCGGCTCGACGGCCTCAAAATCGTCATCGATTGCGCCAACGGCGCGGCCTATAATACGTCGCCGACCGCATTGTGGGAATTGGGGGCAGAGGTGATCGCGATCGGCGTTACCCCCAATGGCCGCAACATCAACGACGGCTGCGGCTCGACCAAGCCCGCCTTGCTTCAGGAAACCGTGGTCGCTTCGGGCGCGGACATCGGCATAGCATTGGACGGCGACGCCGACCGGCTGATCGTCGTTGACGAGGCGGGGACGATTGTCGATGGCGACCAGATCATGGCCGCAATCGGCATCAGCTGGCACCGCGCGGGCCTGCTGCGCGGCGGCGGGGTGGTGGCGACGGTGATGTCGAACCTCGGCCTCGAACGGCGGTTAGCGGCCGAGGGGCTGACGCTCGAGCGCACGCAGGTCGGCGACCGCTATGTGCTGGAGCGTATGCGAAGCGGCGGGTTTAACGTCGGCGGCGAACAGTCCGGCCACATGATCCTGACCGACCATGCGACCACCGGCGATGGCACGATTGCCGCGCTGCAACTGCTCGCCGCGCTATTGAGCAGCGGCAAGCACGCCAGCGCCTTCCTCAACCAGTTCGATCCGGTGCCGCAACTGCTCAAAAATGTCCGCTATGCCAAGGGGCAAAGGCCGCTGGACGCGACAAGCGTCAGGTCAGCGATTGCCGATGGGGAGCGTGCATTGGCGGGCACGGGCCGTCTTGTCATCCGCGCGTCGGGCACCGAGCCGCTGATCCGCGTGATGGCCGAGGGCGACGATGCGGCGCAGGTAGCAGCGGTTGTGAACACTATTTGTGAATCGATTGAAAAGGAAACGAACGATGCTTGAAATGCGGCCCGATTGCGAAAAATGCGGCGTCGATCTGCCCGCCGACCAGCCCGGCGCGTTCATTTGCAGCTATGAATGCACATTTTGCGCGACCTGTTCGGACAAGCTCGACGAGATATGCCCCAATTGCGGCGGCGACCTGCTCGATCGGCCGATGCGCAGCCGCGCGATGCTGGCCAAAAACCCCGCTTCGACGGAGCGGAAATATAAGGGGTGACGCAGCCGCCCGCCACACCTGCGCGCATCCTCATCATCGCCGGGTCGGACAGCGGTGGCGGCGCGGGCATCCAGGCCGACATCAAGACCGTGACCATGCTCGGCGGCCATGCGATGACCGCGATCACCGCCGTCACCGCGCAAAACACGCTCGGCGTGCAGGCGGTGCACGCGGTGCCGAGCGATATGGTGATCGCACAGATCCGCAGCTGTATCGACGACATCGGGCTCGATGCGGTCAAGATCGGGATGCTGGGCAGCGCCGATACGGCGCACGCGGTGGCTGAGGAGTTGGCCGGCATCGGCGTCCCCATCATTTTCGACCCCGTCATGGTGGCGACCAGCGGTGCCGCGCTCGCCGATGATGCCACCATCGCCGCGTTTGTGCGGTTGATGGCCATTGCAACGCTCGTCACCCCCAATCTGCCCGAACTGGCGGCGCTCGGCGGCGAAGCGGCGGTCTTGGCGCATGGCTGTGCGGTGCTGGTCAAGGGCGGGCATGCGGCGGGCGACACCATCACCGACCGGCTGGTGAGCGTCGATGGCCCCATCGCCGAATGGTCCGACCCGCGCATCGACACGACGAGCACCCACGGCACCGGCTGCACATTGGCGAGCGCGATTGCGTGCGGGCTGGGGCAGGGGATGGCGCTGGTTGACGCGGTGGCACGCGCGCGGCTGTTCGTGCGGCTGGCGCTGCGCGACGCGCCCGGCTTGGGGCAGGGCCATGGGCCGATGGCGCAGCAATCTGTCCGCGAGGATGCGATGGTGGCAGGGCCATCGCTCAACCAGATCACCGTTGGTGCCAGCGATTACGCTGCATCGATTGCCTTTTACGTCACGCTCGGTCTGACGCAGATCGTCGATAGCCCGAGCAATGGTTATGCGCGGTTCGAAGCGGCCAATGGTGTCACGCTATCGATCCATGCGGGTGCGGCATCGGCAACGACGACCGTGTATCTGGAACATCGCGGCCTTGACGCTTGGGTTGCTCAGCTGCAATCGGCCGGGCTGGCCTTTGAGCAACTGCCGACTGACCGGAAGCATGGCTGGCGCGAGGCGCGATTGCTCGACCCGGCGGGTAATGCCATCTGCCTGTATCACGCGGGCGAGAACCGCCGCTTTCCGCCGTGGCGGGTTAAGACTTCATCATGGCCTTCCCCTATCGCAGGCGATAGCGGCCGGTGATCATCGGGGTCGACGAAGCGGGGCGCGGACCATTGGCGGGGCCGGTGGTCGCGGGCGCGGTGCTACTGTGCGATGGCGGCATCATTGGCCTCGATGACAGCAAGAAATTGAGCGAGTCCAAGCGTATCCGTCTCGAAGCTGAGATAAAATCGCGCTGCCGCTGGGCGATCGGTGTCGCCTCGGTTGCGGAAATCGACGCGATCAACATCTTGGCTGCGACGATGCTCGCCATGACCCGCGCGGTTGAGGCGTTGGGTGTCGAACCCGCGATGATCCTCGTCGATGGCAACCGCCTGCCCGCATGGCCTTACCGCGCGCGCGCGATTATTGGTGGCGATGCCAGCGAACCCGCGATTTCCGCCGCGTCGATCATCGCCAAACAAGCGCGCGACGCCATGATGGTCGCGGCCGACCGCGCGCATCCCGGCTACGGCTTTGCGCGGCACAAGGGCTATGGCACCGCGGCGCATATCGAGGCGCTCAAACGCCTCGGTCCGTGCCCGCTCCACCGCCGTAGTTTTGCGCCCGTGGCGAATCTCATCGGCTGAGTCTTTTGTGTCACACCACTAGCGGTTGAGTCCGCCCACCCGCGCGCGACGCATCATGCTGTGATCGGACTCGCTTCGTTCTCCATTGTGTCACCGCTGCGTTAACCATTTTGCATAACCTGGCGTTTACCATGATGCTTGACCGCGGAATCGTGAGGATTCAAGATGGTCCCTTGCGTCTTTTGGGGGTAGTGATGGGTGTTATCGAGCGTGTAAAGGTGCCGACGAGTGCGGGTGTGCTCCCGCTCGACACCATCCTCAAGGGCGATTGCATTGCGCATATGCGCGCGCTTCCCGCCGCGTCGGTTGACATGATCTTTGCTGATCCGCCCTATAACCTCCAGCTTGGTGGCGATCTGTTCCGCCCCGACGGCAGCCAGGTCGATGCGGTCGATGATGATTGGGACAAGTTCGACAGCCTCGCCGCCTACGACCGTTTCACCCGCGCGTGGCTGGCCGAGGCAAAACGCATATTGAAACCGCGCGGGTCGATCTGGGTGATCGGCAGTTACCACAACATTTTTCGCGTCGGCACCGCGCTCCAGGACGCGGGTTACTGGATCCTCAACGACGTGGTGTGGCGCAAGGCCAACCCGATGCCCAATTTCAAGGGCACGCGCTTTACCAATGCCCACGAAACGCTGATCTGGGCGAGCATGGGCGAGGATGCGCGCTACACCTTCAACTATCGCGCGATGAAGACATTGAACGACGAGCTACAGATGCGCAGCGACTGGCTGATCCCGATCTGCGCGGGCGCCGAGCGGCTCAAAAACGGCGGCACCAAGGTCCACCCGACGCAAAAGCCAGAGGCGCTGCTCTATCGCGTGCTGCTCGCCTGCACCAACCCCGGCGATGTCGTGCTCGACCCGTTTTTCGGCACCGGCACCACCGGCGCGGTCGCCAAGCGGCTGGGGCGGCACTATATCGGCATCGAGCGCGAGGACGCCTATATCGCGGCGGCCGAGGAGCGGATCGCGTCCGCGCTGCCCCTCGATGAAAGCGCATTGAAAACGATGATGGCCCCCAAGGCGGCGACACGGGTGGCGTTCGGCACGCTGGTCGAATGCGGCATGGTGTCGCCGGGCAGCGCGCTGATGGACGTCAAGCGGCGCTGGCGGGCCGAGGTCCGCGCCGATGGCTCGCTCAAATGCGGCGATGTGGCGGGATCGATCCATAAATTGGGCGCGACATTACAAGGTGCGCCGTCGTGCAACGGCTGGACCTTTTGGCATATCGACACGCCGAACGGGCTGCGCGAGATCGACGGGCTGCGCCAAGACTGGCTGCTGGCGAACGAGGCGTAATCAGCTCGATAACATAACCCCGCCCACCCTGAGCCTGTCGCAGGGTTGTTTTTTTCTTCAAGCGCAACAGGAAAATCGGTGCTTCGACAAGCGCGGCACAAACGGGTAGGGGGTGCACCATGTTCATCTCTGCCACCCCTGTCATCCCCGCGAAAGCGGGGATCCATGGTCTGATGCTACAATCTCAAACCGACGTAGCCGAAAGTTGCGGACAACTGATCATGGGTTCCCGCTTTCGCGGGAATGACAAAATGGTTTAAAGGCTAAGACCATGTTCACTCCACTGACCAAGGCTGACCTCGCTGGCTTTGCCACGGACGCGCGCGTCTATTGCCAACCCACCTGTCTGGTCGAGCGCCCCCATGGCCTTGACGGCCGCGTCGCGCGCATCGCCGATACGATGGTCTGGTTTGCCGCCTGGAACCTCGCTGTGCGCGAACCGGGCGGCGCGGTGCGCGAAGCGCTGGTGGGCGTCGAGCAAATGGCCGAGTGGATTGCGGCGATGCCCGATGGTTTGGCGGAACGCGCGGCCGCGCAAATTGCGGCGGTTTCCAGCCCGTGCGCTGCGCTCGATCTCAACGGGCGGACCATTCGCCTTGCCGAACCGCAGATCATCGGCATCCTCAACTGCACGCCAGACAGTTTTTCCGATGGTGGCAAGCATGGCGATGCCGAGGCCGCGTGCGCAGCCGGGGTCGATATGGCGGCTTTGGGGGCGGCGATCATCGATGTTGGCGGCGAATCGACGCGGCCCGGCGCGCCCTTGGTGTGGGAGGGCGATGAAATGGCGCGCATCATCCCGGTCATCGAGCGGCTGGCGCGCGCGGGCGTTGCGGTGTCGGTCGATACCCGCAAGGCCGCCGTGATGGAGGCGGCGCTTGGCGCTGGCGCGGGGCTGGTCAACGATGTCTCGGCGCTCTGTTATGATAACCGCGCGGCGGCGGTGGTGGCGGGGGCGGGCTGTCCGGTGGTGCTGATGCACGCGCCCAGCCAGACCAGCGACCCGCACGATGTTTCAAAATTGCGGGGTGCGCGCTACGACGACATATTGTACGACGTGTTCGACTGGCTCGAGGCGGCGGTGGCGCGCAGCGTCGCGGCGGGGATTGCGCGCGAGCGGATCATCGTCGATCCGGGTATCGGCTTTGGCAAGGGGGTGCAGGATAATCTGCGGCTCACCGGCGGCCTCGCGTTGTTTCACGCGCTCGGGTGTCCGCTGCTCTATGGGGCCAGCCGCAAACGGATGATTGGTGCATTGGATGGCGAGGCGGCGGCGGACGCGCGGCTCGGCGGGTCGCTGGCGCTGGCTTACCAGGCCGCGAGTTCGGGTGCGCAATTGCACCGCGTCCACGATGTTGCACAAACACGCCAGGTCTTGCGCGTGTGGCGCGGCCTGCGCGATGCGGCGTTGGCGAATAATCACTGACATTGGGTGTCAGGGATAGCGTTTTTACGCTGCGGTATCGATCCCCAGATCGGCGAGTTTGCGATACAAGGTCGAGCGCCCAATGCCCAGCCGCCGCGCTACTTCGCTCATTCGTCCCCGATAATGGCCGATTGCGAGGCGGATAACATCGGCTTCAATGTCACCCAGCGCCCGCAAATTGCCATCGGCGCGATACAACGTCACGCCAATGCCGTCGCCTGGCTGGACATTTCCAGAGCGATCCATTTCCGGTTCTCTGGCCCGCTCTGCGATAAGGCCAGGGAAATCCGCTAGGCTAAGTTGCGGCCCCGCCGCCTGACAAGCGGCACGCAGCAAACTATCGTGCAACTGGCGGACATTGCCGGGCCAGCGCCATGCGGCCAGCGCATCCGCCAATTCGCCCGACATCGACAGGCTGTCCATTCCTGGCATTGCGGCGATACGGCCAAGAAAATGGCGCGCTAATGCCGAAATGTCGCTGCGGCGATCGCGCAGCGGCGGCAGAACGACTTCGGCAACGCTGATCCGCGCCAGCAAATCTTCGCGGAACAAACCGTCGCGCGCACGTTGTTTGAGCGAGACATTGGCGGTCGAAACCAGCCGGATGTCCACCTGTTGTGCAATAGTGCCGCCCACGGCCGTCACCCGCCCGCATTCAAGCATTTCGGCGAGCATGGCCTGCACGTCGAGCGGCAGACGTTCAATGCGGTCTAACACCACCGTTCCGCCATCGGCTTTGACGATTTCGCCGATGCGCCGTTCAAAGGCACCAGCAAAAGCGCCACGTTCATAACCGAACAGCAGCGGGCCAATCATCGCATCGCTGTGGTGGCCGCAATCAATCTCGATCAGCGGCGAACGTGGCCGCAACCCGACCGAATGAATCGCACTGGCTGCAAGCGCCTTACCCGTGCCTTGCTCACCTTCGATAAGCACCGGAACCCGCGTGCGCGCAGCCTTGGCGGCGATGGCGAGTGCGGTGCGAAACGCGGGGGTCGATCCGATTATTTCCTCAATCGACAAGGGGTGTTTGAATTTTTCCGAGAGCGGGCGAAGCTCGGCTTTGCTGGACGGCGTGATTGCTAATTCGAGTGCGGCAAGCAAGCGTTCACTCGTCAATGGCTTGTCGAATATGTCGCTGACACCGGCTTTCAGCGCCTGCAATGCGCTAGCGCGCAAGCCTGACTCACCGACAAACAGGATCGGCATCGACGGGCGATAGTTTCGTATCGTCGCAACGGTTTCAGCCAGATTCCCGCGCGCCGCTTGTTCCGTGATCAGCACGGCGTCAAGCAACAGACCATCGTGCGTGCCAAGCGTGGCAAGCGCGCTTTCGCAATCAGAGGCTAACAGGGCGCGCCATCCCGCACGCGCGGCAAGCGAGGCGACAAAACGGCCATGCGCCGCGTCACCATCGACAAACAACAACATTCGGTCACCTTGCAATGTTGCCACGCGTTATTCCTTGCGACCCATGGCTCTGCTTCGGGCCGGTCTAAGGGAAGGGTTATAGTGGCTGGAGGTTAATTATGCCCTTATTCGCCCAACTATGCTTGCCCATGATGCAGTGACTGGGTTATGGCTCATCCATTCAAGCATCAAGGAATGAGGGAAGCGCGATATGGCACATCAGGACATCAAGGCAGCCAATGAAACCTATGGCGGCTTCATTGCGATGTTCAAATGGGGAGCCGTAGTGTGTGCGTTCATCGCCGCGCTCGTCATCTATCTGATTTCCTGATCCTATCGTGCCGATGAAAATCGCGATCCTGCGCGAAACGGCGGCGGGCGAACGCCGCGTGGCCGCCACACCCGAAACGGTGAAAAAGTTCATCGCGCTGGGAGCCGGGGTGGCGGTGGAGGAGGGCGCAGGGCTGAGCGCCTCGATCGCCGACGCTGATTTTGCCGCTGCAGGCGCGCGCATCGCCAAACGCGCGGCGCTGGTCAAAGACGCCGACATCATCCTTGGCATTCAGGGGCCGGATCCCAAAACGCTCAAGGGCGTAAAGGCTGGGGCGTGGCTCGCCGCCGCGCTCAACCCCAGCGGGGAACGCGCGCGCATTGACGCTTATGCCACGCTGGGGCTGGAAGCACTGGCGATGGAATGGATGCCGCGCATCACCCGCGCGCAAAGCATGGACATCCTCTCGTCGCAATCGAACCTGGCGGGGTATAAGGCGGTGATCGAGGCGGCGGACGCCTATGGCCGTGCTTTTCCGATGATGATGACCGCGGCGGGAACGGTGCAGGCCGCCAAAGTTTTCGTCATGGGGGTCGGCGTGGCCGGCCTGCAAGCCATCGCCACCGCGCGGCGGCTCGGCGCACAGGTCAGCGCCACTGACGTGCGCTCTGCTACTCGCGAGCAAATCCTCAGCCTTGGTGCCAAGCCGATCTTTGTCGAAAGCGTCGCGGGGATAGAGGGCGAGGGCGCGGGCGGCTATGCCACCGAAATGTCCGACGACTATAAGGCGGCGCAGGCCGAACTGGTCAGCGCACATATCGCCAAGCAGGACATCGTCATCACCACCGCGCTGATCCCCGGGCGCGCGGCCCCGCGGCTTATCAGCGATGCGCAGGTGGCGAGCATGCGTAGCGGCAGCGTCATCATCGACCTCGCGGCGGAAAGCGGCGGCAATGTCGAGGGGGCTTCTGCGGGCGAAGCGGTGATCAAGCACGGCGTCACCATCATCGGCGCGCATAATATGGCGTCGAGTTTGGCGGCGGACGCATCGGCGCTGTTCGCGCGTAACCTTTATAACTTCCTCAGCGCGTTCTGGGACAAGGACGCCGGGCGGCCGGTGCTCGATGACGAAATCGGCAATGCCATCCGCCTGACGCAGGGCGGAAAGGTTGTGAGCGGGAGGGTGGTGGCGTAACCATGGACTTTATTTCAATTCTTTCGATCTTTGTGATGGCCTGTTTCGTTGGCTATTATGTCGTGTGGTCGGTGACGCCCGCGCTGCACACACCGCTGATGGCGGTGACCAAC
Source organism: Sphingopyxis sp. (assembly GCA_040080745.1). Lineage (GTDB taxonomy): Bacteria > Pseudomonadota > Alphaproteobacteria > Sphingomonadales > Sphingomonadaceae > Sphingopyxis. The sequence continues at coordinate 27,931 of JBEBHS010000017.1, read as the reverse complement.
GCGATCTCATCAGTCATCATCGTCGGCGCGCTGATTGCCGCTGCGGCGGCGGGCAGCGCGACCTCGACCTGGCTCGGTCTGGCGGCGGTGGTGATGGCGAGCATCAACATCTTTGGCGGGTTCGCGGTGACCGCGCGGATGCTGGCGATGTACAAGAAGAAGGATCGGTGAGCGTGGACCACGCAACCCCCGCCTGGGCGATGCTCGCCTATCTGATCGCCGGGGTGTGCTTCATCCTCGCGCTGCGTGGATTAAGCTCACCCGCCACATCACAACGCGGCAACCGCTTTGGCATGGCGGGGATGGCGGTCGCAGTGGTGACGACGCTGGTTACGCAATTACCCTCCGGAGTTGACGAGCCTGGTGTTTACATCTCGCCGTTAGTATTTATCGACCCAACTACTTGGGGCGGGATAATCGCCGCCATCGCCCTCGGCGCAATCATCGGTATCACCACCGCGCGCAAAATCGCGATGACCGATATGCCGCAACTGGTCGCGGCCTTCCACAGCCTGGTTGGCATGGCGGCGGTGCTGGTCGCGGCGGCGGCGTTCCTCAACCCGCTGGCGTTCGGCATAACGGGCGCGGACGGGGCGATATTTGCGCAGAGCCGCGTTGAAATGGGCCTCGGTGTCGCGATCGGTGCGATCACCTTCTCGGGTTCGGTCATCGCCTTCCTCAAGCTCGCGGGAAAAATGTCGGGCGCGCCGATCCTGCTGCCGCTGCGCCATGTCATCAACCTTGGCACGCTGGCCGCGATCCTCGGCCTGATTGGCTATTTCACGCAGGACCAGTCACCCTGGATATTCTGGACGATCACCGGCCTCGCCTTTGCCATCGGCTTCCTGCTGATCATCCCGATCGGCGGGGCGGACATGCCGGTGGTGGTCAGCATGCTCAACAGCTATTCGGGCTGGGCGGCGGCGGCGATGGGCTTTACCCTCCACAACAGCGCGATGATCATCACCGGCGCGCTGGTCGGCTCGTCGGGTGCGATATTGAGCTACATCATGTGCCGCGCGATGAACCGCAGCTTCATTTCGGTGATAGCTGGCGGGTTCGGCGCGGTCGCATCGAGCGGGGCAGAGGCCAAGACCGATCGCCCGTGGAAGCGTGGATCGGCCGAGGACGCGGCCTATATGATGAAACAGGCCGACAGCGTCATCATCATCCCCGGCTATGGCATGGCGGTGGCACAGGCACAGCACGCGCTGCGCGAAATGGCGGATATGCTGAAAAAAGAGGGGGTCAGCGTCAAATATGCGATCCATCCGGTCGCAGGACGGATGCCGGGGCATATGAATGTGCTGCTCGCCGAGGCCAACGTCCCTTATGACGAGGTGTTCGAGCTGGAGGACATCAACAGCGAGTTTGCGCAAACCGATGTCGCGTTCATCATCGGTGCGAACGATGTCGTCAATCCAGCGGCCAAGACCGATAAGACATCGCCGATCTATGGCATGCCGGTGTTCGATGTGGAAAAGGCCAAGACGGTGTTTTTCATCAAGCGCTCCATGGGCGGGGTCGGCTATGCCGGGGTCGATAACGATGTTTTCTATATGGACCAGACGATGATGCTGCTGTCTGATGCCAAAAAGATGTGCGAGGACATCGTCAAGGCGATGGCGCACTAAACCGCTTTCCTACGCGGTTCGCAGCATGGTATATTGCGCGGATAGAGGCGAGAGGAGAAGTGTCTACAATAGCCGCAGCCATTTTGCGGCGTCATCCGGAACGTGTTGCGGGATCCAGCGTCACGCTCCGACTTCGGGCGGCTGGGATCAAAATTCAGGCCTTAACTTGACACATTGCGTTCCCCACTACTGTCGTCAATATAGGTTAGTGTATGAAATATAACGATGAATTGCCGCTGTGTAGCTTGACACACTGTCAAGCCAAGACTTCTAACTCAGCCTGGTCCACTCCACCGTCCGGCAAAATATCGCAACGCATCCGCGCACCCGAAGCTGGCCCCCATGCGGGGTGACGGTGGCGTTGAAATTGCGGCCTTCTTCGGGGCTGTAACCGCGCCCGGACCATGAATTGCCGTCGCGCCTCAGGTTGGTGAGGATCTGCACCCCCATCAGCGCGCGGGTGCGTAAGGACGCATCGGGGTTATTGCCGTCGCGGGCGTTCCTCAGCGTCGGGTTCAAAAACTGGCTGATCCGCGCACATACCACCGCCGCGCCCGCTGTGCACGGCGCGATGGTGATAATCGCATTATTATCGTCGGTGCGATAACGGCCCTGAATGGAGGTGGACGTCTGCGCCGATCCGGTGGTGGCAAGCGCGGCGGCGATGGTCAGGCTGGCAATGGTAAAGCGACGGAACATTCAATAGTCTCCAATGACGGATAATGACTTGGCAACAGCCCCTGACAGTTGCACATTAGGCGATAGGGAGAGCGAAATGAAGCATGGATTAACCGCCGCCACTGCCGCCGTGTTGCTGCTGCTGACCAGCACGGCCCACGCGAGGGTCATCGAGGTTGTGGCCGGCGAAGGTGCGCAAACACGGTTGCAAGAGGCGCTGATCGTCGCCGAGCCGGGCGATGTCGTGATGATCGGCGCAGGGACGTTCGAGCTGACCGACGGGCTCAGCCTCGATGCCAATGGCGTCACGGTGCGCGGGTTGGGGATGGAGCAGACCATCCTCAATTTTGCCGGACAGGTTGGCGCGGGCGAAGGGTTGCTGGTGACGGGCGACGATGTCGTGCTGCGCGATTTTACGGTGCGCGATACGCGCGGTGACGGGATTAAGTCCAAAGCGGCGCACCGCATTGTCTATCTCAGCGTTCGCGTCGATTGGACGGGCGAACCACGGGCAAGCAACGGTGCCTATGGTGTCTATCCGGTTGAAAGCGAGCATGTGCTGATCGACGGCGTCATCGTGCGCGGGGCATCGGACGCGGGGATTTATGTCGGTCAATCGCGCAATATCGTGGTGCGCGATTCGATGGCTGTGGAAAATGTTGCGGGGATAGAAATCGAGAACAGCTATGACGCCGACGTCCACGACAATGTTGCGACCGGCAATGCCGGGGGGATATTGGTGTTCGACCTGCCCGGCCTGCCGCAACAGGGCGGGCATGCTGTCCGGGTGTTCGACAATATCATCGTCAATAATATGACTCCCAACTTTGCCCCCGTGGGAAACATCGTCGCCAGCGTCCCGACCGGCAGCGGGGTGATCGTCATGGCCAATCGTGATGTCGAGATTTTCGACAATCTGTTCGAAGGCAACGGCACTTCGAATATCATGGTGACGGGCTATCGTTACGGCGCGGCTCCGGCGGGATATAGCCCACTCCCCGCCCGCATCAGCGCGTTCGACAATATCCACGGCCGCACTGGGTTTCGGCCCGGCCTGCCTGGCGGCGCGGAAATGGCGGCGGCGATCGGCGGCTCGCTGCCGCCCGTGCTGTGGGATGGGTCGGGCAGCGACATCAGCATGCGCGATGGCGTTGCGGCGCTCTCGCTCGGCCTCGCTGACCTCAGCCAGCCACGCGAAGCGGCCACCCCCGCGCCGGTCGATCTTGCCACGCCCGTCACCTGGCCGCGCCTGCCTGGCGTCACACTGCCCGCGAGCATGGAGGCGGCGGCACGGGTGCCATGAGGCAGGCCCTGACCATCATCGCGGCGCTGGTGATTGCCACCGTGTCGCTGGGTGCGCGCGATGATATGCGCGTCAACGATGCGGCGATCACCGCCGATGCGCTGCCGCCATTGCTGTCCGACTATGGTTTTTTCGATGACTCGCCAGACAGGCCATCACGCACCCTGATCCGCTATGACCTGCAAACGCCGCTGTTTTCGGACTATGCGGTCAAGACGCGGTTCATCTATCTGCCGACCGGAACGCGGATGACCGCGCATGGTGAGGGATTGGTCGAGTTTCCCGTCGGCGCGGCAATTATCAAGAGCTTTGCCTTTCGCCAGCCTGACGGGTCGCTGCGCACCGTTGAGACGCGCGTGCTGCTGCATCGTGCATCGGGCTGGGTCGCGCTGCCCTATATCTGGCGCGCCGATGGCTCGGACGCCGACCTGCGGCTTGCGGGTGGACGCGATCGGGTGAGCTTGGTCGATGATGCAGGGCAGGCGCGCACCATCAGCTACGCCGTCCCCAACCGCAACCAGTGCCGCACTTGTCACCAGCGCGACGAGGTGGTGATGCCGATCGGCCCAACGCTGCGCACCATGATCTCCGAACAACGCTTGGATGATGCCATCGACGCGGCACCCTATGATGCGCGTGCGGAATCAGTGTCAGCGTGGAGGTCCAACGCAACTGACTATTCGCTCGATCAGCGTGCCCGCGCCTATCTTGATGCCAATTGCGCGCATTGCCACAATCCGCACGGCTCTGCATCGAACAGCGGGTTGTTCCTCGAATATATGCGGCCCTTTGGCATGGCGGTTGGTGCGTGGAAGCGGCCGGTCGCGGCAGGGCGCGGCAGCGGCGCGCTCGACTACGCCATCGTGCCGGGCGACCCGGCGCACTCGATCTTGCTCTACCGTATGCGCTCGACCGACCCTGGCGTCGCCATGCCCGAACTCGGCCGCAGCCTGGTGCATGATGAGGGCGCAGCCTTGATCGAGCAATGGATTGCGGCCATGCCCGCCGCTACCCCACCCACCGGAGCCGCACCGTGACTGAGTCAATCGCGACCGAACCGATCCTCCATGACTATTTCCGCTCCTCGGCCAGCTACCGCGTGCGGATCGCGCTCAACCTCAAGGGGATAGACTATCGCGCGGTACCGACCAGTCTGTTGGTGGGTGACCAGCGCTCGGATACCTATCTCGCGATGAATCCACAGGGGATGGTCCCCACATTGGAAGTCGATGGGTTGGTGTTGACCCAAAGTTTTGCGATTATCGATTGGCTCGACCGCGCCTATCCCAATCCGCCGTTGATTCCCGATGAACCGGTGGCGCGCGCCACTGCGCTGTCGATGACGATGGCGGTGGCGTGCGACATCCACCCGCTCAACAATCTGCGCGTGCTCAAATATCTGACCGTTGATCTGGGGTTGCGCGAGGATATCCGCGACCGCTGGTATCGGCACTGGATAACCGAGGGCTTCGCTGCGCTGGAATCGATGGCGACCGGATCCGGGCCATTTCTTGGCGGCGATGCGCCGGGTATCGCTGATGTGTTTCTGGTGCCGCAAATGGCCAATGCGCGACGGTTTGATGTGCCGCTTGCCCCCTATCCGACGCTGGTGGCGTGCGAAACCAACGCGGTGGCGCTCGATGCCTTTGCCGCCGCCGCGCCCGACCGCGTCAAACCTGCGGATTAGGAAATGACACAGAGCCTCATCCTATCCGATTTTGTGCCCTATCAATTGTCGGTGGCGTCGAACGCGGTCAGCGATTTGATTGCTAGGCAATATCAGGCACGCTTCGGCCTCAAGGTCGCGGAATGGCGGCTGCTGGCGGTGCTGGGGCAAGGCGCGACGATGAACCAGCGCGCACTGGTCCATGCGACGCGGATGGACAAGGTTACGGTCAGCCGCGCGGCGGCGGCGTTAAGCGAACGCGGGTTGATTGTTCGTGCTGCCAGCGCGAATGATGGCCGATCGCATAGCCTGTCGCTCAGCGAGGCCGGGCAGGCGCTCTATCTGGAAATTGCCCCCGCCGCGCTGGTGATGGAACAAGCGGTGCTTGGCTGCCTGACTCTGGACGAGCGGTTGGCGCTGTCGGCTATGCTGGTGCGGCTGCGTGATGCGGCGGATGGCTTGTCATAAGGGGCGCATCGTGCTAACTGGTTTCAATTGAAACTAACTGCAAAATGATGGGTGCGATATGCGTGATGATCGAAATAATCCACTGGGCCTCGATGGTTTTGAGTTCATTGAGTTCTGCGCGGATCAGCGCGGCGTGCTCGAGCCCGCCTTCGCCGCGATGGGCTTTGCCCTTATCGCCCATCACCGCTCGAAAGATGTTGATCTGTGGAGGCAGGGCGAGATCAACCTGATCGCCAATTATGAACCGCGCAGCCACGCCGCTTACTTTGCTGCCGAACACGGCCCGTCGGCGTGCGGCATGGCATTTCGTGTCGCCAATGCGGCGCAGGCCTATGCCGAGGCAATAGCGCGCGGCGCGGAGCCGATCGAGGGAGCAACCGGGCCGATGGAGCTGCGCATCCCCGCGATACGCGGGATTGGCGGGGCATTGATTTATCTGATCGATCGCTATGCGACGCTTGATAACCCCGATGCGCTGTCAATTTACGACATCGATTTTGAATATATAGAGGGTGCGGATCGCCGCCCCGTCGGCTGTGGGTTCCGCCTGATCGATCATCTGACGCACAATGTGTATGGCGGGCGGATGGACTATTGGGCGCGCTTTTACGAGCGCATCTTCAATTTCCGCGAGATCCGCTATTTTGACATCAAGGGGGAATATACCGGCCTGACATCAAAGGCGATGACCGCACCCGATGGTAAAATCCGCATTCCGCTAAATGAAGAGGGTAAGGCTGGCGGCGGCCAGATCGAGGAATATCTGCGCGCCTATAATGGCGAGGGGATCCAGCATATCGCGTTCATCTGTGACGACCTTCCTGCGTGCTGGGATCGGCTCAAGGCGCTCGGCACGCCGTTCATGACCGCGCCGAGTGCTACCTATTACGAGATGCTGGAAGAGCGGCTTCCCGGGCATGGCGAGCCGGTGGATGCGCTCCAATCGCGCGGCATCTTGCTCGATGGCTCGACGGAGGCGGGTGACCCTAGGCTGTTGCTCCAGATATTCTCCGAAACGATGATCGGCCCGGTGTTTTTCGAGTTCATCCAGCGCAAACGCGACGAGGGCTTTGGCGAGGGCAATTTCACCGCTTTGTTCCAATCGATGGAACGGGATCAGCTCCGGCGCGGAGCGCTGGTGACAGGGGAGGCCGCGCAATGACCGCTCCCGTCACATGCCTTCCCTTCTCTTTGGCTCGCATCCACCATGTCGCCTATCGCTGCCGCGACGCCAAGCAGACGGTCGAATGGTATGGCCGCGTACTGGGGATGGCTTACACCACCGCCTTCGCCGAAGACCATGTGCCATCAACCGGCGAATATGACCCCTATATGCACATATTCCTTGATGCCGGCGGCGGCAACGTCCTCGCCTTTTTTGAATTGCCGAACCAGCCGGACATGGGCCGCGATGAAAAAACCCCCGCATGGGTGCAGCATCTGGCGTTCGAGGTGGCGGACGTTGAGGCGCTCAATGCGGCCAAGGCGCATATCGAGGGGCTGGGCATCGATGTGGTCGGCCCGACCTATCACGGGATATTCCGCTCAATTTATTTCTTTGACCCCAACGGCCATCGGCTAGAACTCGCTTGCAACATCGGCACAGATGCGCAGTATGCAGAGCTAGCGCGCGTTGCGCCGCTGATGCTTGCCGAATGGAACGACACCAAAAAAGCGCCGCGCCACGCCGACTGGTTGCATATGGAGCCGACCGCCGAATGAAATGTGCCAGCCTCAAATCGGGCCGCGATGGCCGCCTTGTTGTCGTATCAGATGACCTTGCATGGTATGCCGATGCCGCGCACATTGCGCCGACGATGCAGGCCGCGCTTGATAATTGGAGCGAAGCCGAACCGCGCCTTCGTGCGCTCAGCACCGATCTGGCGCACGAAGCGATCCCGATGATGCGCTTTCACGAGCGCGATGCGGCGGCACCCTTGCCGCGCGCTTTCCAGTGGGCGGATGGCAGCGCTTATGTGAACCATGTCGCGCTAGTGCGCCAGGCGCGCGCAGCCGACATGCCCGACAGTTTCTGGCATGACCCGCTGATGTATCAGGGGGGTAGCGACGGCTTTCTAGGTCCGCGCGATGCCATTCCGCTCGGTGACGCCGCATGGGGCTGTGACATGGAGGCCGAGGTCGTCGTTGTGACGGGTGACGTGCCGATGGGGGTGAGCGCCGAGGATGCGCGCACGCACATAGTGCTGGTCGGTCTGACCAACGATGTCAGTTTGCGCGGCCTCATCCCCGCTGAACTGGCCAAGGGGTTCGGTTTTTTCCAATCGAAACCCGCGAGCGCCTTTTCGCCCGTGTTCGTGACACCCGATGCCCTGGGGGATCGGTGGGACGGCGCAAAGCTGCATGGGGCATTGTGCGTCGACCTCAATGGTCAACCACTGGGCCGCGCCGATGCGGGGGTCGATATGACGTTCGATTTCGGACAGCTTATCGCCCACGCCGCCAAAACACGCAATCTGGGCGCGGGGACGATTATCGGCTCGGGCACCGTTTCCAACCGCGACGGTGACGGCGGCCCCGGAAAACCGATCAGCGAAGGCGGGTTGGGCTATAGCTGCCTTGCCGAAGTGCGCACCGTCGAGACCATCCTCTCAGGCAAGCCGACAACGCCGTTCATGGACGTTGGCGACAGCGTGCGGATATGGATGGAGGATGCGCGGCATCACCCGATTTTTGGTGTTATCGAACAGGTGGTCGAGCAGGCATAACGCCGCCAGCGATGGTGGCTTATTGCTTGCTAAGTGCGTCCTTGATGTCGCACGCCGCCGGACCAAGGATGACGATGAACAGCACCGGCAGGATGAACAGGATCAGCGGCACGGTCATGATCGCGGGTAGCCGCGCAGCCTTTTCCTCGGCGCGCATCATCCGCTCGTTACGGAACTCCGCCCCCAGAACGCGCAACGCCGAGGCCAGCGGGGTTCCGTATTTTTCGGTCTGGATCAGGGTGGTGACAACCCCGCGCACCGCCTCGAGATTGACGCGATAGGAGAGATTCTCGAGCGCCTGCCGACGCTCGGTCAGGAAACTGAGTTCGATCGAGGCGAGGGCAAATTCTTCACCCAGGTCGGGATAGGCTTTGCCCAATTCCTTGCTGACGCGGGCAAAGGCGGCATCCACTGTCAAGCCAGCTTCAGCGCAGATGACGATGAGGTCGAGCGCGTCTGGAAGCCCCTTGCGGATGCCGTCGGTGCGTTTGGCGCGCTTGTTGTTCACCCACAGATCGGGCGCTTTATACGCCAGCAGCAATGGCACCGCAAAGCCACCGAATTTTTTGAGTGACGACCAGGCCGGGAAAAAATCAATCCCATAGATAAGAAAGGCCATGACCCCGCCGACCACTATCGGCAACACCATGCGCGCAAAGATGATGGTGACGGCAACGTCCTTTGAACGGATGCCAGCCTGCGCAAGCCGTTGCTGCACATCCTTGAGCTGATCGTCCTGCAACACTTTGAGCGAGGAGAGCATTCCGCGCATGCGGTTGGTCGTGACATTATTCTTGACCAGTTTGGCACGGCGTTTGGCGGTTGATGCGACGATACCGGCCTTCAACTGTTCGCGGCGCTCATTGAGCGATTTCACACGGCGCAGCATCGGGTTGCGCACAGTTGCCGCCGCGTAGATGGCGACCAGCACCGCCGCCACCCCGATAGCGGCGAGCAGGGTGCCAACCCACACGACATCCACGCCCATCACCAGATAGGGTTGTGCCGGGGCTATGGCGCTCATTGCAGCGGTCATGAAGGTGTCAGTGGCCATATGTCAAATCTCGAAATCGACCATCTTGGCCATGATGAACACACCGATGGCCATCCAGGTGAGGCCGCCGATTCCAGTCACCATCACGCGCTGGTCATAGAGCGGCCCTGTCCAAGGGAAAAAGGCAGCGGTGTAGCTGGGATTCATCACCGTGACGAGAATGAAGACGAGAAACGGCAACGCCCCGACGATCCACGCCGATGCCTTGGCTTCGGAAGACATGGCCTTGATCTTGAGCTTCATCTGCGCGCGCTTGCGCAACACTTCAGAAAGATTGGCCAGCGTTTCCGCCAGATTACCGCCGGTTTCACGCTGGATCGCCAGCGTGATGACAAAGAATTGGAACTCTGGTGTTCCAAGCGTGTCGGCGCTGTCCTGCAACGCCTGTTCCATCGATTTACCAATTCGGATCCGCTCTATCACCTGTTTGAACTCGATGCCCACCGGGCCCGGCACTTCGGTACTGACCGCCGCCAGTGTTTCGGCAATCGGCAGGCCAGAGCGCAAACCGCGAACCAGCAGGTCGATGGCGTCTGGGAACCGTGCGTTGAACAGCTTGATGCGCTTGACGATCAGCTTGCCGACAAACATGTGCGGCAGGCCGAGGCCAACGAACAGGCCGAGAAGCACCGCCATCAGGATGGGCGCGCCAAGCGTCATAAACACGACTGCCAGAACCGCACTGATCCCAACACAAATCGCCATATAGCGCGCCAGTGTCCATTTTTTGCCTGTCTGTTTTAGCCGTAGCGCCAGTTTTTCAGGGTTGGGCAGCAGCTTCGCCAAGCCCAGGTCCTGGGTTGGCAGGCGCGTGGCGATGGTCTTGCGCATCTGCGCTGCCAGAGCCGCCTCGTTTGACGGGGCAAGCCGATCGCGCAACGCGGTGACGCGACGCTGCAACGCTTTTTCCGGATTGGGGCCCGAAAAGGCAAAAAGCAGCAGAACCGACACCACCATAAAGGCGCCCGCGATCAAGAAAAAAGTGCTGTCCATGTCTGACTGCATTTCCCGTTATTGTTATGGCGGATCAACCCTTGCCTTTTTTCGAGAGAAGGCTGCCAACATTGCCGATTTTACCGAGCAGTGATCCAGATTTTACCGCTGGTTTCCCGCCGGAACTCTCCGATGATTGACGCTCATCCTCGTCCTCATCTGCTGCACTCAAGACCAGCTGGCACAGGCGGATCAGCGGCTGGCTCAGCTTTGTGCCGCGCGCGACTTCGGCCAGGCAGTTGCCCAGTTTGGCCGATTTGACCGCGAGTTTGACGTCGACAGGAACGATGATGTCGATCGCACGTTCGATCGAGGATTCGAAGTCCTTGCGGGAAATTTCTCCGCCCCCTGCCTGAACCTTGTTGGCGACCAATATGACGCGCGCGCCAGGGCAGGTGGATTTGAACCCCGCGAGTAGGCGGATCGCGTCGCGCGCCGATGCTAGGGTAAACTCGGTTACCAGCACTACGGTCTGCACTTCGTTGAGCAGGTGCGGATAGGTGATCATCATCCCACGTGGTAAATCGATGATGGTCGATTCAAACGCGGCGGTGATTTCTTCGCGGAGGTGAAAAAATGTCCCGCCATCGCTCAGCAAAGGCTGATTGATCGGCGCTTCGGCGGACAATATCGCCAAGTGGTCGTTCGCCCGCACCATCGCGCGTTCGATGAACAGCCCGTCTATCCGCGACGGGTTGTCGATGGCGTCGATCAGCCCGCGACCCGGCTCGAGGTCGAGCGTCAAAGCTCCGGTGCCGAAGTGCACGTCAAGATCGAGCAGGGCTGCGTTGCGTTTTGCGTGCGAGCCCATCAGCCATGCTAGCGACGTGGCGATGGTCGATGCTCCGACCCCGCCGCGCGTGCCGATCACGGCGGTGAGCGTGCGTGTGACTTTTTCCAGTGGCTCGGCAAGGCGCGGCGCGTTGAGCATCGCCTGAGCGTGCATCAACACATCGCGAATCTGTTCGGGGAACACCGGTTTGAGCAGATAGTCGTGAATGCCGCTGGCTTGCAGATCGCGGTACAGTCGGACATCATTGACCTGGCCCATGGCGATCACGACAGTGCCCGGCTCGCACACCTCGGCCAATCCATTGATGTCGTTGATCGGATCGCTCGATTCAGACAGATCAACCAGCAGGATGTTCGGGCTTGCGGTGATCGACAGCGATTGCACGGCGTTGCGTAGGCCGCCCTTGTGCACTTTCTCGACCAGCCAACCCATGTCATTGGCGATGGACTTGACGGTTTCAACGGTATCGTCGTCGCACAGATAGGCGGCAAAAGATTCGCGAGTCTGCTGACCCGCGCGGAATGGAGCGTTCATCGGCCGCCTCCTGAAGAACCACCGCCTTGTGTGCCGCTGCTCGGCAATCCGGCTGCGCCCGTTGGCGGGGCTGCGCGATAGCTATTGATGGCGCGGGTTGCCGCATTCGGGTCGTTGGTCGTGCCGGGTTGGCCGCTGACCAGATCGCTGGGATCAGCGACCATCGCGGCCAGGTTGGCGTTGCTGGCACAGCCGTAATTGGCCGATGTATTATTGCCCCAATTGGCGCTCATCCGCTGGCTCCAGTCAGGGCAACCGGGGACGCGCGCGGACGAGCGCGTGACGACGATGCGGATCGAGCCGGGCGCAATCGCGCCGCTGGTAAGTGGTGCATGCTCGCTCAGTAACAATCCCTTGCGGGCGATCAGCATGGCCACGCCATCGCGCGCGGCGCGGGCATTATAGGCGGTGCTGTCATCGACCGAAATGGCGTCGCCATAGCCGACCTCCATGGCATTGAGCCAATCGGAGACGCGGCGCATTTCGACCGGACCAAGCGTGCCATTGGGCGCTTCGACGTCGAGCGCGTAATTGGCCACACGGACGATCGGCTGGTGCACCGAATCGAGGCTGCGGTTCATGGCCCCCGGGGTGCCCCCGCCCATACAGCCGGACAGGCTTGCCCCTATGATGAGGGCGGTTACGGAGATTGTGATGCGCATTTTTGCCATCCTTCCTATCCTATCAATTCGGGCTGTAGCTGAAGCCGGGAGTCACTGCTGCTGCAGCATCGCGGCCTGAGCGGCGATTGCGGGTGTCACTTACGGTGTTATTGGCCTGCGGTGCCGCAGGTAATCCACCGACACCCGGACTGGCGGGGCTGCCCGCTGCCGGTGCCTCCAATGTCGGCATCGGCCGCTCGCCACCACTGCGGCCGTCGGCATTGCCGCCAAGCAGCCGCTGACCCATCGTCGCATTTTGCAATGCATCGGTCGGTAAGCGAATGTCGCTCGCGTTGACCGGGCGCACCAGATAGGGTGTGACGACGATGACGAGCTCGGTGTCACCGCGGCGGAAATTATCCGACCGGAACAAATTACCAAGGATCGGCAAATCGCCAAGCCCTGGGGTTGAATCCACCGTTCCTTGCGAGCGATTGCTCATCAAGCCTGCGATCATGAAACTTTCGCCCGATCCCAGCTCAACCGTGGTTTCGGCGCGGCGAATGCTGAGTGCCGGGACCGAAATGCCGTTGAGGGTGATCGCCCCTTCGGTGGTCAGTTCCGAAACTTCGGGACGCACGCGCAGCGAAATGCGGCCATCGGACAGCACCGTTGGCGTATAAGCAAGGCTGACACCATATTTGCGATACTGGATGGTGATTGATCCGGTCGTTGGGTCCGGCACTGGAATGGGATATTCGCCGCCGGCGAGGAAATCTGCGGTTTCACCCGACACGGTGGTCAGATTGGGCTGTGCCAATGTCGCGACCATGCCCGAACGTTCGGCCAAGTCGAGCGCGGCGAGGATGTTCAGGCCGAATATGCGCCCAGCTGCACCTATCGTATTCGCGCCAGCAAGGCCGGCCATCGTCGTGACGATGGGCGGATTGTTCGTCGGATTACCGGCGGCGTCATAGGTATAGGGAACCGCTGGCGCTATTGTACCGATATTGCGGCGCGGAATGGCACCGAACGCAAATCCTGATGTCGTGTCGCGGGTCAGCACATTGCCGCCAATTTCGCGGACCAAGCTGCGGTTGACCTCGGCAATCCGCACCTGCAGATTGACCTGAAGTGGGGTTGCGGTTTGCAGACGGCTGAGCACGCGCGTCCCTTCGCCGACAAAGGCGGAGACAAGGCGGTCGGCCTCCGCCGCATCTTCGGGTGAGGCGACTGTGCCGGTCAGCAGCACGATACCGTTCATCGTCGTCACATTGACATGGGCATCGGGCATGGCGAGCAGCAGCATCTGGTCGATGGTCTCGATATTATTGCCAACGCGGGTGACGACCGAATAGACAACACGACCTGCCGCATCGGTGGCATAAACGCTGGTTTCACCAGGTGCCTTGCCGAACACATAGAGCTGTGTTGACGAACGGACCTGCACATCAGCCACTTCCTGATTGGCGACGAACACGTCCACCATCGGTGCGGGCAGGTTGATCAGGCGGCCACGGCCAACCGATAGCAACAAATCGTCACGTTCGGCCTGTTGTCCGGGCGTAGCATAGAGCGCGGTTGGCATGGTGGCGACAGCAGCGATGGACATACCCATCGCCATGACACCGGTGCGCAAGGCTTGGCGCAGGGAAATGCTGTTTGACATATACTTACCTTCCAACCGGAACGATGGTGACCTGGTCACCGCGAACAACGCGGACGCTTGGACCAGTGACGACAGGGGCTGCGGGTACGGCAGATTGCGGGCCGCCACCGCCACCGCCATTATCGGCGCTGCGTTGGCGCGGCACGGTGCGACGCTGGTAACGCGAGACATCCCCGCCGGTTACACCGGTAACACCGCGGTCCGATGGGCGGGTGCTTGAACGACCCAACAGCCTCGCTTCTCCGGCACGGTCGCCATCGCGGGCAACGTTGATCTGGCCCGAAGCAATCGCTTCGTCGAGCTCGGACGCGCTGTCGGCAATCGACCGCAGTGCCAGCGACAAAGTGCCAACCGAACGCGCAACCGCAATCTTTTCAGCGATGCGCGGGGTTACTTCAATGGTGACGGTTGCGAAGACAGCAGGTGTGGAATTGCCATTTTCATCCGTCGGTGCCGTGCGTTGATCAACCGCAAGCACACGCAGATTTTGCACGATAGTTTCGGTCGTGCGCAGTGATTGATCTTCGTCGCCCTCGATCGTCTGCGTCAACATCATATCGACGCGGTCGCCAGGGAAAACAAAACCGGCAACACCCTGTTCCGCAGACAATGGTACGGTGATGGCGCGCATGCCGGGGCCAAGTGCGGCGGCAAGGAAGCCGCGATCCTGCGGATTAACCAGCGATCCCTTCGTTACCGGCGCACCCGATGTCAACGCGATTCGGACCACCGATCCGACCAACGCCTCGGTATTGGCGTGGCCCTCGACATAATATTGATCGGGGCGGACCAGCCCCTCGGGCCATGGCTGAAAACGCAACGCATCGGCGGTCAGGATTGTGCCGACCGGCAGCGAGCGCGTGGCGACCATCACCTTTGGTCCGGTAACGGCGGGGGCCGCAGCCGCGCGCGCCTGTGGGGTGCTCGATCCGCGCATCAACGAGTTGACGCCGAAAGCAGCCCCCAGGGCCACGACCAGCGCGACGACGATCAGGATGATCTTTTTCATATCCATGACGGCAGTGCCTCCTCACCTGGGCGATCCAGGCGGCTTTCATTCATATTGTGGGAATAGACGGGAAATGGTTAATAAATTGTTGGTGAAGCGCCCAAAACCCAGCGAAGGCGATAGCTACGCCGTAAGGCACTTCGGGGTTGGGAGCAGATTTACTCAATTTCTGACGCACTAGCATGGCACCAGCGATGACCCCGCCAACCAGCGCCATGACCATCAGCAGCGATAATATCAGGCGCGCGTCGATCCATAACGCGAGCGCGCCGATCATCTTGACGTCGCCGCCACCGATCCCGCCCATAGCGAAAAGTGCTGCGAAAACTGAGAAAACTGCGATTGCAGAGCCAATCTGCCAGCCGATGTCGGGCCAGAATGCCAAACCCTGCGCCCACCATGCAAGCGGCGCGGTCAATGCGATGGCGAGGTTGAGCCAGTTGGGGATGATGCGGCTTTTCAGGTCAAAACCCGCTGCAATCAACAGCATGACAGCCAGCAAAAGCGCGCAAAGCAGCATTGATGTTCCCCAGATCATCAACATTGACTAGACGAACACCGTTACCAAACCGTAACGAACGGGCATGACAGCAGAATCAGCACCATTCGATCGCCGCGCCTTTCCAGTGGACGCGCAGACCACCATGCGCCCCGCAGCCGATGGCTGGCCGTTGCGCAGCATTATCTGGCCCGCGCCGCAGGGGGCGGTGCGCGGGTCGTTGCTGTTCCTCGGTGGGCGCGGCGATCATTTTGAAAAATATCTTGAGAGCTTTGCCGATTGGCACGCGCGCGGCTGGCAGGTTGAAAGCGTTGATTGGCGCGGGCAGGGCGGTTCTGGCCGGCTGAGCAGCGATCCGCACGTTGGGCATTGCCATAGCTTTGCGCAGTGGATCGACGATATCGCCGAATACGCTGCCGCATGGACGGCGCGCACCGCTGGCCCCCACGTCATCATCGCGCACAGTATGGGTGGGCATTTGCTGCTCCGTGCGCTTAGCGACAGACGCATCGTGCCCGATGCTGCGGTGCTGGTTGCGCCGATGCTGGGCTTTACCGCGCCCTATCCCGACGGCGTCGGCCACTGGATTGCCAGAACGATGTGCCGCATCGGCGACCCTGCGCGCGCCGCGTGGAAGGTCAGCGAAAAACCGGGCAGCAAAATCAGCCTGCGCCAGATGCTGCTTACCC
This sequence comes from Sphingopyxis sp., assembly GCA_040080745.1. Taxonomy (GTDB): domain Bacteria; phylum Pseudomonadota; class Alphaproteobacteria; order Sphingomonadales; family Sphingomonadaceae; genus Sphingopyxis. The sequence goes on along the minus strand of JBEBHS010000017.1, from coordinate 11,614 downwards.
ACGACAATGACCGCTATGCCGATGAGCTGTGGTGGCGGGCGAAGGACCCATCGCTCGAGCTTGGCCCCGCCAGCTGGCGATGGGTCGAGCAGGCCTATGCATCGTTCGCACAGCTTGGTCAGCCAGAGGCGCTGGAGAGCGTCGCCACACCCGTACTGGTGCTGGTTGCCTCAGCGGATAAATTGGTGTCGCCATCGGCCGCACGGCGGCTTGCCGCGCGATTGCCACACGGTGAAACACATGTCTATGGCCGCGAAGCCGCGCATGAACTGTTACGAGAAGTTGATGCGGTGCGCGATGATGTTTTAGCCAGAATTGATGCATTTTTGGATAAGGAAGCGCCAAAGACATGACCCGATACGATGTTGCCATCATAGGCGCAGGCATCGCTGGTGCAGGCCTCGCTGCCGAGATCGCACCGCATTGTTCGGTGGTGATGCTGGAGGGCGAGGACCAGCCCGGCTATCATTCGACCGGACGCAGCGCCGCTTATTGGAGCGAAAGCTATGGCGGCCCCGCCATCCAGCCGCTGTCGAGCGCGTCGGGGCATGTTTTGCGCGCGGGCGGTTTTCTCGATCCCCTGGGCGCGCTGCAAATCGGCCACGCCAATGATCGGGTAAAGATGGATGCCTATATCGCGCGCTACGCCGATTGCGGCGTGGAAATGCACGAGGTTGATCCGCACACGATGCTGCTTGGTCTGCGCGATGACTGGGTGCTGGGATTGCACGAGCCTGGTTCGTCGTCGATCGACGTCGGCGGGGTCCACGCGCTCGCTTTGTCAATCGCCAAGCGCGCAGGGGCGGAACTGATAACCCGCGCGCGGATGACCGCCGCGGTGCGCGAGGGCGGCGACTGGCTGATCGAAACGACGATGGGCCAGTTTCGCGCTGGCATCCTCGTCGATGCGGCGGGGGCCTGGGCGGATGCGGTGGCGCAAATGGCCGGAGCACATCCGCTCGGCATCACCCCCTATCGTCGCACCGTGGTGCAATTGCGCACCGACCCGGTGGTGCCGCATGGCATTCCGCACGTTTCCGATTTCGACGGAACATTTTATTTCAAACCCGAAGCAGGTGGGAAATTATGGCTTAGCCCGCACGATGAAACGCCCGTCGAACCGCACGATGTCGCACCAGAGGAACTCGACGTTGCCATCGCCATCGATCGGTTCGAACATGTCGTCGATTGGCGCGTCACCGGGGTCGAGCGGCGCTGGGCCGGTTTGCGCAGCTTTGCGCCCGATCGCCTGCCCGTCTATGGCTTCGCCGCCGACGCTCCCGCCTTTTTCTGGTGCGCGGGGCAGGGCGGTTTCGGTATCCAGACCGCGCCCGCTGCATCGGCGGTGGCGGCGGCGCTATTGCTGGACCGACCGCCCGCCGATTTTGTCGCCGATATTGATCCAGCGCATTATCGCGCCGATCGATTCAAAGGATAGTTGCAATTGACCGCAACTACGGCAATCTTGCATCGGTCAGCGAATCAATAAAGAGGGAGCACAACGATGGCCCATTATTTCGAGATCGTGAAAAGCGAGAAGAACGGCGAATATCGCGCCTATTTCAAATATAACAGCGAAACTATTTTCTGGACCGAAGGGTATAGTTCGAAATCAGGGGCTGAAAACGCCATTGCGTCGATCAAGAAAAACGGACCTGACGCCCCAACCAAATAATATAGGATATGGCCGACTAGCTGCGCGCTGCGGCAATGGCCGCGGCACCTATTTTTGCGCTGCCGCTGAAGCCGCAGCGCTGGCCAGCCTGTCCGCGCGCTCATTATCAGCGTCGCCGGCATGCCCCTTGACCCAGCGCCATTCGACGCTGTGGCGCTGGGCAGCGGTGTCGAGCGCCTGCCACAGATCGGCGTTGGCGACCGGTTTTTTGGCGGCGGTGCGCCATCCGTTGCGTTTCCACGCGAATATCCATTTGGTGATGCCCTCGCGGACATAGACGCTGTCGGTGGTCAGCGTGACCACGCATGGGCGGGATAGCGTTTCGAGCGCTTTGATCGCTGCCATCAATTCCATACGGTTGTTGGTGGTCAGCACCTCTCCGCCAGATAGCTCTTTTTCGCTCCCGCCAAAGCGCAGCACCGCCCCCCAGCCGCCGGGGCCGGGATTGCCCTTGCACGCACCATCGGTGGCGATCACCACATGGTTTTTCGTCATATCGCGAATATCGCGTGCGGGTCGCCCGACTGATAAATCTGGAGCCGCCGCAAATAGGCCAGCGGATCCTTGCGCGTGACCAGCGCGTCCGCCGGTGTCTCAAGCCAGTCGAGCGCGCGGGTCAGCAGAAAGCGTAAGCTCGCGCCGCGTGCCAATATCGGCATCGCTTCGCGTTCATCCGCTGACAAGTCGCGCACCGAGCGGTAGCCCTTGGCCAGCGCCTCGGCGAGTGCGGGCAACAGATGCGATCCGTCGGCGCTGAAGCACCACGCGCCGTGCGCTACCGCAAAATCATAGACGGTGATGTCGCGGCAGGCGAAGTAAAAGTCGATGATCCCCGACACGTCCTCGCCGATCATCAGTACATTGTCGGGGAACAAATCGGCATGGATGACCCCGCGCGGCAGATGGTCGGGCCAATGCGCCGACAGATGCGCCCACTCGTGCGAAACCGTGTCAAACAGCCCAGGCATGATATCGTCGAGTGCACCACCCATCCGCTCGATCAGGGCATGCCAGCCGACAAGCGAAAGCGCGTTGGCCGGGCCGCCGTCAAAGCTGAAAACTGCGTTGTGCATGCGCGCCAGTGCCCCGCCCGCGCTATAGGCTTGACGGCTGGTGGGGCGGCTTACCGAGACGCCGGGCAGGAACTGGATCAGGCAAGCCGCTTTGCCCGCAAGATGCTGAATATGCTGTCCTTGCGCGTCAGGCAGGATACGCGGCACTGGGTTACCTGCCGCCGCCAGATGGTCGATCAGCGCGATGAAGAAAGGCAAGTCGTCGGCGTCAACGCGCTTTTCATAAAGCGTGAGGATGAACCGCCCGCCGCGCGCATCGACCAGATAATTGCTGTTCTCAACCCCCTCGGCGATGCCTTTGACGCTGATCAGCGGGCCGACACCGTAGCGGTCGAGCAGGTCGGAAATGTCCTCCGCCCCGACATGGGTGAATACTGCCATCAGGCGGGGACTGCGGGGTCAAGCCCGCGCGGCAATTTGAAAACCATCGATTCGGCGACCGTTTCGACCTGATGCTCGGTTACCGTGAAGCGTTCGCCCAGTCGCACAACCACTTCGCGCACCAGCAGTTCGGGCGCGGATGCTCCCGCAGTAAGCCCGACCACCGTAACGCCGTCAAACCAGGCAAAATCAATTTCGCTTGCGCGCTGAATAAGCCGCGATGGCGTTCCTATCCGCTGCGCTACTTCGACCAGACGCAGCGAGTTGGAGCTATTCGGCGCACCGATCACCAGCATCAGCTGGCATTGCGGGGCAATTTCCTTGACTGCCGCCTGGCGATTCGATGTGGCGTAGCAAATATCCTCGCCCTTGGGAGCAAGGATGCTGGGGAAGCGCGCGATTAACGCCTCCACAACCGCTGCCGTATCATCAACCGACAGCGTCGTTTGCGTCAGGAATGCCAGCTGCTTGGGGTTTGGCGGGTTGAGTGCGGCGACATCCTCTACCCGCTCGACCAATGTCATCGCGCCATCGGGCAATTGCCCGAATGTGCCGATCACTTCAGGGTGATTGGCATGGCCGATAAAGATGATGTGGCGGCCGGCCTCGTGGTTGCGCTCCGCCTGGCGGTGCACCTTGCTGACCAATGGGCAGGTGGCATCGAGGTAGTGCAGGCCGCGTGCCTCGGCCTTGGCTGGCACAGCTTTTGGCACGCCGTGTGCGCTGAACACGACAGGCACTTTGTCCGGCACTTCGTCGAGGCTTTCGACAAAGATCGCGCCCTTGGCCTTCAGGCTGTCAACGACGAAGCGGTTGTGAACGATTTCGTGGCGGACATAGACGGGCGCGCCATATTTGGCGATCGCCAGCTCGACGATGCGAATCGCGCGGTCGACCCCGGCACAAAATCCGCGCGGTGCCGCGATCAGCACCATCATTGGCGAGCGGTTTGCAGTGTTTTCACGAAAAGAAGTGGTCTGGGCATCCATAGCCTGCCTCCTATTCCGCTGGCTGACACACCGCAAGCGTCATGGCTTGCATATTGCGCGCGAGCGGGGCAGGGAAGCTATATGACACAAGGTGCCCGGGCGGGGGCCGCATTACATAGGATAAAGCCCAATGATCGCATCGTTTCGCAACCCTTGCCGCGCCGCGCCCGCGCTTGTGCTGTGCGCCGCCCTTGCCTTGGGCGGATGCGCGCGTGATAACGAGCTTGATTTGAGCTCAGGCGTTGGCATTACCGCCACGCGCAGCCTGTGCCCGGCGGTTGGTGTCCCTGTTTATACTGGTGATATCACCACATTCGACCCCGCTGACAGCCGCGATGCACGCGCGATTGATGTCGTGGCCAGCATCACCAATGTCCGCACCACATGTAACGATCTGGAAGCGCGGGTTTATGTCGGCGCGACGTTCGATGTTGTTGCGACGCGGCGCGATGCTGGGCCGGCGCGTGATGTTGGGCTGCCCTATTATTCGACTATACTCCATGGCGGAACGGCGGTGGTTGCCAAGGACAATGCTGTCGTCAACGTGCATTTCGCCGATGGCCAGACCCGGAGCACTGGCCATGGCACTGGCGGTGCCTATGTTGACAGGAGCGCGCTCGAACTGCCCGCTGACATCCGCGAGCGCATCACCAGGCGCCGCCGCGCGGGCGACCAAGATGCGGCGCTCGACCCGCTGTCCGAAACCGACGTTCGCGCTGCAGTGGTTCAGGCGACCTATGAATTGCTGATCGGGTTTCAATTAACGCAGGATCAGTTGCAATATAATGTGACACGCTGATAAGCTTTGATTCGAACATTTATTACCGTTCGCCCTGAGCAACGTCGAAGGGCCGTTCTTTTGAACAACAAGAGAGAACAGGGCTTCGACATGCTCAGCCCGAACGGCTCAGGGGCCGTTTCTTGATTATGACTATCTATACCACCATAGCCAGCCATCTCGATGCTGCGCTCGATGCGCTCGAAGCCGAGGGTGCCCTGCCCGCCGGGCTGCCGCGCACCGCGATAACGCTGGAGCCACCGCGCGACGCCAGTCACGGCGATATGGCGACCAACGCCGCGATGGTGCTCGCCAAGGGAGCAGGCACCAACCCACGTGCGCTGGCCGATGCGATTGTCGCCAAGCTCGCGGCCTGTGACACTATCATCAGCGCCGACATCGCTGGACCGGGATTTATCAACCTGCGGCTTGACGAAGATATGTGGCGCAGTGAACTCGCGCTCATAACCCGGCTGGCGGGCGATTATGGCCGATCGATCAGCGGCGGCGGCACGACCGTCAACATCGAATATGTCTCCGCCAACCCGACCGGACCGATGCATATGGGGCATTGCCGCGGCGCGGTGGTCGGCGATGCGCTGGCCAATCTGCTCGCATATAGCGGGCACAAGGTGGTACGCGAATATTATGTCAACGATGCCGGCGGGCAGGTCGATGTCCTCGCGCGCTCGGTGCATCTGCGGTACCGCGCGGCGCTTGGCGAGGGCATAGGGGAAATCCCCGAAGGCTTCTATCCGGGCGATTATCTGATTCCGGTTGGTGCGGCGCTGGCGGCGGAATATGGGGACCGCTACGCCTCCGCACCCGAATCCGAATGGCTGGCCATTTTTCGCACCTTTGCAGTGGCGGCGATGATGGATATGATCCGTGCCGACCTTGCCTTGCTCGGTATCCACCACGACCTGTTTTCGTCCGAGGCCGCATTGCAGGCGGCGGGAATGCCCGAAGCCGCCGAGGCGTGGCTGCGTGCGCATGATCTTGTCTATGACGGGGTGCTGGAGCCGCCGAAGGGCGAAACCCCCGTCGATTGGGAGCCAGTGGCATTGCCGTTGTTCCGCGCGACCCGTTTTGGTGACGATCAGGACCGACCGATCAAAAAATCCGACGGCAGCTGGACCTATTTCGGGGCCGACCTCGCCTATCACCACGAAAAAGCCAAGCGGTCCGACGCGCTGATCGACATCTGGGGTGCGGACCATGCCGGCACGGTCAAGCGCATCCAGGCGGCGGTCGCGGCGCTGACCGAAGGCAAAACGCGGTTCGACGTGCGGCTGGTGCAGATGGTGCGGCTGATGCGCGGCGGCGAGCCGATCAAAATGTCCAAACGGTCGGGCAATTTTGTGACGCTGGCCGATGTCGTGAACGAGGTGGGCAAGGATGTCGTGCGCTTCACCATGCTGACGCGCAAGAGCGACGCACAGATGGATTTCGACTTCGCCCATGTCGTTGAGGCGTCAAAGGACAATCCGGTATTTTACGTCAATTATGCCCATGCGCGCATCCATTCCTTGGCGCGAAAGGCGGCGGAGGCAGGAATCGCAGTCCCCGCGCTGGGTGAAACCATTGACCTGTCCCATTTGGATACAGTTGATTTGGACCTTGCGCGGCTGGCCGCGACCTTCCCGCGCATCGTCGAAGCGGCGGCGAATGCGCGCGAACCGCACCGAATCGCCTTCTATTTGGGCGATCTTGCCGCTGCATTCCACAGCTGGTGGAATCTGGGCAATGATGATCCCGCCCGCCGCGCCCTTTTGGCGGACGATTTGTTAACCACGCATGCTAGGCTTTTCTTAACGCGCGCAATCGGGCAAATAGTGCGTAACGGGCTGGCGCTGATGGGGGTGGAACCAGCCGTGGAGATGCGATGATGAACGATCATGATGGTGCGCCGCTGAACTTTGACGAAGAAGAGCGGCTTCCCTGGCTCGACCCGATCGAGGACATGGACGATAACGGCGTTTCAATGGGGCGTCTCTTTGGCCTCGTGCTTGCTGGTTTGATCGTGATCGGCGCGGTGGTCGGTGGCCTGTGGTGGTGGCAAAATGTCGGCGGACGGCCGAATGGCGAATTGATCGCCGCGCCTGAGGGCGACTATCGTAACCCAGCGCCAGCCGAGCCGGGCCGTTTCGATGGCGACGGTGATGTCGCGGTCGCGGCGTCCGAAGGGGTGACCCCAGTTGGCACCGTCGATCCCAACAAATTGCCCGAACAGCCGATCGCGCCCGTGGTGGCGGCTGGGCCGAACCGCGCTGCCCCCGCCGCAAGGCCTGCACCAGCTGCACCCACAGCGCGAGCATCAGCAGCGCCCGCGCGCCCTGCTGCGACACCTCCGGCGGTGAGCGGTGGCGGCACCATCCAGCTCGGTGCCTTTGCCAGCGAGGCAACGGCGGCGCGTGCGTGGGACAGTTTGAAAGCGCGCTTTGCCTGGCTTGGTCCGGTCAACCGCTCGATCGCCCCCGCCGATGTGGGGGGGCGCACCGTCTATCGGCTGCGCGCGGCGGCGGGATCAGCGCGCGCGGCGCGTGATTTATGCAATCGGCTGCGTGTAGCGGGAGAGAATTGCATCGTCCTTCCCTGAACGGCTAGGGCCAAGGGCCAGTATTCATTATGGCACGACTGAGGTTTGAAGCGATTTTTTTCAGGGCGAGGAAGAAAAATGCGGGAATAGTGGTGCTATTTCAAGATTTTCTGACACAGCACTGGGCAAAATCGGTCAAATCGCATTGGGACAGCAAAATGGCTTCCATCTCAGCCCCAAATCCCCTTGGAGATAGTCCCGCTATCCCCGGCGGCCATTTCTGCCTGATATGTTCGCCATTTTGCTGCCTCAGCTCGCGCCATAATGAATACTGGCCCTAGCATGACCCCCGCTATCGTCAGCCTTGCCGGCCCTGCGCTTAGCGCCGATGAGGCGGCGCTGTTTCGTGGCGCGGACCCGGCGGGCTATATATTGTTTGCGCGCAATATCGTCGATCCCGATCAGTTGCGGCGGCTCACCGATGCGTTGCGCGGCCTCCATGGCCGCGATGACCTCGCCATTCTCATCGACCAGGAAGGCGGCAAGGTCGCGCGGCTCAGCCCACCGCACTGGCCAGATTTTCCTGCGGGCAGCGCCTTTGGCCGCTTATACGACGTCGCCCCCGCCAGCGCCCTTGCAGCGGTCGAGGCCAACGCACTGGCCATCGCCCTGACGCTGCACAGCCTCGGCATCACCGTCAATGCCTGGCCGCTGCTCGATGTGCGCACGCCACTTTCCTATGCGATGATTGCCGACCGGAGTTTTGGCGGCGAGCCGATGCGCGTCGCGGCGCTGGGCCGCGCGGCGATCAAAGGGCTGCGCGCGGGCGGGGTCGTTGGCGTCGTCAAACATATGCCGGGCAAGGGGCGCGCGGTGGTCGACAGCCATGTCGATCTGCCACGCGTTATGGCAAGCGCCGACGAGCTTGAAAGCGACCTTGCGCCGTTCCGCGCGCTCCGTGACGCTCCAATGGGGATGACCGCGCATATCGTCTATGAAGCGTGGGACGCTGCGCGACCCGCGACGCAATCTCCCATCGTCATCAACGATATCATTCGCGGCCGCATCGGCTTTGACGGCCTGTTGATGAGCGACGCGATCGAGATGGAGGCGCTGTCGGGCAGCATCGCGGCGCGCGCGCTCGCGGCGCTGGTGGCGGGGTGCGATGTCGCGCTGCATTGCACGGGTGTGCTGGCTGAGACGGCGGCAATGATCGAGGCGATTGGCGGCGACATGGATTTGCGCTCGCGCGAACGGCTGGACCGTGCCATGCAGATGCGTAATGCGGCACCCGATGTTGGCCAACTGGCCGATGCCTTGGCGCGGCGCGATGCCTTGTTGGGGTTGACCGAAATTGCTTGATGAGATCACCGACGTTGAAGACGCACCGCACCCATTAGAGCGGAGTGGTCAGTTGCGGCTGGAGCTCGATGGGTGGGAAGGGCCACTCGACCTGTTGCTGACACTGGCACGGACGCAAAAGGTTGATCTCAAAGCGATTTCTATTCTGGCGCTGGTCGAGCAATATCTGGCGTTCATCGATCGTGCACGCGGGCTGAGCATCGAAGTGGCGGCGGATTATCTGGTGATGGCGGCGTGGCTGGCGCTGCTGAAATCCGCACTGCTGCTGCCGCGCGACCCCGAGGTCGACCCCAGCCCCGATGAACTGGCGATGCGCCTGCAATTGCGGTTGCAACGGCTGGCGGCGATGCGCGAGGCGGGCGCACGGTTGATGGCGCGCGACCGGCTGGGCCGCGATGTGTTTGGCCGTGGGGACGCACCTGGTCTGCGCGTGATCCGGCGACGCGCGTGGGATGCCAGCCTGTTCGAGCTGATCCAAGCCTATGGCGTCATTCAGGCGCGCACCCAGCCCGCATTGCATGTGATTGACCGCCGGCCGGTGATGACGCTCGACGCGGCGATTGCGCGGCTTGAGGCGATGATCGGCACGGTGATCGACTGGCGCGATCTCGCGACATTTCTGCCGCCCGATTATTCGGGCGCCTTGCGCAAATCGGCGCTGGCATCGAGCTTTGTCGCGGCGCTCGAACTGGCACGCATCGGCAAATTATCGCTGATGCAGGATGATGCGTTCACCCCGCTTTATGTTAGGGCGGCGCCATGAGCATCGATCCGATTCCCGACTTTGCCATTTCCGATTTCGAACGCGGGGTCGAGGCGGCGCTGTTCGCCAGCACGTCGCCGATGAGCGTGGCCGAGCTTGCCGCTTATGTGGGGGAGGGCGACATAGAAGCCGCGCTCGCCGCGATACAGACGCGTCACGGCGGGTCGGGCATCGAACTGGTGATGTTTGGGGGCCGCTGGCATTTCCAGACCCCGGGCGACCTTGCGCATCTGCTGCGGCGGACACGCGAGGAGCCGCGCCGGTGCTCGCGCGCCGCCATCGAGGTGCTGGCGATCATCGCGTATCAGGAGCCGGTCAGCCGCGCCGAGATCGAGGCGATCCGCGGGGTGCAAACCGCCAAGGGGACGCTCGACGTGCTGATGGAGGCGGGGTGGATCCGCCCCGCTGGTCGCCGCGAAGTGCCGGGGCGCCCGCTCATCTATAAAACAACGACGGAGTTTCTGACGCATTTCGGGCTGGAAAGCCGCAAGGATCTGCCCGGCGTTGATGATTTACGCGCCGCCGGACTGCTCGATCCGGTCGATACCGCGTTCGAGGCGCTGGATTTTGATACGGCGGATGCTTGCGCAGACTCATCCGGCGGCGAATGCTGACTGGTAATAGCGGCCCCATGCGCTTACATTGGGGCCACGCATCAGTTTTTTCGGAGTATATATCATGGGTGGTCTGAGTTTATGGCACTGGCTGGTGGTCGGTATCATCGTGTTGCTGTTATTCGGCAAAGGCCGGTTTTCGAACATGATGGGCGACGTTGCCGAAGGGATTAAGAGTTTCAAAAAGGGCATGTCCGATGATGAAGCCGCGCCCCCGCCGCCTGCGCCAACGCGGATAGAGGGGCGCAACGCCAGCGATATTCCCCCCGCAACCACCGAGACACGCGAAAGCGATACGACCGCCTGATTGCCGCCTGATTGCTTAACGCCGCTCAGGCACTGGAACCGCTATGTTTGACGTCGCACCCACGGAAATGCTGGTGGTCGCCATTGTGGCGCTGCTGGTCATCGGGCCAAAGGACCTGCCCAAGGCGATGCGCTTTGTCGGCAAATGGGTCGGCAAGGCGCGCGGCATGGCGCGCCATTTTCGCAGCGGGATCGACACGATGATGCGCGAAGCCGAGCTGGACGACCTCGAAAAACAGTGGCGTAACCACAATGAGTCGATCATGCGCGCTTACCCCGATGTCGCTGGCGGGGCGGCGGGGCCAGTGTTGCCACCGCCCAGCGACGCCGCAAACGCGCTGCTGCCCGCCCCATTCCCCGATGGATTTTCTGGCGCGGATTTGATGGGTCCGCCCCAACCTGCTTCTATGCCCCAGCCAGAGGTCGCCCCGCAGCCGGTGCCTGACGTCGCGGCGACCCCGCCGCCTGAACCGACGCCAGCACCATGAGCGAGGGGAAAACGAGCGAACAATCGGTGCGCGTTGATGCCCCGCAGCCGACGCTGGATGGTGCCGCCGCCCCGCCGCCCGCCAATAGCGACGAGGCGGCGATAGAGGCGAGCCGCGCGCCGCTGCTCGATCATCTCATCGAATTGCGCCGCCGATTGCTGTGGTCGCTGGCCGCGCTGGCGATTGGATTTTTTGGCTGCTTTTATTTTGCCGACCAGATTTTCGCGGTGCTGGTGCAGCCGCTGCTTAGCGCGGGGCAGGAACGGGTGATCTACACCCAATTGTTCGAAGCGTTTTTTGTCCAGCTCAAGGTCGCGCTGTTCGCCGCCTTCATGCTCGCCTTTCCGGTGATCGCGACGCAGATCTGGCGGTTCGTTGCGCCCGGCCTTTACGGCAAGGAAAAGCGGGCGTTCCTACCGTTCCTGCTCGCAACGCCGGTGCTGTTTGGTTTGGGCGCGGGCCTCGCCTATTTCTTTGCGATACCGATGGCGCTCAGGTTTCTGCTGGGGTTTCAGGGCGATGTCGGCGGGGTTGCGCGCGAAGCCTTGCCTGCGGTCGGCAATTACCTCGATTTCGTGATGCAATTCATGCTGGCGTTCGGCATCGCCTTTCAAATGCCGATCTTGCTGATGCTGCTCGAACGCGC
>JBEBHS010000016.1:0-51362 GCA_040080745.1 Sphingopyxis sp. | reverse complement strand
CAACGCGGATGCGTGGCCGCGCCTTCGCACAAATTGGTCGCACCGCCGCGATACGCCGCCGTTTCCTGCCCATAGGCGGCCTCTGCCACATTGATGAGCCAGCGGTCCTTGGCGACAAACAGCAGCGCGATGGCGAGGCACAGCCCCGCAAACAGCGACGCATAAGCCGCCCACGGGTCCGGCCCATCCGATGGTGCTGCTTGATCTTCGCTACGGGTCATGCGCGCGCTGCCCCACCCCTCGGGCGTTGCAAGATGGTCAGCGACGCCGCATTGACCTTGCGCGACAAGGCACGCGGCAGGTGCGCCGTCAGCCATTCCAGCGCGCGCACCAGCGCATCGGGCAACCATGGCAGCAATCGCCCGCTCTTCATGTGGCCGCAGGTCAGCGGGTTGTTGAACAGATCGTGACGGACCACGTTCAACCCGGCAAGCGCCGCCTGGTCACGCATTTCATCCTCGTGCAGCAAAAAGATGTGCCCGTCGGAATCGGGTTTGAACTGCGCGTCCTCGAAAATGCTGGCATCGGGGCAATCCGAAAAACGCGGCAAATTGTTCATCACATAACCGCCATTGGGGGTCGAAACGATGATGTGCCCGCCCGGTTTGACGAGCGCGGACAGCGCGCGAAGAAACGCATCGGGGTGCGCGACATGTTCGATGACCTCGAGCGCCATCACCACGTCGAAACGGCTTTGATATTCGGCCTCTACTTCCAATATATTGCCGGGGACAAAGGCCATCTCCAACCCCGCTGGCATTTTGAGGCGAACATAATCGGCCAGTTCGCCGCGAAAATCATTCCACGTCACGCGGTGCCCCATGGCAGCGACGGCGATCGAGAAATTGCCCTGCGCCGCCGCAATATCGAGGATGTCGGCGGGTCCGCCCGCCAGCTGTGCAACCGCCGCCAGCACACGCCGCCGCCGTTCAGAGTACATCCGCGCATAGCCGATACGCGGCTGTTCGCCGCCAACCTCGATCCGGTCGAAGTGGTGCGACAATTTCCAGCTGTCGGGCCAGTTGGGGGCCAGGGTTGGGATGGTGGTGGCAATCACGGTCATCCTAATGCCTCTGGCTCAATAACCATTGTGGTTTCACCATGCCGATCAGCGTCGTAGCGAGCAACATCACAAAGTAAACCGTTGCCACGATGAGCCACAAGCCCAGCACATCGGCGGTCGTGGTGATGGCCGTTGTGCCGAACAGGCTAATCAGCAAGCCAAGCTGGATCGCCGCCATCAGCGGTTCGGCGCGCACCCAGCCCATCGCACGGTTGATCTGCCCGACGCTGCCCGCCAACGCACCCAGGCTGGCGATGGCAAAGCTGAGCAGCAATTCGTGCTGGAGATGCGCGTAACGCTCGCCGATCAGCAACAGCGCATAATCTGGAAAACAGGCTATCGCCGCGCCGCCCACCATGAGAAACAGCGCGATGCCGACGGTCAGCGCATAGCCGCGCCGCAGCACAGTGCCGCCATCCGTCATATTGGCAATGCGCGGCATCGCCACCACCGTCACCAGCCCGCCGAGCATCGCGATCAGTGCGCTGATGCGGCCCAATGCAAAGATGTTGGCAACCAGCCCGGCCCCGCTCGTCATCCACACAGTGCCGTAAATCACCAGATCCTGCATCGCGAACAACAGCACCGCCGGGGTGGTCGGCAGGATGTAGCCGAGCACTTCGCGGCGGCGCGCCTTATCATCGGCGTCGGTGGTGGTGCGCTGTGCAGGATAGCGGCGGCTCAGCATCAGTAGTGCCAGCCACGATGACAGCGCAATCGCTCCCATCACCGGCGAGGTCAGCTGCACCGCCAGAGCGAACAGCGCTATGGCGGTCACAGCGCGCAGGCCCGCCGCCGTCACGTCGGCCACATAGGTCGCGTTCTGATAGCCCTCTATCCGCAGCACCGCCTGGCGCACCGACAGGCCTAGCTGGACATAGGCGGCCACAGCCAATGCGGCCAAAGCCAGTCCTGCATCGAGGTTCAAGGTGCCGCGCTGGTAGAGCATGAACAGCAATACCCCGATCGCGATCGCCGCTGCCATGGGAAACAGCGTCAGCCGCATCCGCTGGATGATCGCGACATAGCTGCCAAAATCGCTGCCCTGCCCCAGCGAATGGCGTTTGAAATAGTTGAGCGAGCCGGTGAGGCCAAGGTCGGTGGTGAGCGCAATGAACGCCATCGTCGTCAGGCACAGCGCGAGCAGCGCATAAGCATCGGTGTCGAGCATCCGCACGTAGATGAAGGTCGATACCGCGCCGAGCAGCTGCACCGCCCCGCTGGAGAGGAAATAGGCGAACGCCATCCCCGCCCAGCGCCGCGCCGATGTGACGATGTGCTCTGCGCGCGCCATGCTATTGCCCCGCCGTGTGCGGTGCGGGCGGTGCGCGCGATTTTACCCAGGAAAAGCGTGCCTTCAGCCGCAAGGCTGGCTGTTCAACAATGCGCCACGACAATTCTGTTACCGCAAAGGACAGCGCGATTTTGACGAGCGTGACCACGATATAATTGCCAAGATCGCCCTCCACCCGCCAGGCTTCGAGCGCGCCAAATATCGGATAATGATAGAGGTATAGGCCGTAGCTGCGCTTGCCGATGTAGCGCATCAGCGGCGTGTTCAGCGCGCGGCGCAGCCAATCGCGGCTGGGCAACATCGGTGCGCTCACCACGAGCGAGGCCCCGGTCAGAGCGAACAGGAAAAAGGCAATCGGGGTCGATTGCATGAAATCGCGCTGGGCAAACACAAGTGCGCCTATCAAAGCAGCGGCGGACAGCCACGCGGTAACGCGCAAAACAAGCGGCGGGGCAAGCCGCAGCACCCGCTCCGCCCACCCCTGGCCAAGCGCGAGCAAACAGCCGAGCATGATCGGATCAAGTCGCGCGGGGGTGAAGGTATACAGCGGGTTTAGGTCGCTCCACCGTGTCACCAGATAGGCCCGCACCGTTATGCTGCCGATGATGATCGCGACAGCGATGGCCATCAATAACGCCCGCGATCGCGCAAAAATCAACGTGAATAGCAGCGGCCAAACGAGGTAGAATTGCTCCTCGATCGCCAGCGACCATGTGTGCCCCAAATTGCCGAGCGTTTCAGCGGGCAGGAAATTGGCGTAGAAAAACAGCGCAGCCGCCACCACCGGGCCGCGCGCGCCCCCCTCGCCCTGCCACAACAGCATCGCCAGCACGATGGCGCAAATCAACGGCGGCAGGATGCGGAACACGCGGCGCATATAAAAATCAACCAGGCTGATGCGCCCCGTGGCTTCACGTTCGCTTATCAGCAGATAGGTGATCAGATAGCCGCTGATGACAAAGAAGATATCGACCCCCAGAAACCCGCCGGACAGGCGGCCATAGCTCGCGTGCACCAGCATCACGAACAGCACCGAGACCGCACGCAGGCCATCAAGTTCGGTGATTTTGGCTGGTGGAGCAGGTGCGTTCATCGTTCGAGCACCGCAAAGGCATGGGGCGCGCGGGTTGCCAGCATCGCGCTGCCCGCCAGCGAGAGATGGTTGATGTCCGAATAGAGCACCGCGCCGTCCAACATCGGTGGGCAAGTGGCCCCCGGGCACAGCGTATCGGTGAAATCGATGCGGCCAGCGGCGGGCATGGTCGCCAGCGCCTGTTCGAGCGTCGCGCGGCGGGCCAGCACCCCCGCGCGCGCTGTGCTGCATGCACGGACAGAATGGCGCGTCAGGCATTCGGGCACCGAACGTTCAAAGCGCGGGTTATCGATAACGACGACGACGGCGAAGCCCGCGCCCCTCGCATGCGCAATGGTTTGGGCAAGGTCTGAGGCCCAGGCCATGGGCGTTGCGGGCGGCGTCAGTGGGACGTCGTCATAGCCATAGGGCCAGCGCGACGCAATCACCAGCCGATCAAAACCCTGCGCACGCAGGCCTGCCAGTTCCGCCGCCATCGCCGCGCGAGAGTTGGCGCAATCGGTCCGGTTGGCCTGGGTGGAGGCTATCCCGGCGATGGCGTGCACCCCGCCAAAGGCGCGGCAACCGCCGCGAACGCGCGCCAGCATTTTTGCATCGTGCGCGCCAGCCCAAGCGGCAAAGGCCGGCACCAGCCGCGCCGCGTGCGAATCGCCCCACAACAGGATGCCGCGCCGCGCTGATGCCGCGCCCAATATACATTCCCTGGCCGGAGCAAGCGCGACGAACGGCGTCTGATAATTCTGACATTGTCGCGGCCAAGTGATGTCAGCCGTTTTAGCGGCGACGATGCTTTGATACAGCGGCGATGCGGCCAAGGCGCGGGCTGCGTGCCATTGCACCGCGTGTGCCGCCGCCGCGCCCGTGACGAGCAACGCCGCGCCAGTGATGAGCGCACCGCGCGTAGCCTTGAACAGCGCGAGCGGCCTTCCACGCCGGATCGGGGTTTCGAGCCAGTGCAGACTGATCGCGCTGATGATGAGCGAGCACGCCACCATCGCAGTGCGCGCGGCCACGCTCGGCGCGCCCTCAGCGGCATAGTGCGCATAGGCGAGCAGCGGCCAGTGCCACAGATACCAGCCGTAGGAGAGCTTGCCGATAGTGACCATCGGCGCGCTTTCGAGCGCGCGGGCGATGGCAGAGCGCGGGCCGATCGCTCCGCCTGCGATCAGCGCCGCCGTGCCCAGCACCGGCAGCAAGGCCATCGGCCCGGGGAAGGCGGCTGCGGGATCGATCAACGCAAAGCCGGCGATGATCGCGGCAAGCCCGGCGCCAGATAGTGCTAGGCCCAGCGATGCCGAGGGTCGCGCGCGCGCCAGATGCAGCGCCAGCAGCGCGCCAATCGCAAACTCCCACGCGCGAAACGGCGTCAGGTAGAACGCCGCCATCGGTCGCCAAGTGATTGCCCACTGGCACAGCGCGAACGAGATGATGAGCACCAGCAGATAGAATGTTGTCAGCATCGCGGTGGTCGGCCGGCGCAGCTTGGCGGCGATCCAGCCGACGACCGGGATCATCAGCGGCCAGACAATGTAGAATTGCTCCTCGACCGCCAATGTCCAGGTGTGGAGCAACGGATAGCTCTCCGCCGCCTGTGCGAAATAGCCCGATGGCTGGAAATAGAAGAACAGGTTCGAGCTGAAAAACAGCGCCGCGATTGCCGACCCGCCCATCGATTGCGCTTCGCCGGTGGGGGGCAGCAGCCAAACGCCGATGGCGAGGCTCGCCAGCACCATGGTCAGCAACGCGGGGATCAGCCGCCGCACGCGCCGCGCGTAAAAAGCCGCAATATCAACGCGGCCGCTCGCCTGATATTCGTGCGCGAGCAGTCCGGTAATCAAAAAGCCGGAAATGACGAAGAAAATATCGACCCCGACAAAACCCGCCGGAACCCATGGCACGCCCGCGTGATAAAGCACCACCGAGGTGACCGCGATGGTCCGCAGCCCGTCGATGTCCTTGCGATAGGCTATCCCCCCGGCCATAGGTTAGGGCCTGTGGTTAAAGTGGCTGCGGGCGTGGCGCGAGCCGGATTTTGTTCCTGAGCAGGAGGAAAGCGCAGCGCGTAGCGGGACTACGGACAAGATTTCCGACGTCTTCAGGGGCAAAATCCGCCGCGTCCGGGGCGGATATGGCGAAAATCGCCCATTTCCGCGTCGCGCTCGCTGGACAGGGGGCCACCCTGCCTGCACTCGCACTCCTTGAACTGAACGATTTTCGCTCATACTACGCTCCACAGCCACTTTAACCACAGGCCCTAATCGCTGCCGCGCCGGATCAGCACATCGCCCAGCACCAACACATCCATCTTGGTACGCAAGAAACAATCGAGCGCCTCCGCCGGGCGGCACACGACTGGCTCATTCTCGTTGAACGAGGTGTTGAGCACCATCGGCACGCCGGTGATGGCAAAAAATGCCTCGATCAGCGCGGCGTAGCGCGGGTTGGTGGCGGCATCGACGGTTTGCAGCCGCCCCGACCCATCGACATGGGTGACGGCGGGGATTTTGGCGCGCTGTTCCTCGCGGATCTGGAACACCTGCATCATGAACGGGACGTCATCGACCTCCTCGAACCAGTCGCCGGTGTGATCCTTCAGGATCGACGGCGCGAACGGGCGAAAGCTCTCGCGGCGTTTGATCTTGAGGTTGAGGATGTCCTTCATGTCGGCGCGGCGCGGATCGCCGATGATCGAACGGTTGCCAAGCGCGCGCGGCCCCCACTCCATCCGCCCCTGGAACCAGCCGATCACCTTGCCCTCCGACACCGCCTGTGCGGTCGCGGCGGCGAGCGGCTGAACCGCGTCGAACCGCTCTATGCTGCACCCAGCGGTGGTCAAATTGTCGGCGCGCTCCGCCAATAGCGCGTCAACCTCGCCCGCGCTCGCCTGTGGACCCCAATAGGCATGGTCCATGACAAAGCCGCGCGGCCCGCCGCGAGAATGCCACGCGGCAAACGCAGCGCCAATCGCCCCGCCCGCGTCCCCGGCCGCCGACTGGACATAGACGCGCGTGTAGGGCGTGTTGCGGCGCACCTTGCCGTTGGCGACGCTGTTGGCCCCGCACCCACCGGCGATGGTGATCGCATCGACCTTGTGGCGCGCGTGGAGCGTGTTCAGCAGATGAAAGAAGGCTTGCTCGTACATCGCCTGCGCCGACCGCGCGATGGCGTGGTGGTAAGCTGTGAGCGGCTCGTCTTTGGCGCGGCGCGGGCCGAGCAGCGCTTCGAGCTCGGCGGTGAACAGATCGCCGACCACCGGACTGCCATCGTCCCAGCTATAGGCGACGCCTTGTTTATGGTGATTGAAGTAGCGCAGATCGAGGCGAAAGCCGCCGTCATTTTCCAGCGCAACCATCTGCCGCATCTTGTCCAGCTCGGTCGGCTGGCCATAGGGCGCGAGGCCCATCACCTTATATTCGTCGCCATAATGCGGGAAGCCGAGATATTGCGTAATCGCCTGATAGAATATCCCCAGCGAATGCGGGAAATAGACGCGGCCCTCGCTTGCTATCTGGGTGCCACTCCCCAGCCCCCAAGCGGCGCTCGAAAAATCACCAAAGCCATCGACCGACACCACGCTGGCGTCGGCAAAAGGCGAGACGTGGAACGCCGACGACATATGCGCGACATGATGTTCGATGGCGGCATATTCGCCGCGAAAGCTTTGCCCGGGGAAGGCGTCGGCCAGATAGTCGCCAATCGACTTGCGTTTGCTGCGATTGGCCAGCCGGTCGCGGATCAGCGAGAGGTTCGGGCGATTGCGTGCGACATAAGCGACTTTCTTCCAGAAATGCGCGCTGCTGTCCTGATTGGTCGCGATAATATCGACATCGCCGAGGCTCACGCCCGCTGCCTCAAGGCAATAAGCGATCGATTGCGATGGGAAACCCGCCCAATGCTTGAGACGACGAAAGCGTTCTTCCTCGACCGCCGCGATCAGCACCCCGTCGCGGACGATACAGGCGGAGCTATCTCCGTGAAAAGCGTTGAGGCCGAGGATGATCATTGCGGGAAGTTTTTCCTTGACGATGCTTGGTTTGTCGGTGCGCAGCGCGGTCCCCCTCGCATCGCCCAGCCACAGCGTCAATAGATTATGTGCGCTGCAACATATCTGTCATGCGTCGGCGGATATGGTCGGTATTGCGCTCGAACAACCGCCACATCACCGCCGCATAGAGCAAGGCAACGATGGTTGCTGCGGTGAACCACAGCATCCCGATGAAATCAGGCGCGAATTGACGCGGCAGAAACAGCGCTGAGGCCAGAAAAAACAGCAACGGAAAGTGCACGACATAGAGCGTGTAGGAGATTTCGGAGATTGCCTTGCTGACCTTGGCATAAAGCCCGCCCCACGCGGGTGCACAGGCCAGTGCAGGCAACCACAGCGCGGTTGCGGCCCCTAGCAACAGGTCGGCCAGCATGCCGGGGCGCAGATCGATCAACACCAGTCCGGCGAGCACTGGCAAGGCAAGCGCCGCCGCCAGCCAACCACGACGGCGAGGTTCAAGCGATTGAAGTGGTGTAGTCGCTCTCCACGCCAGCGCGCCGACCAGCCAGATTGCGCCCAGCATCACCAGTTCGCGCGGCAGCAGGAGCATGGCAGCGACGCTCCATAACCCCGCCGCAAACCGCACCCACCAGCGATAGGGCGACACCAGCGCGACCCAAGCCAGCGGGATGGTGCAATAATACCAGAACTCGTTGGCGAGGCTCCACAGCGGGCCATTGGAGCCAAAAGTGGGACCGGCAATGGTTTGCAGGAACAGCGCGTTGGTGAAAAAGGCGGCAATGCTGGTGTCTGCGCCCTGCCCCGGCGGTGGCCCGCTGGAAAGCAATGGCCAATAACTGCCGTCATAACCACCCAGCCCCAGCACATCGCGGCCCAGCGTATCGAGCGCCCAGGTGAACAGCAGCGCGGGCAGCAACACCGTCCACAGCCGCGTCAATCGGCGCAGCGCATAATCGCCCGCACGCCATGTGCCCGCGCGGATGCGGGCAAAGGCTGCGCCACCGACCAGAAATCCGCTCAAGGCAAAGAACAGGATCACCGCCTGATGGCCAAGTCCGGTGAGGAAATAGAGCGCGCGATCCACCACATTCGGATAAGCGAGCGCGCTATAATCAACCCATAACAGACCGCGCACATGGCCTACACACACCAACAGCGCCGCTGCCCCGCGCAGCATATCGATATGGACAAGTCTTTGGCCAGTCATCGAGCGGCCCTATGCGTTCGCTCGCGGCGCGGCAAGACGCGTTGACGCAAGATTCATCGATATGCGATAGAGGGACGATATGACAGAGCGCCCGCGCCCCAAAATCCTTGTCGTCTTCGGCACCCGCCCCGAAGCGATCAAGATGTTCCCGCTGGTCCACGCACTGCGCGCGCAACCCGAACTGGAGACGCGCGTCGCGGTGACCGCGCAGCACCGCGAAATGCTCGATCAGGTGCTCGATATTGCTGGGATAGTCCCCGACATCGACCTTGACCTGATGACGGCGGGGCAATCGCTCGATGCGCTCTCTGCGCGGATCATCACCGATTTTGGCGCGGTGCTCGACCGCGAAGCCCCCGACCGCATATTGGTCCACGGCGACACGCTGACCACGATGATGGCGACGCTGTCCGCCTATTTCCGTAAAATCCCGGTCGGCCACATCGAGGCGGGCTTGCGCAGCGGCAATATCTATTCACCCTGGCCCGAAGAAGTGAACCGCAAGGTGACAGGCGCGATTGCCGACCTGCATTTCGCGCCGACACAGGCGGCCGCAGACGCCTTGCGCGCCGAAAATGTGCTGGGCAGCGCAATACACGTCACGGGTAATACCGTGATCGACGCGCTGCTTGCCACCCGCGCACGGATTGACGCCGATCCGGCGCTGGCGGCGGGGCTGGACAGTCTGGCGGCGCGCTTTGCGGACAAGCGCATCATCGCCGTGACGTCGCATCGGCGCGAAAATTTTGGCGAGGGGATGACGAGCATCGCCCGCGCGATCCGCCGCATAGCGATGCGTGGCGACACCGCCGTGATATTCCCCGTCCACCCCAATCCGCAGGTTCGCGGCGTGATGGAGGCGATGCTCGGCGACCATCCCGATGTGGCGCTGATCGATCCGCTCGATTACCCGCATTTTGTCCGCCTGATGGCGATGAGCGAACTGGTGCTGACCGACAGCGGCGGGGTGCAGGAAGAAGCGCCGAGCCTGGGCAAACCGGTGCTGGTGATGCGCGACACCACCGAACGCCCCGAAGGGGTCGCGGCGGGAACCGCGCGGCTGGTTGGCACCGATGAGGAGAGCATCGTTTGCGGAATCTTCACTTTGCTCGACGATAAGGCCGCCTATTCAGCCATGGCGCGCGCGCACAATCCCTATGGGGATGGCCATGCGGCCCAAAAAATTGCAAGGATCATCGCCGATGCCCATCGATAAACAGCAAAAGGTCGTCGTTGTCGGCCTCGGCTATATTGGCCTGCCCACCGCCGCAATCATCGCGCGCGCAGGGGCAAGCGTGCTGGGCATCGACGTCAGCCAGCATGTTGTTGACACCGTCAATGAGGGGCGTGTGCATATCGAGGAAGTTGACCTGCACGGACTGGTGCAAGGTGTGGTCAGTCGCGGGCTACTGCGCGCCGCAACCGCTCCCGAAGCCGCCGATACGTTCGTTATCGCGGTGCCAACCCCGATCCGCGAAGGCCATGCGCCCGACATCAGCTATGTCCTGTCGGCGGCACAGGCGATTGCGCCGGTGCTGAAGACGGGCGATCTTGTGATCCTCGAATCGACATCGCCGATCGGCACGACCGAGCAGGTAGCGGCGATGATCGCAGCCGCGCGGCCCGACTTGAAGGTGCCCGGCCACTGCGCCGGCACACCCGACCTGTACATTTCCTATTGCCCGGAGCGCGTGTTGCCTGGGCGCATCCTGATCGAGCTGGTCGATAACGACCGCGTGATCGGCGGCATCACCCCGCGCTGCGCGCGTAAAGCGATGGCGTTTTACCGCCAGTTCGTGCGCGGCGCGTGCCTCACCACCACCGCGCGCGCGGCGGAAATGGTCAAGCTGGTCGAGAACAGCTACCGCGACGTCAACATTGCCTTTGCCAATGAATTGTCGATGATCGCCGACACTATGGGCATCGACGTGTGGGAGGTTATCGCGCTCGCCAACCGCCACCCGCGCGTCAATATCCTCCAGCCCGGCCCCGGCGTTGGTGGGCATTGCATCGCGGTCGACCCGTGGTTCCTGGTCGCGGGAGCCCCCGATACCGCGCGCATCATCCGCACCGCACGCGAAGTGAACGAGGCCAAGACCGATTTCGTCATCGGCCGCGCGATCCGCATGATCGAGGAAAGCGGAGCGGAGTCCATTGCCTGCCTTGGCCTTGCATTCAAGCCGAACATTGATGATTTTCGCGAAAGCCCGGCGGTGATCGTATCGGCAGCGCTGGCGCGGCATTTCGGCAAGCGCATCCAGGTGGTTGAGCCCTATGCCGCCGCCCTGCCGATGGCGTTTGCGGGGACGGGTGCTGAACTGGTCGAGCTTGACGATGTGCTGGCCAATGCCGATATGCTGATTGTGCTGGTCGATCATGACCTGTTCAAATCGATCCCGCTCGATGAACGCGCCGACAAGCTGGTGTATGACACACGCGGCCTGTGGCCCGATCAGCCGAAACCAGATGCGGGAAACCGCTATCGCCGGGCAGCGTGATAGGCTGACCCGGCGGTTCGACAGACACGGTAAGCGCCGCTATAGGCCAGTGATGAAACTCCCCACGCGCATCGTTGAAAAGCCATGGGGGCGGACCGATATTCCGCTCAGCTTTGGTGATTTTGGCGGCCGCCGCATCGGCGAAATATGGTTCGAAGACCCCGATGGCGATCTCGCCCCGTTGATGGTCAAGTGGCTGTTTACGTCCGAGCGTCTGTCGATCCAAGTCCATCCCGATGACGATGCGGCGCGCGCGGTCGGTTTCGCGCGTGGCAAGGAAGAATGCTGGCTGGTGCTCGATGCGCAAGGCGGCGCGGAGCTTGGCGTTGGCCTCAAAGCCCCGTCATCCGGCGAAGCGCTGCGCGCCGCCGCATTGGATGGCAGCATCGTCGATTTGATCGACTGGCGAAGCGCAAAGGCTGGTGATTTTGTCTATAACGCCGCCGGAACAATCCATGCGATTGGCGCGGGGTTGATGGTGGTCGAGGTGCAGCAGAATGTCGATTGCACCTATCGCCTCTATGACTATGCCCGCCCGCGCGAATTGCACCTTGATGCTGGGCTGGCGGTGGCGCGTATGGAACCGCACGATGACCCGCGCGATTGCCGCATTCAGGTTGATGCAACTCAGCGGCTGGTTTCGGGCCCGCACTTTCATCTGATTCGCAGCGTCGGGCCGATCGACCATAACGCCCTGCCCGCTGATCAAGGACGCTATACCATCGTCCCGCTCGGGCATGGCTGCGCGGTGGATGGCGAAGCGCTCAACCTCGGCGAAGGCGCAATTGTCGACACGCTTGGCAAACTCGACTTGCAAGCAGGGGCCTCTGCCCTCATTGCGTGGCCCGCATGAACAACATGATCATCCCTGTCATCCTCTCTGGTGGGTCGGGCACGCGGCTGTGGCCGATGTCCACCCCCGATGCGCCCAAGCAGTTCCTCCCGCTGACCGGCGCGCACAGCATGTTCCGCATGACGCTCGACCGCGTGGCCGACCGCACCTGCTTTGCCGCGCCGATGATCGTGTGCGGGCCGGGCCATGTCGCGCATGTCGAGGCCGACCTCGCGGCGGCGGGCATCAGCGACGCGACGATCATCGTCGAACCCGCTGCGCGCAATACCGCCCCTGCGATTGCGCTAGCCGCGCTGGCCTGCCGCTGGGAAAGGCCAGAGAAAAATGCCGCCTTGGCTGCAGGCGAGGGCGATGCCCAATTGCTGGTGATGCCATCGGACCATGTGATGACCGACGTGCCGACGTTCCTGGATGCGGTGACCGCCGCTTCGGTGGCGGTCGCACAGGGCGCGCTCGCGACATTCGGCATCACTCCATCCGCGGCGGAAACCGGCTATGGCTATATTGCGGCAGGGGCAGAGCGCGCCGATGCACCCGGGGTGCGCAGCGTCGATCGTTTTGTCGAAAAGCCCGAACGCACCGCTGCCGAAGCCATGCTGAGCGCGGGTAATTATCTATGGAATGCCGGGATATTCCTGATGCGCGCCGACCGTTATCTTGCCGAGCTGGCCGCCCGTGCCCCCGCCATCGCCGCTGCATGTGATCTGGCCATGGTCGCGCCACAGCGCGATGGTGCGCGGCTCCGCCCCGCCAGCGCCGCCTTCCTCGCCAGCCCCGCGCAATCCATCGACTATGCGGTGATGGAACGCGCCGAGGATGTCGTGGTCGCTCCGGTCGATCCCGGCTGGTCCGATGTCGGCGGCTGGAGCGCGCTGTATGATTTGGGAGCCAAGGATGCGAGCGGCAATGTGGCGAGCGGCGATGTCACCACCGTT
Source organism: Sphingopyxis sp. (assembly GCA_040080745.1). GTDB lineage: Bacteria > Pseudomonadota > Alphaproteobacteria > Sphingomonadales > Sphingomonadaceae > Sphingopyxis. The sequence goes on along the minus strand of JBEBHS010000016.1, from coordinate 38,413 downwards.
GAGGCCAGCGGCAACCTGGTCCGCGCGGGGGCGGGCAAGCGCGTGGCGATGCTCGGCGTATCGGACCTGATCGTCATAGTGCACGGCGACGACATCCTGATCATCCCGCGGGGCCGGGCGCAGGAGGTCAAAACGATCGTCGAAGCGTTAACGCCGCAACAAGGATAAGCGTGTAAGGCCATTCGCCTGAGCAGGGTAGCGAGCGAATTGGGAACAGTGTGAGCGAAGATCGACCAAATGTTGTCGTTATCGGCCTTGGCTATGTCGGCCTGCCGCTCGCGGTGGCGATTGCGCGCAGCCACCCATGCTGGGGTCTCGACATCGACGCGAGCCGCATCGCCGAGCTGCGCGCCGGCGTTGACCGCACCCGCGAGATCGAGCCTGAGCGGCTCGCCGCGTCCGCATTGCGCCTGACCGCAAACCCCGGCGATTGCCCGCCCGCCGACATCTATATCATCACCGTGCCAACCCCGATTGATGCGGCCAACAAGCCCGATCTGTCGCTGGTCGAGGCCGCAACGCGCACCGTGGGGGCGATGATCGACGGCGCGCGCAGGCCGATCATCGTCTATGAAAGCACGGTCTATCCCGGGGTTACCGAGGAGATTTGCGGGCCGATATTGGAGCAGGTGTCTGGCCTGCATTGCGGGGTCGATTTCACGCTTGGCTACTCGCCCGAACGCATCAACCCCGGCGACCGCGAGCATAGCGTCGAGCGCATCATCAAGGTGGTGGCGGGGCAGACTGATGAGACGCTCGACCGCCTCGCCGCGCTTTATGGTGCCGTCACCAGCGGCGGGGTGTTCCGCGCCGCCTCGATCAAGGCCGCCGAGGCCGCCAAGGTGATCGAGAATGCCCAGCGCGACATCAACATCGCCTTCATGAACGAAATCGCGCAGATATTCGGACGGATGGGGCTTTCGACCTGGGATGTGCTCGACGCCGCGCGGACCAAATGGAACTTCCTCGACTTCAAGCCCGGGCTGGTCGGCGGCCATTGCATCGGCGTCGATCCTTTCTACCTGAGCCACCGCGCCGAGCAATTGGGCCACGACCCCAAGGTCATCCTGTCGGGGCGCGGCACCAATGACGGCATGGGCCGCTGGCTGGTGGACAGGCTCCACGCCGCACGCGACAATCGACCCGGCAGCGTGCTGGTGCTGGGGCTGACCTTCAAGGAAAATGTCCCCGACCTGCGCAACAGCAAGGTCGCCGATGTCATTAGCGGTCTTGCGCAACGCGGGCATCGGGTCACGGTCCACGATCCGCATGCCGTCGCCGCCGAGGCGCAGCACGAATATGGCATTGGCCTGTGCGCTGATGCGCTGGAACACCGCCATGACATGGTCATATTGGCAGTGCCGCACGCCGAATATCTGGCGCTGGGGCAAGATGCACTGGCGACATTGGTTGCCGACAAAGGGATATTCGTGGACCTGAAAAACGGACTAAATGCCGATCCGGCACGTTTCCCCGTCAGACTGTGGCGGCTGTAATGGCTATCGTGTAAAGGCGTATCATGACCATTCTCATCACCGGAGTCGCTGGTTTCATCGGCATGACTTTGGCCGCGCGCTGCCTGGAGCGCGGCGACACCGTCATCGGTATCGACAATATCAACGACTATTATTCGGTCCAGCTGAAGCAAGATAGATTGGCGCGGCTGGCCGAATACGGCGGGGACCGGTTCCGCTTCATCAAAGTCGATTTCGCCGATATGAAGGCACTTGAAACGGCGCTGGCGGGCGTAGAGTTTGACCGTATCGTCCATCTGGGCGCGCAGGCCGGGGTGCGGTATTCGATCGAAAACCCCCATGCTTATGTCCAGTCCAATCTGGTTGGGCACCTCAACCTGCTGGAGATTGCCCGCCATCGCGCCGTCCGCCATATGGTCTATGCCTCCAGCTCGTCGGTCTATGGCGGCAACGACACGCTGCCGTTTCGGGTCAGCGATCGCGTCGATCACCCGCTCTCGCTCTATGCCGCGACCAAGAAAGCCGATGAGTTGATGAGCGAGACCTACGCGCATCTCTATCGCCTGCCGCAAACCGGCCTGCGCTTTTTCACCGTTTATGGCCCATGGGGCCGCCCCGACATGGCGATGTGGATTTTCACGCGCAAGATATTGGCGGGCGAGCCGATCGAGGTGTTCAACCACGGCGATATGCGGCGCGACTTCACCTATGTCGACGACATAGTGTCCGGGGTCACCGCGTGCCTCGACAGTCCGCCAAACGACGATGGCCAGCCCAAAGCAGGGGGCAGCACCACCCCGCACGCTGTGTATAATATCGGCAACCACCGGTCGGAGGAGTTGCTGCGGCTGATTGAAATCCTTGAGGAGTGCTGCGGCCGTAAAGCGGAACGTATCCTGCTGCCGATGCAGGCGGGTGATGTGAAAGAGACGTTTGCGGACATCGACGCGATCCAGTCCGACCTCGGTTACCAGCCGTCAACCCGCATCGATATTGGCGTGCCGCGCTTTGTCGATTGGTATCGCGATTATCACCGTGTTTAGAGTCCTGCCCTAAACCTTGACCAGCCCGAGGCGGATCATATCGCGCGCGGTATCAAGGATGCTCTCGGTCGCTGGCCGGGTTTCCCAGCCGAGCACCGCCTTGGCGTGGCTCGCGTCCATTTCGCGGACATTGCCGAGCTCACCCACGACCTGCTTGATAACCGGATCGAACAGCGCGGAGAGTTTGACCAGGAAATCGGGGAGCCGCCTCGTCGGCACCTTGCGCGCCTGTTCGCCCAGCCCGTCGCGCAAAATCGCCGCCACATCCTTCATCCACAGGAACGGACCGGATGCGATGAAGCGCTCGCCCGCTATATCGGGCGCGGTCAGGCAACGGACGTGCAGATCGGCAACGTCGCGCACATCGACCACACCGAACCCGAAATTGGGAATGCCGGGCAGCGAGCCTTCGAGCAATTTCTTGATCGCTTCGAGCGACGTCGAAAAATCATCGGACAATAGCGGCCCCAGCACCAGCGACGGGTTGACCGTCACATATTCCATATCGCCACCATTCGCCGCTACCCAGTCACGCGCGGCGCGCTCGGCTATCGTCTTGGACTGGACGTAGGGGTAAGCGTCCTTGCTCGCCAAATTGGTCCAATCGGCCTCGGTAAAGCGGTTTTTGGCCTTGCCGTGGCCATAAGCGATGGCGGCGGCGGACGATGTCATGACAAAGCGTTTGACCCCAGCCCCCTTGGCGGCCTTGAGCGCACGCAGCGCGCCATCGCGCGCGGGGATGATGAGTTCGTCGGCGGATTTCGGCGCATTGGCGGGCAGCGGCGAAGCGACATGTGCAACGTGGCTGCATCCGGCCATCGCTTCGGCCCATCCGGCGTCGCTCATCAGATCGGCGGCGAAAAACTTGAGCCTAGCATTATCGACGCCAAGCAAGTCGCGCACGACCTGTTCCTTGGCAAGGTTACGGATGCTGGTGTGGACCATCCACCCTTCGCCGACCAGTTGGCGGATCAGGAACCCCGCGATATAGCCGCTACCGCCCGATACAAACACTGTTCCACTCATTGCCGCCTCCTCCATTTGGGGGCGATGCTAGCAAGTGGTTATATCAGTTGCAAATCAAAACTTCATTTGAACAGCACCAACTCCTCGGCCATGCTGGGGTGGAGCGCCATCGTGTCGTCGAACGCGGCCTTGGTGAGGCCCGCCTTGACCGCGACCGCCGCCGCTTGCAAAATCTCAGCACTTTCCGGCCCGATCATGTGCAGGCCGACCACGCGCGCGTCATCGCCAGCGGTAATCATCTTGTACAGCGCGCGTTCTTCGCGCCCCGATAGGACGTTCTTCATCGGTTTGAAATCTGAGCGATAGATGCGAACCGCATCGCCAAATTGCGCCCGCGCCTCGTACTCGGTCATCCCGACACTGCTGAGCGGCGGGCTTGAAAAAACGGCGGTGGGGATATTGTCATAGTTGATGGTGCGCGGCTGGTCGCCGAACACGGTGTCGGCAAAGGCGTGCCCTTCGCGGATCGCCACCGGGGTCAGTTGCACGCGATTGGTGACATCGCCGACGGCATAGATGCTGGGCACCGACGATTGATTAAATGCATCGACCACAACCGCGCCCGCATCATCCAGCGCGACGCCCGCCTCGGCCAAGCCAAGCCCGTCGACATTGGGGACGCGGCCAATGGCCCACAGCATCAGGTCGGTCTCGACATCATCGCCATTGCCGCTTGTCACCAGCAGCGAGCCGTCGGCCTGTTTGGCGATCGCGGGGCATTGGAAGTTCAACCGCACGTCGATGCCCTTGGCGCGCGAAATGGTGAGCAGACGATCGACGATTTCACCGTCATAGCCGCGCAGCATCCGATCCCCGCGCGTCACCAGCGTGACATGAACGCCAAAGGCATGGAGGATGCCGGCAAACTCGTTGGCGATATAGCCTGCCCCGGCAATCACCGCGCGGCGCGGCAGCGCGTCGAGATGGAATATCTCGTTCGAGGTGATGCCGTGCTCCGCGCCCGCAATGTCGGGCACCGCAGGCCGTCCGCCCGTCGCAATCAGGATGAAGCGCGCACTGATGTCCTGCCCGCTCGCCAGTCGCACGCCGTGCGGCCCCGTGACCACCGCGCGCTCCGCAAGCAACGTCACTGCATTATTATCCAGCGTCTGGGTATACAGCCCCTCAAGCCGCGTCACATCGGCCTGCACGATGTCGCGCAACCGTTGCCAGTCGAACCGCGCGCCGCCTATGTCCCAGCCAAACCGCGTTGCCTCGTGCATATCTTCGGCGAAATGTGCGCCGTACACGAGCATTTTCTTGGGCACGCAGCCGCGAATGACACAGGTGCCGCCGACACGATATTCCTCTGCTACCGCAACCTTTGCACCGTGCGATGCGGCTATTCGCGCTGCGCGTACCCCGCCCGAACCGGCCCCGATGACGAACAGATCATAGTCATATGTCATGGGTAAACTCCAATTTGGTGCGAACCGTCAAAATGGTGATCACCCCGACCTCCACCCGCCTGTCCTGAGCCGGTCGAAGGACCGTCTTGTTTTTCAGTGTTGAAAGAGAAAGGCAACCCTTCGACAAGCTCAGGGCGAACGGTTTATATTTAACACTCATCGCACCAAGTTAAAGCCCCGCCGCCACAAGCAACGCGCGGGTCGCCGCGTCAAAATCAACCGCGCCCTCGCCCTCTACCGCCTTGGCCATGTCCTTGCCCAGTTCGACGCCAAACTGGTCGAAGGCGTTGATCCCCAGCATCACCGCATTGGCAAAGGTGCGGTGCTCGTAAAAAGCGATCAGCGCGCCCAACGTGTGCGGGTCCAACCGATCGAGCAGCAGCGTGGTCGATGGCCGGTTGCCCGGATATTCGCGCGCGCGGTCATCGGGGTTACACCGCCCGGCCATCAGCGCCGCGCCCTGCGCAATGCAATTGGAGAGCAAGGCCGTATGGTGCGCATCATCTAGTTCGTGCCCCGGCTCAATCACCGCCAGAAACTCGACCGGCACAAGGTGCGTGCCCTGATGGAGCAACTGGAACACCGCGTGTTGCGCATCGGTGCCGACCCCACCCCATGTCACGGGGGCCGATGGGCGGTCCAGCGCGCTGCCGTCCACGCGCACGCGCTTGCCGTTCGATTCCATCTCCAGCTGTTGCAGATAGGCGGGCAGCAGTCGCAGCCGCTCGTCATAGGCGAACACCGCGCGGGTTTCGCAGCGCATAGCCTGCGCGTAGGCAAGGTCGGCAAAGGCGGCGAGCACCGGGATATTCTGTTCCCACGGTGCTTCGCGAAAATGGCGGTCCATCGCGGCCGCGCCCGCCAGCAATTCGGCGAAACCGTCCCTCCCCAGCGCCAGCGCGGCGGGAAAGCCGATCGATGACCAGATCGAATAACGCCCGCCGACGCTCTCCGAAAATGGCAGGATGCGCGTTTCATCGACCCCCCATTCGAGCGCCTTGTCGGGCTTGGCGGTCAGCGCGATGACGCGGCCCAGCGGGTCTTCGACCCCAGCATCGGCCATCCACTCCAGCGCGGACTGTGCGTTCATCAGCGTTTCGGTGGTGGTGAAGGTTTTCGAGGCGACAGCGATCAGCGTTTTGTCGGGGTCAAAGCGTTTGAACACTTCGGCCAGCGCCGCGCCATCGACGTTGGCTACCACGGCAACGTCATAGCGCCCCGCGTCGCGCGCCAGCGCATCGACCAGCAACTGCGGCCCGAGCGCCGACCCACCGATGCCGATGTGGAGCAGATGCTTGACCACACCAAAAGCGCCAGCGTCTATCGCCTCGATAACGCCGCGCATCCGCTCGTGAAAGGCAGATGCGAGCGCGACGCTCTCCGCCTTACCCTCGCCGCGCTGGGCGGTGTGTTCGACCGCGCGCCCCTCGGTGACGTTGACCGCTTCGCCGCCGAACATCGCGCGGCGCGCACCATCCAGTCCGCTGGCGTCGGCGAGCGCGCAAAAGGCCGCGAGCGCGTCCGCGTCGAGGTGGGTTTTGGCCCAATCAAAGCGGATGCCGCACTGTGTATGTACCAGCGCCTCGCTCCGGCCATTAGGGTTGCCCCTCACCAGTTCGGTCAATGACTTTGGCGTCCACGCATCGACCCTGTCCCACGCTGCCGTAATATCTGTCACGCGCACCCACTCCATAACCTTGACCACGCGCCGCTTAAGCCGCAAAGCGCCGCCATGCCAGAGACCTCTCAAAACATTGCAACGGGCAATGACACCGCACCTGCCGCTGTGCAACCACCGCAGCATGATCTGCGCCGCGAATTGCGCGATTTTGCCTGGTTCCTTGTCAAGTTTGCGCTGCTGGTGCTGATCATCCGCAGTTTTGTTTTTTCGTCTTTCAACATCCCATCGGAATCGATGCAGCCGCGCTTGCTGATTGGTGACTATCTGCTCGTCAACAAAATGGCCTATGGCTATACGCGCCACAGTCTGCCATTCAGCGCGCCGCTGATGCCCGGGCGCGTGCTTGGCCGTATGCCGACGCGCGGCGATGTGGCGGTGTTCAAGGCCCCGCCGGGTAATCGCACCGACTATATCAAGCGCGTCATCGGCCTGCCCGGTGATCGGATCCAGGTGGTTGATGGCGTAGTGCGGATCAACGATGTGCCGGTGCAGCGCCGCCAAATCGCCGACCTCGTCATTCCGGCAAGCGCAAATATGATCGCGGCGAGCCATGGCAACCCTTGCTTTCGCCCGACGTTCGAGGTGATGGGCGAAGGTGCGCAGTTGACGTGTCATTACCCGCGCTTTGTCGAAACATTGCCGGGCGGCCGCAGTTATCAGGTGCTCGACCTCGTGCTCGGCGATGCCGACACCACCGGCGTCTATCAGGTGCCCGAGGGGCATCTGTTCCTGATGGGGGACAACCGCGACCGCAGCTATGACAGCCGCTTTCCGGCAGCCGAGGACGCGGGCATCGGCATGGTTCCGCTGGACAATCTGGTCGGCGAGGCGTGGGTGACAATATTTTCGACCGATGGCTCGGCGCGCTGGTATAACCCGTTGAGCTGGTTCACCGCCGCGCGCTGGGGCCGGATCGGAGAAGGGTTTTGAGCGAGAACAACCCAGATGCGCTCACAGCCCCGCTGGGCTATAGTTTTGCCGACAAAGCGCTATTGCTCAGCGCGTTAACCCACGGCAGCCATAACGCACGCGGGCCGGACGGCGCGGATTATCAGCGGCTGGAGTTCCTCGGCGACCGCGTGCTTGGCCTGTCCATCGCCGATGAACTCTATCGCCGCTTTCCGCGTGCGCAGGAGGGCGAGCTTTCCACGCGGCTCAACACTCTGGTGTCGGGCGCGACCTGTGCCGATGTCGCGCGTACCATCGGCCTCGCGCCGTTCATCCGCCTCGGCAAACAGGCGCGCGATGACGGCGCACGCGACAGCGACAATATCCTCGGCGATGTCATCGAGGCGCTGATCGGCGCGATCTATATCGAGGCGGGGATGGGCGAGGCGCGCGCCATGGTGCTCCGCCTGTGGGGCGGGCGGCTTGATAATGCAGGCGGAGCGGCCAAGCACCCCAAGTCCGCTCTGCTCGAATGGGCCGCCGCCAACAGGCGTAAACCACCGGAGTTTCAGATTATTTCACGCGATGGCCCCGACCATGCGCCGCGCTTTACGGTGTTGGTCAGCATCCACAGTGCTGGTGAAGCGAGCGCGACGGGCAGCAGCAAACAAGAGGCCGAAACAGCGGCGGCGGCGGCGCTTCTGGCGCAATTGGAGCAGGATGTATGACGCGCAGATGCGGCTTTGTGGCGATTGTCGGCGCACCCAATGCGGGTAAATCGACGCTGGTCAACACGCTGGTCGGACAAAAGGTCGCGATCACCAGCGCCAAGGCGCAGACCACGCGCACGCGGCTGATGGGTATCGCAATTGACGGTGACACACAGATCGTGCTGATCGACACGCCGGGGATATTCCAACCGACGCGGCGGCTTGACCGCGCAATGGTCGCGGCGGCGTGGAGCGGGGCCGAGGGTGCCGATGTCATCGTGCTGATGGTCGATGCCGCGAAGGGGCTGGACGCCAAGGTTGCGGCAATCCTCGATGCGCTGGCGGGCCGTCCGGAGCCGCTGTTGCTGGCGATCAACAAGGTTGACGCGGTCAAGAAAGAGCCGTTGCTACGGCTGGCCGAGCAATTGATGACGCGCGCGCCCTTTCACGAGACATTTTTCATCAGCGCGATGAGCGGCGACGGGGTGGATGCGCTGAAATCCGCGCTTGCCGCGTTGCTCCCCGACAGCGACTGGCATTTCCCCGAGGATGAGGTCAGCGATGCGCCAGAACGCCAATTGGCGGCGGAAATTACGCGCGAGCAACTCTACCGCCAATTGCACGAGGAATTGCCCTATGCGAGCGCCGTCGAAACCGAGGTTTTCACCAATCGCAAGGATGGCTCGGTTGAAATCCGTCAGCAGATTTTGGTCGCGCGCGATAGCCAGAAAGCGATCATCCTCGGCAAGGGTGGCGCGCGCATCAAAGCCATCGGCACCGCCGCGCGCGAGGAAATAGCGGTGCAACTGGGCCGCACATGCCATTTGTTCCTGCACGTCAAGGTCAAGGCGGACTGGGACGAGGACCGCAGCGTCTACAAGGATATGGGGCTAGACTGGGTCGATTAGGGTGGACGACATTACCATATCACCTCCGTGCTCCGGCGAAGGCCGGAGCGTTGGCAGCTGAGCGGTCGGTTGCCAGCGCTCCGGCCTTCGCCGGAGCACAAAATATTATCCTGCTTTTTTGGCTGGGGCTTTTTTCTTTGCCGGAGCTTTCTTGGCGGGTGCTTTTTTTGCGGGCTTGCCGCCGCCCTTGGCTATTTTCGCGTCGATCAGCGCGATGGCTTCGTCGAGCGTCACCGCGTCCTTATCCGCGCTTTTGGGTAATGTTGCATGCGTACTGCCGTCGCTGACATAGGGGCCGAACCGCCCGTCGAGTAGCTTGATCGTGATGCCGCTCTGCGGATGCGCACCGAGTTCCTTGCCAGCCGCGCGCGCCGGACGGCCGCCGCGCGCGCTGCCCTCGGCGATCCGCGTCACCGCCGCGTTCATCCCGATGTCGAGCACATCGGCGGTTGAGGTCAGTTTGGTATACTTGCCATCATGCAACAAATATGGCCCGTAACGCCCTAATCCAGCAAGGATTTCTTTGCCGCTTTCGGGATGGTGGCCAACGCTGCGTGGCAGGCTGAGCAACCGCAGCGCCAGCGCTAAATCAAACTCACCCGCGACATCGGCCGGGATAGAGCTGCGCTTGGCGTCCTTGCCATCGCCGAGCTGGACATAGGGACCAAAGCGGCCGTTCTTGCGCGCGACGTCAAGGCCACTTGCAGGATCTTGGCCCAGCGCAGCATCCTCGCCATTCGCGCCGTCCCCATCACCGCCGCCATTACCGAACTGGCGGGTGAACTTGCAGTCTGGGTAGTTGGAGCAAGCGACGAAGCTGCCGAAACGCCCACCGCGCAGCGCCAGCCGTCCGCTTTCGCATTTAGGGCAGACGCGCGGATCGACACCGTCACCCTTGTCGGGGAACAGCCACGGGCCAAGGAATGTATCGAGCGCGGCGGTGACGTCGGACGGCTTCTGCTCCATCACTTCAGCGGTGCGTGGCTTGAAATCGCCCCAGAAAGCGGAGAGCACATCGCGCCACGCGGCGCGCCCGCCCGACACATCGTCGAGTTCCTCCTCCAGCCCCGCGGTATAGTCATAATCGACATAACGTTCGAAGAAGCGTTCGAGGAATGCGGTAAGCAACCGCCCGTTTTCCTGCGGGAACAGGCGATTCTTGTCGATGGTCACATAGCCGCGATCTTTCAGCACCTGTAAAATCGAAGCATAAGTCGATGGCCGCCCGATCCCCAATTCTTCCATCCGCTTGATGATGCTCGCCTCGGAAAAACGTGGTGGCGGCTGGGTGAAATGCTGCTCGGCATCGACGCCCTTCATTGCTGGCACATCGCCGCGCGCCATGGCGGGAAGGATACGTGCCTCGTCTGAATCGCCTTCATCGCGCCCTTCTTCATAAAGCGCGAGAAAGCCCGCAAATCGCACCACCTGCCCAGTTGCACGCAGCGTTAATTGCCCCGACCCATCGACCAGATCAACGCTGGTGCGTTCCAGCCGCGCCGAGGCCATCTGGCTGGCCATCGCGCGCTTGTGGATCAGCTCATACAGCCGGGCATGATCGCCCGAACCCGCACGGTCGCGGGTAAAATCGGTGGGGCGGATCGCCTCATGCGCTTCCTGCGCGTTTTTAGCCTTGGACGTGTAATGACGCGGCTTGTCAGGCAGATAGCCACCGTCATAACGTTTGGCGATGGCGGCCCGCGCGGCGGCAATCGCGCTGCCGTCCATCTGCACCCCGTCGGTCCGCATATAGGTGATGAGACCGTCCTCATACAGGCCCTGCGCCACGCGCATCGTGTGGCTGGCGGAAAAGCCGAGCTTGCGCGCGGCTTCTTGTTGCAGCGAGCTGGTGGTGAACGGCGGATAGGGGTTGCGCGTGAGCGGCTTGACCTCGACCTCCGCCACCATGAACCGCGCAGCTGTGACGGCGGCCTTGGCGCGCTCCGCCGTGCCCTGATCGCCGATGGTCATGCGCTCGATCTTCGCGCCCTCGAACCGGGTCAGCCGCGCGGCAAACGGCGTGCCGCCATGCTCCATGCGCGCGGTGACAGACCAATATTCCTGCGGTTTGAATGCCTCGATCTCGCGTTCGCGGTCGACTATCAGCTTGAGCGTTACCGATTGCACGCGGCCCGCCGACTTGGCACCGGGGAGCTTGCGCCACAACACCGGGGACAGCGTGAAGCCGACCAGATAATCGAGCGCGCGGCGCGCGCGGTAGGCGTCGATCAAATCTTCGTCGAGGCTACGCGGGTGCGCCATCGCCCCGGTCACCGCCGCCTTGGTGATGGCGTTGAAGGTGACGCGGTCGACCTGTGCGGGCAGCACTTTGCGCTGGCGCAGCACCTCCTGGACATGCCAGCTGATCGCCTCACCCTCGCGGTCGGGGTCGGTGGCGAGGATCAGGCGGGTTGCCCCCTTGGCAGCATCGGCGATTTCCTTGATCCGCTTGGCCTTGTCAGGATAGCCTTCCCACAGCATCGCAAAGCCATCGTCGGGGTTCACCGACCCGTCCTTGGGTGGCAGATCGCGGATATGGCCATAGGAAGCGAGGACGCGAAAATCGCTGCCCAAATATCCCTCGATTGTCTTGGCTTTGGCAGGCGATTCGACGATGACTAATTGCATGAAATTACACGCTTCCCTTGAGGCCTCTTACGCACGCGCGAGGGTGGGGTGCAAAACGCTCCTTCGTCAAGGGGGGTGTCGCGTGCCTATTTCTGCTGACCAGACTGCCTAAAATCGCTTGGCAATATGCAGCGGCCAGCGTCATATTGGCCGACGGAGCGGATCACTTCGCCGTCGCTCGGCTCTATGCGTCGCCCGCTCAATTGGCTGTCGATCACGCGGCGCAGCAGCGCGTCGAGCCGCGTCACCAGATAGCAATCAATCGCCGGGGGTGCGTGCAGATTGCCGATCCCGCTGTCGTCAGTCAGGAAGGTGTAGCGCGACTGGGTGAGCGCGGCCATCGCGCGCATCGCATATTCGGCCTCGGGGGTGGTGCCCGACGCGGCGACCGGGACGATGTGGATGCGGCGCGCGCGCGCGGCCTCTGCCGCCGCCCAGGCGCGGCCCATCCGCTCATCGTGCGGCGGGGCATCGGCGACCAGCAGCATCGTCTTGATCGCATCGGGCCGCCAGCCCTGCCCGACCGCACGGATCAGCGCCTGATCGACCGCTTCGGGCCAATCGCCCCCGCCGCCCGCCGATTGCTGGCCGAGCGTGGTAACGGCCTGGTTGATGCTGACACCGAACGGAACGGTGCGCGTGACATAGACATCGCCCTCGTCGCGGTAGAACACGAACCCGACGCGCAGATCGAGCCCCTGATGCCGCGCGCGCAGCGAGGAGACAATCGATTGCAGCTCGCGTTGCAGATAGCTGATCTCGTCACCCATCGAACCGGTGGTATCGACCATCAGCATCAGATCGAGCTTGGTCGCGCGTGCGGCCGCGCCACCCACCGTCACCGACAGTTGCTGACCGCCCGCATCGGGGCCGATGGCGACGGGCCGCGCCGCGCCTTGCCATGCGCCGTGGTAACGGACGCGGACACTGGCACGCGAGCTGATCCGGTCGATGGCGGGAAAGAACACCGCGCGGCCATCGGCCTGCGTGGCGAGGGTGATGCTGTTGCCATCGCTGCACGTCAGCACCACATCGGCGAAGGGGACGCTGCGCCCATTCGCATCGCGCACCTCGACGGTGAGCAAGCGCGACGTATCGACGCGCGGCAGATCGGCGATGCGCTGCGCGAGGTCGGTCCCCTGCACATAGCGCGCATAGAGTTCGGGGTTGAGCAGGTCATCATGCTCGCCTGCGGTCAGCAGTCCGGCGTGCGGATAGGGCGCGGGGCGCGGATAGGGGAGGATGGTGCCGGGCGCGGCGATGCGCGCATCGCTCGAAGCGGCAGGGGCAGATTCGACTGGCGTTGCACTATCTGATGCCGCCCCTTCGCGCCGGGTGCCCGTGACCACCACATCGGCATAGCCCTCGGCATCCGCGGAGGAGGTGGGCGCAGATGCGACGGGAGCGGGTGGCGGAGGAGGCGGAGGCGGCGGAGCGGTCATCACCTCGTCGCTGCGTGTGCGGCGCGCCAGCGGGCGCTGCTGCCCCTGCTCATTGACCACCTCGCGGCCCAGGATCGGCAGCGCAGAAGGCGTGCGGCAAAAGCCCTGCCCCGCGCGCCGTTGCTGCTGTGCCTGCACCGGCAGCGAGACGGAGAAACTGGTGGACAGCATCGTCGCGCTGACCAAAAATGCTGTGAATTTGCGGGCCGTCATCACTGTTCCTCCCTGCTGCTTTGTCGGGGGGATGATTGGCCTGCGCGCGTGAACACTCTGTGAACTCGGTCGTATGGTGACGTTCAGTATCTGGCAGTATCTGGCAGTATCTGGCGTTCAGCTCATCAGAGAAACGCGCCCCGCCGCGTGCCGCTCCAACCGCCCGGCCAGTTCAAGTTCGAGCAGGATCATCTGCACGCTGGCCACGGCAACGCCCGATTGCCGCGTCAGTTCATCGACCGCGACCGCAACCGGGCCAAGCAGGCTGATGATGCGCGCGCGCTCGTCGTCATCGGGTTCGGCAAACTCTTGCGCTTCATAGGGTGCGCCGGGTGGCTGGCGGACCATGCGCGTATCGATTGCGCTCAATGCCTCGACGATGTCGGCGGCCGACTGGATCAGCGTCGCGCCTTCGCGGATCAGCGCGTTGCATCCTTGGGCGCGCGGATCGAGCGGCGAGCCGGGCACCGCCATCACCTCGCGCCCCGCTTCATTCGCCAATCGTGCGGTGACCAGCGATCCCGAACGCGGCGCAGCCTCGACCACCACCGTGCCGCGTGCGAGGCCGGCGATGATGCGGTTGCGGTGCGGAAATTGCCGCGCCAGCGGCTCGGTCCCCGGTGCATATTCGGTTAGCACTAGGTGTTCGGCGGCCAGCTGGTCCTGAAGCGCGCGGTTTTCGGGCGGAAAATAGACATCGATACCGCTAGCGATCACGCCGATGGTGCCGCTGTGCATCGCGCCCATATGCGCTGCGGTGTCGATGCCGCGCGCGAGGCCGCTGACCACAACATAGCCCGCCTCACCCAATTCGGCGCTGAGCATCCGCGCGAATCGGCACGCGGCGGCCGATGCATTGCGCGCACCGACGATCGCCACCATCTTGCGCGCCATCAGGGCGGTGTTGCCCTTGGCGATCAGGGCCACGGGGGCGCTGGTAAGTTCGCCCAAAATTGCGGGATAGGCACTGTCACCGCTGAATATATAGATTGCGCCGCAGCGCGCGACCGCAGCCATTTCGCGCTCAACACCGTCGCGGCTGGCAATTTTTATCGACCGGCCACCGCCGCGCTGCGCCAAATTGGGCAGCGCAGCGAGCGCGTTCGCCGCATCGCCGAACCGCATGATGAGCTGACGATAGCCGACCGGGCCGATGCCGTGCGTGCGCGCCAGTTGTAGCCGGGCGATGTCGGTCATGCTCAAGCGGCGTCAGCGGGTGTATCGGGCTTACCGCCGACCCTCGGCTCGGTGCGCTTGAGCAATCGCTCGATATTGTCGCGGTGCCGCCACAGCACGAGCAGCGCCAGCGCAGCGCCAATCGGCACCATATCTGCGCGCCCCACGGCCCATGCCGCGAGCGGAACCGAGGCGGCTGCGGCTATACCACCCGCCGAGCTGATCCGCGTCAGAGCCAGCACACCCAGCCACAGCGCGGCGTAAAGCGCGCCGATCCGCCAATCGAGCGCCAGCGCCACCCCCATCAGCGTCGCCACACCCTTGCCGCCCCTGAACCGCAGCCAGATGGGATAGAGGTGACCGATCACCGCCGCCGCACCCGCGATCACCGCATCATCGGGCGATACCCAGCGCGCGATGCACACCGCCGCCGCGCCCTTGGCGAGATCGAGCAGCAGTGTCGCGGCTGCCAGCCCCTTGCGCCCGGTGCGCAGCACATTGGTCGCGCCGATATTGCCCGAACCGATGGCGCGCAAATCGCCCGCACCCGCCGCCCAGGTCAACAGCACCCCGAACGGGATAGACCCCAGCCCATAGCCCAGCACCAGCATCATCGCTGGCATTTGCCACAAGATTTGCATCGTCCACTCCCGCTGTTTCGCACATCTAGCCACGGCATGGGGTCAGCGGCAAGAGTGATTGCGCGGTGGTGTGACTGTGGTTAGGAAGCGCGCGTGACTAATCGCCCCTCTCCCAACGCACCCATATTGTTTTTCGATACCGGCATCGGCGGATTATCGGTGCTGCGCCCGACGCTGACGTTGCTGCCCCATGCCCCGATTGTCTATGCCACCGACTATTGCGGCATGCCTTATGGCGAGAAAAGCGAGGCCGAGGTCGGCACCCGCGTGTCGGCGCTGCTTGGACGGCTGGTAGAGAGGGTGCGTCCGCGCCTCGCGGTCATCGCCTGCAACACAGCATCGACGATAGCATTGGCGCATGTTCGCAGTGCGCTCGACACACCCTTTGTCGGCACGGTCCCCGCCATCAAACCCGCAGCCGAAATCAGCAAGACCCGCGTCATCGGCGTGCTCGGCACCGCCGCCACTATCCGCCAGCCCTATGTTGATAAACTCGTTCACGATCATGCCGCCGATTGCACGGTGCTGCGCCACGGTGCCCCGATCCTTGTCGCCGCAGCCGAGGCAAAATTGCGCGGAGAGGGGGTGAATATGGCGACGATAACCGAGGCGGTCGACGCGCTGCGCCGCCAGCCGGGCGGAGAAAAGCTCGACGCCATCGTGCTGGCCTGCACCCATTTCCCGCTGCTGGCCGATGAATTACAGGCCGCTGCCGGGTCGGACATAGCGCTGGTCGATGGCGGCGCGGGCATAGCGCGGCGCGTTGTGGGACTGACCAAGGGACAGGGTTGGCCGGACAGCGCGCCGACCCGCATTGTCATTGCCAATGGCGGGCGCGACACGATTGCGGCATCGTGGCCCAACTTTACCGAACTTGGATTTGGCTCGGTAAGCGATCTTTGATATGTGTCATGGAATAATATGCACTGGAAAACGTATCATTCCAAAGCTAAAGCGCGCGTGAGCGATGCCAAGCGGAACATATAGGATGGCGCATGGATTATAATGGCGTTTTCACCAAGGCGATCGAACGGCTGCATGCCGAGGGGCGCTACCGTGTGTTCATCGATATTTTACGCAACAAGGGTGCGTTCCCCAACGCGCGCTGTTTTGCCGGGCATAATGGTCCAAAGCCGATCACGGTGTGGTGC
The DNA here is from genome assembly GCA_040080745.1 of Sphingopyxis sp. Classification (GTDB taxonomy): domain Bacteria; phylum Pseudomonadota; class Alphaproteobacteria; order Sphingomonadales; family Sphingomonadaceae; genus Sphingopyxis. Next base: position 22,022 of record JBEBHS010000016.1, on the reverse strand, counting down.
TCGAACGATTATCTGGCGATGGGCCAGCACCCCGACGTTCTGGCCGCGATGGAAGAAGCGCTGCACAATGTCGGTGCTGGATCGGGTGGCACCCGCAACATCTGCGGCAACACGCATTATCATATCGAGCTGGAGGCCGAACTGGCAAGCCTGCACGGCAAAGAAGGCGCGCTGCTGTTCACCTCGGGCTATGTCTCGAACGATGCGACGCTGACCACGCTGGGCAAAGTTTTGCCGGGCTGCATCATTTTCTCCGATGAACTGAACCACGCCTCGATGATCGCTGGCATCCGCAATTCGCTCTGTGAGAAACAGGTGTTTCGCCACAATGACCTCGATCATTTGCGCGAACTGCTCAGCGCCGCTGACCCCGATGCACCCAAGCTGATCGCGTTCGAAAGCGTCTATTCGATGGAGGGCGATGTCGCGCCCATCGCCGATATTTGCGATCTGGCCGACGAATTTTCCGCGCTGACCTATTGCGACGAAGTGCATGCGGTCGGCATGTATGGCCCGCAGGGCGGTGGGATCACCGACCGCGAGGGGCTTGCCGACCGCGTAACGATTATCGAAGGCACGCTCGCCAAAGCGATCGGCGTGATGGGCGGCTATATTGCGGCCGATCAGGTGATTATCGACGTCATCCGCAGCTATGCCCCTGGGTTCATTTTCACCACCAGCCTGTCGCCGGTACTGGTCGCGGGCGCGCTGGCCAGCGTGCGCCACCTCAAGCAATCAAGCGCCGAGCGCGACGGACAGCAAGCGGCGGCGGCGATGCTCAAATCGCTGTTCTGTGATGCTGGCCTGCCGGTGATGGACTCGTCGACCCACATCGTGCCGCTGATGGTTGGCGACCCGATACGCGCCAAGAAAATCAGCGATATTTTGCTTGCGGAATATGGCGTCTATGTCCAGCCGATCAATTACCCGACGGTGCCGCGCGGATCCGAACGGCTGCGCTTCACCCCCGGCCCCGCACACAGCGAAGCGATGATGCGCGCGCTGACCACGGCGCTGCGCGAGATATGGGGCCGGTTGGAGCTGGAACTACGCAAGGCGGCCTGAGCCGCTACACCGCCTCTGCAATCACCCGCGCATAGGCTGCAGCGTCAACATTGCCACCCGACAGCGTCACCATCGTCGCGTCGCTCACCGCCACCTTACCCGCCAGCACCGCCGCCAGCGCCACCGCACCGCCCGGTTCAACCACCAGATGCAGCCGCTCAAACGCTACGTGCTGCGCGTTTGCCACCTCGGCCTCGCTGACCGTCACGCCATTCACACCGCGCGCTTGCAGCACCGCAAAGTTGATCGGATAGGTGCCGGGGGTTTGCAGCGCATCGCACGCGGTTGGCGGCGGGTTCTCGACGGTGCAGATGGTGCCGCTCTCAAGGCTGCGGGTGACATCGTCCCACCCCTCGGGCTCGACCAGCGTCACACGCGCATCGGGGCAGGCGAGCGCGAGGCCAGATGCTAATCCCCCACCGCCACAGCAGGCGATGATGGTGTCGATGCCATGTCCAGTCGCGGCGCGCATCTGTGCCTCGGCCTCAATACCGACGCTCCCCTGCCCTTCGATCACCCACGGATCGCCGAACGCATGCACCAGCATGCGTCCGGTCTTGGCGGTGATGTCCGCCGCGATGACATCGCGCGATTCGGTCATCCGGTCGTACAACACGGTCTCAGCGCCGAGCGCGCGGGTCGCAGCGATTTTCGCCTGCGGGGCGTCCGCTGGCATGACGATGATCGCCGTGGTCCCTAGCCTTCGCGCCGCCCACGCCACGCCCTGCGCATGGTTGCCGCTGGAGACACCGACGACGCCCAGCGCGCGTTGCTCGGCCGTCAAATCGGTCATCCGGTTCCACGCGCCGCGAATCTTGAACGAACCGATCGGTTGCAGGCACTCGGCCTTGCACCAGATCGTGCGCCCATCGACGGTGAGCGGCAGCAGCGGCGTTGGCGCTAGAATTTCGGCGATTTTGGCGGCAGCGCGCAGCACGCCATCACGGCTTGGTGCGCGATTGGGATCGAGCAAATCGGGGGTTTGTTCTGTCATGATGCTGTCCTATATGCCGCCACCATAGTTGCGCAAGTACGCAGCAGGAGAAGCATATATGAGCAAGGTTTTAGTGATCGGTGCGGGGGGCGTTGGGTCGGTTGCAGTCCATAAAATGGCCCAATTGCATAAGATGAACAAAAATATTTTCCCGCACATCACCCTCGCCAGCCGCCGCCGCTTCAAATGCGACGCCATCGCCACATCGGTGCTGGCGCGCACCGGCACTATAATCGCCACGGCCGAGGTTGATGCCGATGACGTGACGGCCACCACCGCGCTGATCCGCGAAGTGGGCGCGAGCCTGGTCGTCAACCTCGCGCTGCCTTATCAGGATCTCCATATCATGGAGGCGTGCCTGGCGGCGGGCGCGCATTATCTCGACACCGCCAATTACGAGCCAAAGGATGTCGCCAAGTTCGAATATCACTGGCAATGGGCGTATCACGACCGGTTCAAGGCGGCGGGACTGATGGCGTTGCTCGGCTCTGGCTTTGACCCCGGGGTGACAAGTGTGTTCACGATGTGGCTGAAAAAGCATCATTTCACGCGGATCGACACGCTCGACATCCTCGATTGCAACGGCGGCGACCATGGCCAGGCGTTCGCGACCAATTTCAACCCCGAAATCAACATCCGCGAAGTGACCGCACCTGCGCGGCACTGGGAAAATGGGCAATGGATCGAAACCCCGCCGCTCTCAACCAAAGTCGCGTTTGACTTCGAAGCGGTCGGCCCCAAAAACATGTATCTGATGTATCATGAGGAGCTGGAGAGCCTTGCGACCCACCTGCCCGAGCTCAAACGCGCGCGGTTCTGGATGACCTTTGGCGACGACTATATCAAACACCTGACCGTGCTCCAGAATGTCGGGATGACGCGGATCGACCCGGTGCTCTATGAGGGGCGCGAGATCATTCCGCTGCAATTCCTCAAGGCCGTTCTGCCCGAACCATCGTCCTTGGGTGAAACCACCACGGGCAAAACCAACATCGGCGTCATCGCGTCGGGCGTGGGGCATGATGGCCGCGAAAAGACGCTCTACCTCTATAACATCTGCGATCATGAGGACGCTTATGCCGAGACGGGTAACCAGGCGGTGAGCTACACCACCGGCGTCCCCGCAATGATCGGCGCGGCGATGATGGCGAGCGGCCAATGGTGCGGGGCAGGCGTGTTCAACATCGAACAAATGGACCCCGACCCGTTCATGGCGATGCTGATGGAGCACGGCCTGCCGTGGCAGTGGAAGGAATTGAACGAGCCGGTGGCATTCTGATGCAAACCCGCGCAGGCGACCCCGGGGCCTTTGCCCATTTTGACCTTAGCCGCGTGCCCTCGCCCGCGTTCGTGGTCGATGCAGCAAAAGTGCGGGCGAACCTTGCCGTGCTCGCCGATGTGGGGGCGCGCTCGGGCGCAAAAATCCTCTCCGCGCTCAAGGCCTTTTCGATGTGGAGCCTCGCCGATGTGATCGGCGACTATCTTGACGGTGTGTGCACCAGCGGCCTGTGGGAGGCGCGGTTGGCGCGCGATCATTATCGGGGTGAAATCGCCACCTACTGCGCGGGGTATAAGGCCGCCGACATGGCCGAAATCGTCGCGATATCCGATCATGTGATTTTTAATTCACCCGCACAGCATGCCCGCTTTGCGGGGTTTCTTGATGAAACCACCGACGTTGGCCTGCGCCTCAACCCCGAGCATGCGGAAGGCGAGGTCGCCAAATATGACCCGTGCGCACCGCACAGCCGCCTCGGCTTTCCGATCAGCCAGCTACGCCCCGAGCATCTCAAGGGCGTTTCCGGCTTCCACTTCCATTCCTTGTGCGAACAGGATTTTGCGCCACTCCAGCGTACCTGGGCCGCACTCAAACCGCAGATCGCGCCTTATTTTGGTCAGCTTAAATGGCTCAATTTCGGCGGTGGCCACCACATCACCCGTGCGGACTACCAGCGTGACGAATTGGTCGCCTTCATCCGCGAAGTGCGCGCCGAAACCGGCTGCGACGTCTATCTTGAGCCGGGCGAGGCGGTGGCGCTCGATGCGGGCATATTGGTGGGCGAAATCCTTGACATTTTCAACAATGGCATGGCCGTCGCGGTCACCGACATTTCCGCCACCTGTCACATGCCCGATGTGATCGAAGCGCCCTATCGCCCGGCGATGCTGGGCGAGGCGAAAAGCGGCCCCGCGACTCGCCTCGGTGGCCCGTCCTGCCTCGCGGGGGATGTGATTGGCGATTATCGCTTGCCCCCGTCGGTGGATGCCGACAATCCAAGAGCTGGCGTGGGCACGCGCATCGCCTTCCTCGATCAGGCGCATTACTCGATGGTCAAGACCAACACATTCAACGGCGTGCCGCTGCCCGCAATCTGGCTGTGGGACAGCGAGAGCGATGCCTTGCGATGCGTGCGCGACTTCGGCTATGATGATTTCAAATCACGGTTGGGTTAGCTTCATATAACAGGTCGCAGGGGGTAAGATGGCGCATCTCGTCAAATCGTTGGTGCTGGCAGCGGGTTCGCTCATCTTGGTTGCCACCGGGCTAAGCGGCTTCAGCAGCGCGGCGGCCGCCGCTGACGACGCATCACCTCCACCTGTCCGGGTAACTGGCACTGAGCGACGTCTTTGCTTGTTGGCTCCTGTCAACGGGATGGAGCGTGTCCAGTTGCCGGCCTGCGAGCGCGTGTTATCGGCACCGATGCGTGAAAATGACCCGTGGGACACCCGCGCCCGGGCGTTGCACAATCAGGCGTTTTATCTGGTTGTTCTGGGTGAACAGCGGCGGGCGTTGGAGGCACTCGACGAATCCGATCACATTGGCCAGGCGCGCGGCGACCCGTTTTTCAACCGTAGCGTCGCGGTGGGCAATGCGATGCTACGTGCGATTGCGCTTGATCGCAGCAACCGCGGCGCGGACGCTCATGCCGCGATAGCAGCCATCCGATCAGCCCGCCCGCACTCGATGGTGGTCGCCAATGCGCTGGACCGCATCGACACCTCAATCGACAATGACTTCGATACCTATATCCATAATCTCGAAGCGCGCATTCCAACCATGCCCAATAATTTGCGGATTTTGTTCAATATTTATATTCTTCAGAGCGAATGGGACAAAGCCGCCGCAATCGCGGATCAAGTATCGCTGGAAGACCCCAAACCGATCGGCGGGTGGTCGATTGAAGGTGGTTCTGGTGCCGAAGGACAACTGTCGGAACTCGTGACTCTCGATATGGAGCGCGCCTATGTCTTTTCCGCATTGGGCCAGTCCGCGCGCGCGCAAAGCCAGATCGACCACGCCGCAGCTGAAATTGTCGAGTTTGTTGGGTCTGCACCTCAACCGCTGGTGGGTAGGCCCGTTTCGCGGGGGCGGATGGCCGAATATCAGAGAAGGCAGGGCGTAGGGGAGAAAGAAACCCGCGCGATCGGATTATGGCGTGATGCCATTGCACTCAGGGACAAAGCGGTTGGAGGCGCACCGACAGAGGAAATCTTGAATGACGAAAACCGTCGATTCCGGGAATTGCCGATTTGGCTAGATATATTGAGAAGCGTTAAATTAGATAATGATGAAGACAAAAGCATGAGAGATCGGGCTTTATCGCGTGTTTTTAGCGATATGAGCCGCGAAATCACTCAAATAGAAAATAATCAAATCGCTGAATTATTACCTGAGCCTGAGTCCGTGGAAAATCACCCGAGTTTCAGTCGTGCGGGCGATGGCATTCTCCTCGGAAGAGAGCGGGGCTATTCACAAGCGCCCGAACGCGCCGGCGAATTTCGGACCATCCGTTTCGGAACGCAATCGGGATCACTGGCCACCGCCGACGAACTGGGATTGCTGGCCGTCGCAACATATGCCCAGCGCGAAGGAAAAGACAGTTTCATCATGATTTCACGGCGGGCGATCAAACGCACGACGCACGTGACGGGGTATTTTGGAGGAACTTCCGATGTGGATAGCGGCAACGAATCACAAGCTCTTGTGGTTTTCCTCGACAGTTCCGCCCTTCCACCCGAGTGGGAATCGAGCCGCTACCGTTTGATCATGGTGCATGACGTTCTTGATGGCATCGGGGCGCAGCAACGCGAGTTGGAAGCATTGCGGGCGGCGCAAAGCGCGCGGCGACGATGACGACTTTACGCATCAGGACACAGTTACGCGCCTGAACAAACTGTAACAAAAATCCCTCTTTACACGACGCCCCCCTCACAATATATGACGCCCCGCTGCCCCAGGGGGACTTCCAATAACCGCAAGGCAGCCTTGTCGTTAATAACCGTTTTGGGGGTCCCTTGAATTGCACAATCACCATAGCGCGCTGGGTCTAGTTCGCGACCTCAAGCCGGCCAATCCCGTCACATTGCTGCGTCCGCACGCTGCTGCCCGGGCCGCCCGCTTCTTCGTAGACCGCTTTGCCGGAAAGACGCTCTATGCGGTCAAGGCGAATCCGTCGCCCGACCTGCTGCGCCTGCTGTGGGACGCGGGCATCACGCATTATGACGTCGCATCGATTGCCGAAGTGCGCCTTGTCGCCGAAACCTTGCCAGAGGCGACCTCGTGTTTCATGCATCCGGTCAAGGCAGAGGAGGCGATTGCCGAAGCCTATTGGCAGCATGGGGTGCGCACATTCTCGCTCGACACGCAAGATGAACTCGACAAGATCGTCCGCGCAACCAAGGGCGCCGCTGACCTCAACCTCTTGGTGCGGATCCGCGTATCGTCGGATCACGCCAAGCTCAGCCTCGCCTCCAAATTTGGTGCCGAACCAGAAGACGTCGCCGATCTGTTAAACGCGGCGCGCCAGGCCGCAGACGCGCTGGGCATCTGTTTCCACGTTGGCAGCCAGGCGATGACCCCGCACGCTTATGCGCTGGCGATGGAGCGCGTGCGCGCCGCGATTGTTGCGGCATCGGTGACGGTCGATATTGTCGATGTCGGCGGCGGATTCCCGTCGACCTATCCCGGCATGGAACCGCCACCGCTCGACGATTATTTCGGGGTTATTTATCGCAATTTCGAAAATCTCCCGATCAGCTATTCGGCCGAATTGTGGTGCGAGCCGGGCCGCGCGCTGGCGGCGGAATATAGCTCGCTGATCGTGCGGGTCGAAAAACGGCGCGGCGACGAACTCTATATCAACGATGGTGCCTATGGCGCGCTGTTCGATGCCGCGCACATCGGCTGGCGCTTTCCGGTCAAGCTGCTGCGCGACGGGGTGCCAAGCATGACCGCGTTCAGCTTTTACGGCCCGACCTGCGATGATATGGACCATATGGCGGGGCCATTCCTGTTGCCGGACGATGTTGCGGCGGGCGATTTCATCGAGATTGGCATGCTCGGCGCCTATGGCTGCGCGATGCGCACGCGTTTCAATGGCTTTGGCACAGATGCCACCGCGATCGTCTATGATGAGCCGATGGACAGCCTCTACACTGGCAAGAAGCAGCCCGAACGCCGGACGGCGAGCGTGACCAAGCTGTATTAGGAGCATTGCAACGCAAGGGTTGCAAATCAAAATCAATCCACTAGCTTCCCCCCCCACCTGAGCCAATGCAATGGCCGGGAGCAGAGGGGAAGCACATCATGACACTAGACACGACAATATTGGCTCCAGCAGCCGTGCTGATACTATGGTCGCTCATCATGCTGATGTGGACGGCGATCACGCGCTTTTCGGGCATGGCGAAATCGGGCGTCGATCTCAAAACTGCACCACCTGGTGGACGCGGGATCAATCTCGAAGAGATTTTGCCGCCCGCAACCAATTGGAAATCGCACAATTATACGCATTTGATGGAACAGCCGACGCTATTCTACGCGGTGGTGGCTATCCTGGCTTTGGTCGGCCAGAGCGGCGGCCTCAACACTCAGCTCGCATGGGGCTATGTCGGCATTCGTGTCGTCCACAGCATCTGGCAGGCAACGGTCAACACCATCCCGATCCGCTTCAGCCTGTTCATCCTGTCGACGCTGTGCCTGCTGGCGCTGTCGATCCACGCCGTCATGGCAACAATGGGGCATTAAGATATGATCAGATCCGAAATTCTTCACCCCGTCGTCGCGCTCGCCGCGTGGACGATGGTCATGTGGCTGTGGATGTATGCAACGCGCATCCCCGCCGTCCGCCAGGCCAAACTGGACATGATGGCCAAGGTCGGCGGCACCGGCAAAGACCTCGACGGCCAGTTGCCCGACAGCGTCCAGTGGAAAGCGCATAATTACAACCACCTGATGGCCGAGCCGACCATATTTTATGCAGTGGCGCTGGTGCTGGCGATGGTCGGCGCGGGCGATGGCCTCAACGCATGCATCGCCTGGGCCTATGTCGGTTTGCGCGTATTGCACAGCCTGATTCAGGTGCTGGTCAACCGCGTCATTCTGCGCTTTGCGGTGTTCATGCTATCGAGCATCGCGCTGATCATGCTGGTCGTTCACGCCTATATGGCGGTGATCCACCAACACATTTAATATCTGAGGCTCAAACCTCCCGCCCCGCCTCCCCGCCCGACCACCAATGATATCATCAGGCTATGGTGGTCGGGTGGGGAGGCGGGGCGGAGGGACGGGTTCACGTCAGTGAACCTAAATATATCGCACAAACCGAGCGGCCAGTTCCATATGGGTCGACCAGCGGAACTGGCCAATCGGCTGAACCCAATCGAGCGTATAGCCGCCCGTTACCAACACCGCAGCATCGCGGGCAAAGCTCGCTGGGTTGCAGCTGACATAGGCGATGATTGGCACGATTGACGCCGCCAACTCCCGCATTTGCGCCTCTGCCCCGGCGCGCGGCGGGTCGAGCACCACCGCGTCAAACGCCGCCAATTCCGTAGGCGTCAGCGGGCGGCGATACAGGTCGCGATGCTCGGCGGTAATCGGCCGCACTGCGCGGTTAGCGGCGAGCTGGAGCGCCATGACCACATCGCGCGCGGCCTCGACAGCATGCACCTTGGCAGCAACAGACAGCGGAAAGGCGAATGTCCCCACGCCGCTGAACAGATCGGCGATATGCGCCGCCCCGCCCGCCGCTTCGCGCACAGCGGCAATCAGCTGCGCCTCGCCATCCACCGTCGCTTGCAAAAATGCGCCATGCGGCAAGGGCACGGCCACCCCGCCAAACGTCGCCGTCACCGGCTGCGGCACCCAACGGTCCTCCGGCCCATCGCCATTGTCGATCGCCAGCCGCGCAATCCCTCGCCCCTCGCAAAAGGCCATGATCGCGTCATGCGCCTCCAGCCCCCAGGCCTCGACCCCCGACAGCAACACATCGACCCCCTGATCGACCAGCGTCAGTTGCACCTTTGCCGCAGCGCTGCGCGGCTTCATCAGGCCGCGAAGCAAGGCGCGCAGCGGGGCCAGGCACGCCAACAGCTCGCTGCGCATCACCAGACATTGCTTCAGGTCAATCAGCCTGTGGCTGCCCGCTTCGTTGAACCCGAGCGCCAGCGATCCGCCAATCCGCTGCGCCGAGAGCGATACGCGGCGCCGCGAGCCGGGCGGCGAGAGGTGCGGTTCACGGATTTCGCGCGCCTTCAGCCCTTGTGCATCGAGCGCCGTTTCGACGCGCGACACCAGATAGGCGGCGAGCGCCGCGTCATCGGCATGTTGCAGCTGGCACCCGCCGCAGCGGCCATAATGCGCGCACGGCGCGGCTTGGTGATGCGACCCGTGGTGGAGCGTGCCTTCGCCGTCGAGCCAGTCCCCCGGCGCGGCCTGCGGCACATGCTTGCCCGATGCGCTCACGCCGTCACCGCGCGCCGCGATCCGCACCACTACATCGCGCGCCTCTACGTTCATGGCCATATCGGCGCAGCCACCAGATCGTCGGCGATCAGCCCCGGCCCGGCGCGCTTTGCCGCGCGGCTGTGCAGCAGAATCGCCGCCTGTGCCGCATCGAACGCATCGAGCCCGCGCGCCAGCATCGCGCCGCATATCCCTGCCAAGACGTCACCCGTCCCCGCACAGCTAAGCCACGGGCTGCCGGGCGAATGCACCGCCACACGGCCATCGGGCGCGGCGATGACAGTATCTGCGCCCTTATGGATGACGACCGCCTGTGTGCGCTCCGCCAGCGCGCGGGTTGCTGCCAACTTGTCGCCGCTGTGGTTGCACAGCCGTGCAAACTCGCCCGCGTGCGGGGTCAGTATCGTTGGCACTTTGAGCGGGTGTGGCGGCAACAGTGCCAGCGCATCGGCGTCGATCACCAGCGGCTTTGCACTGGCCAGCGCCGCAGCGAACCGCACTACCGCCGCCTCGCCCTGCCCCAGCCCCGGGCCGATGACGATGGCGTTGATGCGCGGGTCGCAGAGCGCCTCGCCATCGCGCCATGGCCTGCGGACAACGGCAAAGGGCGCACTCGCGGGGAGCCGCCCGCCGTGGATGTGCACAGTGCCTGCGCCGCTGCGCAGCGCCGCGCGCGCCGCCAGTTCCGCCGCGCCGCTCATCGCACCCGCCACCACCGCGACCAGCCCGCGTGTATATTTGTGGCTGGCATGATCGGGTTTAGCCAGTTCCGGCATCGCCGCAACGCGCACTTGCGATGTCGCCTCCATGCCGATGCGCGCAAGCCGCACCTCGCCGCACTGCGCAGCGGCGGGGAACAGCAAATGCGCGGGTTTGAGCGCGCCAAACGCCAGCGTCACATCCGCCAAATAAGGGCACCCCAGCAGTGCGCCGTCATCGCTGTTCATTCCGCTGGGCAGATCGGCGGCAAGGGTGCGGTGCGCGGCGGCGGCATGACGCGCCAAAGCGCTCGCCACATCGGGGGCAATCGCGCGGACTAGCCCGGTGCCAAACAGGCAATCGACCAGGATCGCGCCGGGCATCGCATCCTCTGCCAATCCACCAACCGGGCCACCCCACGCCCGCCGCGCCGCCCGCGCCAATTCGGTCTTGGGCTCGCTCAGCGCAGAGACGCGCACATCGCCGCCGCGCTTAGCCAACATCCGCGCCGCGACAGCGCCATCGCCGCCATTATTGCCCGGCCCGCACAAAATGTGGATCGGGCGGCCCGCTGCGATACGCCACGCCAGATCGGCTAGCGCTGCACCCGCACGTTGCATCAGTTCAGCTAGCGTTACGCCGTCAACGCACGTCGCCATTTCGGCGGCGCGCATCTCGGCTGCGGTCAATATCGGCGTTCCGGCAAGCATGCGGCCCTGCTAAATTGCGCAAGGCCATTGGGCAAGCGAAGTTACTCGCTGCCGCGTATCGTCGCGGGCAGGCGGTAACGGTCCTCACCCACCGTCACCTCGATCATGCCGCCCTCGATCACGCGCACCACCGCCTGTTCCGCCCCATCGGCGACGGCGACACCGCGCCCATCGCGGGTGATGCGAAAGCGGCGGAAACCGGCGTCATCGCGGCCCAGCACCAGCACCGTGCCATCGGCGCTCTCCATCCGGTCCATCGTACAGTCCATCCTAAAACCGCTGGCCCCGCCCAATGCGCAGAATATCCGCCCCCCTTCGGCGGCATCGCGCACAGCGCGCGCCTCGGTGTCGGCAATCGCCTGATTATCGACCGCGCGGCCACACCCCACCAGTATGAGGGTAGTGGCAAGAACGCCTGAGCTAAATATCCGCATAGACATGGGTTTCCGCTTTTGCGCCTGGGTGGGTGAGTGCCCCCGCTGAGGCTGGCCCAACATTTTGCGCGTAACGCCACAGCGCCCCCGATTGATAATCGTTGATGCGCGGCCTCCACGCTGCGCGCCGCTGTGCCAGCACCGCTTCATCGACGGCTAAGTCGATCGTCCCCGCTTCGGCGTCGATGCTGATGCTATCGCCATCTTCGACCAGCGCGATTGGTCCGCCCACGGCCGCCTCTGGCCCGACATGGCCGATGCAGAAGCCGCGCGTCGCCCCCGAAAACCGCCCGTCGGTAATCAGCGCGACCTTCTCGCCCATCCCCTGCCCATAAAGCGCGGCGGTGGTGGACAGCATTTCGCGCATGCCGGGGCCGCCCTTTGGCCCCTCGTAACGGATGACGATCACCGACCCTTCGGCGATGTCGCGCGCCTCTACCGCTGCGAACGTATCCTCTTCGCAGTCGAACACCCGCGCCGGCCCGGTAAAACGAAGGCTGTGCAGCCCCGCGACTTTGACGATCGCTCCGTCGGGCGCAAGGGTGCCGCGCAGGCCGACGACGCCCCCGGTCGGCGTGATCGGCGTTTTGACGTCATAAATGACCTTTTGATCGGGGTTCCAGCTGACTTCGGCGATATTTTCGCCCAGCGTCCTCCCCGTCACGGTCATGCAATCACCGTGGAGCAGGCCGTTATCGAGCAGCGTTTTCATCAGCATATAAACGCCGCCTGCTTCATACATGTCGCGCGCGACATAGCGCCCGCCGGGCTGAAGATCAGCGAGATAGGGCGTGGTCTTGAAAATGGCGGCGACATCGAACAGATCGAAAGCGATCCCCGCCTCGCTCGCCATCGCCGGCAGGTGCAGCCCGGCATTGGTTGAACCGCCGGTGGCTGCGACCACGCGCGCAGCATTTTCAAAGGCTTGGCGCGTACATATGTCACGCGGCCTTAAGTTACGCGCCAGCAGTTCCATCACCTGCCGCCCCGCCGCAACCGCAATATCCTCGCGGCTCGCGTACGGCGCGGGCACCATATTGCTGTTCGGCAGCGACAGGCCGATCGCCTCACCGACGCACGCCATCGTGTTCGCGGTATATTGGCCGCCGCACGCGCCGTGGCCGGGGCACGCGACCTTTTCGAGCGCGATCAATTCGGCGAGCGGGCACGCCCCAGCGGCATATTGCCCGACCGCTTCGAACACATCCTTGACCGTCACGTCTTTGCCGTGGTGCTGGCCGGGCAATATCGACCCGCCATAGACAAAGATCGACGGCACATTGAGCCGCAGCATCGCCATCATCATCCCGGGCAGCGACTTGTCACAGCCCGCAAAGCCGACCAGCGCGTCATAGCAATGGCCGCGCACGCTCAGTTCAACCGAATCGGCAATCACCTCGCGGCTGATCAGGCTCGCCTTCATCCCCTGATGCCCCATCGCGATGCCGTCGGTCACGGTGATGGTGTTGAAACGGCGCGGCATGCCGCCGCCCTGCTCCACCCCGCTGCGGCAGATATCGGCCTGGGCATCGAGCGTGGTGTTGCACGGCGCGCTGTCGTTGCCCGCGCTCGCCACCGCCACAAATGGCCGCGCGATCTCCTCCTCGCTCAGCCCCATCGCATAATAATAGCTGCGGTGCGGTGCGCGTGCCGGGCCGACAGAGACATGGCGGCTGGGCAGCTTGTTCTTGTCAAATCTATTGGTCATGGCGGGTCCGTATGCGAGCAATGAAGGGCTATTGCCCATCCAAGCCGCTTTGCGCAAGATGTTCGCTCAACGCAAATGCCCCGCCATCATCCACCAGTCGGCGTGATCGTCCCAGATGCGGTTCGCCGCCGCGCGCCAAGCGCTATCGCTATCGAACAGCGCAAAGCCTGTCGCACCAGAGCCGGACATCCGCGTCACCATAGGCAGCTGTGCCCGCAGCACCGTCATGACGTCATCGATCTCGGGGCAAAGCGCGGTGGCTGCGGCTTCCAGGTCATTGCGCCCCGCCCTCCAGTTGAATGGGTCGAGCGCGCCGCGATCAACCCCATCCCACGCGGCAAACACGGGCGCGGTGGGGCATGGCACCAGCGGATTGACGAGCAAGATGGGCCGCCCCGACAGTCCGAGGTCAATCGGCTCTATCTCGTCGCCAATCCCGCGCGCAAACATCGTCTGGGAGCGCACGCAGGCCGGAACATCGGCGCCCAGCGTCACAGATGCGGCGATCAATTCGCTCTCGCTCAACCCCGCACCCCATTCACGCAAAATCAGCCGCAGCATCGCGCCCGCATCCGCCGAGCCCCCACCCAGCCCCGCCGCGACGGGCAGGTTTTTTGTGAGGCCGATGGCGAGCGGCGGCACCGCTGCGCCCAGTTCGCGCGCCAGGCTGAGCGCACGCAGCACCAGATTGTCGGAACCAGACGATAACCCATCAGCAAACTCTCCGGTGATGGTCAGGCTGTCGGCACCCGCCATCTCGACCGACAACACATCACCATCATCAACAAAAGCGAACAGCGTCTCGATTGCGTGATAACCGTCATCGCGCCGCGCGCGCACGTGCAACGCCAGATTGACCTTGGCATAAGCGGTTTCGCTAATGCTCATGAAGCCATCACATGTTCGGGTAATTGGGGCCACCGCCGCCTTGCGGCGCGACCCAATTGATATTCTGGGTCATGTCCTTGATGTCGCAGGTTTTGCAATGGACGCAGTTTTGCGCGTTGATCTGGAACCTAGGGTTGCCCTCGTCCACCCCGACCACCTCATAAACCCCCGCCGGGCAGTAACGCTGCGCCGGTTCGTCGTACAGCGGCAGATTATAGCTGATCGGGATGGCGGGATCGGCCAGGTGCAGGTGGCACGGTTGATCTTCCTCGTGGTTGGTGTTCGACAGGAACACCGACGACAGCCGGTCAAAACTGACCACGCCATCGGCTTTGGGATAGTCGATGACATGCGCGGCATCGGCACGGCGCATCTTGGCATGGTCGGCGGTGTGTCCCAGCGTGAAGGGCATGCGGATGCCCAGATATTCGAGCCACAGCATCGCGCCCGCGATCAGCGTGCCGATCATCCCGCCAAATTTGGAGATGATTGGCTCGAAATTACGCACCATCCGCAATTCCTTATACACCCAGCTCGCCTGATAGGCGGCGGTGTAAGCGATCAATTCGTCGTGCGCGCGACCCGCAGCGATGGCGTCTGCGGCGGCGTCGGCAGCCATCATGCCAGATTTCATCGCGGTGTGGCTGCCCTTGATGCGTGGCACGTTGAGGAAACCAGCGGTGCAGCCGATCAGCGCGCCGCCGGGGAAGGTCAGCTTGGGCAGCGACTGGAACCCGCCATCGCAAATCGCGCGCGCGCCGTAGGATATGCGCTTGCCGCCCTTGAGTATCTCAGCAATCGCAGGATGCGTCTTCCACTGCTGCATCTCCTGAAACGGCGAGAGGTGCGGGTTCGAATAGCCGAGCCATGTGACATAGCCGAGCGCGACCTGTCCGCCCGCTTGGTGGTAAAGGAACCCGCCGCCAAAGCCATCCGCGTCGCTGATCGGCCAGCCCTGGGTGTGGATGACGCGGCCTTGGTGATATTGCTCCTTAGGTATATCCCATAACTCTTTGATTCCTAATCCATAAACCTGTGGTTCAGCATCCGCATCCAGCGCATATTTGGCTTTCAACCCCTTGGTCAAATGCCCGCGCGCACCCTCGGCAAACAGCGTATAGCGCGCATGCAATTCCAACCCCTGCGCATAGTCGGGGCCATGCTCGCCGCTGCGCGTCACCCCCATATCGCCGGTCGCCACGCCCATCACCGCGCCATCATCGCCGTAAAGGATTTCCGCCGCTGCAAAGCCGGGGAAAATCTCTACGCCCAGCGCTTCGGCCTGTTCGCCGAGCCAGCGGCACACAGCGCCAAGGCTCGCGGTATAGGTGCCCTTGTTGTTGAGGAACGGCGGGGTCAGGACATGCGGCACATTAAACTTGCCCGTCTTGGTCAACACCCAGTGCAAGTTTTCGCTCACTGGTGTTTCGGCGAGTGGGCAACCTTGTGTCCGCCAATCGGGCAGCAGTTCATCAAGCGCCTTGGGGTCGATCACCGCACCAGACAGGATATGCGCACCAACCTCGCTGCCCTTTTCAAGCACGCAAACGCTGATGTCAGCTCCGGTTTCGACCGCGCGCTGTTTGAGCCGGATCGCCGCCGCAAGCCCCGCTGGTCCGGCACCAACGATCACAACATCGTAGGGCATGGATTCCCGTTCACTCATCATGACCCCCTCTCGTCATCGATTTGCCCCGTTTCGGTTTCATTGTTAACGGGTCAAAACCTGTCACCGCATGCCACGCTCGCTTGACCGTTTATGGCGATGCCCTGCAATTGACCCATAGGTCAACAGCCTGTTTGCGTAATCGCGTGTTAAACACCCAAAAACAGATTATTTCCAGCTATCTGAACTGGTGGCAAGATGCCGGTCAGATCGATGCCATATGCGACCATGCACAGCCATGGGTCGAGCGAAATGCCTCGGTCAATGCGCGCCCTGTTGCTCCGCCACCGATCAGCGCCGCGCCCGTGCCTCGCGTCGCACAGATGCCCATGCCCGCAACGCTCGAAGCCTTTGACATATGGTTGCGCAGCCCAGAAAACATAGCTTTTAGCCATTGGTCGATCCGCCCGGTCCTTCCTGCCGGGCCTGAGAATCCCGACCTCATGCTGCTTGGCTGTTTCCCCGATGAGGCGGACATAGCGGCATCGTCACTCTTTTCCGGTGCGCATGGCGCACTGCTCGACGGGATGCTGAATGCGATTGGTCTGGAACGGGGCCAGCAGAGACTTGCCTCGCTCGCTTTCACCCGTCCGCCAACGTCGCAACTATCCGACGATCAGGCACAAATATTGATGCATATAGCGCATCATCACATTGCGCTGGTGCAACCCAAAGTGCTGATTCTGGTGGGTCAACAGATTTGCCGGATATTTTCCGGCCAAAACAGCGTTCCAGCGGCAGAGGCTCAACCACTTTTTAACCATATTAGCTCCAGAACGAACATATTCGCCGTCCACGCCATGCGCATGCTGATCGAACGACCGCAGCTGAAGCGCCATGCGTGGGAGGTTTTGAAGCGCGTTAGGGAGCTGATCTGAGCCATGACATTTGATTTTTCTGCACAGCGTTTGCGCGTCATTGTCATGGCCACGTTTTTGATTGCGCCCTGCGCAAGCGTTCCGGCACTGGCCCAGGATGGCGCGCCGCCGATGGCGATGGCACCGATCGCCAATCCACCGATTTCCGTCCCGGCATCGACATCGGGCACATTTGCGGCGGCAATGGCAGCCATACGTGCGGGGCGCTGGGATGCGGCGCGCGCCGAAATCGATGCGATGCGCGACGCAGAACTGGCGGCCTTTGCCAGATCGGAACTCTATCTGGCGGCCGGCAGCCCGCGTGTTGAGGGCCCAGCCTTGCTCGCGCTCATCAGCCGCGCGACCGACTTGCCACAGGCGGCGCAGCTGGAACGGCTGGCGACAAGCCGCGGGATCACCGGCCTTCCTGCCCTTCCCACCGAACAACGCCTTATCTGGGCCGGCGCATCGCCGCGCCGCGGCAACCCGCGTTCGGTAGATGATGCCAGCGTCGGCAATCTTGCGCGCGGCATTCAAGACCGTATCAGCGCGGACGATCCCGCCGGAGCCGAAGCCCTGCTGAGCGCCGCGGGGGGCCGTCTGTCATCAGATGCGCTGACCGAATATCGCTATCGCGTCGCCTGGTCCTATTATATCGAAAATGACGACGGCAATGCGCGCCGCGTCGCCGCTTTGGCGCAATCGGGCACCGGCCCGTGGCTGGCTCAGGCCGATTGGGCACAAGGGCTGGCGAGCTGGCGCAGCGGCGATTGCCGTGCAGCGATGACCGGATTCAGAAACGTTGCGGGCCGCGCATCCGAGCCAGATCTCGAAGCGTCGGGCCATTTCTGGTTCGCGCGCGCTGCGGCCGCATGCGCAGAGCCACAAGAATCTGCGCCAGCCTACGCCCGTGCTGCCGCTCTGAACGAGACATTTTACGGGCAATTGGCCGCAGAAGTTTTGGGGATACGCCGCGACACACGCGGCAATGGGGTTTCCAACACATCAAGCGTTTCATCGGCGCGTAATGTCCGCGCTGCTGTGGCGCTCGTCGCTATCGGTGAAACAGCGCTGGCGGATGAAACGCTGCGCCATCAGGCGCGGATCGGTTCGGCCAGCGACCATGCGGCGCTGCTGGCGGTGGCTGCCAATCTTAATCTGCCCGAAACCCAACTCTATCTGGCACACAACGCCCCGGGCGGGATGCGACAGACGACGATAGCGCGCTTTCCTGCGCCGCAATGGACCCCGACAACGGGGTGGCGAATTAACCCGGCGCTCGTATTTGCGCACACGCTTCAGGAGTCGCAGTTCCGCGCACGCGTGGTCAGCCCGGCTGGCGCGGTTGGCCTGATGCAGGTTCGCCCCGGCACCGCCGGTGACATGGGGCTGGCGAGCACGGGCGGGCGGTTGACCGATCCGTCGGTCAATCTGGCGATGGGCCAATCCTATATCGAATATTTACGCGATGGTGGCGTCACGGGCGGGCTGCTGCCCAAAGTCATCGCTGCCTATAATGCCGGCCCGACGCCGGTTGCACGTTGGAACAGCGAAATCCGCGATGGCGGTGACCCGCTGCTTTACATCGAATCGATTCCCTATTGGGAAACGCGCGGCTATGTTGGCACTGTGCTGCGTAATTTGTGGATTTACGAACAGCAATTGGGAACGGTTAGCGACACGCGTGCCACGCTGGCGCAGGGGCAATGGCCGCGCGTTCCCAGTGCGCTTGCATCAGCAAATCGGTTGGCATCTGCGCGAACTGCATCTGGTGGCAATCGCTGAACGCAAGGGTTGCACCAAAGGCGAACGTTCCCTAACCGTTCACGGGTGAACCAGCCCGACACATTATCGCGAACCGATGAACCTGCTTATCTGCGCGGCCTCAATGTTCCGCAACGTCAGGCGGTGCTGACCACCGAAGGTCCGGTGCTGATACTGGCGGGTGCAGGCACCGGCAAAACATCGGCGCTGACCGCACGGCTCGCGCATATTGTCCATCAACGATTGGCTTACCCTTCGCAAATCCTTGCCGTTACATTCACCAACAAGGCCGCGCGCGAAATGCGTGAACGTGTCGCAGGATTGATCGGCCCAGTGAGCGAAGGCATGGCGTGGCTCGGCACCTTCCACGCGGTGGCGGGCAAGATGCTGCGCCGCCACGCCGAATTGGTGGGCTTGCGCAGCAATTTCACGATCATCGACCCCGATGACCAGCTGCGTGTCCTGCGGCAGCTCATTGTGGCGACAGGGATTGACGAAAAACGCTGGCTTGCCAAAGCCTTGGCGGCGATTATCGACCGCTGGAAAAATCGCGGCCTGACACCCGATGACGTCAAACCCGGCGATGACGATGGCTTTGCGGGTGGCAAGGGTGCGCACCTCTACCGCGCCTATCAGGACCGCTTGCGCACGCTCAATGCCTGCGATTTTGGCGACTTGCTGCTGCATATGCTAGTGATATTGCGCAGCCACCGCGATGTGCTCGAACAGTATCAACAGCGGTTTCGCTATATCTTGGTCGATGAGTATCAGGACACCAACGCTGTCCAATATCTGTGGCTGAGGCTGCTGGCGCAGGAGCGGCGCAACATCGCGGTGGTCGGCGATGATGACCAGTCGATCTATAGCTGGCGCGGGGCCGAGGTCGCCAATATCCTGCGGTTCGAACGCGATTTCCCCGGCGCGGCGGTCATCAAGCTCGAGCAAAATTATCGCTCGACCGCGCACATATTGGGGGCGGCATCGGGGTTGATCGCGCAAAATGGTGGTCGGCTGGGTAAAACCTTATGGACCGAGGTCGAGGGCGGCGACAAGGTGCGCATCATCGGTGTGTGGGATGGGCCCGAAGAAGCGCGTCGGGTTGGCGAGCAATTGGAGGATAAGATGCGCGCCGGCTCGTCACTCGACGGGTCGGCCATCCTTGTCCGAGCAGGGTTCCAGACGCGCGAGTTCGAGGAACGCTTCATCCACATCGGTGTGCCCTACCGCGTGATCGGCGGCTTTCGCTTCTATGAGCGCGCCGAAATCCGCGATGCCATCGCCTATTTGCGGCTCGTCAACCAAGCGGCAGATGATCTGGCGTTTGAGCGCATCATCAACGTGCCAAGGCGCGGGATTGGCGACAAGGCTGTGGCGCTTTTGCACGCGATAGCGCGCGCAGAGCGCATTCCCTTGCTCGATGCCTGCGCTGTGTTAGCCAAGAGCCATGAAGGCACACCGCAAGCGCGGAGAAGCATCGCGGGCTTTGCGGAGAAGCTTGCCAGGTGGCGCACCGTTGCGGCCGCCACCAGCCATGCCGCGCTGGCACAGCTCATCCTCGACGAATCGGGTTACAACGCCATGCTGGCCGCAGATAAAAGCCCCGATGCTGCGGGGCGGCTCGAAAACTTAAGCGAGCTTATCCGCGCGATGGAGGACTATGATACGCTCGGCGACTTTCTCGATCACGTCGCGCTGGTGATGGATAATGATGCGACCAGCGATCAACCCAGCGTGACAATCATGACCATACACGCCGCCAAGGGGCTGGAGTTTGACCAACTGTTTCTTGCGGGCTGGGAGGACGGCCTGTTCCCGTCACAACGCGCGCTCGATGAGGGCGGGCTCAAATCGCTGGAGGAGGAACGGCGGCTTGCTTACGTCGCCATCACCCGCGCACGGCAACAGTGCAGCATTTTTCACGCCGCCAACCGCCGCGTCTATGGCCAGTGGCAAAGCGCGATCCCGTCGCGTTTCATCGCCGAACTGCCGGCTGAGCATATCGAACAGGACAGCACGCCTAGCGGGGGCCAGGGTGCTTGGCGTGGCGGATGGGGCAATGGCTTAACCCCCTTTGTTGATACGCCGGGCGGCGGTTACGGCCCTGGGTGGCAGCGTGCGGTGGCTGCTAGCACGAACGAGCCGCGTCCAGCGCCCATTAAAGCAAAACCACGCGGTGACCTTGCCATCGGCATGCGCGTGTTCCACGACAAGTTCGGCTATGGCACCATCTCCGACATCGACGGCAACAAACTGGAAATCGCGTTTGAAACGGCGGGAGAAAAGCGCGTGCTCGACAGCTTTATCAGCATCGCCTGATAGCTATGCCATGTTGCGACTTAGCGATCCTTGGTTGCACGTGCGGTGGAATGGCCGTTAAGGCATGAATATGACGATTGCACCCGAACAGCCCATGACTGTGCCGCAAGCATGGCAGCACGCCCAGGCCTGTCGGCGGCAAGGCGATATTCAGGGCGAAATCGCCGCATTGCATATCGTTCTGCGCCAGAATTCGCGCGATATGGGGGCGCTGCTCGCGATGGGTGAGGCCTTTGCCCATATCCACGATGACCGCGCAGCGATAACCTGGTTTCGCGCGGCTTTAGCGCAGGCGTCGGTGACACCGCCCCCGGCGCCTCTGCACCCGATGCTTGCGCGCGCCAAAACCTATATCGCCTCTACACAGGCCCGCTTTACCGAGCATCTGAACGCCGAAATTGCGGCTAGCGGTGCCGCTGGCTTGGGTGGCCCTGTTTTTCAGCACGCGCTGGCCGTGCTGAAGGGCGAAGCAGACCTTCATTTTCAACAACCGAGCATGTTCTATTACCCCGGCCTGCCGCAGCGCGCCTTTTATGAGCGGCACGAGTTTGATTGGGTCGCTGATTTTGAAACGCATACCGATGTGTTGTTGAACGAGTTTCAGGCGCTTGCCGAGGACGCGCAAGCCTTCATCCCCTATGTTCTGCGTTCAGACTCGCGCCCTGCCCCGAACAACCATTTGCTCGAAGATCCCTCATGGGGAGCGGCCTATCTGTGGCGTAACGGCGCGATAACCGATCTTGGTCGGCGTGTGCCGCAAACCATGGCCGCGCTCGCCAACACCCCTCAACCCGTCATCGCGCGCCGATCGCCGATGGCGCTCTATTCGCGCCTGATGCCGGGGACGCACATCAAGCCGCACCACGGTATGCTCAACACCCGCCTCATCTGCCATTTGCCATTGGTTGCGCCCGAAGGCTGCGGTCTGCGCGTCGGGCACGAGACGCGCGGATGGCGCTATGGCGAAATGCTGATCTTTGACGACAGTATGGAGCATGAGGCATGGAATCGCGGAACCAGCAACCGCACTATCTTGTTATTCGAGATATGGCGCCCCGAAATCCCTGAAGCGGACCGCGAAGCGCTGACCCTCCTGTTTGCCGCGATCGACAAGGTTGATCCGTCATTGGGTGAGGAGAGCAGCGGATGACCGCCCCCGCACCCACCCACCCGC
>JBEBHS010000069.1:0-2771 GCA_040080745.1 Sphingopyxis sp. | reverse complement strand
TAGCCCTGCACCTCATGGCAGCGCTTGCCCCGCACGAAGTCCAGTTGGCCCTGGGTCTCCACGCCCTCGGCGATGACCGCCATGTCCATGCCTGCGGCCATGGCGATGATCGCCGCCACGATCGCGGCGTTGGCCGGGTCCCGCTCGATGTCGCGGACAAAGCTCTGGTCCACCTTCAGCCGGTCGATGGGGAAGTTCTTCAGCCGGCTCAGGCTGGAGTAGCCCGTCCCGAAGTCGTCTATCGCCAGCAGCACGCCGATCCGCTTGAGGGCGTGCAGGACTTCCAGGATGCTGTCCTCCTCGGAGATCAGCGCACTCTCGGTCACTTCCAGCTCCAGGCTGCCCGGGGCCAGCCCGGTCTCGGCCAGCACCTTTGCGACCAGCGCCGGGAAGCCCTTGTGCAGCAATTGCATCGCCGAGACGTTGACGGCCATGCGCCCCAGCGGCATGCCCTGGTCGTGCCAGCGTTTTGCCTGCACGCACGCGGTGCGCAGCACCCATTCGCCGATGCTGACGATCAGGCCGGTCTCCTCCGCCAGGGGGATGAATTCGGCCGGGGAAATCCGGCCAAGCTCCTCGCTGTCCCAGCGCAGCAAGGCCTCGACCCCGCAAAACGCCCCGGTCACAAGATCCAGCTGCGGCTGGTAATACAGTTCCAGCTCGGCACGCGCGATGGCCTTGTGGAGGTGGTTTTCCAGGCTGAGCCGACGTTTTGCCGTCTCGGTCATGTTGGTCGAGAAATACCGGTAGGTGTTGCCGCCCGCCCGCTTGGCGTAATACATGGCCAGGTCGGCGTTTTTCAGCAGGTCGGCGGCGGTCTCGCCGTCATCGGGGAAGATGCCGATGCCGATGCTGGTGGTCGTGTAGAGTTCGTGGTCACCGATGGTGAGCGGTTCGGCGAGGCAAGTGCGGATGCGCTCGGCGACGGTGGCGGCATCCTCGCTGCGCTCGATCACCGACAGCAGCACGGTGAACTCGTCGCCCCCCAGGCGCGCCAGCGAGATGCCGTCCTGGGTCACGCCGCCCATGCGGATCAGCGCGTCGCTGGCCCTGAGGCTCTTGCGCAGGCGCTCGCCGGTGGCCTGCAAGACCAGGTCGCCCAGGTGGTGTCCCAGGGTGTCGTTGATGCGCTTGAAGCCGTCAAGATCCAGGAACAGCACGGCCAAGGTCAGCTTTT
The DNA here is from genome assembly GCA_040080745.1 of Sphingopyxis sp. Classification (GTDB taxonomy): domain Bacteria; phylum Pseudomonadota; class Alphaproteobacteria; order Sphingomonadales; family Sphingomonadaceae; genus Sphingopyxis. The sequence goes on along the minus strand of JBEBHS010000069.1, from coordinate 1,594 downwards.
CCCGGTGCGCCAGGGCGACCATCATCTGCAGGTGTTCCTGGAAAAACTGGCGGTTGGGCAGGTCGGTCAGGTTGTCGAAATAGGCCATGCGGTGCAGGCGTTTCTCGCTGTCCAGCAGGCACTGGGTGGTGTGGCTGGCCCTGAGCATGTAGCGGACCCGGTGCCCTAGCAGCGGGAGGTTGATCGGCTTGGTGATGAAGTCGGTGGCCCCGGCCTCGTAGGCGCGGTTGACCGACCCCAGGTCGTCCAGCCCGGTCATCATCAGCACGGGGATGTGCTGGCCACCCGGCAGCGCCCTGAGGCTGGTGCAGGCGGCAAAGCCGTCCATGCCGTCCGGGATGATGACATCCAGCAAGACTGCGTCCGCACCGCGTTCGGCGAACAGCCGCAGGCCGTCTTCGCCGCTGCCGGCCTCGCTCGTGCGCAGCCCTATCGCCTGGAGCGCCTTGGCGACCAGCAGGCGGATGACCGGGTCATCGTCGATGATAAGGATGTGGGCTTGGTCCGGCATGGCAGTCCTTAAGTGACGGGGGAAGATGAGCCAAGATAAGCCCCCAGCGCCGCCCGGGTGTCGGTGAACTCCTGCCGGATGCGGGCAAGCGCCTGCCCCGAGCTGTCATAGCGCTGGTTGCGCGCCTCATTTTCCACTGCCCGGCACAGTTCCGCCAGCCGATGGGCGCCCACCTGGTTGCTGCTGGACTTCAGGGTGTGGGAGACAGACCGGATGGCATCAAGCTCACCCTTCGCCCAGGCCGCTTCCAGGGCTTCCAGCAGCTTGCCGGCATTGTCCAGGTACAGGGCGACGATGTGGTGCAGGAAGCCGTCGCCGCCGTCGGGGTCCAGGCCGCTGATCGTCTCCAGGGCGGTGGCATTGAGGCACGCTTCTGTGCTGGCGGGCGGTTCGGGCGTGGGTTCGGGTGCTCCTGCCTGGGCAACGGCCAGCGCCAGGGCGGGCTTTGCCCACGACTTGACCACGCGCAGCAGGGCTTCGGCCCTGAACGGCTTGGCCAGGTAGTCGTCCATGCCAGCGACCAGGCATTTTTCGCGGTCGCCTTCAATGGCGTTGGCGGTCAGGGCGATGATGGGGAAGTGGGGCAGTTGGCCTGCGCCTTGCCGGCGACGGATTTCTGCGGTGGCCTGGTAGCCGTCCATTTCGGGCATCATGCAGTCCATCAGCACGAGGTCGTAGGCGTTTTGTCCGACCGCCCGGAGGGCTGCCTGGCCGTTGTCGGCCAGCTCCACCGAGCAGCCGAAGCCTTGCAGCATGTGCCGGGCGACTTCCTGGTTGACGGGGTTGTCCTCGGCCAGCAGGACCCGCAGGGCGGTGAGCTGGGCGGCTGGGGCGGTGGGGGGGGCGGTGGCCTCGGCGGGCAAGCCCGGGCCGGGCACCAGCGCATCCAGCAGGCCCTGGTGGAGGTCGGCCTTGCGGATGGGCTTGATCAGGTAGGAGGCGAACCCGGCCTTCTTGGCTTCGGCGGCTTCGCCCAGGTATTGGGTGGAGGTGACCATGACCAGGGGGATGGCCGCGAGGCCGGGGTCGGCCTTGATGCGCTGGCCGAGTTCGAGGCCGTTCATGCCGGCCATCTTCATGTCG
>JBEBHS010000051.1:0-12070 GCA_040080745.1 Sphingopyxis sp. | reverse complement strand
TCTGGGTTCAGCTCCGCAGCTGCGATTAGCACAGCGTAAGCGCACGAATGTCATACCTCCGATTACGCCACGTTAATCGGAGCTACACGGGCTGGCAGAGTTACGCTTTGCGGCGATTGGAGGGTAGATGCTGTTTGCCCTGTACCAGATCCTTGGTCGGGATCCAGTTGGTCTTCGTCTTGGGTTTGTCGGTCTGTATGTTCTTGCCCTTGTGGCTGCGTTCAGCCACCTTGTAGCTCTGGATCGCCACCAGCAACTGCTCTTGAGTGACACGAATGCTTGGGTGTTTGTCCTTCGCATCAAAGTCGGTGAGCTGTTGCTTGATGCGGGCCAGCCGGGTGGCACTGTCATCCTTGGCGCGCAGCACCGCCATCATCGCTTGCGCCGCAGCAGTGAGGGTATAGCCACCCTCTGCTTCGGCGATCAGGCCACAAACGCCCATGCGCGCAAACGCGTCCACCAGTTTGGTCTTGGCCGGGATCTCGCCGTGCTGGGCCATGGCCAGCGCGGTGATGATCTCGTCCAGCGCGGCCGGGCGACGCTTGGCCGCAACGGTGAGGGACAACAGCAGGGCGGCATCGTCGTCGTGAACGGGGTACATGGTGAACCTTTGCAGAGTTGGGGCGGACTTGAGGGTGAGAGTGTAATGGATGCGTGCCGGTTAAGGCGGGGAAACCGGGGTGCGACATTGTGCCGGACTACACCACTAATCTGCCAACCAGCTCCGACATGTTCGAGTAAGTGATGAACGCCTCATGCGTGGCGCGTGTGATGGCGACGTAGGTGAGGCGGATGTCGTCTTCGATCTCTTCGGGTTTTTTCAACTCACCCAATCCACCAATCGCCACGCAGGGGAACTCTAGCCCTTTGGCGTTGTGCATAGAGAGGAATCGCACCGCGTCCCGCTCTGTCTCCACGCGGTTACCATGATCCTTAGCTACGTCTACAGGCACACCAGATTTCACTAGAATCTTCTCGAATTTTTCACCGATGAAATGCCGTGGATACAGCACCGCCATCTGCCCCCATTCATACCCAGCGGCTTTGCGTCCGAGCAGCCATTCCGCAATCGCATGGGCTTCGCCGTCATAGCTCACGCACTGGCGCACCACTGGCTCCACACCATCGCGTCCGCCATCTTCCGGCATCAAGATCGCGCTCTCGTCACCGGCGCATACGCCCGGTGCGCCGATCACATCGGCGGCGAACTTGCGCGCGAAGCGCAATATCTGCGCGGTGTTGCGGTAATTCACCTTGAGCACCGTGGTGCGTCCGGCGGCCTCGATGCCGAGCTGCTTCCACACCGGGCGTTTGCGGCCTTTGTAGATCGCCTGCGCATCGTCGTAAACGATCATCAGCGCCTTCGTGTCCGGGTTGACCATCTTCGCCGCCAGCGCCAGCCATTCAGTTTCGAAGTCATGCGCCTCGTCGATCAGCACCGCGTCGTACTGCCCGCCCGGAATCAGCCCACGCTCGGTAGCATCGAGCACGGCTTGCACATTGGCAGCTTGCCGCTCTGTAAAGTTGGGAAACTCTTTTTCGGTTGGAATCGGCAGGCCATAAGTACGCAGCATTTTGTAGCACCAGGAATGGAAGGTCAAAGTGACCACCTTGTCCTCCACCCCTCTGTCCTGCATCGCATTCTCCAGCCGACCCGAGATGCCGTTCGCGTAACTCAACAGCAGCACCGGGCGGCTCGCCGCGCGCGCGATCTGCTCGGCGCGGAACGCCAGAATCAGCGTCTTGCCCGAGCCCGCCACGCCGCGCACGATGCGGTGACCCTCGCCCATGCTGCGCGCCAGCAACTCTTGCTGCATGTCCATCACCTCAAGCAAGCGGTCATCTGCGGGCGAAGCATCGGAATGTGGTTCGTCGAACGGCAGCGCAATCTGCGTGACGCGAATCTCAGGGAATAAAATTGCACGAACGCGATCAATTTGCGGCAGAGACAATCCCGACCCAATGCGGCGCGACACCATGCGCCACACACGCTCGCGGAAGGCATCGGGGTCGATGCTCTCCGTCATTTCATCGCGGAAGATGCAGCGCTCCGGCGGAAACACCTCATGTAGATCGGTCCCGTCGAACTGCTTGCGCGTGATGTTGGCGAACACCACACCATGCCCAAAAGAAAACACCGGCTGCCCCTTGAAACCACCGCTCTCGATGACCAGCAGCGGGTCATGCTTCAGCGTATTGACCACGTTGAACATGTAGCCGCGCACCTGCGCGAAGGGATTGTCAACGGACACATTGCCGCGATCGGTTATCAGCTCGACCTGCTTGCTGTTTGCATTGCCTATCGTATCCAGCCGCCAGTCCTTCACCTCCAGCACCACAATGCCCTGCTGCGGATGCAACGTCACGAAATCGGGATGCCTACCGAAAGGCCCGACTGGAATGTTGTGCCACACCCAGGCGTTGTCTTCGAGGCAATCCTTCAACCGTTCGGCGAGACGTAACTCGCCGCGCGCATCGAAGCGGGCGGAGCCGAGGGTGGGGATTAGGGTGGCCATGGGGCGTGGTTAGGGGTAAAGGATATCTGTGGATATGCTTAAGAATTAAGATTTCTTGGGATACATCCTAATCGTGTCCTCATCTTCTTCTTTAAATGAGGAAAGAATCCCCTTATCAATAAGCATCTCTGCCAGTTGTTTATACGTTTCATTATTCTCAACGGTTGGCTTCTGATTATTGGGAATGCCGGAAATTGGTGGGCCACTCAGGGTTAGCAAATTTTCAATTTCTGAAGTCGCCAAATCCGCGGCTTGATTGACAATGAGCTTTACCTTTTCATCAATGGGGAGGCTTTGTGCAACAAGGCTCTCTACTAAGGAAAGATTTAACTTCGGACATGAATTTTGACTAAGCAAAAATTCAAAGATTAGGCGGACTAAATCGGTATTGTCGTCAATGATGCCCGCATCAACGCTATTGAGAATGGTAATTTTCTGATCAGTTGAAACAACTTTGGATTTGATAAGGTGCATCAACCCTGTGGGGTCCAACGTAAACTTCTCGATTTCTTTCAAGTAGGAGTCAACATTCTTTTCAACAAGAGAGGCGTATTGATTGTTGAAGTGATTCTTCAGGGCATTAAAGTTCGGCTCCGTGAACTGCAACTTTCCGTGACTTATGATGTGGCTTATTTTGGCATTGGATAGTTTCTCAATCCCAGGTAAGTCAGGGTACCAATATGGAATGCATTTAATGAGGTAAAAATAGCACTCATCAGATAGTTCAGTTGATAGAAGAATCTGTTTCGAAATAAGTTGAATCAGATCTATCGGGATAATTTCAGTTTCCTTTAGGCGGTACTTTGCTAGCTCTTTGTAATTCTCTGTTTGCTCAACAAACGCCACCAATGCATCATCCAAGACTTTCTTTTCGCCGAAATATGCGAGTAGATTTTCCCATGTGGCAACGACTTTTGATGATTGGATAATTGCTCCCCAAAGCTCATGATCGTGAATATCGGTAATCTTTGTTATCGGCATTTTTTGCTTGTTAAGGATTGCAGTTTTTCCTTCTACATCAATGTCGTTATTATTTAAGAGTGCTAATAGGGCATCCTCTCTTTCATCAATTCCATCCTCATTCCTTAGTAAAACATTTTCTACATACAAATTTGGATTGGAGTTGACGTATGAAATTAGTTCGTTGCACTTGGATTGAAGTATGACGGTGAAATTTGAAGTGTCTATCGAGTTCGTCTTCAGAATGTCAGGATTGAAGTATTGGATTATTCGCTCAACCATATGGGTATTAATCTCATATAGGGAGTTTTTATATAGGTACTCAAAAAGTTCTTTATTGGCATCAGGTCTGACGAGTCCAGTAAATTTCACTTCCAGCTTTGCTAAGGTATTTTCTAGTTTTGTAACATCCCTTATGTCGGTAGCGAATTCGAGGAAATTACTTTTTTCTGAAATGTATTTAGTTAGAGATGAGTCGACATTCACATTTAGGATATTGGGGATTTCTGCATAAATGAGGATCAATTTTAAATAGCCGTTAATCGTATCTGTCGGATAGTTGGCATCTTGTGAAACGCATTTCCAAAATCCCTTCCAGCGCCTACAAATTTCATTAATTAACAGCCCTGCATCTGCCTGATTCGACAAGTATGTATCAATGAACTCAAGTGAGCGTTTCTCGTTGTTACAGAGCTGTGCCAAAACTACGTTAAGTTGATCTAGGTTGGCGGTTGTTTTTAGCAGTGTGCTAATTAAATCAAAGTTGAGTGCTGCCGACTCTTTGTAGTCTGTTCGACTCAAGCGTTTGATTACTGCATCGATCTTAACTAATGTGTGAGTAAACTCGAGCGGTTCCTGGTTTTTTATACTGAGTAAAAACTCCTGATCGTTTCTTGTAATGCTACCTTCGTAGAAGAAGGAAATAAAATCGTGGTAATTCTCATTTATATAGTCCGTCCTGATTAGGTAGGTCAGTAACTTCTCATCCTTAATTGGGCCATCAAAAAAATCCTCTGTTGGAAATGCATCAATTAGGCCTTTAAGGCTAGATGACTTTATATCCCGAACTTTTTCATTCAGTGCTGCAATATTCTTTTTGATTTCTTCTATCCGCCCATTTCCCTTTTTATTGATCAAAAGCTCTCTTTGAGAGTAGGGTCCTCTTGTTCCAAGATGCTCCTCAATTGATTTAAAGGTGAGATTCGAGTTCTGTGGGTAATTGTTATTGAAGACGTAATAGGGTATCTGTGACTGTGCCTGCAATTGTTTAAATAAGGTTTCATCCAAAAAGTCGGCCACTCTTTTCTGGGTATTATTGATTGACAGATATTGCAGGTTCGGAAGCATTTCGAATATTGCAGCTAAGTAGGTTCTTCGTAAGTCCTTAACGTCGTTTAGGGTTTCTGCATTGATTTGAGCTAACTCCATTTTCAACTTATCTATCTCTGTGTTAAGTGAATGGGTTGAACGTTCAATAAGAATTCTTTTTTTCTTAAATATTTCCGCGACCATACCTTCATTCGAGTTTAGTTTCGCAAAGTCATTGGGGTACTTATTCTTGTAGACGATAAATCCAAGCAACTTTTCTAGTGGTAACTCAATGCCGCCGACCGAACATAATTTATTCTTGTAGAGGACAAATTCGTTATAGATGTTTTTCAACATCCGCATATCTTCAATATAGAGAGTGATATCGCTTACAAAGGTTTCTTGGATTTCATCTTTTGCAAATGAGTCGGATAGCTTCTTGAGTAGTACATCGCCGGAATTTGAGGTGTTAATGACCGGGATTATTGGGATGATGAAGTCAAAAAACTTCGTGCGGTTCGCGTCTTTGAATACGTCGTCCTTGATGGCGTATATGAAGACGATTTTTCTGGCGATTTGCTCGGAGTTGTTGATTAGCGTGTTCAGTTCTCGAAGCTTAACAAAAATATCAACCTCGTCGAAACGGTCTAGATCCTCGATTACCACTACGTCGAATTTTGTTTTTTCGAAGAAGTAGAGGATTTCATCTAGGTGCTTATTTAAAATGGAATCGCCACGATCTTCGTCAAACTCTATGTCCCCTTCTTGGAAATTGACTTTGCTCAGACGGGTATTGCTAAAGAGTCGAATAGCTTCATTGATAATTAAGGCCATCCCCAAGATGGTTATCAGCGTGGCATGGTAAAAGTAGGTCTCATCTTTAAAAGCAGCTTTCCCTAATAGACTTTCAAAAACTTTATTATTGGGGGCGTATACATACCCTGCAACTACAAGCCACAAGGCTAATGCGCTAGATTTGAGTAGGTTGTAAAGATAAGGAATCTCTTTGATTCGTTGAAATCTGGAATGTGGAACTGCATGCTCTCCAATGCGATAGAAGACCTGTTGCAGAACACTTTTTTCTATAAGTGCATTCCGATTTGCATCCGTATCTTTGATTTGAATGTCATCTTTAAATGCGCCAAGGGAGATATTCAAATATGAAAATCCCTTGTGTCCCTTTTCAAAGGTTCGCAGGACACTGCTCTTGCCCGAGCCATATGGACCGGTGATAGCGATATTTTTTACACTTGGATTTTTTAGTGCCCATATGAGTGCTTCGGAATAATTCTTGTCTTCATCTGCTTTATCAATAGGAGTTAGGTCGTCGTAGCCTTTTGGATTTGCAATATCCAAATGTCTAGTTACGTAGTTATCTGCTGTATGTAATTGTTGAATTAAGAACACAAGCCATTTGCTTAGATATTTCTTTGCGGCATTCATTGCGGTATTCATTCAAGTCTTTCTTCAGCAAATTAAATATGATCTATCTGATTTCTTCACGTAATTGACTGCATGGGCGCTACTTCACCCCCACCCCCAGCCAAGCATCCGAAGTCAGCGGCCCTTTCAGCGTTGGCAGTGTCTCTTCCAGCCAAGCCAGTGCCAGCTTTTCCTTCTCGCGCCACAGCTCTTCACCCAAGCCCTTCTTCATCATCTGTATCGGCGCGCTGCCTTTGACCATATGGTTCCAGAATTCGTCGGTGCTGCCGACGGGGAAGGCTTTGGTGACGCTGCGTATCTCGATGTTGCGGAAGCCGGCTTCTTCCATTTCTTGTTTGAAACGCTCGGGGTTTTCCAGTGTGGTGACGGAGCGTTGCGGTTGCGGCAGGTCGGGCTTGATGGCGCGCATTGCGCCGAACATGGTTTGCATGGCGGGTGATTGGTCCACGGATGCCCAACTGGTGATGGCGATGCTGCCGCCCGGTTTGAGCGTGCGGTAGATTTCGGCGAAGCCTTGCTTGCGGTCGGGGAAGAACATGAGGTCGAACAGCGAGAAGGCGGCGTCGAAGGTGGCATCGGCATAGGGCAGGGTCTGCGCATCGCCGCAGTGCAGGGCGATGTTGCGGTGTCCGGCTTGTTCGATCTTGTTGCGGAACACGGCGAGCATGGCTTCGGAGAAATCGATGCCGTGTATTTGTTCGGCATGCTGCGCGAGCCGCAGCGCGAGTGTGCCGGGGCCGCAGGCGACATCGAGCACGGTGGAGTTGGGTTTGAGTTTGCTGGCGGCGATGGCCTCGTCGGCAAACCCTTCGAACACGAGCATGGTGGTCTCGGCGTAGCCATCGGCGACGAGGTTCCAGGGTTCGCTGGCGGAGAGAGGGTTGGCGTTTTGGCTCATGGTTTCTACCCTCTCCCTAGCCCTCTCCCCGAACGGGAGAGGGGATGGAGGTGCTCCGACTTGAGGTCACAATTTGTGACCTCAAACAAAAAACGTTCGATTCGATCTGTGTAACTGAGGTGGTCATGTGCAGTGCTTCCCCTTTTGCGAACAGTCGTGATGCTGGTTTATACCCGTCGTTGCGGGTTCTTGTCTTGCGCCAGCCTCACTGTTCTGGGGATTCTGCTGTGTGCCTCGCGCCATTCATGTGGCGTGATGTGCATCGGGCAGTTCTGCAAGTGGGGCGAACTGTATTTGAGCGCGGCAGGCTGTGTCAATGAAACTGAGGAATTGGCATTCGACTCGATCATCGTCTCAGGTATTGACTCAGGTGTGTTGCCCGACATCCTCAATCACTGCATCAAGCCCGCTGTAGAGCACGTTCATCACTTCGTGGGCATGAAAGACGCGGTGTCGCATTTGCTGGGTGGCGGGGCGCAGGATGTCCAGCGCAACCAATTCGGATACGGCATCGTTGGCTGCGGGGAAAGTGACGCCCAGACTTTGAGTGATCGAGTTGATCGTTACCACGGGTTGCCCCAGCAGCAACCCGCCTACTTTCCAGATGGTGGCGTGTCGGCGCTTGCCTTGTTGGGTCAGCAGGTTTTGCCAGCGTTGGTGTATGGCGCGCATGTCATCGAACAGTCTGGTGGTGTGTCGGCATGAGGCGATCACGCATTCCAGAAAGAGGCGTATCCACGGTTCCCAATTCAGCTTGGTCTGCGCTTGCAATAGTGCGTCGTAGTATTCCTGCTGGCGCAGTTTCAGGAACGAGGCGAGATGGATGGGCGGCTTGCCCTCAGCCTTGAGCATCAGCGGCAGCAGTAAGCGACCGGTGCGGCCGTTGCCGTCCAAGAATGGGTGGATCGCTTCGAATTGCACATGGGCGATGGCGGCGCGCAGCAGCACGGTAACTACCGCAACGCCATCCGGCTCGTATTGCAACAGGCCGAGCAGGTCTTCCATTAGACGCGGTACTTCGCCGGGGGGCGGCGGGATGTAGCGTGCCGTTTCCATGCGTAGGCCGATGAAATTTTGCCGATCGCGCCATTGCCCGGGCGCATATTGGGTTTGCCCCGCCATCAATTGCGCATGCAGATTGCGGACGAGGTTTAGGTTCAGCGCTGCTTGACCGTGGAGGTCGATCTCGCGCGCGCCCGCCATGAAGGCGCGTACATAGTTCATGGTTGCGTTGGCATCGCTATCGGTGATCTCGTCTTCTGTTCCTGCTTCGATCTCGTGTATCAGCAGGCCATCGAAGCCGGTGTGTGTGCCTTCGATCTGGCTGCTGTCAACCGCCTCGCGCCGATTCAGCATGTACATCAGCAACTCAGCTTCGCGCGGATTTCGGTTGATCGCATCGGTCAGCAGCTCCAGCTCCCTTTGGGCGAGCACCAGCAGCCCATGACAAGCGGGGACATTGACGCTGACAGGCACTGCGGGAGGAATCACGGCAAAACATCCCGAATGTTCAGGTATCGGCACACAGGTTCTTTTTAGGTCGGGATGAAGATCGGTTTTGCGCATTTGAAAGGTTTAATGGCGACATTCTTATTAAGTGTTTCTATGCTATACGCTTAATAAAGTGCTCGCAATTAAATCTTTCATTCTTCATCGCAACTGGTGGGGCTGCGCTGCAATTCGGCGCGGCGGGTGGCACCGCTTTACAAATCTTTACCTTGCGTACAAACCGCCGCAATGGCGCGCTCATAAAGTGCCACTCAGCCGCTACACACGGTGCGGCATCAACCGATCAAGGAGAATGAGATGAGTGAGCAAACTACAACTACGCAAGATACGAACAAAGAGACTCAAGGCCGTTGCTGCGGTAGCGAAAGACATGAGCGCCATTGCCATGGTGGCCATCGCGGTCGCTGCTTCGGCAAGGTGCTGGGCGTCATGCTGGTGTTCGGTCTCGGTTTCTTTGCGGGCAAGTCATATGCATGTGAGCCAGGCTTCGGACATCACGGCGGGCCACAGGCGTTCATGTCTGGCAAACCGATGGATGTGGAGCAGATGAACAAGTTCGCCGAGCGCGGTGTGAAACACATGCTGGATGATGTGAAGGCGAACGATGAGCAAAAGGCGAAGGCATCTGCCATCGTGAAGGCATCGGTAGAGAAGGGCGCGCCGTTGGCTGAGAAGTTGCGTGACAACCATCACCAGATCGGCAAGTTGATGTCCGCAGCGACGATCGACAAGGCAGCTATCGAGACCTTGCGTGCAGAGCAGATCAAACTGGCAGATGAGGCCAGCAAGTTGGCGACACAGACCATGCAAGATATCGCTGAGGTGTTGACGCCAGAGCAACGCGCCAAACTGGCCGAGAAGATGGAGAAGCGCCACGGCTGGATGCATCACGGTTAAGCATCAATAAGGTTCGTCGCTCCCGTGAAGGCGGGAGCCTAGTTTGATTAGAAACTGGATTCCCGCCTGCGCGGGAATGACGGCGTTTTGAAGGCTGCCCCGCTTGGTATGATGCGGGGCAACTTTTTGGAAATCTCACATGAACCATCACATCCTCATCATCGACGACGACGAACGCCTGTGCGCCATGTTGCAACAGTATCTGGGCGATGCCGGATATCACGTGACTTCGCGTCACACCATCGCCAGCGGTTTGCAGGTGTTGAAGCAAGAGGCGTTCGATGCGCTGGTGTTAGACCTGATGTTGCCGGATGGCGATGGCTTGGATGCCTGCCGCCAGCTGCGCTCCTTTTCTACCATTCCCGTATTGATGCTCACCGCGCGCGGTGAGGCGATGGATCGCATCCTTGGGTTAGAGATGGGCGCGGACGATTACCTGCCCAAGCCTTTCGAGCCGCGCGAGTTGTTGGCTCGACTCAAGGCCATCCTGCGTCGCGGAAAGGCGGGTAATGGTGATGTGTTGCGCTTCGGCAAGTTGGAGATTGACCGTGGTGCGCGGCAGGTGCGAGTGGATGGCGCGGCATGCGAGATGACGTCGTATCAGTTCGATCTGCTGCTAGCGTTGGCAGAGAAGCCGGGGCGGGTGATGAGTCGTGAACATCTGTTGGATGCAGTGAAGGGCGAGCCGCTGGAAGCGTTCGACCGCTCCATCGACGTGCACATCTCGCGCATCCGCGCGGTGATCGAAGAAGACCCCAAACATCCGCGCCGCATCATCACGCTGCGCGGTGCCGGTTATGTATTCGCACGCAATCAAGATGGCGAGGAGGCAGCATGAGGAAACTCTATTTCCAGATCTACATGGGCGTGATCGCCAGCCTTGCATTGCTGGTGGTGTTAGCGGGCGCGTTCTGGCATTTCCAAGGACAGAACTCTCCGCAGAGCGAGGTGATGGGCACGGTGCGTGATGTGATCATGTTGGCACTGCCCGCACCCGATGCACCCGCCGCACAGCAACAGAGCGTGCTAGAAAAACTGGCGCGCCCCGCGTTGCCACGCATCTCCTTGTATTCCGATGATCGCCAATTGCTGGCACATGCAGGCGCACCGCTGATGGCACCGCCGCCCGATGCGCACGACAACGATTGGATTCATCGTCACGGTCACGATTCTGCTTGGGCCATGCATCTGCCCGATGGCCGCTGGTTGCTGGCACAGCCGCAACAAGGCCCGCCGCGCATGCCGTTCCCCTTCATCATGATGTTGGTGTTGATCGGCTTGGTGGTCGCGGTGGTGGCCTACCCGATGACGCGCCGCATGACGCGCCGACTGGAGAGTTTGAAGTTGGCGGTGGAGGCGCTGGGTGAGGGCGATTTCAAGACGCGCGTGGAGACCAAAGGGTGTGATGAGGTGTCGTCGCTGGCGAAGAGTTTCAATCAGGCGGCGGAGCGTGTGGAGTCGTTGCTGCTGGCGCACAAACAACTGCTGGCGAATGCTTCACACGAGTTACGTTCACCGCTGACACGCATCCGCCTTGCCTTGGAGTTGCAGGCCGAGCGCCCCGTGCCTGAGTTGCAAAAAGAACTACGCAAAGACATCGCCGAGTTGGATCAACTCATCGAGGAAATCCTGTTGGCGAGTCGCTTGGATGCCAATCGCGAACCGCTGCAAACGACCGATGTCGATCTGGCCGCGCTGTTGGCAGAAGAGTGCGCGCGCAGTGATGCGCAATGCGAAGCCGTGCCGCTGAACATCAAGGGTGACGATCGCCTGTTGCGTCGTTTGCTGCGTAACCTGTTGGAGAACGCCAAGCGACACGGTGGTGATGTGGTGCAAGCCAGCTTGAGGCAAGAGGCGGGCAATGCCGTGATCCAAGTGTGCGACAACGGTAGTGGCATCGCGGCAGAAGAACGCGAGCGCATCTTCGAACCGTTCTACCGCCCAGCGGGTAGTCGTGAGAAAGAAGGCAGTTACGGCCTAGGCTTGGCGCTGGTACGGCAGATCGCCGAACGCCACGGCGGCAGCGTGCGCTGCCTGCCACGTGCAGAAGGTGGTGCGTGCTTCGAGGTTAGGTTGGGGTTGGTTTGAGCAGCTAGGAACTACAACATCCCCTCCCCCATGCAGGGGGAGGGTTAGGGTGGGGGTAGAAGTGTTTGAGCTCATTGACTCTACCCCCATCCGAGCGTGTGTTGTTGGGGCTTTAACCCCGTACAACCACGGCCTACCCCTTGCGGGTGTAGCCTTCCCTGATGAAACTACTAGCCAATCGACTAAGCCAGCAAGCTGGCAAGTCGCTGGTTACCTGCATGGGGGAAGGAACTGATTCGGTTCAATTGGATAATTTCAGCTTCAACGCATCTCCCTGAAACACCACACCATCCCAACCATGCTTGATGAAGTTGCGGATGTTCTGATGGTCTGTTCCTTGTGGATGTTGCAATACGTCTTCGCGGTAGTAAGCGCCGAAGCAGTGCAGGGTCTGTTGCGGTGAGAGTTTGTGCAGCTTGGCGAACGAGAAGAGTTTGCACGAGCCGTTGTT
>JBEBHS010000050.1:0-12462 GCA_040080745.1 Sphingopyxis sp. | reverse complement strand
AAAGGGTGGCGCGCTTTGCTTGACAGTGTGTCAAGTTAAGCAGCGATGTTTTACCCTTTCAATTCAACCACTAGCCATATTTTACGACAGTGGTGAAAAGCGCAATGTGTCAAGTTAAGCCCCGATGCGGACCGATGCATACCGCCGCCTGCCGCCACATGCCGCCGCGTGACCATAGCTCCGTCCGCGCGCATATTACCATGGCGCGCCGCGTGTAGGAAAGCGCGGGCTGTCCTTTCGCTGCGACCTGCGCTAGTCGCATCAGCATGTGGCAACTCTATCAATTCCCGCTCTGCCCCTTTTCGCGCAAAGTGCGTCTGCTGTTGGGCGAAAAGGGCATCGCTTATGATCTCATAACCGAATATCCGTGGGAACAGCGCCCCGGATACCGCGACATCAACCTCGCGGGCCGCACCCCCGCGATGCGCCATGCGGAGCGCGACATCAGCCTCGCCGATTCGGTGGCTATCTGTGAATATTTCGAGGAGACCGAACCTGCCAAGCCGCTCTATGCCGGCAGCGCGACGGTGCGCGCGGAGGTACGCCGGCTGATCGCCTGGTTCGACAGCAAGTTTTACGCTGAGGTCGGCGCGCCATTGTTGATGGAAAAAATGATCAAGCGGCTATTTTACCGCCAGCCGCCCGACGCCACCGCGCTGCGCCAGTCGATGCGCGCCGCGAACGACCATATGGAGATGCTGGGCGCGGCGCTCGACCACCACCGCTGGCTGACCGGAACGACGATCACCATGGCCGATTTTGCCGCCGCCGCGCATCTGTCTGTCGCCGATTATCTGGGCGGGATCGACTGGGCCGGGCACGATACGGTGCACGACTGGTATGCGGCGATGAAATCGCGCCCCAGTTTCCGGCCGCTGCTCGATGAACGGATGGGCGCGCTGATGCCGCCGCCGCACTATGGCGATGTCAATTTCTGACCTTCACCCGCGCACCGCGCTGACCAGATAATCGAGCGCCATACTGCCGCCGGTCCGAAAGCCGCGGGTGGAGAGGCTGGGGCCAAGGCCGGTGGTGTCGATGACGCGCAAGCCAGCATCCTCCATCAATGCCGTCATCTCATCTGGCGTGATGAAGCGCGCCCAATCGTGCGTGCCACGCGGCACATGGCCCAGCCGTTCGGCTGCTTCGACCAAGAGCAGTTTGCTAAGCCCGGTGCGGTTGGGGGTCGAGAGGATCAGCAAGCCATCGTCGCTCACTCGCGCGGCCAGCGCGGCGATGAAGGCCGCAGGGTCGGCAACATGCTCGATCACCTCCATACAGGTGATGAGGTCGAAGCTGCCAAGCGGCGCTGCAAACGCCGCGTCGCCGATGTCGCCGTGGGCATAAGTGATAGCCAGCCCCTGCGCGCTCGCGTGTGCGCTGGCCACCGCCACATTTTGGGCCGCCGCATCGACGCCAACCACGTCAGCCCCCAGTCGCGCCAGCGGCTCGCTGAGCAGGCCCGCGCCGCAGCCGACATCGAGCGCGCGCTTTCCGGTTAACGGGCGTCGGACGGTGCGTTCGATGCGCCACTGTGCGTCAATCGCATCACGGATAAAGCCGAGCCGAGCCGGATTGAGCCGATGCAGCATCGCCGACGAGCCTTTGGGATTCCACCAATCGGCGGCGAGTTTGCCGAAATGGTCGGCCTCGGATGCTGTGATAGTCGTGGTCATGACACGACTGTGCAACTTCATATGCATAGACGCAACACCTTGCACATCCTGCCCCCCAACCGTAACAGGCGCGCATGGCGCGCATAGTGATGAAATTTGGCGGAACGTCGATGGCCGGGACCGAGCGGATCCGCACCGTCGCTGCGCTTGTCAAACGCGCGGTCGATGCGGGCGATGAGGTCGCGGTCGTCGTATCGGCGATGGCCGGGGAAACCGACCGGCTGGTGCAGTTCTGCCGCGAAGCCAACCCCGCCTATGACCCGGCCGAATATGACGTGGTGGTGGCATCGGGCGAGCAGGTGACCGCAGGGTTGCTCGCGCTCACGCTGCAAGCGATGGGGGTTCGCGCACGCAGCTGGCTCGGCTGGCAATTGCCGATTGCGACCGAGGAAACACACGCCAAAGCGCGCATCGCCAGCATCGAAACCGAGGCGCTGACAAGCGCGATGGCGGGCGGCGAGGTCGCGGTCATCCCCGGCTTTCAAGGGCGGATGGACGATGGCCGCGTCGCAACGCTGGGACGCGGCGGATCGGACACCAGCGCGGTTGCGGTCGCGGCGGCGATCGGCGCGGATCGCTGTGATATTTATACCGATGTTGACGGCGTCTATACCACCGACCCGCGGATCGTCGCGCGCGCGCGCAAGCTCGACTATGTGACCTATGAAGAAATGCTCGAACTGGCGAGCGTCGGGGCCAAGGTGCTGCAAACGCGCTCGGTCGGCCTAGCGATGAAATTGGGCGTGCGGGTGCAGGTGCTATCAAGCTTTGTCGATCCCGATGCCCCGCCCGATGCCGCCGCCATTCCCGGAACATTGATCGTCAGCGACGAAGAGATTGAGGAACATCAGATGGAACGCCAGTTCATCACCGGTATCGCCTATGACAAGAATGAGGCGAAAATCACGCTGACCCGCGTGCCCGACAGGCCGGGTGCGGTCGCCCACATCTTTGGCCCGCTCGCCGATGCCGCGATCAACGTCGATATGATTATCCAGAATGTCGGGCGCGACAAGGGCGAGACCGATGTGACCTTCACCGTCCCGCGCGCCGACCTGGCGCGCAGCCTCGACATCCTCGACAATGAGAAGGCCGAGATCGGCTATAACCGTATCATCCACGAAAATAACGTCGCCAAAGTGTCGGTGGTCGGCGTCGGCATGAAAAGCCATGCCGGCGTTGCAGCGACGATGTTTGCCGCACTCGCCGGGCGCGGCATCAACGTTCAGGCCATCTCGACCAGCGAGATCAAGGTCAGTGTGCTGATCGAGGAAGATTATACCGAACTTGCGGTGCGGGTGCTCCACACCGCTTATGGGCTGGATGCCGACGCGGACGCCGCTTGACGCGCTACCCCGCCCTCAACGCCCATATGGCGCGCGGCACCGCACTGCTCGGCAGCGAGTTCGCCATCCTGTGCGGCGCAATGTCGTGGGTCAGCGAGCGCAGCCTCGTCTCAGCGATCAGCAATGCCGGCGGGTTCGGGGTGATCGCGTGCGGGGCGATGCCCCCCGCATTGCTCGATGCCGAAATTGCCGCGACCAAGGCGATGACGACGCGCCCCTTCGGCGTCAACCTCATCACCATGCACCCCGCGTTGGTCGAGCATATCGCGGTGTGCGCGGCGCACGGTGTCAGCCACATCGTGCTGGCGGGCGGGCTGCCGCCTGCGGGGAGCGTCGAGGCGATCAAAAGCAGCGGCGCAAAGCTGATCTGCTTTGCCCCGACATTGACGATGGCTAAGCGGCTGGTGCGCCACGGCGTCGATGCGCTGGTGATCGAGGGGAGCGAGGCGGGCGGGCACATCGGCCCGGTATCGACCAGCGTGCTGGCGCAGGAGATATTGCCGCACATGGCCGCCGAGGTGCCGATATTCGTCGCGGGCGGCATCGGGCGCGGCGAGGTGATTGCCGCTTACCTCGAGATGGGCGCGGCGGGGGTCCAGCTTGGCACGCGCTTTGTTTGCGCGCATGAGAGCATCGCTCACCCCAATTTCAAACGCGCGTTCATCCGCGCCGCCGCGCGCGATGCGGTGGCGAGCATGCAGATCGACCCGCGATTGCCCGTCATCCCGGTGCGCGCGCTCAAAAACGCTGGGACCGAAGCCTTTACTGCCAAGCAGCGCGAAGTGGCGCAGCGGCTCGACGATGGCCTGATCGACATGACAGCGGCGCAGATCGCAATCGAAAGCTATTGGGCGGGCGCGCTGCGCCGCGCTGTGATCGACGGCGATGTCGAGCAAGGATCGTTAATGGCCGGACAATCGGTGGGGATGGTGAACGCCGAGGAAAGCGTGGCCGATATTCTTGCGACACTGGCGATGGAGGCCGAACAAGCGTTAACCGCGCGATAAGCCGAACTGTGCACGCGATAGACAGGAATATATGTGCCTTTCAGCCGTTGAATTGTATGCGGCACACAGGCATGGCACAATGAAACAATCGGGTTGGGAGAAATATGATGTCTGATGGCGCACGCAGCAACAGATGGCAGTGGATGCAGCGCGCCAGCGCCATCGCACTCGTGCTGGGCGTCGCCGCCTGCGCACCACCGCCGCCGCCGCGCCCCGCGCCGCCGCCGCCCGTCATCATCGCGCCGCCGCCCGCACCGATGCCGATGCCAACCCCGCCCAACAGCGCCGCGCCGACGCTGACCATCCCCGGCCTTGATGCGATGGGGCGGCGGATGACCCCCAATGTCGACCTTGGCCCCGAACAATCGCTGTGGCAGCTCAGGATCGCGCTCAATGTTGCCGCGCTCAATTGCCGTGGCCCGGGTGAGGTGGCGCTGGTCGCCGATTACACGCGCTTTTTGAACGCCAACCGTGCCGCCAATAGCCGCGCCGAACGCTGGGTGATAGCCGATCAGGGTCGCCGCAACGGCACCAATGGCATTGCCGCGCGCGATGCGCTGTCGACCCGCCTGTATAATTATTTTGCGCAGCCGCCGGTGCTGCAAGATTTTTGCCGCACAGCGACCGGGGTGATGGCGCTCGCCGCCGCAGAACCAACCGCGACCATCATGGCCTTTGCGCAGACGCGGCTACCCGAAGTCGACAGGCCATTCGCCGATTTTTATGGTGCCTATGATCGCTATCGTGCCGACCTGATACTGTGGCAATCGCGTCAGGTCGTGCCGACCCCGGCGGTGGTGCCCGCTACGCCCGCCCCGACCCCGAGCACAGGAAATTAAGGCGACAGGGCGATGGCGGGGCTACGCATAGTCTGCTACCAAGCAAGGCGATGACCGCAGCCCCCCCTCCCCCATCCAGCGCAGCACAGGCCGCGCGCGAGATTTTGCGCCGACTGCACGGCGTGATGGCGGCCAACACCGGCGCGCAAGCCAAACTGAACAGCACGGTGCAACTGATCGCCGAGGCGTTGAACAGCGAGGTGTGCTCGATCTACCTGCTGCGCGAGCGGGTGCTCGAACTCTATGCCACGCAGGGGTTGAACCAGTCGGCGGTCCATGTCACCAAATTGGCGCTGGGCGAAGGGCTGGTCGGGACCATCGCCGCCAACATCGAAACGCTCAACCTCGACGAGGCATCATCGCACCCCGACTATGCCTATCGCCCCGAAACCGGCGAGGAACAATTCCACAGCTTTGCCGGCATACCGATTATCCGCCGCGAACGCGCGGTCGGCGTGCTGTGCGTGCAGCATGCGGCGTCGCGCGGCTATGACGAGATCGAGATCGAGGCGCTGCAAACCGTCGCGCTGGTGCTGTCCGAGCTGATCGCGGGGGCCAATCTGGTCGATGAGGAAGGCGCGGTCGGGGCACAGGCCGACCAGTCGGCACAAAGCCTGTCTGGCCTGCGGCTGGTCGATGGCATGGCGCGCGGGGTCGCGGTGTTCCACCAGCCGCGCATCGTCATCGAACAAACGCTCGCCGACGATGTCGAGGTCGAGCGCGCGCGCGTCTATTCGGCGTTCACCAAGATGCGCGAACAGATTGACCGCATGGCCAGCCAGGCCGAGTTTGGCGGCGGCGGCGAGCATGACGACGTGCTCGAAATGTACAAGATGTTTGCCTATGACGAGGGCTGGTCGCGGCGGATCAACGAGGCGATCGACAGCGGCCTGACCGCCGAGGCCGCGATCGAGCGGGTCCAGCAACGCACGCGGATGCGGATGCGGCAGATCGACGATCCGTTGCTGCGCGACCGGATGCACGACCTTGAGGATCTGTCGAACCGCCTGATCCGCATCGTTTCGGGGCAGATGCTGACCGCAGCGCAAATGGGGCTGCGCGCCGATTCGATCCTGATTGCGCGCAACCTTGGCCCGGCCGAACTGCTCGAATATGACAGGCGACGGCTGAAAGGCGTTATCCTGGAAGAAGGGTCGCTGACCGCGCACGTCATCATCGTCGCGCGCGCGATGGGGGTGCCGGTGCTGGGCCGGGTGCGCGACATCCGCCATATCGTCAGCGAGGGCGATATGTTGCTGCTCGATATTGCGCGCGGCGTGGTCCACATCCGCCCCAGCGCCGCAACGCAGGACGCCTTTGAAGCGCAGTTCACCCTGTCGCAAAAACGCCGCGAGCGTTTTGCCGCGATGCGCGATGCTGTGCCCCTATCGCTCGACGGGACGCGGATCGAGGTAATGATCAACGCTGGCCTGCGCGAAGATTTGCCCGCGCTCGACCTCAGCGGGGCCGACGGCATCGGCCTGTTCCGTACCGAGTTTCAGTTCCTCGTCTCCGCAACCCTGCCACAGCGCGAGCGCCAACAGCGGCTCTACCGCGACGTGCTCGATGCAGCGGGTGGGCGTTCGGTGATCTTTCGCACCGTCGATATCGGCGGCGACAAGGCGCTGCCCTATATGCGGCAAGACGAAAGCGAAGAAGAAAATCCGGCGATGGGATGGCGCGGCCTCAGGCTGGCGCTGTCGCGCGAGGGGTTGATGAAGGCACAGGCGCGCGCGCTCTTGGAGGCGTCGGCGGGGCGCACACTCAACGTCATGTTCCCGCTGGTCGCCGAACCGTGGGAGTTTGAAGCGGCGCGTGCCATCTTTGTCGAACAGCGCGCGTGGCTGGCGCGGCGCGGCAAGAAAATGCCGAGCGCGGTGCGTTACGGCGTGATGCTCGAAGTGCCAGCGCTCGCCGAGGTGCTCGACCTGCTGCTCCCGCATCTCGATTTTCTGTCGGTTGGCACCAACGACCTGACGCAGTTCCTGTTTGCCGCCGATCGCGCCGACCCGAGGCTGGCCGAGCGCTATGACTGGCTGTCACCAGCGATATTGCGGTTTCTGAAGCGGGTAATCGACCAGTGCAATAATGCGCGCGTCGCGGTGGGCGTGTGCGGAGAAATGGGCGGGCGGCCATTGGAAGCGATGGCGCTGCTTGGCCTTGGCCTGCGCCGCCTGTCGATCGGCCCAGCCGGCGTTGGCCCGATCAAGGCGATGGTCCGCAGCGTTGATATTGCCAAATTGACCCCGATCGTTGAGGCCATAACGACGAGCGGCACCAGCGACGCCAGGGCGCAGCTATCGGCATGGGGCGCAGAGCATGGTGTCGATCTAGGGACATAAGAGCGCGTGCCGGATTTCAACTAGCGTTGAACGGCAAACGCAAGCATAGTAGCGATGGGGCAGAGGGAGTTTGAACAGAAGATGGAAGAGGTCGCACCAGAAACCGAACAGGTCATAAAAACCGTCGGCGAAAAATTACGCGCCGCGCGCGAAGCGGCGGGTCTGTCGCTTGGAGACATCGCCGCACAAACCCGCGTGCCGCAGCGCATGCTTGATGCGCTGGAGCGTGATGCGGTGAACGAACTGCCTGTTGGCCCCTATGCCATGGGCTTTGCGCGCACATTTGCCAAAGCAGTGGCGCTTGATGCGAATGAAATCGCCCACGAAGTGCGCGCAATGATACAGCCCACCGCCACCCCATCTTCGTTCATCTTCGATCAGTTCGAGCCGGTGGCGACCAACCGCGTGCCATCGCGTGCGCTGGCGTGGACAGCCGCCGCGATCGCGGTGGCGATGATTATCGCTTATCTGCTGTGGAAATCGGTGCTGATGTCTCCGGCTGGTGACGATGCCCCCGAACAGGCGCAGCCAACAGCAGCAGCACCGACCGCCAACACCACACCGCCCGCGCCGCCACCTGTAGCGGTCGCCGCCGACGCCCCGGTGCGCATCGCCGCGAGCGAGCGCGTGTGGTTCAGCCTTGAGGATGCACAGGGGCGCAGCCAGTTCGATCTGACGATTGATGGCGGCGAATTTTATACCATCAAACCGGCGCAGCGCGGCCTGTTTTTGCGCACCGGACGCCCGCAATCGCTGCGCATCCTGCTCGGCGAAGCGCGCTTGCCGCAACTGGGTGCCAATGACGCCGTGGTGAGCGGGATCGCGCTCGATGCGGCGTCGCTGACCCAGCGGCTGAATGCCCCGCGCGCCGTACAGCCGCCCGCAGCACCTGCAATTCCGCCCCTGCCCCAACGATAGGCCATGCCCATGATCAAGCCTTCGCTCCTTATCGCCGCTGCGCCGCTGGCGTTGATGCTGGCTCCCGCTGCTCGGGCACAGGACAGCAACGCTGCAACCACCGCGCAGCGGATCGACCGGATAGAGCGCGAATTGCGCGCGGTGCAACGGCGGGTTTTCCCAGGGTCTGAAAACGGACTGGTCACGCCGGAGGTTGGCCCGCCGACCACTGTGGTGACGCCCGGCGGTGGCCCATCGAGCGCAGCTGGCGATGTCGCCGCGCGGCTCGATGCATTGGAAGCGCAATTGGCGCGGCTGACCGGACAGGTTGAGCAACATGGGTTTCAGCAACGCGAATTGGCCAATAGCATCGCACGGTTGCGCACCGAACTCGATGGCAGGCTCGATACGCTGGAGGCTGGCACCGCAGCGGTGAGCGCCACGACCACTCCGGTGACGACGGCTACCCCGACACCGCGTCCTGCCGCCGCCACCCCAGCACCGAGGCCCGCGACAACCCCTGCGCCAGCGGCGAGCCGACCCGCGACGACCCCCGCACCGCGTGCGACGACCCCCGCACCGCGCGCCGCCACATCGACCGCTCCGGCGACTACCCCGCCCGCCAATGCCGCGCGCCGCGCACAGGTGGCCGCGATCGAAGTGCCATCAACCGGCAATGCGGCCGAGGACGCTTATCTCTATGGCTATCGGCTGTGGGATGCGCATCTCTATCCCGAAGCGCAGGCGCAATTGCAGCGCGTGCTCGACACCTACCCCAACCACCGCCGCGCCAGCTATGCCGGCAATTTACTGGGCCGCGCCTATCTCGATAACGCGCAGCCCAGCCTTGCGGTGCGGGTGCTGTATGACAATTATCGTAATCGCCCACGCGGCGAACGCGCCGCCGACAGCGTCTATTATATGGGGATGGCGCTGATCCGCCTCGATCGCCGCACCGATGCGTGCCGCACCTTTGATGAGTTCACCAACGTTTACGGCGAAACCGCCTCGGCGGGGCTGAAGGCGCAAGTCGCGGCTGCACGTGGCACGGCCGGTTGCTGAGCAGGGCGTTGATGCCGATGCGCTGAGGGCGTGGACGGCGACGCTGATCGGTGATGGTGCCGCCAAGTCGGCGCAGTTCGGCATAGCAGTGTCGGGCGGGGCCGACAGTTTGGCGCTGTTGCTGTTGGCGCATCGGGCATTCCCGGGCCGCGTGGCGGCGGCCACTTTCGACCATCAATTGCGCGAAGCGGGCGCCGACGAAGCCGCTTATGTTGCGCGGCTGTGCGCCGACATCGGCGTGCCGCACACAACGCTTGTCCCAGCCGAACCGATCACCGGATCATTACAAGCCGCAGCGCGCACCGCACGTTATGCGGCGCTGGAGGAATGGCGCGTAGCCGAGCGGCTTGACTGGGTGATGACCGCGCATCACGCCGATGACCAGCTCGAAACGCTGGTGATGCGACTGAACCGGAGCAGCGGCGTTGCCGGCCTGTCCGGCGTTCGCGCACGCACGGGCCATGTGCTGCGGCCCTTGCTTAGCGTTCGGCGAAGCGCGCTTGCAGCGCTGGTTCAAAGCGAGGGTTGGGCCGTGATCGACGACCCCAGTAATCGCGACGACCGGTTTGACCGCGCGCGAGTGCGCAAAGCCCTGGCTATAGGTGACCTGCTTGACCCCGCCGCCGCCGCCGTCAGTGTCGCCGCACTGGCCGACGCCGACACCGCACTGGAATGGGCCACACAAATGGCGATCGAGAGCCGGGTTACGCGCGATGCCGGGCGCGTTAGCATCGACGTAGCGGGCCTGCCGCGCGAGCTGAAGCGACGGCTGATCTGTGCTGGCCTCAGCATGATCGACCCCATGCGCGATGCGCCACGCGGAGAGGCTATCGACCGCGCGATGGCGGCGCTGGCTAGCGGTAAAGCGGCGATGATCGGTGACACGTGCCTGAAATCAGCCAAAAACACTCCCGATTCATGGATATTTTCCCGCGCCGCGCCGCGCCGCATTGCCTGACGCCTTGCTGGACAGCGCCTTCGCCCCTACATATTGGGTTCAAGTTTGTTTGGAGTGAGTGCGCGTGGGTGATGATAAAGAGCCACAGGGCAACCCCTGGCTGAAAAGCCTGGCTATTTGGGCGGCGATCATCCTCACCATGTTGATGGTCGCGTCGATGATCGGCGGCGGCAGCGCAGAGGCGGGCAAGGCCATCCCCTATTCGCAGTTTCGCTCCAGCATAACCGATGGCGACGTGCGCAAGGTGGTGATTGGCGAAACGCGCATCACTGGCGAATTGACAGATGGCACCGCTTTCACCACCAACCCGATCCGCGATCCCGAACTCACCAAATTGCTGAGCGACAAGGGCGTCCAGTTCGATGGCCGCGCGGTCGAGCAACCAAATATCTGGACCTATTTGCTGGTCCAGATACTCCCGTTCGCGTTACTGCTTGGTCTGGGATTTTTCATATTCCGCCAGATACAGAAAAACAGCGGCGGCGGGGCGATGGGCTTTGGCAAATCCAAGGCCAAGCTGCTCACCGAACGCCAAGGCCGCGTGACCTTTGACGATGTCGCCGGCATCGAGGAAGCGCGCGGTGAGCTGGAGGAAATCGTCGAGTTTCTGAAAGACCCGACCAAATTTTCGCGCCTCGGTGGAACCATCCCCAAGGGGGCGTTGCTGGTTGGCGCGCCCGGCACCGGCAAAACCCTGCTGGCACGCGCGATTGCCGGCGAAGCAGGCGTGCCCTTTTTCACCATATCGGGATCGGACTTTGTCGAGATGTTCGTCGGTGTCGGTGCATCGCGGGTGCGCGATATGTTTGAACAGGCGAAAAAGAGCGCGCCGTGCATCGTTTTCATCGACGAGATCGACGCGGTCGGTCGCCACCGCGGTTCGGGCATGGGCAATGGCAATGACGAACGCGAACAGACGCTCAACCAGCTGCTGGTCGAAATGGACGGGTTCGAGGCCAATGAGGGCATCATCATCATCGCCGCGACCAACCGCCCCGATGTGCTCGACAAGGCGCTGCTGCGCCCCGGTCGCTTTGACCGGCGCGTAACCGTGCCGTTGCCGGACATTGATGGCCGTGAAAAAATCCTCGGCGTGCATATGAAAAAGCTCCCGCTCGCTCCCGATGTCGACCCGCGCACCATCGCGCGCGGCACACCGGGCATGTCGGGTGCCGACCTGGCCAATCTGGTCAACGAAGCAGCGCTGATGGCGGCCCGGCTCGGCAAACGGCTGGTCTCGATGGCCCAGTTTGAAACCGCCAAAGACCGGATCATCATGGGCACCGAGTGGAAGTCGCTGGCGATGACCGATGATGAAAAGCGGATGACCGCCTATCACGAGGCGGGACACGCGCTGGTCAGGCTGCACATGCCGCCGTCCGACCCTATCCACAAGGTGACGATCATCCCGCGCGGCGGCGCGCTGGGCATGGTGGTGAGCATGCCCGAACGCGATAATTATTCCTATCATCGCGACAAAATGTATGCCGACCTCGCCAGCGTGATGGGTGGCCGTGTGGCCGAGGAGTTGGTGTTCGGCCATGATAAGGTATCGTCCGGCGCATCGGGTGATATTCAGCAAGCGACCAGGCTGGCGCGCGCGATGGTGATGCGGTGGGGCATGTCCGACAAGCTCGGCCCGCTACTATACGAAGAAACGC
Organism: Sphingopyxis sp.; assembly: GCA_040080745.1. Lineage (GTDB taxonomy): Bacteria > Pseudomonadota > Alphaproteobacteria > Sphingomonadales > Sphingomonadaceae > Sphingopyxis. Next base: position 674 of record JBEBHS010000050.1, on the reverse strand, counting down.
AGGAGAATTTTCTGGGCTATGCGCAAGCGCAACAGCTGAGCATGTCCGACACGACGGCGGAGCTAGTTGACGGCGAGATTCGCGCGCTGATCGACGGTGGTTATCATCAGGCCAAAGCCATCCTGAAAAAGCATGGCAAACAGCTGCATACCGTGGCCGATGCTTTGCTTGAATATGAAACGCTGACCGGCGATGAGATCAAAGCGCTGCTCGCGGGTAAAAAGCCGGACCGCAGCAGCGCCGACAGCGACAAACCCAAAGCAATCGAGGGCCATGCCGGCTCTATCCCACAGGTGCGTAAGCGCCCGCGGCGTGCAGGCGATGTAGCGCCGCTGGGCCAGTAAGGCTGCGTTCGCCCGCTCGGCCATCCCCCGGATGGCCTGTGCCGAAGGCTAAAGATGTTAGGGTGCCCCTACGCTTCGCTACGGGGGTTTCAAAATTCGCCATGCCCCCGGCATGACGTTTTCGAAACTGGTGGAGCCTAGCGGATTCGAACCGCTGGCCTCGTCATTGCGAACGACGCGCTCTACCAACTGAGCTAAGGCCCCAACGATGCGCCTCTTATCGCTCCTCGCCGCCGCCTGCAATGGGCTTTCTCAGGCTTTGGCTAACGCGCAGACCACCCGCCCCACCGCCCCACCCGGCCACCATATCCTGATGGCATCATTGGTGGC
>JBEBHS010000015.1:0-54256 GCA_040080745.1 Sphingopyxis sp. | reverse complement strand
CCCCTCCACCGCGCTTGGAGGTGCGGCCCCCGCCCGCAATTCCGCGCACCGTCCCGCCGCGCCCGCGCGCCGCCGATCCTGTCAATCCTGCAGTCAGCAATAGCGGTGTAAGCGGATGAAAATATTCATGGGAATGTGATTTGGCGCACGCCAATGACCAGCCTATGGTGATAGATGGGCCGCAATGGAGTATATAGCCCCGCCTGGGCACTGGAGAGTCAAAATGTCGATTCTGAAACACGCACCCATCCTTGCCGCCAGTATAGCCGCCTTGGCGATGTCCAGCGCGGCGCTGGCCGACGCCATCATCGTCCGGTCAACCGGACCATCCGCCGCCACATACCCTGTCGGCCACCGCATGCCCGCAAGTGCACGGGTAGTGCTGCGCGCGGGCGACCGCGTAGTGCTGGTTGGCGAGGGGCCGAGCCGCACGCTGTCCGGCCCCGGCAATTTCCCCGTGCGCTCCGCCAATGCCGCCAATGTGGGCAGCACCAATACGCTTGGCCGCTATCTGAGCGCCACCGGCGGCACGATCAGCCGCACCGGGGCAGTGCGCGGTTCGGGCGTTGGCGAAGCGCCAGCATCGGCACCCAACCTGTGGGTCGTCGATATTGCGCGTGGCGGTGTGCGCTGTGTGTTCGACACCAGCAACGTCACATTATGGCGCGCCGACATGAGTGAGGACACGCTGTTGATGGTCGAGGAGGTCGCCGACCCCACCCGCCGTAGTTCGCTGGCGTTCGTGGCGGGGCAGAATTTCCGCCGCTGGCCGAGCGACGCGATGCCGATCCGCGCCGGGGCCAGCTATCGCATCACCGGCCCGGGTATGGCCGCGTCGAACGTCATCAGCTTTGTCGCCATCGGCACCGCGCCCGCCGATGCCGAAGCAGCAGCCAACACGCTGGCCGAACATGGCTGCACCACGCAATTGGCGCAATTGGGCGATCAATTGGCGCAATAGCGAATTGACGCGGGCGCTGCACATGCGCAATGGCTTTGGCGATGACCCAAAGTCCCTTGCGCCTGTTCAACAGCATGACCCGCCAGCTGGAGGATTTCACCCCCACCCACCCCGGCGAAGCGCGCGTCTATAGCTGTGGGCCGACGGTCTATAACTACCAGCACATCGGCAATATGCGCGCCTATGTGTTCGCCGACACGCTGGGCAGGGTGCTGTCGTATAAGGGCTACAAGCTCACCCACATCATCAACATCACCGATGTCGGCCATCTGACCGATGATGCCGATGCCGGCGACGACAAGATGGAAAAGGCGGCGCGCGCGGCGGGCAAATCGGCGTGGGATATCGCCGCGTTCTACACCGCCGAATTCAAGCGCGACCTCAAGTGGCTCAATGTCACCGATCCGGCCAAATGGACAGTCGCGACCGACTATGTCCCGGCGATGATCGACTATGCCAAGAGCATTGCCGACGAGCACTGTTACGAGCTCGACAGCGGGCTCTATTTCGACGTCTCGACCGTCCCCGACTACGGCCGCCTTGCCCGCGCGGTCACCGACGAGGGGGCCAATGCTGTGGGAGGCCGGATCGACGAAGTCTCCGGCAAGCGCAACGCCGCCGACTTCGCGATCTGGCGCAAGACCCCGCCGGGCGAGACCCGCCAGATGGAATGGGATTCGCCCTGGGGCAAGGGCGCGCCGGGCTGGCATCTCGAATGCTCGGTGATGAGTTCGACCGAGCTCGGCATGCCGTTCGACATCCACACCGGCGGCATCGACCACCGCGAAATCCACCACCCCAACGAGATTGCGCAAAACCAGGCACACGCTTGCACCAGCGACAGCGGCGCGACCATCTGGATGCACAACAACTTCCTGATCGACCGCGGCGGGAAGATGTCGAAGTCTGCGGGGGAATTCCTGCGTCTGCAACTGCTGGTCGACAAGGGATACCATCCGCTGGCCTACCGGCTGATGTGCCTGCAGGCGCATTATCGGTCGGAACTGGAGTTCAGCTGGGAGGGGCTGGGGGCGGCGCTGGTTCGGTTGAAGCGGATGGTGATGGGAGGAACACATTGGCGATTGCAGCATGGGGGGCCAAATTGGGCGAAACCCGAGGCAGTCACTTCATTTCGGGATGAATTCTGCAAGGCGATCTGCGATGATCTCAATACATCTTCTGGGTTGGTGGTTTTGGAAGATGTCTTGAGTGTGAAGGCTAAGACGGTCGATCTTAGGAGTGAGGACAGATGGAAGCTGGCGCTTGAATTCGATCAGGTGCTTGGCCTTGGACTGGCTGCTCTTAATCGCACCGACCTCCGCATCCGCCCCGTCACCGCCACCATCACTGTACACCAAATCGATGCCATCCTCGCCCGCCGCAAGGAGGCCCGCGCCGCCAAGGACTTCGCCACCTCGGACGCGCTGCGCGACCAGCTCGCCGCCAAGGGTGTCGAGGTGATGGACGGCGACCCGCTGGGTTGGGACTGGAAGCTGGAGAGTTAGGCAACCCGCAGTCGTTCGCATCGAGCTATGATTTTATCGTCATTGCGAGGAGCGCAGCGACGTGGCAATCCAGAAGGCGAACTGGCCAGAAGGCGAACTGGCCAGAAGGCGAACTGGCCAGAAAGCGATACTGGCCAGAAAGCGATACTGGATTGCTTCGCTTCGCTCGCAATGACGAAGGATAAAGTTTTGACCAAAACCACATTCGTTGCATCGGCCATGGTGCGGCCCATGTTAGAGCCGCGCCTGCCCGACTGGGTCGAACCGCGCTGGTTCGCATCAAAAGAGGAGGCGCTCATCCTCGCCCCTTCGGCCGAAATTGGCTGGTTCGACCTCTATAACAAGGCCGACATGGCCGAAGTCATCGCGGCTGCGACCCGCCTCAAATGGCTCAATAGCATCTATGCCGGGGTCGATGGCATGCCGCTCGACCTGCTCGACGCACGCGGCGTCACCTTCACCAACGGCGCAGGCATCAACGCGGTCACCATCGCCGAATATGTCGTGATGGCGATGCTCACCCTCGCAAAGGGTTACCGCGACGTCGTGCGCGCACAAGACCGCCACGAATGGCTGCAAGCCCCACCAGGCCGCGCCGAACTCTACGAGAGCCGCGCGCTTATCATCGGCTATGGTGCGATCGGCAGGCTGGTCGAGGCGCGGCTCCACGCCTTTGGCGTCGGGGTGAGCGTGGTACGGCGCAATGCAAGCGCCGACCACCTTGGCCCCGACCAGTGGCGCGAGCACCTGGGTGATTATGACTGGATCATCCTCGCACTGCCCGCGACGGGGGAAACCGACGGACTGATCGGCGCAGCTGAACTGAGCGCGATGAAGCCGACTGCTGCCCTCATCAACATCGCGCGCGGCAGCATCGTCGATCAGGATGTGCTGGTCAGCGCACTCGCTGAAAAGCGCATCGGCGCGGCTTTCCTCGATGTCACCACGCCCGAACCGCTACCCGCCGATCACCCGTTGTGGGCGCTCGACAATGCGCATATCAGCATGCATTTGTCGGGTCAGTCGCAAGACAAGATGTTCGCGCGCTCGGTGACGCGCTTCCTCGTCAACCTCGATATCTGGCACAGCGGTGGCCGCGTGGAACCGCAGGTTGACTTAGGTCTGGGTTATTAGGCGAGATTTGGGTCGTAGGCCCGTCGAACGGAGTTGCCGTCAGCGTGTACCAGTTGCCGTTCGATAGCCAATGCCGGGCTCGTTACGTAGCAGCGAGGGCTCTGCCGGATTGTCTTCCAGCTTCATCCGCAGGCCGCGCATGGTGACGCGCAAATATTCGATATCGTTGAGATGCGATTCGCCCCAGACCGTGCGGAGCAATTGCCCATGCGTAACGATGCGTCCCTGATTGCGGGCGAGTTCGGCGAACAGGGCAAATTCCTTGCGGGTCAGCCGCACTTCTTCGCCATCCTTCATCACGCGGTGCGCGGGAATATCGAGCTCGATGCGGCCAAGCGTGAGGCAGTTGCCTCCCGCGGCGCCCACCAATCTGTGCCGCAGCGCTACACGGACGCGCGCCAGTAATTCTTCGGTATCAAAGGGTTTGACGACATAATCGTCAGCCCCCAGGTCAAGCGCAGTCACCTTTTCTGCGGTATCAGTGCGCGCGGTCAGAACGAGCACAGCGCGGTCCATAGCCTTGAGCAGGGGCACGAGTTCAATGCCGTCCCGGTCGGGCAATCCGAGATCTAGCAACACCAGTTCGCAGCCTTCGCCATGGGCCTTACTCAGCCCCTCCGCCGCTGTTGCGGCCTCATCGACGCGAAACCCCGCACGCTCCATGGCACCACGCACCAGGCGACGGATCGAGGGTTCGTCGTCAACAATCAGGATTTGTGCGGTCATGTCATGTCGCTTTCGCCACCAGCCTTGCGGAGCATGGATGCTGGCCAGAACAATTCAAAGCGCGAACCACGCCCGTCGTCGCGGTTGGCAGCGGCGACGCTCAACCCCATAGCATCGGCAAAGCCTTTGACGATAGCAAGGCCAAGGCCGGCACCGCCCGTCTTGTCAGTGCCTTCGACGCGGATGAAGCGGTTGAACAGATCGTGCCTTAATCCTTCAGGCAGGCCTGGCCCTTCATCCAATACTGCCAGACGCAAGCCATCCGGGTCGCGGTGGCCCGAGACAGTGATAGGCGTGCCCACAGGTGCGAATTTGGCAGCATTCCCCAGCAGGTTGATCAGGATGTGGTGCAGCATCCGGGGATCGGCCACGACCAGCGGCAACGACGGCGGAACGGCGAGGGCAAGCCTGTGCGCTAGCAACTCTGCTTTGAGGTCGGTCGCCGCAGCAGCGACGGCATCGGTCAGATCGACCACATCATGGCGAACGACAAGCGCCCCGGCTTCGATCCGCGTCATTTCAACAAGGTCATCGAACACGCGTTGCAAACGGCGCGCTTCGGCTTGCAATGTTCGCGCGGTCGGATTGTCTCCATGTTTTGCCGCCAGCGTGGCAGCGGAAGCAACAACTGCTGTCAAAGGTGTGCGCAAATCATGACCGATTGACGAAATCAGCGTGGCACGCAGGTTGTCGCGTTGCTGGAGCGCCCCCATTTCACGCGCCTTTGCTTCCAGCTTGATACGCTCATGCGCAAGCGCGGCTTGGCCAAGCAGGGTAGCGAACAGTATCTGGCGATCCGGGGGAACCGGATCACCGGCAGAGTCTCTGGACATCCCAAGTACGGCGAGGACGCCAAGCGACGTGACGAGTGGATGAAACTGCCAGTCACTGGCCGTCAAAGTGCCCGTCAGACAACCCGTCGCATCGCCCTTGTCGAAAGCCCATTCTGCGGCCGCAAAATCGATGGGACCAAAGGTCGGGATGAGAGGATGCCCCGCTGTGCATGTGATCCCGCTTGCACCTTGTTTCAACAACACCGACGATACGCCGAGCGTAGCCGAAATTTCCTCGCACACGATATTGGCGGTACCCACTTCATCAGACACGCCGGCCAGCTGTCGGCCAAAGCGCGCAATCGCTGCATTTTCAGCAGCGGTCCGCGCGCCGATATTGGCTTCGCGCTTCAACCGCCCCGTCATGTGGCTCGCCAAAATGGCAACGCCGGTCAGCACCAGAAAGGTGATCGCATTTTGCGGGTCGCTGATGGTGAAGGTGTGGACAGGCGCCAGAAAGAAGAAATTATAGGCGAGCGCCCCTGCAATGCTGGCGACAAGCGCAGGTCGCAGACCAGACAGGGTCGCGGTCGCAATCACCGGAATGAGGTAAAGCAGGCTGATCGCATTGGCCCCAATTGCCGAGGCAAGGGTAATCGCCGCGACAGTCGTCAGCACGACCAGCACCAACCCAAGGCCAAAGCCGCCCCACGGCATAGGCTGCGGCACGGAAACCTCGTCCTTTGCAGAACGGGTCGTTTTACCCGACGGGATGACGTGCACGGTCACCCCCGCAATACCGCGCAACAACTGATCGACGACCGAGCCGTGCCGCCAGCGGAACCACAGGCTGCGCTGCGACTTGCCGATGACAATGGCGGTCGCGCGCGATTCGAGCAAATGCGCGCGCAAACCCGCAATGACCGAAGCTGCCGGAATCGTCGCAAGGCCACCGCCCAGTTCAGCCGCCAGTGTGAGCGCGGCGGCGACGCGCGCGCGCGCTTCCGGGCCAAGGCGCGTGCTACGCGGCGTTTCAACCGTCACGGCAGTCCATTGCGCGTGCAGCCTGTCGGCAAAGCGCTTCGTCGCCCGCACGAGCGCTTCACCACCTGGCTGGTCGCCTATCGCGACAATCAGGCGTTCACCCGCCGCCCAATTGCCGGTCTCGCTTCCCAAACGGACGGTATCAAGCATCTGGAGGTCCACCGCCTGTGCCGCGCGCCGCAGTGCCAGTTCGCGCAGGGCAGACAGGTTCGATTTGGAGAAGAAATGCCCCAGCGCGCGCGTCGCCTCGTGCGGGATATAGACTTTGCCGGCCTTCAGTCGTTCGATCAACTCATCAGGGGGCAGATCGACGACCTCCAGTTCGGCATCGTCGAGCATCGCATCGGGCACGGTTTCGCGCACGCGGACATGGGTAAAGCCCGCCACGACATCGTTCAAACTTTCGATATGCTGGATGTTGAGCGTGGTCAGCACGTCAATCCCCGCGTCGCGCAGTTCCTCGATATCTTGCCAGCGTTTGGGATGGCGGCACCCCGGCGCATTGCTGTGCGCATATTCATCGACCAGCGCGATGCTAGGCTTGCGCGCCAGAAGCGCATCCAGATCGAGTTCGGTCAGCGTGTGCGCGCCGTGGCGGATGTTCTGGCGTGGCATGACTTCAAACGGAGACATCAGCGCCTGCGTGTCGGCCCGGCCATGGGTTTCGACAATCGCTACGACAACATCCTTGCCCTGTGTCAGCAGGTCAGCCCCTTCGCGCAGCATCTCGAAGGTCTTGCCAACGCCGGGAGCGGCCCCAAGAAAAATCTTGAGCCGCCCGCGCGCTTCCTTGCGCGCCTGTTTGAGCAGCGCGTCGGGGGATGGTCTGTTGCTATGTCCTTTGGTCACTGCACCGTGTTAGCCGATAGCGCATCCAACTGTCGATTAAGTTGCAGGACATTGACGCGAGGCTCCCCGATCAACCCGAACAGCGGATAATCGGTTGCATCCTTGACGACCTGTCGCACCCTAACCGCGTCCATGCCCCGCGCCGCTGCAATCCGCGCCGCCTGGACAAGAGCCGCCTCGGGGCTGATGTCGGGGTCAAGCCCCGAGGCGGAAGTGGTGACGAGGTCGGTGGGAATGTTCCCCGTCAATCCAGATGCGCGAAGGCTCGCCACATCGCCGCTGATACGATCCGCCAGGTCTTTGGCGTTCGGCGCGAGGTTGCTGGCGGCAGAAGCCGAGGCATCATAGCCGGCACCCGCCGTTGACGGGCGACCATGGACATAGCGGTCTTGTGTGAAGCTTTGGCCGATCAGCGCTGATCCGGTGATATGCCCCCCTCCGCTGATCAGGCTGCCACCGGCCTGTGCAGGTAGCACCAATTGCGCGACGCCGGTGATCACCAGCGGATAGGCAATCCCCAGCAGCAGGGTGAACATGGCCAGCATGACAATGGCAGGGCGCAGGGCGCTGCGAATTTCTGCAAACATGGTTCAACTCCTTCAGGCGAGATTGAGGCCGGTGACGGCCATGTCGATGACCTTGATGCCGGCGAACGGTGCGAGCAGGCCACCAACGCCGTAAATCGCAAGGTTGCGGGCAAGCAGGCTGCCCGCGCTCGCCGGTCGATATTGCACGCCTTTCAGCGCCAGCGGCACCAGCGCGGGAATGATTAGCGCGTTGAAGATGATTGCCGACAGAATCGCGCTTTGCGGGCTGCCAAGCTGCATCACATTAAGCGCGCCCAGCCCCGGATAAAGCACCACGAAAATGGCGGGCAGGATCGCGAAATATTTGGCAACATCATTCGAGATTGAAAAGGTCGTCAGCGCACCGCGCGTCATCAGCAATTGCTTGCCCAATCCGACAATCTCGATGAGCTTGGTCGGGTCGCTATCGAGATCGACCATATTGCCCGCCTCGCGCGCGGCCTGCGTGCCGGTATTCATCGCAACGCCGACGTCTGATTGGGCAAGCGCGGGCGCATCGTTGGTGCCATCGCCGCACATCGCAACCAGCTTGCCGCTCGCCTGCTCAGCGCGGATCAGCGCCAGTTTGTCCTCAGGCGTTGCTTCGGCAAGGAAATCATCAACCCCGCTTTCGGCCGCGATGGAGGCTGCGGTCAGCGGATTGTCGCCGGTGATCATAACCGTGCGGATGCCCATGCGGCGCAGTTCACCAAAGCGTTCGCGGATGCCCGCCTTCACAATGTCCTTAAGGTGGATGATGCCGAGCAAGCGATGGCCATCCGCCACGGCAAGCGGCGTGCCGCCGGACCGGGCAATGCCGTCAGCTATGGTCCGCAAAGCTTCTGCGGCGGTAGGATCAGCCGAATCGCCAAGTCGTTTGAGCACGGCATCGACAGCGCCCTTGACCAAAGTCCGGTTGCCAACCTGCACCCCGCTCACTCGCGTTTGCGACGTGAATGCAATGGGCTGCGCATCGGCGGGCAGGGCATCGCCTTCGCCTGCCAGCGCGACAATCGAACGACCCTCGGGCGTTGCATCGGCAAGGCTTGCCAGCCGCGCGGCGGCAACAAAGTCCACCAGCGCCACGCCGGGGACGGGCAGGAACTCGGTTGCCTGCCGGTCGCCAATGGTGATGGTGCCGGTCTTGTCGAGCAGCAGCGTGTCAATGTCCCCTGCCGCCTCGACCGCGCGGCCCGATTTGGCGAGCACGTTGAAGCGCACCAGCCGGTCCATTCCGGCAATGCCGATGGCCGAGAGCAACGCAGAGATTGTCGTCGGGATCAGCGTGACGAACAGCGCCACCAGCACCGGAACCGCGATCAACCCACCCGCATAGGATGCAAACATCGGCAGCGTGCCGACCGCAATCAGGAAGATCAAAGTCAGCCCGGCGAGCAGGATGGTGAGCGCAATTTCATTGGGCGTCTTTTGCCGCTTCGCGCCTTCCACCAGCGCGATCATCCGGTCGAGAAAGCCCTGACCCGCGCCTGCCGTCACCCGCACCTTGATGCTGTCAGACAGGACGCGCGTGCCCGCCGTCACGGCAGAACGATCGCCGCCCGCCTCGCGGATTACGGGCGCGCTTTCACCGGTAATGGCGGCTTCGTTGACGCTGGCGACGCCTTCGATCACTTCGCCGTCCGCCGGGATCAGATCACCCGCTTCGACCAGCACAATTTCGCCTACTTCAAGCCGATGCGCGGGGGCAAATCTCCACGTGATGCCGATACCGGTCATCAGCTTGGCTTTCAAATCGGCCTTGGTCGCGCGCAGACTCGCGGCCTGTGCCTTACCCCGCCCTTCGGCGATGGCTTCGGCGAAATTACCGAACAGCACGGTCAGCCACAGCCAGAACACAAGCTGACCCTGAAAGGCAGCGTTGCCAGCTTCGGCACCCGTAAGTTCGCGCACCCACAAGACTGTGGAGAGCGCCGCGACAATCGCGGTGACGAACATCACCGGATTACGGATCAACTGGCGCGGATCAAGCTTGAGAAAGGCATCGCGGATCGCTGCTACCATGATCGGGCCGGTGAACAGCGAGGATGTCTTGGTTTCTGAAGTCATCGGATCAAATCCTCAAAAAAGCGTGCCGGATACGAGCTGGAACTGGTCGGCAATCGGGCCAAGTGCGAGCGAAGGCAGGAAGGTCAGCCCGCCGACGATCAGGATGATCGCCACCAGCAAGCCCACCCACAGCAGACCAGTGGTCGGGAAGGAGCCGGGGCCTTCGGCTATGCGGCGCTTGGCTGCCAATCCACCCGCAATCTCCAGCACTGGCAGAATGACGCCAAACCTGCCGACAAACATGCCCAGCGCCAGCGTGATGTTGTAAAAGGGTGTGTTCCCGGTCAGCCCGCCAAAGGCGCTGCCATTGTTCGCCACCGCGCTGGTGAAACCGTAGAGGATTTCGGAAAAGCCATGCGGCCCCTTGGCCAGCGGCCCGGCGAGGCCCGCGCCGGCCACGCTCGCCAGCGCGGTCAGGCCGAGGATCGCCATGGGCAGGATTGCAATCGCGATCACCGCCAGCTTCATCTCGCGCGCTTCGATCTTCTTGCCGACATATTCGGGCGTGCGGCCCACCATCAGACCGGCAACAAACACCGCGAGGATGGCGTAGATCAGCATGCCATACAGCCCCGCGCCGACCCCGCCGATAACGATCTCGCCCAACTGCATGTTGAACAGCGTCACCAGTCCGCCCATCGGCATGAAGCTGTCATGCATCCCGATCACCGCGCCACAAGACGCCGCCGTGGTGACAACCGCGAACAAGGCGGTTGCGGCGATACCGAAGCGGACATCCTTGCCCTCCATATTGCCGCCGGAAAGGCCGAGCGCGTGGTGGATCGGGTTGCCAGCGGCTTCCGCCCAATAGGCCACCGTCACACCGATCAGGAACAGCGTCACCATTGCGGCAAGCAGCACCCAACCCTGGCGTTCGCGGCCCAGCGCCTTGCCAAATGTGATCGTCAGCCCCGCGCCGATCACAAAGATCGAGAGCATCTGGATGTAATTGGTCAAGGCGCTCGGATTTTCGAACGGATGCGCGGAATTGACGTTGAAAAAGCCGCCGCCATTGGTGCCGAGCATCTTGATCGCCAGTTGCGATGCGACCGGGCCGAGCGAGATCACCTGATGGGCACCTTCAAGCGTCGTCGCCTCCACCGAGGCCAGCAACGTTTGCGGCACACCAAGCGCCACATAGACCAGCGCCAGAACGATACAGAGCGGCAACAGCAGATAGAGCGTCACGCGCGTCATATCCGCCCAGAAATTGCCAATGCCGGTTGCGCTCGAGCGGGCAAAGCCACGAATGAAGGCAAAGGCAACGGCAATCCCGGTTGAGGCCGAGAGAAAGTTCTGCACCGTCAGCCCCGCCATTTGCGAGAAGTGCGACAGCGTCGTCTCTCCGCCATAATTTTGCCAATTGGTGTTGGTGACAAAGCTGACCGCCGTGTTGAACGCCAGCCAGCCTTCCATGCCCGCAAAGCCTTGCGGATTGAGCGGCAATACGCCCTGCAACGTCACGATCGCGAACAGCAGAACCATGCCTGCAATGTTGAACACCATCAGCGCGGCGGCATAGCCAACCCAGCTCTGTTCGCGCGCCGGATCAACCCCCGACAGGCGATAAAGGCCGCGCTCGACCGGGCCAAGCCATCGCGCCATCGGCATCGCCTCGCCCGCATAAAGCGCGTGCATCCAGCCGCCCATGGGCTTGGCCAAAGCGGCAAACAGGAAGGTGAAAAGGAGGATCATCCCCCAACCGGCAAAAGTCATGGCATGCCTCCCTCAATACCGCTCTGGCCGCGCGAGCACGGCGAGCAGGTAGATAAGAATAAGCGCCGCAACGACGCCACCCAGTATGAGTTCGAAGGGCATGAGAGCCTCCCATTATTGAAAGGCCATTGTGACTCAGATGGTCATTAAGGCGCGCGGTGAATCTTTGCGCAAAGACATAAGGGGAGCGTAAAATTTAGCGCGCGTGTCAATGTTGATGGCAATTTCATCAGCGATGGTTCTGACATGCCCCCCAACTTTCATCCAGTTGGGCAGGTGAAGCAAGGGGCTGCGTAGCGTAGCCTCTGGCTATGCGGAGCGCAGCAGCTCCTTGCTTTTTGAGGCCGGCGGCGAACGGCGCCGAGGTGGCATATCCGCGCGACGAGTGCGTCCGCCCGGTGTTGTAGTCGTGGGTCCGGATGGTGATGGTCGTACGGTCCGCCGCAATGACCCTGCACGCCCGCCGCTCGCTGACATCAAGCAGGCCTGAAGATGCGCGACCGCTTCACGCCTTGCGGCGGGCGTTACCATTTTTTGCAAGCAGGTCCTTCAGACCCGCATTGTCCTGCTGGCATCCGCCAGCAGCCGTTTGAGCCGGCCGCTCTCGCCTTCCAGCGCCCGCAGCCGCTTCGCCTCGGACAATGGAGCAAAACCGCGTCGGCTCACTCCGGCTTAGCGCAATTCCTCCAGATGTAGTTCAGCGACCTTTGCACCGCTGCCGGGCGCCAACCACATAGCTGTGCGGCTACGACAATCCGCGCCAGCGTTAAATCCCTGTTTGCGCGCCATGTGATCCCTGTTCGGCAGGATAATCTTCCCTGTTATGCAGGAAAATATTCCCTGTTTTGTCGCGAGGAAACTCCCTGTTGTTTTTGGCTAAATCTGCAGGGGTATCCGCCGAGAAGCCCAGAAATGCAGTGAACATTATGCATCCGGCCCGCCAGTTCCTGGCCGCCAAAAAATGCACATTTCCCTGCTTCACTTCAATAACAGGGAAAATCCAAATCCGTCACTGCACATTCGCGCACAGAGACTCTGCCACTCATGGCGTGCTTTTGACGGGATTTGTGGCCGATGGGAGACGCGATGCGTCTTCCATCGTTGCCGCAAGCCCGCGCAAACGCGGCCTTTCGGCGCGCGCTCTTTGAATCCGGTGATTTTGGGGAACTGTGTGGAGGCCCGAGCCGGAATCGAACCGGCGTGCACGGATTTGCAATCCGCTGCGTCACCACTCCGCCATCGGGCCGCGTTAATGTGGTCTTGCGGCGCGCGGCCTAGCCGAGCACGCCGCGCAATGCAACTGCCAGACTTTTCAGGCGCGCCGGAACAGGCTAAGGGCTTGGCACGGCCTCAGCTGTATTACTATTGCAATACAGAGTAGCCCTGTGTAAGACGCTCCAGTTCCGAGGAAAGTATTTCATGTCGCTTTGCGTTGCCGATCCGATTGCCACACCAAACGAAACCGCCCTGCGCCGCGCGATGATTGACAGTCAGCTCCGCACCAACGGAGTCAATGATCCGGCGATGCTGGCGGCCATTGCCTCGGTCTCGCGCGCTGCCTTTGTGCCAGCAAGCGCGGCGGCGCTGGCCTATGCCGACCGCGCTGTTCCGATAACATCGGCACGCGCGCTCAATCCGCCGCTGACTACAGCGCGGCTGATAGATGATGCACAGATTGCGGCTGGGCAGAATGTCTTGCTGATCGGCGCGGCAAGCGGTTATGCGGCGGCGTTGCTTGGCGCACTGGGTGCACGGGTAACCGCAGTGGAAAGCGACCCTGCGCTGCTTGTGATGGCGCGTCAGGCACTTGGCGACAGGGCAAATATCACGCTGGTCGAGGCACCTATGGCGTCGGGTGCACCCGACGGCGCGCCCTATGACGCATTAATTATTGACGGCGCGGTTGAATCTGTGCCGGCCTCACTGACCCAGCAACTGGCCGATGGTGCGCAGATCGCAGCAGGTATTTTTGACACGGGTGTCACGCGGCTTGCGCGCGCGATCAAAATGGCGGGCAGCGACGCGGTCCAGCCACATGTCTTTGCCGACCTCGAATGCGCCCGCTTGCCCGGGTTTTCGCCTCCTCCCACATTCACTTTCTGATTGGAAAACGATGCGCCCCTCTCCCCAACGCGCCCTGCTCCTCGCTACCGCTGCCACGCTGTTTCTCGCCGCTCCGGTACACGCCGAAACGCTGCGCGAAGCGTTGGCATCGGCCTATGCCAATAATCCGACGCTGACTGGCGCGCGCGCGGGCCAGCGCGCTACCGATGAAGGCGTGCCGATTGCCCGCGCCGATGGCCTGCCCAATTTGGGAGCCAGCGTCGGCTATACCGAACAGGTGGTGCAGGCCTCGAACAGTTTCTTCTCACCCGACCGCATCTTGAGTGTACAGGGGCAATTGACCGTCCCGATCTATCAAGGTGGGGTGGTCCGCAACGCTATCCGCGCCGCAGAGACACGGGTCGAGGCCGGACAGGCGGACCTGCGCGGCACAGAGGCGAGCATATTCAGCCAGGTGGTCGGTGCCTATATGGATGTGCTGCGTGATGGTGCGGTGGTAGCGCTCAACCGCAACAATGTTGAGGTGCTCATCGTCAATCTTCAGGCGACGCGCGATCGATTCGACATTGGCGATCTAACCAGAACCGACGTTGCGCAGTCCGAAGCCAGGCTGGCAACGGCACGCAGCCAGTTACAAAGCGTAGAGGCACGGTTGATAGCCAGCCGCGAAAGCTATATCCGCTTGGTTGGTCACGCACCGGCTGATCTTGAATCGCCGCCCCCGCTCCCCGGCCTGCCAGATGCGGTTGATGCGGCGGTTGAAAGTGCGCTTGCCGATAACCCTGACCTTGAGGCCGCGTTGCGTGATGCCGATGCCAGCGGATTTGATGTTCGCTCGGCGCGTGGGAGCAGGCTGCCACGCGTGTCCTTCAACACCAGCGGCGGACATTCGGACTTTCTGGGTTCGGTTCTCGCGCCAGCCGCGTCGACGACGACCAGCGCAACCTCAAGCGTGACAATGACCATCCCATTGTTTCAGGGCGGTCGCCCCGCCGCGCGCGTTCGCCAGGCACAAGCGCGGCAGTCTCAGGCGATGGAGCGGGTCATCGGCACTGAACGTAGCGTCATTGCACAGACCCGCGCTGCCTTCGCCAGCTGGCGCGCGGCCGGGGCGGTGGCCGCTTCAAGCCAGGTTGCGGTCGATGCCAACCGATTGAGCCTAGAGGGCGTACGCGCCGAAAACAGCGTCGGCACCCGTACTATTCTTGACATTCTCAACGCCGAACAGGAATTGCTCAATTCGCAAGTCGCCTTGGTCACGGCGCAGCGCGATGCTTATGTTGCCGGTTTCACCTTGCTCGCGGCGATGGGGCGCGGCGAAGCCGAAGACATCGGCCTTGACGGCGGCACGCTTTATGACCCCGATACCAATTACGCGCGCGTGCGCGGTAGTATCTGGGACTGGGACGAAGACCCCGCGCCTAGCGCCGTAGCCACCAGCACCCGTGGCACAGCGCCGCAAAGTGCCGAAGTTCCTGAAAAACAAGGACCCGAGTTGACGCCGTAACCGCCTTGACCTAATCGTGCCATTGCGGGACAATGGTCCCATTGACTGGGATGGGGACTATGCATGGGCGATATGACGCGCGAACCGTCGATGGAGGAGATTCTCTCCTCGATCCGCCGCGTCATTGCGCGTGACGAAGACGCGCTTGGCACGCCTTCTGCGGACACCGATACCGATGACACGCTGGAATTGACCGCGACGGCCCCCGATGTCGCCCCTGCACCTATATTGGACGAAGACGATGCAGGCACGCCAGCGGATACGGCTGCCGCCGATGCGCTGGTGTCGGACATTTCGGCTCAGGCGTCGCGGCAATCGCTCGATGCCCTGAGTGCGGCACTTTCCGCTGATCCTACAGCGACTACGCACGACGACGCCCTGCCCAGCGGCGATATGACGCTGAACACCATGGTCGATGCGATGCTGCGGCCGATGCTGAAATCATGGCTCGACACCCATTTGCCGCCGATGGTCGAACGGCTGGTGGCGCGCGAAATTGCCCGGATTACGGGCAACCGTTTTTGAAAGAGCGCGGATATTCCGCTCCACCTCACCAAAATAGCCTTTGGCTGCGACAGCCTGGCTTATTTGAGCGAACGGCTCGCCATGCGCGGGGACGAGGTGCGACTGACGACGCGTTATCGCCCTAAGCGAGCGGCGGAAATGACCGAGGGGTCGCTCTACTGGATCCTCGCCAGTCGCCTGGTGGCGCGCAGCCCAATCTTGCGGTTCGAACCAAGCGCCGATGGCCGCACCGACATTGTCATTGCCGCTAGGGCGATCCCAGTCGTGCCGGTGCCGCGCCGCGTGCATCAGGGTTGGCGCTATCTTGAGGACACCGACGCCCCGCCCGATCTGGCCGATCTGGGCGGCGATGCAGCGGACATGCCGCACGCGCTGCGCGGCGAGCTTGGCGATTTAGGCCTGCTTTGAAGCCCAATGCGCAAGCAGAGTATGCGCAATCGCAAAATGTGGCGGGCAGGCCATGCGTGCGTCCGCGTCACCCGCCAGCGCAGCGCGAATCTCTTCACGCGTCACCCACATCGCCGCCTCGATTTCATCATTATCGAGCGTCAGTGCACGGCTATCGGTGCTAGCAATACACCCGATCATCAACTGCGATGGAAATGGCCACGGCTGGCTGGCGACATAGCGCACGGCGCCTGCCCGCACCCCTGCTTCCTCAAACAGTTCGCGGCGCACCGCTTCCTCGATCGATTCGCCCGGTTCAACAAACCCCGCCAGCGCCGAATAATTACGCGCGGGCCACGCATGTTGCCGCCCGACCAGCACCGCATCGCCCAAATCCGGATCATGGTGCTCGGCCAGCATGATGACAACGGGGTTGGTGCGCGGGAAATGTTCGGCCCCGCATGACGGGCAATCGCGCTGCCAGCCGCCCTTGGCCATGTGCGTCATGCCGCCGCACATCGAACAATGTGGGTGGCGGCCGTGCCAATCGACCAGGCTGCGCGCAGCGGCATAGAGCGCGGCCTGTTCGCTGCGCAACCGTGGCAAAATATTCCACGCGCTGCGCGAACGGGCGTCGATATGCGGCCCCGGCGCAGGCAGCGCCACAAAGCGCGGCCTGCCATCCTCAAACCCCAGAAAAGCGAGGTCGGCATTCGGCGCGGCTTCGGCTAGCGAACCCCAAACCAGCGCGCCCTGTTCGTCGGCAAGCGGATCGATGCCATCAAGCCGCAGCAGCCGTGCCGACAGCGACCCCATTGCCGCCGCCAATTGGTCGGGGCTATTGCGGACATGGTCGGCGCGGTCGATCAATGCTCCGGTAAAGCCAGGCATTGTCACCGTTGCGCCATGTCCTGGAAAAAGACTTCGGCGATGCGGCGCTGAAAATCATAGCTTTCGGCCGGCATATAATTGGCATAGCCACCAAAGCGGATTTTGCGGTTCGGGTCGACAAAGGCCACGGTTCCCGCCGCGCCGCCCCATCCGTAAATACCCCCACCATTGGGTGAATCGGCGCGGGTGACCCGACCGCCTGCACCAAAGCCATCGCCCGATGCCAGCGTGCCCGTGGTCCCCACCCCTTCGGGCAGCAGGTTCGACATCGCGATATGCGCCGCCTCGCTCGACAGGATGCGTTCTCCGCCCAGCTCGCCGTGGTTGGCGAGCATATTGAGGAAGCGGTCATAATCGCGTGCGCTGCTGACCAGCCCCGCGCCGCCGTACGGGAAACGAGGCGCATCGCGATAGATGCTGGTGGCCGCAGGATCGATCGGGATCAGCGCGCCGCCGAACGGGGCGTAATTGCTCGACAGACGCATCGCCTGTGCGTCTGGCACACGGAACTCGGTGCTGGCCATATTCAGCGGGTCGAATATCCGCGCCTTGAGGAAGGCATCGAACGGCTGGCCCGCCACCACTTCGATGATGCGGCCCAACAGGTCGAGCGACACTGAATAGCTCCACCGTGTGCCGGGCTGATAAACCAGCGGCAGCGCGGCCAGCCGATCGGCGAAGGCCTCCAGGCTAGGGGCGGGCAACGCGTTGCTGATGCCAGGGATGCTGAGCCGCGAAATCTGTGCCGGCACGATACCTGCGGCTTCATAGGCGGCTTTGATCGGCCCGTTCTGGATGATGGTATAGCCAAGCCCCGCCGTGTGGGTGAGCAGATGGCGGATGGTGATTGCATCTGTTGCCGCCACCGTCTGGTCAATCGGCGCATCGGCGCTGGTCAGCACGCGCATCTGTGCAAAGGCGGGCAATATGTCGCTGATCGGCTGGTCGAGCCGCATCCGCCCATCGCCGATCAAGGCCATAGCCGCGATACCGGTAATCGGCTTGGTCATCGAATAGAGCCGCCACAGCGTATCACTATCGACGGGCCGCGCACTGTCAAAGGCGATGGTGCCCGCCACAACGCTGTCGAGCGCACCGTCGCCAAAACCGATCGCGGCAATCGCGCCGGGCAGCCGCCGTGACGTCACATAGTCGCCGATATAGGTGCGCAGCGCGGGGTAGCGCTCCGCCGCCTGAAACAGCGCAAAGGCGGGGCTGGACAGGCCGGCCAGCGCCGCGCCGCCAGCGGTCCAGCCGAGCATCTGACGCCTGTCCATGGCGGGGCTCATGACAGGGCCATGCATATGCCCTGATGGGTCGATTTCTGCTTTCATCGCACTTGCTCCATAATCGCCAGATCTGCCGCGCGGCGATAAAGCGACGGCAATCCCGCTTCGTCAAGCCTGCTGATCGGCCACCATTCGCCTTCCCCTACGGCAAGCGCGGCGTCATGACTGCGTTCAACCACCAATGTCAGCGCAAAATGCGTAAAAATATGGCGAATCGCGCCCATCTCGCACCAGCCGGGCGGCGGCGGCGGCGGCGTATCGCTCCATTCGTTGCTGGGCCCCATCACACTTGGCAGGGCGCGCATACCGCCCAGCAGCCCACGTGGAGGGCGGCGCACCAGCCAGACCGACGCCACACCATCGCGTTCGCCCGCTATCCACAGCGCGCGGCCATGGCGTTCGGGCTTTGGCTTTTTTGCAGGCTTGATCGGCAGGGTTTCGGCGATGCCTTGGCGGTGCGCCATGCACCACGATGACGCGGGGCACGTGGCACAGCGCGGTGCGCGCGTAGAACAGGCCCCCGCGCCCAAATCCATCAGCGCCTGTGCAAAATCGCCGCCGCCCTGCATGGGCCAAAGCTGGACTGCCGCGTCGCGGACCGCGCCCTTTGCCTCGGGAAGAGGGGTAGTAATGGCAAACAACCGCGCCACCACGCGCGTCACATTGGCGTCGATCGGGATGGCGCACTGGCCAAAGCCAATCGCGGCAATCGCGGCGGCGGTATAATCGCCAACGCCAGGCAGGCGGCGCAGGCTCGCTTCATCGCTCGGAAAACGCCCGTCATACTCCGCCACGATAGTGCGCGCACAGGCGATCAGGTTTCGCGCGCGGCTGTAATAGCCAAGCCCCGCCCACGCGCCGAGCACGTCCGCACTGTCCGCCGCCGCCAGCGCCGTCAGCGTCGGCCAGCGCGCGGTAAAGCGCTCGAAATAGGGGATGACCGCCGTCACGGTGGTTTGCTGGAGCATCACCTCGCTCAGCCACACGCGGTAGGGGTCTGGTCTCGCCGTGTCGCCCGGTGCTGTCCGCCACGGCAATCGGCGCGCACTGTGCGCATAATGTGCGATGATCGCTTCACGGGCCAACTTTGCGCTCTCGACGTCCATGGCGCGCTATGCCATGGTCGGTGCCATGGCGAAACCACCCGAACCCAAAACGCCAAAGAGTGCCCGCAAAGTCGCGGCAAAGCCACAGCGGCGCGCGCGCGGCGGCGAGGCACGCGCCATCGCCGATCTGGTGCCCGCGATTGGTGATAGCGCATTTCGCAAGTTCGGCTTTGTCCAGGCCGCGATCATCACCCGTTGGGCCGAGATTGTCGGCGACAAACTGGCCCGCGTGACCGCACCCGTCGGCTTGCGCTTTCCGCACGGCAAGAAGTCTGATGGCACGCTGCATATCGGCGTCGTCGGCGCGCATGCGGCGGTGGTGCAACATATCCTGCCCGACATCATCGAGCGCGCGAACCGCTTTTTCGGCTATGCGGCGGTGGCACAGGTGCGGTTAAGCCAAGGGCGCACCGTTTGGCCAGTGCCAGCCGCGCCCGCACGGCTATCACCGCAAAGCGCCGCCCCCGTCACGCAAAACGCTTCGGTCCGCGCAATTGTGGACCCCGAACTGCGTGCCGTGCTCGAAGGATTGGCGCAGAGTATTGCTAATCGTGACGCGCTGCTTAAAGTTCGCTAATGGTATAGCGCCACAGCATATTGAACGAGGATATGATGCGTAATTGGACGAGAAAATTGGCCGGGCCGATGGTGGCGGCGGGTGCCTTTGCGCTACTGACCAGCGTCCCCGCCACCGCGTGGCAGGCGGCGCGCAGCAATTTTGCCTCGCTGGTCACGCGCGGCGTTGGCGGCAGCCATATCCTCGGCAACCCCGCTGCGCCGACCAGGCTGGTCGAATATGTCAGCTACACCTGCCCGCATTGCGCGCATTTTACCGCTGAATCAGCGGCATTGTTGCGCGCGCGCTATATCCGCCCTGGCGCGGTCAGCGTCGAGATACGCCACATCGTCCGCGACCCGGTGGATATGGCGATGGCGGCGGCGGCCAATTGCGGCGCGGCTTCGCGCTTCTTTTCGCGGCACGAGGCTTTGATGGCGCAGCAATCGGCCATCCTTGCGCGGGTTCAAGCACTGCCGCCTGCGACGCTGCAAGCATGGGGCGGGGGCGAGGCCACGACCCGCCTGCGCCGCGTTGCCGACGATAGCGGGGTGAGCGCGTGGATGCGGCTACGCGGCTTTACGCCGCTGCAAATCAACAGCTGCCTCGCCGATGTGTCGCTGCAAAATCGCTTGGTGGCGATGACTAATGCTGGCACCGCTGCGGGTGTGAACGGAACCCCCATGTTTGCCCTCAACGACGTATTGTTGCCGGGTGTGTATAGCTGGGCCGCACTGTCGCCACCGCTCGCCGCCGCCGCCGCGCGCCGCTGAACATAAGATTTTGACTATCATTTAAGGATAAAGTGATGACTCTCTTCTCCTCCGCCCGCACCCTCCTGTTAACCGGCGCACTCGCTGCGGCGCTATCCGCCTGTGGTAGCAGTGCCGATACGGGCGCGAGCGCCGGCGCCGATCCGCTGGCCAAGGTCAGCGCGCCCGCAGGCCGCACATGGAGCCAGGTGGCTAGCGCGACCGACGATGGCTTCCTGCTCGGCAACCCCGATGCCCCGCTTAAACTGGTCGAGTTCGGCTCGTTCACCTGCGGCCATTGCGCCGAGTTTTCGGTGACTTCGCACGAAGCGCTCAAAACCGAGTTCATCGACACCGGCCGCGTCAGTTTTGAAATGCGTCCGTTCATTCGCGATCCGCTCGACCTGTCGCTCGCAGTGGTGGCTTCGTGCGCGGGGGCGGAGCGTTTCTTCCCGCTCGCCGAAAATATCTTCGCCAGCCATCAATCGATCATGGAGGGCGCGCAGGCCGCATCACAGGCCAATCAGGCGGCGATGGCCAATGTCCAGGCGCTGCCAGAGGCGGATCGCCTGCCGACGCTCGCCGGATTTTTCGGCGTGCCAGAGTTTTTTGCGGCGCGCGGCGTTCCGGCGGCTGAAACCAATCGCTGCTTGCGCGATGGTGCATCGATAACCAAGCGCACCGAAATCACGACCCGCAGCACGCGCCAATATGAAATCAGCGGCACCCCGACCTTTCTGCTCAATGGCACCGTTATGCAGGACGCGGGAACGTGGGAACAGGTGCAGGGCCAACTCCGCGCCGCCGGTGCGCGTTAGGGCCTTTTCGAGCGAGATGGAACATTGAGCGACTCGGAAAAGGCGGAATGAGAAGAGAGGGATGGCATATCGAGCAATCATACTAACTCAAAAGCTGTGCTCCGGCGCAGGCCGGAGCCGTGGCGTTTCAAGCGAGCGCTTGGGTGATGGCGCCAACGCTCCGGCCTGCGCCGGAGCACTGGGGCGATCTGATCAAATGCTAACCTGCTCTAAACACCTTACTTTGCCATGAAGATAACCCGCCTGCGCCTGTCTGGGTTTAAGAGCTTTGTCGAGCCGACCGAACTGCGGATCGAGACAGGCCTGACCGGCGTGGTCGGGCCCAATGGCTGCGGCAAATCGAACTTGCTCGAGGCTATCCGCTGGGTGATGGGCGAGCAGTCGCCAAAATCAATGCGCGGCGGCGGCATGGACGATGTCATCTTTGCCGGAACCGAAAGCCGCCCGTCGCGCGATTTTGCCGAGGTGACGCTGGTGTGCGAAACGGCGGGCGCTACGCTGCCCGGCCTTGTCGCGCATAATGACGGCGATGATCTGGAGGTGGTGCGGCGGATAGAGCGCGGCGCGGGCAGCGCCTACCGCGCCAATGGTCAGGACGTCCGTGCCAAGGATGTCGCGCTGATCTTTGCCGACGCTGCAACCGGCGCACACAGCCCGGCGCTGGTCAGTCAGGGCAAGGTGGCGGGGATCATCGCTGCAAAGCCCCAGGAACGGCGGCTGCTGCTCGAAGAAGCGGCGGGGATTTCGGGCCTGCATGTGCGGCGCAAGGATGCTGAACAGAAATTACGCGCCACCGAGGCTAATCTGTCGCGCATCAGCGACATGCTCGGCGACATGGAGAGCCGCGCGGGCGCACTCCGGCGGCAGGCCAGGGCGGCGGAACGCTACACCCGGCTGTCTGACCAGATCCGCACTGCCGAAGCACGGATGATTTTTGCGCGTTGGCGCGATGCCGCATCGGCGGCGGATGCGGCGCGTGGCGAAGCGATTGCGGCGGGCGCGGCGGTAGATGCGGCGGGTGCACAGCAACAAGCAGCAGCCGATGCGCAGGCCGCTGGCGTTGCTGCACTGGCGGCGGCGCGCGATGAAGCGGGCTTGGCGCGAGAGGCCGACCATGCGCTGTCGACGCGGCTGGCGGGGCTGCGCGCCGAGCGGCAATCATTGGTGCAGCGTATATCCGATCTGGCCAGCGAGGGCGAACGCATTGCTCGTGATAGCGCCGCCGAAGATGCGCTGGTACGCGAAGGTGCGGCGGCGACCGCTCGGCTGGACGAGGCGGCACGTCAAGCCGAGCGGCAGATGGCGGCGCGCGAGCGGGACCGCCCTGCGCTTGAGGCTAGCCAAGCAAGCGCGGCCGATCTGTTGCGCGATGCTGATGTTGCGCTGGCACAGGCGCGCGCCGAGGGTGCGAACGAGAGCGCCGAGCGCCGTATCGCCGAAGCAGCAATGGGCGATGCGCAGCGGCGGCTGGACCGCATCGACGGCGAATTGGCACGACTGAAACGCGACGCCGACGCCGCTGGCGATGGTGATGCTTTGGCCGCAGGGGCCGAACAGTCTCGGTTGGCGGCGGTCGCAGCGGATACGGCCATCCATAGTGCGGAGGCACAGCTTGCCCAGACTGGCTTGGCTCGCAGCGCCGCGCGGCAGGAAGCCGAAGCGAGCGAGGCGGCGCTGGCCGAAGCGCGCGCGGCCTTGGCGGCGATTGAGCGCGAGGCGGCGGCGCTTGAACGCTCGCTTGCCGCGTCACAAGGGGTGGGTCCGCAATTGCTCGATGCTGTGTCCGCCGCGCCGGGTTACGAAGCCGCGCTGGCGGCGGCGCTTGCCGATGATTTGACGGCACCGGTGCTGACAAGCGATGGGGCCTGCACCCGCGGGTGGTTGGGCGCACCGCAGCAATCGGGCGATCCGGCGTTGCCGATGGGCGTCGAACCGCTTGGCAATCATATCAACGCCCCTGCCATCATCGCGCGGCGTCTGGCGCAAATTGGCGTGGCGGACAGCGACGATGGTCAGCCACTTGCGGTCGGACAGCGGCTGGTCACGGTGGATGGGCATATGCGCCGCTGGGACGGTTTTGTTGCTAACGGCGACGGCGCGGCGGCGGCGGAACGTTTGGCGCGCACCAACCGCCGCGCTGCGCTCGCCGCTCAATTGCCCAGCGTCCGCGCCGGGCTGGACCGGATAGCGCGCGGGCACGAGCGAGCCAGTGAAGCCGCCGCTACCGCTGACGCTGCTTTGGTCGCCGCCCGCGCCACGCTTGCTGCGGTGGAGGATGGTGCGCGCATCGCGCGCCGCACCGCCGATCAGGCCGCTGCTGCGCAGGAGCGGTTTGTTGCTACCGAGGCGCATCTGGCGGAGCGCCGCACTGCGGTGACCGACGAGAGGGCCGATGCTGCTGCTGCGCACACGCAGGCCGCTGAACGGCTAGGGGCGCTGCCCGACGGCGCGGCGACGGCGGCGCTGTTGGCCGCGCGCGAAGCGGCTGCGGGCGGTGCGCGCACGACCTTGGCCACCATCCGCGATGGCTTAAGCGATCTTGACCGCGACGTAGCACGACTGCGCGAGGAGCAGATCGAAGCGCAGGCCGAGGGTCGCGGATGGAAGGCACGGAGCGGAGAGGCGGCGCGGCGGATCACCGCAATGAACGATCGTATTTCAGAAATTACAGCAGAAGAGCAAATACTTAATGGAAAACCAGACGCTCTCGACTCCTTAATTTTCCAAAATGAAGCGGACGCCAAACTGGGTGCACTCCGCCTTGAATGTAGCCTGCTCGCTGAACGCGAAGCGGCATCGGCAATGGCAGCGCTCGAAACCCAGCTCGAAACAGCACGCGAAACATTATCCGCCGCTCGCGAAGCGCGCGCCGGCGCTGCGGCGCGCGCTGAAAATGCCGAAGGGCGCAGAATAGAAATGGGCCGCATATCGGGCGAACGTTTTTCTTGCCCGCCGCCGCTCCTCCCAGAAATCGCAGGCTTCGATGGCGAAGCGGTGGCTGGCCCGCAAGACGAAAGCGCTGCGCACGAGCGACTCTCCTTGGACCGTGAACGGATCGGCCCCGTCAACCTTGTCGCGGCACAGGAACTGGCCGAAATTGAGGGTGAGTTGGCGCGCGCCACCGCTGAAGCCGATGAGCTTGGGCAGGCGGTCCATCGTTTGCGCGGCTCTATCGGTCATTTGAACCGCGAAGGGCGCACGCGGCTGGCGGCGGCGTTCGAACAGGTCGATAGCCATTTCCAGCGGCTGTTCTCGACGCTGTTCGGCGGTGGGCAGGCGCACCTAGCGTTGGTCGATTCGGATGACCCGCTTGAGGCTGGGCTGGAGATTATGGCGCAGCCGCCGGGCAAGAAACTTAGCACGCTCACCTTGCTATCTGGCGGCGAACAGGCGCTGACCGCGATAGCGCTCATCTTTGCGCTGTTCCTCACCAACCCTGCGCCGATCTGTGTGCTCGACGAGGTGGACGCGCCATTGGACGACGCCAATGTTGAGCGTTTCTGTGATTTGCTCGACGCGATGGTCGCTGAGACCGCGACACGTTACCTCATCGTCACGCATAACGCAGTCACCATGGCGCGGATGCACCGCCTGTTCGGAGTGACGATGGTCGAACGCGGGGTCAGCCGCCTGGTCTCGGTTGACCTTGGCAGCGCCGAACAACTGCTCGCGGCGGAGTGAAGGAAATGTTGAGCAGACCATCTCATATTGCGCAAATAGTCCTTGCCGCACTCTTAGTGGGGGTAATACTAAATCATTCGACACCCCTGCCTGCAAAGGAAAGGGACGCTATTTCTGATTTTCCATGCTACGACATCCTCGTAGAAGCGCATATTATAGCACAGGTTCCCAGCCCACTTCCCGATATAGATGATGGTAGCATCATCATGTCTTGGCCGTGGTTTATAGATCTCAATATAGACAGGGTGTTAGAGGGCAGTGTTCAACGTGGGCGTATTTCTGTGCTGACCTTGCAACACGCATATTTCCGACCTGACCTTGGCAGCAGGCGTTGGGAGATGCAGCGTAATGATATGAATGGTTTCAATGCTCGTATGGCAGATCCCGTTCAGGACATGCCGCGCTGTGAAGAGGGGATAATTCCGGCGCCTGCCTATATTCGAAATGAAGAAGGCCTAGGACTCGAAGAAATCCGGCGAGAAGGTGAGCGACAGTATGGGAATCACCGCCGCTAAATGGGTTCAGTGATTCGACCACAAATCGGGAAGGGCGCGTCTCGCAAAAAAGGGTCGCGAATGAACGCGACCCCCTTTTTCATTTCATCCAGCGGTGAAGCCGATCAGTCGTCGGCCTTCAGAAAGGCCGGAACATGGCCGCTATCGTCCGGGCCATCGTTTGAACGCGGGGCGCGGTCACCGCCATCGCGGCGGGGCCCACGGTCATCGCGCGGACGGTCTCCGCTAGGACGACGACGCCCACCACGATCATCACGGCCGCCACCATCACGGCGCGGACCACGGTCACGATCACCGCCTTCACGCGGTTCGCGCGCAGGACGGGTGTCTTCGAGCGCTTCGCCGGTTTCCTGATCGACAAGGCGCATCGACAGGCGAACCTTGCCGCGCGGGTCAATCTCTAACACTTTGACCTTGACCGCCTGCCCTTCGTTGAGGACATCGGTGACCTTTTCGGTGCGCTCGTTGCGGATTTCCGACACGTGAACCAGCCCGTCCTTGCCGCCCATGAAGTTCACAAACGCGCCAAAATCAACCATATTGACGACCTTGCCGTCATAGATTTTGCCGACCTCGGCTTCTTCGACGATGCCCTTGATCCAGTTGATAGCGGCCTCGATCTGCGACAGGTCGGAGCTGCTGACCTTGATCAGCCCTTCGTCGTCGATGTCGACCTTGGCACCGGTGGTGGCGACGATTTCGCGGATCACCTTGCCGCCGGTGCCGATGACATCGCGGATTTTCGCCTTGTCGATTTGTAGCGTTTCGATGCGCGGAGCATGGGCCGACAGTTCGCCGCGCACTTCGCCCAGCGCCTTGGCCATTTCACCAAGAATATGGTCGCGCCCTTCCTTGGCTTGTGACAGCGCCTGACGCATGATCTCTTCGGTGATGCCGGCAATCTTGATGTCCATCTGCATCGTGGTGATGCCTTCGGACGTGCCCGCAACCTTGAAATCCATGTCGCCGAGATGGTCTTCGTCGCCGAGGATGTCGGACAGGACGGCAAAATCCTTGCCCTCAAGGATCAACCCCATGGCGATGCCCGATACCGGGCGCGCGATTGGCACGCCCGCGTCCATCATCGACAGGCACCCGCCGCACACCGTCGCCATCGATGACGAGCCATTGCTCTCGGTGATGTCGGACAGGATGCGGATGGTGTAGGGGAAATCATCTTTGGCGGGTAGAACGGGGTGCAGTGCGCGCCATGCCAGCTTGCCATGACCAATTTCGCGGCGGCCAGGTGCGCCGAAGCGACCGACTTCACCAACCGAATAGGGCGGGAAATTATAGTGTAGCATGAACGGCGAGTAGGACAGGCCGTCGAGACCGTCGATCATCTGCTCCGCATCCTTGGTGCCGAGCGTGGTTGTGCAGATCGCCTGTGTTTCACCGCGCGTGAACAGCGCGCTACCGTGG
Source organism: Sphingopyxis sp. (assembly GCA_040080745.1). Lineage (GTDB taxonomy): Bacteria > Pseudomonadota > Alphaproteobacteria > Sphingomonadales > Sphingomonadaceae > Sphingopyxis. Next base: position 27,402 of record JBEBHS010000015.1, on the reverse strand, counting down.
GTGCGCGGCAGGAAACCGCACATCGCCTCGATATTGCGGATCTGCGTTGTCGTGCGCCCGTCGATCCGTTGGCCGGTCTTGAGGATGGCGGTGCGAACAATATCGGCCTCCAGCTTCTTGACCATTTTACCAGCTGTCATCTTGGTCTGGCCATCGGCATCGGCAAAGGCCGCCTTGGCGGTTTCGCGTGCAACATTAAGCGCGTTTGAGCGCGCCGACTTGTCGGTCAGTTTATAAGCGGCGGCGATGTCTGCGCCGACCAGCTTCTTGAGCTGCGCCTTGAGGTCGTCATTACCCTCAGCGGTTGCCAGCTCCCACGGATCCTTGGCAGCCTGTTCGGCAAGATCGATGATCGCATTGACCACTTTGCGGATTTCGGCGTGGGCAAACATGACGCCGCCCAGCATTTCTTCTTCGGTCAATTCCTGTGCTTCGGATTCGACCATCATCACCGCGTCGCCAGTCGCGGCGACCACCAGGTCGAGCCGCCCTTCGGCCACTTCGGCCATCGACGGGTTGAGTTGATAGTCGCCGTCATGGGTGAAACCAACGCGCGCTGCCGCGATTGGCCCCATGAACGGGACGCCAGAGAGCGTCAGCGCTGCCGACGCGGCGACCATCGCCACCATGTCTGGCTCGGTCTCGCCGTCATAGCTCAGCACCTGGGCAACAACGTTGATTTCGTTGTAGAAGCCTTCGGGAAACAGTGGCCGGATCGGGCGGTCGATCAGACGGCTGGTCAGCGTTTCCTTTTCGGTCGCACCGCGTTCACGCTTGAAAAATCCACCGGGGATGCGCCCTGCGGCAGAGAATTTCTCTTGATAATGGACGGTCAGCGGAAAGAAATCCTGACCTTCCTTGACTGACTTGGCGGCGGTCACGGCGCACAGCACCACGGTTTCACCATAGGTGGCGAGTACAGCGGCGTCGGCCTGGCGCGCGATACGCCCGGTTTCCAGAGTCAGCGTTTTGCCACCCCATTCGATTGATACAGTTTTGGTGTTGAACATGCTCATATGTCATTTCACCCACGCACCATATTGTGCCGCGGGGCCTCTTTTTGTCCCGTGCGGTCCGGCGCGGGTCGGTGCGGGGCGCGGATAGTGGCCCCAGTTGCGCCCCCTCACCGGATTGCGAGGGTGACATAGGCCACCGCACCATGCGGGCAGCCAGGCATGCAAACGGCCCCAGTCAAGGAGCCGATTGCGGAATATTTACTTACGCAGACCCAGTTTCGCGATCAACGCGGTATAACGCTCGGTGTCTTTGCGCTTGAGATAGTCGAGCAGCGAACGGCGCTTGTTGACCATCATCAACAGGCCACGACGCGAATGATTATCCTTGTGGTTCGCCTTGAAATGGTCGGTCAGCGCGTTGATGCGCGACGTCAAAATCGCGACTTGCACTTCGGGCGAACCAGTATCGGTCGCGCCGCGTGCATTGTCCTTGATCACTTCGGCTTTACGTTCGGCGGTAATTGTCATCATCTTTTCCCACGGTATCGTTGCATTACAAATTAAACCCACGTTCGACCGCCAGCACGCCAGCATGGATCGAAACCAGCGCGACAGGCTTATGCCCGTCCTTCGCCAGATAGGTTCCGTCGTTCACGGATTGCCCGAAAAGCGTTCCGCCATGGCGGATCACGTTTGCTTCGTCGGGCGCTAGGATGAGAGCCGGGATACCGTCCAGCCCTGCCTCCAATGGCAAGCATAACTCTTCTAACGCGCGGCGCTTAGCGCAACCCGCCAATTTGTCCAGTGAAATCGCCTGATTGATGCTAAATGGACCAGCGCGCGTGCGGCGCAGCATGGCCACATGGCCGACCGTTCCCAGCGCCAGCGCAATGTCGCGCGCGAGGCTGCGGATGTAAGTGCCCTTGGAAACATGGGCGCTAAGGGTGGCACTGTCACCGTCAAAATCGACACAGGACAAGGCGTGCACCGTCACTGTCCGCGATTTCATCTCTACCGCCTCCCCCAAACGGGCAAGATCATATGCACGCTTGCCATCGATTTTGAGCGCGGAAAATGACGGCGGCACCTGTTCAATCAGCCCGGTAAAGCGCGGTAGCACTGCCGTGACATTTGCCTGAACTGGCCGCGCGTCGCTAGTTGCTATTGCCGCACCCTCGCGGTCAAGGCTGTCGGTCTGTGTTCCGAACGCTATCGTGAAGTCATAGACTTTGCTGGCATCGAGCATCTGTCCGCAAAGCTTGGTCGCCTCGCCCAGCGCAATCGGCAGCACGCCTGTCGCCAGCGGGTCGAGCGTGCCGCCATGGCCGACCTTGACGCGTGGATAACCACTTGTCCGTAAAGCGCGCTTGACCGCACTCACGACTTGCGTCGAGCCCATGCCCAGCGGTTTGTCGATAATGATCCAGCCGTTCAGTTTGGTCATATGAACTGGGTCAGAAACCGATTGAACAGGTCAAGGATCACCTGAACCGGGGGCAGAATGATCCGTGCAAGCGGATTATAACCCGTGGCAAAGGGCACAACGATAATCAGCAAAATTGGCACTAACATGCCATATTGCCGGAGTTTTCCATAGTGACGCGCTAAGCTGCGCGGCAACAACCCCTCCATGACATGGCCGCCGTCAAACGGCGGCAGCGGCAGCATGTTGAACACCGCCAGCATGACGTTGATCGTCAGAAAATTACCAAGGTTGCTTAAAACAAACCCGATCGCGGGCTGATGGCCGGCGCCTTGAAAGGCCATAATCATGCCCGCCATTGCCAACAGCGCAACCACCGCCAGCGCCATGTTCATCATCGGCCCCGCCAGCGCGACCAGCATCATATGCACGCGCGGATTGCGCAGCCGCATGAAATTGACAGGGACCGGCTTCGCCCAGCCGAACACGGGCGCACCCGATAGCGCAAGAATCATGGGTAATGCCACGGTCCCGATCGGATCGATGTGGCGAATGGGGTTGAAACTCAGCCGCCCGGCATTGCCCGCGGTCATGTCGCCGAAATATTTGGCGACGCGGCCGTGCGCAACCTCGTGAAAGACAATCGCGATGACCAGCGGGATCAACCATGTCGCGGCGCCATAGAGCATTTGACCGATGTCGCTCATTTGCTGTCGCTCCGCGCCTGCATGAAATGTTTGCGGCACAGTGCGACATAGCGATTATTGCCGCCAACCTCGGTTTGTGCGCCCTCATTCACCGCGCGGCCTTCGCCGTCCACACGCAGGTTCATCGTCGCTTTGCGCCCGCACTCGCACACGCCTTTCAACTCGACGAGGCTGTCGGCGATGCCGAGCAGCGCGGCGGAGCCGGGGAATAATTCGGCCTGAAAATCGGTGCGCAGGCCATAAGTGACAATCGGGATATTCTCCTCGTCAGCCAGCCGTGCCAATTGGCGCACTTGGTCTGCACTCAAAAACTGCGCCTCATCGATCAAAACACAGGCCAATGGCCGCACTCCATGTTCGGCCATCACCGCACTGAACATATCGGTTTCAGGTTGAAATTTGCGCGCCTCCGCCTTGAGGCCAATGCGGCTGGTGATCGCCCCGACGTCATAGCGATTGTCGAGCGCAGCGGTCCACAGCATCGTTTCCATGCCGCGTTCGCGGTAATTGAACGCCGCCTGGAGCAGCGTGGTCGATTTCCCCGCGTTCATCGACGCGTAATAGAAATAAAGCTTGGCCATTAGGTGTCGCCTTCGCGCGTTTTCTCGCTCAAATCCTGCGCGACATGCGGGGCGCGGAGCAGTTGGCCGATATGGCTGCCTTCGTCAAAGCTTTCGTCGGCGAGGAATTTGATCTTGGGCGCGAACTTCAGCTTCACTGATTTGGCGATTTCGCGTTGCAGATAGGCGGTGTGGGTGCGCAGCGCTTTGATTACCGCCTCTTCATCTTTGCCGAGCAGCGGTTTGACGAACGCCGTCGCGTGGCGCAAATCGGGGGACATGCGGACCTCGGTGACGCTGACAACATGGCGGGCCAGCGTGTCGTCATGCACAAGCCCGCGCGCCAATACGGCGGACAGCGCGTGACGCACCTCTTCGCCGACGCGCAACACGCGAACCGATGGGCCAGCGTTGCTCACCATATCGGGATCACACCAATCAGTCTTGGTTCAAGCACCCCGACCATAGCGATGCCAATCCCAGCTAAAAGGGCAATCGCCGGAGCACAGCCGTAGGGGAGCCAAAACAATCGTCGCTGCGCAAACTCAGCCAGCCGATACGACCAATGTTTATATGGCTCGCTCATATCCTATAGCGTCCGTTCGCGTTCCTCGACCTCGAACACTTCAAGGTGATCGCCCTGCTTGATGTCATTGGTGTCGGCCAGCAATACGCCGCATTCCAGCCCCGCACGCACTTCGGAAACATCGTCCTTGAATCGGCGCAGCGAGGAAATTGTCGTCTTGGAAACGATGACATCGTCGCGGGTAAGGCGCGCGTGCAGTCCCTTTTTGATGACCCCTTCGAGCACCAGCAGGCCAGCCGCCTTGTCCTTCTTGCCAGCGGGGAACACGTCCTTGACCTCGGCGCGCCCGACAACCGTTTCGATGATTTCGGGACCAAGTTCGCCGGCCATTTCCTTCGCCACATCTTCGGTCAGATGATAGATGACGTCGAAATATTTGAGCCGAACCCCGCGCATTGTCGCAACTTCGCGGGCCTTGGCATTGGGGCGGACATTGAACCCGATAATCGGCGCGTTCGACGCCGACGCCAACATGACATCGCCTTCGGTGATGGCCCCAGCTCCCGAATGGAGAATGCGGACTTTGATTTCGTCGGTCGAAATCTTATTGAGCGCGGTGACGATCGCTTCGACCGACCCTTGCACATCGCCCTTCACCACCACAGGGTATTCGATGAGCTTGGCCTTGTCCTCCAGCGCGGAGAAAATGTCGTCGATGCTGGCAGGTGCTACGGCGGTGCGTTTGGCGGTCGCCTGTTCGGCGCGATAGGCCGCGACTTCGCGGGCGCGTGCTTCGCTCTCAACCACGGTCAATGTGTCGCCTGCGGACGGCATGCCGCCAAGGCCAAGCACCTCGACCGGGGCCGATGGCCCTGCCGCCTTCACCTGCTTGCCCTTATCGTCGATGAGCGCGCGCACCCGGCCGCTTTCGGAACCGACGACAAAAATGTCTCCGACCTTGAGCGTCCCGCGCCGCACCAGCACGGTCGCAACGGGGCCGCGGCCCTTGTCGAGTTTGGCTTCGACCACGGTGGCCTCGGCCGCACGGTCGGGGTTGGCTTTCAGTTCCATAATTTCGGCTTGCAGCGCTATTTTGTCGATCAACTCGTCTAGGTTGATTTTCTTGAGCGCGGATAGTTCGACATCCTGCACTTCGCCGCCCATTGCTTCGACCATCACTTCATGTTCAAGCAGACGTTCGCGGATTTTTTGTGGGTTGGCGCCTTCCTTGTCGATTTTGTTGATCGCGATGATCATCGGCACTCCGGCGGCCTTGGTGTGGTTGATGGCCTCGATCGTTTGCGGCATTAACCCATCATCAGCGGCAACAACCAAAATGACGATGTCGGTAACATTGGCACCGCGCGCACGCATTTCGGTAAAGGCGGCGTGGCCAGGTGTGTCGAGAAAGGTGATAAGTGTCCCCGATTTGGTTTTGACCTGATAGGCACCGATATGCTGGGTAATGCCGCCCGCTTCGCCCGCGACGACGCTGGTCCCGCGAAGTGCATCGAGCAGGCTGGTCTTGCCATGATCGACATGGCCCATGATCGTCACCACCGGCGGTCGGGTGGTCAGTGTTGCATAGTCATCGACATCGCTATCATGGTCAATATCGACATCGGCCTCGGACACGCGCTGGATAGTGTGGCCGAATTCGGTGACCAGCAACTCGGCGGTATCCTGGTCGATGGCCTCGTTGATCGTGACCGGCATCCCCAGCTTGAACAAGGCTTTGACCAGGTCCGATCCCTTTTCGGCCATACGGTTGGCCAGCTCCTGCAAAGTGATGGTCTCGGGGACGACAACGTCGCGGACCTGCTTTTCGCGCGGCTGATTGCCACCGCCAGTAGCTCGGCGGTGCTCTTTTTCGCGCGCACGCTTGAGCGCAGCAAGGCTCCGTGCGCGCGCACCCTCATCATCGCCAAGCGCCCGGCTGACGGTCAATTTGCCCGATTGACGGCGGTTGTCGGGTGCGCGTTTATTGTCACGCGATGGCATCTTGGGCTCAGGGCGTTTGGGCGCTTCGACCGGAGTGAAGCGCCGCGCAGGTGGGTGGCTTTTAGTTTCCTCAGCTTCGCCATTCTGATATGTGGGCGCTATGCCATCTGTGTCGTCGACAAATATTTCCGGCGCGCGCTCTGCCGAGATAGCGGCTTCAGCGGCGGCCTGTTCCTCAGCCTTGCGATTGTCCGCAACGCGGCGGCGCTCTTCATCATTGCTCGCGGCGCGCTGTTGCTCCTCACGGCGGCCGGCGGCTTCTAGGGCAGCCATTCGCGCCTCTTCAGCCTCGCGTAGCAGACGCGCCTGTCGCTCCTGACGCGTTTCGAGCGATTCGGGCGTTGGTTTTTCCGCAGGCCTGGTCATCGTCGCAGGAGCAGGGCCAGCGGGCGCGGGCGCAGGCGCAACTGATGGGGGCGGGGCGGCGTCGGTGTCAGCGTTAACGGGTTTGCCCATGATGCGACGACGCTTGACTTCAACCACCACGGTATTTTTGCGGCCATGGCTGAACTGCTGCTGGACCTGCCCAGCCTCCATCGTGCGCTTCAAGCCCAATGGTTTGCGCGTCAGGGTTGGCTTGTCGGACTCATTCTCATTCATTGACTTAGGTAATCCTTAACTTGTCGCAGTTTGAACAGCAGCTTCTGCGCTGCCCCTAGCTGATCCGGTATATTTCTGCCAGCGGTTCAACAGATTTTCGATGCGCTCCGCCCATGCCGGTTCGAGGATGGCGATGTGAACCGCGTTATCTCGGCCCAATGCCACAGACAGAGCGGCACGGTCCACAGGCAGCATGCGCCCAGCTAGTGCTGAGCCCTCTTTGTCTTCGCCAACGCGCCAGCTTTGGTCGCGTTTGCGGCGGCCATCTTCGGCAGCATCGGACGCGTGGGCAAGCAGTGCCACCGCGCCCAAACGCGCAGCCTTGTCGATCCGCTCTGCGCCGATCAACAGCACTCCTGCCTTGGTAGCAAGGCCCAATTGCGCGAGGAAATGGCGGTGAAAGCCATCGGCAATCTGCTCGGGCAAATTGTCGGCAAGGTGCACTGCCACACCTTTGAACGCGCGCGTGACCGCACCTTTCAGTTTGCCCGTGGCAAAGGCGGCGCTCAGCGTGTCCTGATCAACCCCTATCCATGCGCCGCGCCCCGCGGCCCGTGCCATGATGTCGGGCACCAACTCAGCATCGGGAGACAGCGCCAGTCGCACCAACGCTGCACGGCCATCGCGCTCTCCGCTCAGGATACAGCGTCGTTCTGGTGACGGCATACCGTTATCGCGGCGACGGGTCATCGTCGTCGCTTGTTCGACCAAAGGCTGTTCGATCAGCTGGCGATCATTGTTCGGGGTCCGCATGGGCGGCCTCCCCAGAATCAACAGCTTCGTCATCAAACCAGTGCGCGCGTGCAGCCATGATGATCTCGTTACCCTGCTCCTCGCTCAAGCCATATTCCGCGAGAATGCCACCCTTGTCTTCGGGCCGCTCCTTGCCGCCGCGGCGCGGCTCGCTACGCTTTTTGGCAACGAGTTCGTCGGTGGCGAGGTCGGCCAGATCGTCGAGTGTCTTGATGCCCGCCTTGCCAAGCGTGACCAGCATAGCTTCTGTCAGTATTGGCATGTCAGCCAAAGCGTCTTCCACCCCAAGCGAGCGCCGCAGTTCGCGTGCAGCGGCTTCGCGGCGGTCGAGCGCTTCTCCAGCGCGACTTTGCAGTTCTGCGGCCAGATCTTCATCAAATCCTTCAATGCCCGCCAATTCTTCAGGTGCGATATAGGCAACTTCTTCCATCTCGCTAAAACCTTCGGCGACCAGCAATTGAGCGAGCGTTTCATCAACGTCGAGCTCTTCCTGGAACATCGTAGAGCGTTCGATGAATTCGCGTTGCCGCTTCTCACTCGAATCGGCCTCGGTCATGATGTCGATAGCGCGCCCCGAAAGCTGGCTGGCAAGGCGGACATTCTGTCCACGGCGCCCGATAGCCAGACTCAATTGATCGTCGGGAACCACCACTTCGATACGTCCCTCATCTTCGTCCAGCACGACACGGCTGACCGAGGCCGGCTGGAGCGCATTGACGACAAAGGTTGCGGTGTCCTCGCTCCACGGGATGATGTCGATCTTCTCACCCTGCAATTCTTGCACAACCGCCTGAACGCGGCTGCCCTTCATGCCAACACACGCCCCGACCGGGTCTATGCTGCTGTCATAGCTTATAACACCGATTTTGGCGCGGCTGCCGGGGTCGCGTGCCGCGGCCTTGATTTCGATAATCCCGTCGTAAATTTCGGGGACTTCCTGCGCGAACAGTTTTTTCATGAAGTCGGGGTGCGCCCGGCTGAGCAAAATCTGCGGCCCGCGCGTTTCACTCACAACCTTCAGGATGATGGCGCGGATGCGGTCGCCCATACGCACCATTTCGCGCGGAATTTGCTGGTCGCGGCGAATGACTCCCTCTGCGCGGCCCAGATTAACGATGATGTGGCCGAACTCGACCGATTTGACGACGCCGGTGATGACCTCTCCGGCCCGATCCTTATATTCTTCATATTGGCGCTCGCGATCAGCTTCGCGGACACGCTGGAAAATAACCTGCTTGGCGCTTTGCGCGTCGATGCGGCCCAGATCAATGGCGGGCAACGGATCGACGATGAAATCGCCGATCACAGCGCCAGGTTGCAACTTTTCGGCCTGCGCCAAATCAACTTGTTTGAAATAATCATCGACCACCTCGACCACCTCGACCACGCGCCACAGCCGCAAATCGCCGGTCATCGGATCCAGCTTGGCGCGAATGTCGTTTTCCTGACCAAATCTGGCGCGCGCGGCGCGCTGGATAGCCTCCTCGATCGCCTCGATAACGATGGCCTTGTCGATCAGTTTTTCGGTCGCCACGCTAGTGGCGATGGCAAGCAATTCTGCGCGGTTGGCGGAAATGGCGTTGGCCATGGTCGGTTCAGTCCTCTGTTAGATAGGTTTCGATATCGTCCACGCCAGCCGTGTCGAGCGGGCGAGTGGCGGCAATCAGGCGGTCGGTCAAGAGCAATTTGGCTTCGATCACATCGGAGAAAGGAAAGGATAGCGAACCCGCCTTGCGGTCAGACAAGGATATGATGTTATCGGAGACGCTGCCAATAACGCCATTGAGGTTTTTGCGCGGGGCACCGCCATCCATCGGCGGTGCGCCCTCGGCCAACCTCACCTTGGCCTCGTGCCCCGCCCAATTCGCAAAATCCTTGGCGCGGGTCAGCGGTCGGTCAATCCCGGGCGAACTGACCTCCAGACGATACGCATCGTCAAATGGATCGCGGCCCTCGGTTTCCAGCATGTCGAACAGGTCGGACAGGCGGCGTGACAGCGTGCTGCAATCGTCGATCGTCAACTGGCCGGTGTCGGGGCGTTCTGCCATCACCTGCAATGTTGCCTCATCATCATCACGGGCACCATCACCAAAAAACCGCACGCGCACCAGATCAAAGCCGAGCGCTTTCGCTTCCGGCTCCACAAGGGCTGCGATATCCGCGATGTCCGCCATGGATTCTCCATTTGTAAAATAGGCATGGGGCTTTCCCCGCCGGGGCTGGTGCCTCGGCGCTGCTGAACCTCTTGCGATGTCAAGTAGCGAGCGGCCTATAAGATGGTTTGCCGCAAAGCGCAAGCTACCTCAACTTTCCTTTTGCACTGCGGTGTCGCGGTTGCCCGGCAAAACGGTTACGCCGTCGCGGCTGATTGTGACATCCAGCGGGCCGACGCTGGCACCGACAGCAATGCCGTCTTGCGGATCAACGGTGATTTCGGGTTCGCTGATGACGGGCAGGTCATCAAATATCGCTGCGTCGGGCCTTGGTGGTGGGGCTGGGTGGCGTGGGCGCGGGGCCGCACCCGGCACGGCTTCGGCCATAAAAGCCCGCCAGATACGCGCTGGCTCGCTGCCCCCCGTCATGCGATTGAGCGGGCTATTGTCATCATTGCCGATCCACACCCCGACCACCAGATCGCCGGCAAAGCCAACGAACAGAGCATCGCGGTAGTCTTGCGTTGTCCCCGTCTTGCCAAAGGCGGGAACGCCCAGCCGCGCGGCGCGGCCTGTCCCGCGGTCGATAACGGCGGAAAGCAGCTCGAGCATCGCGGCGCGGTGCGACGATGGCATCGAACTGCGCCCATCGAACAGACTCTCGAACACCCCCGGTTCTTCTTGGCGCAGCGCATGCGGCTCAACCGGGCCATAATTGCCGGCGATGGTAGCGAATGCGGCGGTCAGCTGGATGAGCGTCGTGCCCGAACTGCCCAGCGCGCTGCTGGCATTATCGGCGATCGGGCTGGTGATGCCCAAATCGCGCGCGGCGGCACGCACCGCCGCACCTCCCACCTGGTTATATATCCGCACCGCGACGACATTGCTCGACTGGGCAAAGGCTTCGCGCAACGTGATTTGCCCGCGATAGCGACCGCCATAATTGGTCGGGCGATAATCCCCTGTTGTAATCGCGCTGTCATCAACCATCGTTTCCGGGGTCATGCCGCCACGTAAAGCGGCAAGATAGACGACCAGTTTGAAGGTTGATCCGGGCTGGCGCAGCGCCTGTGTCGCGCGGTTGAACGGGCTGTCGGCGTACGAGCGCCCGCCGATCATCGCCACCACTTCGCCGTTCGGACGCATCGCCACCAATGCCACCTGCGCCCGGCCAATCCCCGCCCGCGACGTCACGCGGCGCGCAATATCCTGTAACCGCGCATTCAACGTTGTCGTCACCCGCGCCTCGCCATAACCAGCCTGAATGGTTGCGCGCGCTTGCGGCATCGCCCAATCGGCGAAATAGGTTCCGGTCGGCAGGCTGCTGCGTGCGCGGTGATCGATAGTCGCCGGCCGGATGCGATTGGCTTCAACCTGCGTAAGATATTCGGCATCGACCATGCCGGCGATGACGACGCGCTGTCGCGCCTGCGCAGCGCGTAAATTGCGCGTCGGGGCCAGCCGCGACGGTGCCTTGACCAGTCCTGCCAGCATCGTTGCTTGGACAAGCGTCAGGTGCTCAGGTTGACGATAGAAATAGTGGAGCGACGCGGCGCGCAGCCCATAAACATTATCGCCAAAATAGGCGTTCGACAAATAGCGCGATAGGATCTCATCCTTGGTCAGCCACGCCTCCATCCACCAGGCGATCAGCAGTTCACGCGCTTTTCGGCTATAGGTTTGGTCGGCATTGAGGAAGGTGAACTTGGCGAGTTGCTGGGTGATCGTGCTGCCACCCGCAGTGCTGTCGCTGGTCAGGTTGTTCCACGCCGCGCGTGCAATGCCGATGGGGTCAACGCCCCAATGGCTGTAAAAGCGGCGATCTTCGGTGGCGAGAAAGGCCTCGATAACGTGCGGCGGCAGCTTGGCCACCTCGACGGGTTCATCGACAATCGCGCCGTTGCGGGCGATCGGTCGCCCCTCTGCGCTGACCAATGTCAGTTGCGGTGGGGCGATGGGTTCGAGCGATTTGGATAGCGGCGCGGTCCATGCAAGCCACGCGACGGTCAGTGTAAAGATGACAGCAAAGGCGGCCAATCCACGCTTGACCCATGTCCAGCGCCGCCGCCATTTGGAGGGGGGCGGCACTGAAATGTCCGGTAAGTCGGTGGCACTTGGCGCAAGTGGTGCGGCCGGCCTGACAGCGTCGCCGACCCGAAAAATGCTTTTGATAGAATGCGTTATACCATCAATCGCGCGCGCAGGAGGTGCGGAGCCTATGGCGCGCACCTCGGCCTCCAGCTCTGCGATGGTTTTGCGCGGCCGCGCATCGACGCCCGTCGGCGCGGCGCTTCCACCGCCGCCAACACCGCCATAGCCATCGGGCAAATCAAAGGGATTGTCAGTCGGCATAGATATACTGTATTATCGCAATGCTACACAAGCGGAAAGCCCATATTGCGCGCGCGGCCGCGAATCGCAATGGCAGACCGGGGTCTGGCGTGGATTTTGATGGAGAGGTAATGGGGTGCCATGATAGTCCGCATAATGATGATCGCGCTGCCATGCGCAGCGATGACCGCGCTGTTCATCGTTGATTTCCTGCTGGGCGGCGCGTTGAAAAACTTTGGCATCCACCCGCGCGATGTCGGCAGCCTGTATACGATTTTTACCGCGCCATGGCTGCACGCCGATTTTTGGCACCTCGCCAACAACATGGCGGGCTTTGCGGTTTTCGGCCTTTTGACCGTGCTGAACGGACCGCGCTATTTTGCTGTGGCAAGCGCGATAATCATTGGCATTTCTGGCCTGTTGCTGTGGCTGTTTGGCCGCGATGCCAACCATATCGGCGCCAGCGGCTGGATATTCGGCCTGTGGAGCCTGACGATCGCGCTTGCGTGGTTCGAGCGCAGCCTCCGCCATATCCTGATCGGCATGGCGGTGATCTTTTTCTATGGCACGATGCTGTTCGGCATGCTGCCAAGCGACCAGCGCATATCGTTTGAAGGCCATATATTCGGCGCATTGGCCGGGATAGTCGCGGCATGGGTGTTGAGCAGAAAGAAAGCATTGCCGCGCATGGCCACCGCACCCAAAGATAACGCACCTCGTTTTTGGCCCTGATCCCCGCCATGGCGACACGATGTGTCTCAACATTGAAAGATAGTTGCTAGCTCCCGCCCATGTTTTGGGCTATGCCCAGCCCATCAATCGCCAAGCCGGATCATCCCCATGCCGCACCCTTCGCGTAACGCCATCCGTGCGCTCCACCGCCAGAGCGAAGACGCGATCACCGCCGCCAACCTGACGGCGCTCAGCGCAAGCGGACCAGACATCGCGGCGGTCAAGGCGCTCGGCCACGCCATCATCACCCGCGCCAAGGCCGATGGTGCCCGCGATACATTGGTTGGCGCGCTGATGAACAAATATCGCCTGTCGACCGAGGAGGGCGTGGTGTTGATGTGCCTGGCCGAAGCGTTGCTGCGCGTCCCCGACAGCGGCACCGCCAACGCGCTGATCCGCGACAAAATCGCCGGGCGGCACTGGACAGCCAACAAGCAGGGGGGGAGCGAGCATGACAGCCGCTCGATGCTGGTCGAACTCAGCGCTTACGGCCTGTCGCTTGGCTCGGCGACGCTGTTGCTCGATCAGATTGGCAGCAACGCCAAGCCCGCCAACATCCTGCGCCGGATGATCAAACGATCGGGCGAACCGGTGATCCGCCAAGCCGCGCTGGCCGCAATGAAGCTGCTTGGCCAGCAATTCGTGATGGGCGAAAGCATCGACGATGCCCTCAAGCGCGCGAACAAGCAGCGCGGCGAGCTGGCGTCGTTCGACATGCTGGGCGAAGGCGCGCGCACGATGGATGACGCGCGCAGCTATGCCGCCGCCTATGCCGACGCCATCGCGGCGATTGGCCGCCAAGCCAGGCCGGGCGATCCGCACGCCAACCACGGCATTTCGATCAAGCTCTCCGCGCTCCACCCGCGCTACGACTATCTCAAACCCGCGCGTCGCCGCGACGAACTGCTGCCCGTGGTGCTGGACCTCGCGCGTGCCGCGCGCGCCGCCAATGTGCCGTTGATGATCGACGCCGAGGAAAGCGACCGGCTCGAGCCGCATCTTGATGTGTTCGAGGCGCTGATCGACGCCGGAGTGGCCGATGGCTGGGCGGGGCTGGGGATCGTGGTGCAGGCCTATCAAAAGCGCGCGCGCGCGGTGATCGAATGGGTCGGCCATGTGGCGCGGGGACGTGGGGTGAAGGTCGCACTTCGCCTCGTTAAGGGGGCCTATTGGGACAGCGAGATCAAGCGCGCGCAGGTGCTGGGTCTGGCCGATTTTCCGCTATTCACCGACAAACGCCACACCGACATCAATTATATGCGCTGCGCGCTGGCTCTGCACGGACTTCAGGATTGCATCTATCCCGCCTTTGCAACGCATAATGCGATGACGATTGCCTATATCGCCGCGCTGTTCGGGCGTGAGGCCGACCATGAACTGCAACGGCTCCACGGGATGGGTGAGGGCGCGCACGATGCGTTGATCGCCACCGCGCCCTTAGACCCTTTCCCGATCAGGTCTGCACAGACTGATCGGATAAGAAAGGGTCTAGACTATGACGACGACCATATTTGTCCCGACCAGATTGCATCACCAGGTGATTCAAACTGGTCGGGGAATGGTCTAGCCCGGCCGGTGCGCGTCTATGCCCCGGTCGGCACCCACCGCGATCTGCTCGCCTATCTGGTGCGGCGCTTGCTCGAAAATGGCGCGAACTCAAGCTTCGTTCACCAATTTGCCGACGATGCCATCAGCGTCGAGGCATTGGCGGTCGATCCGCGCGAGGCGGATGGGGGCGAACCGCTACCGCCCTTGCCCACGGGCCTAGATCTTTATCTGCCCGAGCGACAGGCTGCACGCGGTCATGATCTGGGTGATGCGGGCGTTCCCGAGGCGCTGTTGGCGGCGATGACGGCGGCGCGCGGCGGCGCGCGCCACGCTGCGCCGATCATTGCCGGGGTGGCGATGGCGGGAGCGATCAACCCTGTGTTCAACCCCGCTAGCGGTGCGGTCGTCGGCGATGTTGTCGATGCCGATGTCGCCATGGTTGACCGCGCGATGGCATCGGCGCTGGCCGCGCAGGGCGACTGGAGCCTCGCGGGCGGGGTATTTCGCGCGGAGCGGATCGAGCGCGCCGCCGATATGATCGAGGCCGAAGAGGCGCAGTTTCTGGCGCTGTGCGTCGATGAAGCCGGCAAGACGCTGGCCGATGCGGTCGCCGAAGTGCGTGAAGCCGTTGATTTCCTGCGCTATTACGCGGCACAGACGCGGCTGCATTTTGGCGATGCGACCATTTTGCCCGGGCCGACGGGCGAGCGCAACGCGCTGGTGCTCGAGGGCAAGGGCGTGTTCGCCTGTATCTCTCCGTGGAACTTTCCGCTCAGCATATTTCTCGGCCAAGTGGCGGCGGCGCTGGTCGCGGGCAATGCCGTGCTCGCCAAGCCAGCCGAACAGACGCCGCTGATCGCACATTTGGCGGTCGATGTGCTGCACCGCGCTGGTGTCCCTCCTGAAGTGTTACATTTCCTGCCCGGGCCGGGCGAGACGATCGGCGCGGCGCTGGTGGGTCATCCTGCTATTGCTGGCGTGGTGTTCACCGGATCGACCGCCGTGGCGCGCGCCATCAACACCGCGCTGGCGATGCGCGACGGGCCGATAGCGACGCTGATCGCCGAAACCGGCGGCATCAACGCGATGATCGTCGATTCGACCGCGCTCCCTGAACAGGTGGCGCGCGACGCGGTGGCTTCGGCGTTCCAAAGCGCGGGGCAACGCTGTTCGGCATTGCGGCTGCTGATCGTGCAAAGCGACGTCGCCGACGCGATGACAAGCATGATAGCGGGGGCGATGGCGGAATTGGCGGTGGGCGACCCGGCCGACCTTGCCAGTGATGTCGGGCCGATTATCGATGCGGAGGCATGCGCCGACATTGCCGCCTATATCGAGGAGCAACGCGGCATGGGCCGGGTCATCGCGCAGGTCGCTTTGCCAGACGGTATGAAGGGCCATTTCGTCGCGCCAACATTGATCCGGCTCGACGCCATCGCCGATCTGACGCGCGAAATATTCGGCCCCGTGCTCCATGTCGCGACCTATGCGGGCGATGAACTGGACGCGGTGATCGACGCCATAAACGCATCGGGATACGGCCTGACGCTGGGGGTCCATACGCGGATTGATACTGTGGCGGCGCACATCGCGGCGCGCGCACGGGTTGGTAACATCTATGTCAACCGTAACCAGATCGGCGCGGTGGTGGGGGTTCAGCCGTTCGGCGGGCGCGGGTTATCGGGGACGGGGCCAAAGGCGGGCGGGCCGCATTATCTGCTGCGCTTTGCCGATGAAAAGACCATCAGCACCGACATCACGGCGGCGGGCGGCAATGCCGCGCTGATGGCGCGATGATAGAGTGGATTGAAAGTTCGTTCCTGCCTTTCGGCACAATGTGGCGCACTTCAGATTCAAATCATCACGTCATTTCAAAATACTAACGTGCACCGCTCAGCTTTTTGGCCGCCTCAAGCAATTCGGTTGGGAACATCGCGATAATAGTTGAATTATGTTCGACCCCAATTTCGGTCAGAGTTTGCAGGCGACGTAGCTCCAGCGCCCCCGGAACATCGCCAATAATCCGCGCAGCATCGGCCAAAGTCTTTGCGGCATCTTGCTCGCCTTCAGCCTTGATGATTCGCGCGCGTTTTTCACGGATAGCTTCGGCTTCGCGAGCAATGGCGCGCTGCATCTGTTCGGGGATGTCGAGATCCTTGATTTCGACGGCGTCGACGGCCACGCCCCATTGTTCGCACGTGCGCGTGAGCAATTCGAGCAGCCTGGTGTTAATCGTGGTGCGTTCCTTCAACATCATGTCGAGGTCGCTTTGCCCGATAGCGTCGCGCATGCCGGTTTCGGCGGCTTGAACGACCGCAGACCGCCAATCGACAACGGTTGTGAGGACTTTGATCGGATCAACCGCGCGGAACCACAGCACGGCATTGACGCGGACCGCGACGCCATCGCGGGTGACGGTTTCCTGGGTTGCAAGCGCATAAGTGATCGTGCGCAGATCAACTTTATACACACGGTCAACCAATGGAATCAGCCAGAACCAGCCCGGCCCCTTGGTTGCGGCGATTCTGCCCAGCCGGAATACGACGCCGCGTTGATACTCCTGATTGATGCGGAATGATCGAATGATGAGGATAAGCGCCAATAGCGTAATAACATAGACGCTAATATGGGTTGGGCTGATCATTATTATCTCCATTGGGAAACATGCGTATAGCATCAGCCGGGTGCGACACCCAAAGAAAAAGCCCGGAACAATCGCCCGGGCCTCTCTTACGTTGCTCTACGGTGCGGCTTACCAGCTATAATACATGTCGAACTCGACTGGGCTTGGCGCCATTTCCCAACGGTAAACCTCTTCCCATTTCAGTTCGACATAGGCGTCGATCTGATCCTTGGTGAAGACATCGCCCTTGAGCAGAAAGTCATAGTCGGCGTTCAATGAATCGAGCGCCTCGCGCAGGCTCGCGCATACTGTCGGCACCGCCTTCAGTTCTTCGGGCGGGAGATCATAGAGGTTTTTGTCCATCGCGTCGCCGGGATGAATCTTGTTCTGGATGCCATCGAGGCCCGCCATCAACAGCGCCGAATAGCAGAGGTACGGGTTGGCCATCGCGTCGGGGAAGCGGAACTCGACGCGCTTGGCCTTGGTCCCCGCACCATAAGGAATGCGGCACGAGGCGGAGCGGTTGCGCGACGAATAAGCGAGCAGCACCGGCGCTTCGAAACCCGGGACCAGCCGCTTGTAGCTGTTGGTGGTCGGGTTGGTGAAGGCGTTCAGCGCCTTGGCATGTTTGATAACCCCGCCGATGAAGAACAGGCACATGTCCGACAGGCCGGCATAGCCATTGCCCGCGAACAGCGGCTTGCCCTTTGACCAGATCGACATGTGGGTGTGCATGCCCGATCCGTTATCATCCTTGATCGGCTTGGGCATGAAGGTCGCGGTCTTGCCATAGGCCTGCGCGACCTGGTGCACGACATATTTGTAGATCTGCATATTGTCGGCGGTCTTGACCAGCGTGTCGAAGGTCAGGCCCAGTTCGTGCTGCGCGGCGGCGACTTCATGGTGGTGCTTGTCCATGTTGAGGCCCATTTCGCGCATGGTCGATACCATTTCGGCGCGAATATCGACGGCGCTGTCGACCGGAGCGACGGGGAAATAACCGCCCTTGGCGCGCGGACGGTGCGCCATATTGCCGCTGTCATAGCTGCGGCCGGTATTGGTCGGCAGTTCGATATCGTCGATAGTATATCCCGACGCGGCATAGCCATTTTCGAACCGGACATCGTCGAACATGAAAAACTCGGCCTCTGGCCCGACATAGATGGTGTCGCCGATCCCCGTCGCCTGCACATAGGCTTCGGCGCGCTTGGCGGTCGAGCGCGGATCGCGGGCGTAAAGTTCGCCCGATGACGGCTCGACAATGTCGCAAAACACCACCAGCATCGGGGTCGCGCTGAACGGGTCCATGTGCACCGCGTCAAGATCTGGCTTGAGGATCATGTCGCTCTCGTTGATCGCTTTCCAGCCGGCGATGGAGGAGCCGTCGAACATCAGGCCGTCTTCGAGTTGATCTTCGTCGATCAGCGCGGCGGTCATCGTCAGATGCTGCCATTTGCCCTTGGGGTCGGTGAAGCGCAGATCGACCCACTCGACCTCATTCTCGGCGATCATTTTGACGATATCTTTTGGCGAATTGGCCATGATTTTCAGTCCCTATTTTGAAGTTGCCGGCTCGTGGCCGAACATTGCTTGATTAAATGGCTTGATTAAATTGCTTCGGCGTCGCGTTCGCCGGTGCGGATGCGCAGCGCGCGCTCAACCGGAATGACGAAAATCTTGCCGTCGCCGATCCGGCCCGTCTGCGCGGCCGCCGCGATCGCCTCAACCACACGCTCGGCGAGGCTATCCTCGACCACCACTTCCAATTTCACCTTGGGCAGGAAATCGACGACATATTCGGCGCCGCGGTACAGTTCGGTATGCCCCTTTTGTCGCCCGAACCCCTTAGCCTCGGTCACGGTGATGCCCGACACACCAACCTCGTGCAGCGCCTCCTTCACTTCGTCGAGCTTGAACGGTTTGATGATCGCTTCGATTTTTTTCATCTGTCCCCCGGCTTCATTCTCTTTGGATGCGGCCAACGAAGGGCACGCGCCATCACGCCCATATCGCGCGTGCATGCGCGAAGCTTATCAAGAAGCGTGCCAAGAGAGTCCAGTCGATTTTGCGCGCAAATCACGCGGTGCCGCATACTCCGTCGCGCAGCGCTGCATGTTTATCGGGCACCGCGCCGACACTATGCCAGATTATCGGGCGCGCCGCCTCAATACGGCGGGTGGTCGAGACCTGCGGGACTTTTGGTAAATATCTCCGCGCCCGTTTCGGTGATGCCGATGCTGTGCTCGAACTGCGCGGACAGGCTGCGGTCGCGGGTCACCGCCGTCCAGCCATCGTCGAGGATCTTGGTCCCCGCCTTGCCAAGGTTGATCATCGGCTCGATGGTGAAAAACATCCCCGGGCGCAACTCCGGTCCCTGTCCGGGCATACCGATATGGACGATTTCGGGCGCGTCGTGGAACAGGCGGCCGACGCCATGCCCGCAAAAATCGCGGACGACGCCATAGCGTTGCCGCTCTGCGTGGCGCTGGATCGCATGGCCAATATCGCCGACCGTGTTGCCGGGCTTTGCGGCCTCGATGCCCAGCATCAGGCATTCATAGGTGACATCGACCAGGCGGCGGGCTTTCAGGGCAACATCGCCGACCAGAAACATCCGGCTGGTGTCGCCATGCCAGCCATCGACGATGACGGTGATGTCGATATTGACGATGTCACCGTCCTTGAGCGCCTTGGCCGACGGGATGCCGTGGCACACGACATGATTGATCGAGATACAGCTGGCATGCGCATAGCCGCGATAACCGATGGTCGCGGGTACCGCGCCCGCCGCCAACACAAAATCGAGCACCGCTTTGTCTATCGCCTCGGTTACCGCGCCGGGGACAACCAGCGCGATGATGTGGTCGAGCGCGGCGGCGGCCAGTCGCCCCGCTTTGCGCATGCCGGCAAAGCCTGCTTCGCCATAGAGTTTAATCGTGCCGTCGCGTGACGGGGCGTCGTGGTCGGTCACGGTCACATAATTCATCATGGGTACGCTTTATCGCATCTGTGCATGCTTTGCCAAGCATCGGCTTCGCGCTATGGTTGCCACCATGGGACAAGAGAAAATCTGGACGGCGGCGCTGATCGTCATCGGCGACGAGATATTGTCGGGGCGGACGCAGGATAAAAATATCGCGCAGATCGCCAGCTGGCTGAATGTGCAGGGCATCCGTTTGGCCGAGGTGCGCGTTATCCCCGACGTCGAGAGCGCGATTGTCGAGGCGGTCAATGCGCTGCGTGCACGCAACGACTATCTGTTCACCACGGGGGGCATCGGCCCGACGCATGACGACATCACCGTCGATGCGATAGCGGCGGCACTGGGGGTTGGCGTGGTTCACCACCCAGCGGCGGTGGCCGTCTTGACGCGCTATTATGAAGGTCGCGGCGGCGTCACCGATGCGCGGCTCAGAATGGCGCGGGTGCCCGATGGGGCGGCGCTTATCCCCAACCGCATGTCAGGGGCACCCGGGATCCGCATCGGCAATATGTTCATCATGGCCGGGGTGCCGCACATCACCGCGGGAATGCTCGATGCGTTGACCGGAACGCTGGAGGGGGGCGCACCGCTGCTCTCCGCCACCATCGGTTGCTGGGTGGCGGAAAGCGAGATTGCCGAGATGTTGCGCGCGACCGAGGCGGCGCATGAGGGCGTGCAGATCGGCAGCTACCCGTTTTTTCGCGACGGGCGGGTCGGGTGCAATTTCGTCATCCGCTCGACCGAGCAGGCGGCGCTCGATGGCTGTGCGGCGGCGCTGATGACAGGCTTGAGGGCGGCGCGCTATGAACCCATCGACGACGGCATCTAACGCTCCGCCACCGCCACCGCCGCCGCAGGGCGGACGCGGCTCAAAATAATCAACGCCAGCCCCGCCAACACTGCCGCAATCACAAACGCTGCGCCGTGGAACAAAAATGGCGTTTGCGGCCCGGTGAAATAGGCATGGACCGTGTTATAGAGCAACGGCGCCAGAATCGAGCCAACCGCCATCACGGCGGAGGCAAAACCCTGCACCTCGCCCTGGTTGGTGGCGTCGGCGCGGCGTGTCATCATCGCGGTCAGGCACGGGTGGGTCAGCGACGACACGGCGATGAGCGGCATGATCGCCATCGCGACCCAGCCATTGCTGATGCTGGCAAAGCCGATCATGCACAATGCGCCGCCCGTGAGCCCGATAATCGCGGTTTTGCGCTCGCCAAATCGGGCAATAACCCGCGCCGCGACAAATATCTGGGACAGCGCCATCGTCACACCCATGATGGCCAGCGACAGGCCGATCATCGCCCCCGACCAGCCGTAGCGGCCAATCGCAAAATATGCCCACAGCATCGGATAGACCAGGCTGGCGAGCTGCCACAGGAAATAAGCGGCTGCGATGGGGATGATTCCGCCGAGTTTGCGGATGTGCAACAGCGACCCGACGGGGTTGGCGCGCCGCCAATCGAACGCGCGGCGATTTTCGGGCTTCAGCGTTTCGGGCAGCGCGAACCAGCCGTAGAGGAAGTTCGCAAAGGCCAGCGCGGCCGAGGCATAAAAGGGCACCCGCGTTCCAAGTTCGGCGAGCAACCCGCCCAACGCCGGGCCAAGGACAAAGCCCATCCCGAACGCGGCGCTGATATAACCGAACCAGCGCGCGCGGTCCTCTGGCGTTGTAATGTCGGCGATGACCGATTGCGCCGGGCCGTTGGTCGCGCCGAATATGCCGGTTAGCGCGCGGGCGATGAACAACCAGAAGAGGGTGGGCGCGAACGCCATCACGCCAAAATCTATGGCAAAGCCCGCGAGCGAGCCAAGCAGGACGGGGCGGCGACCAAAACGGTCGGAAAGATTACCGATGATGGGCGAGAAGACGAATTGAAACAGTGCAAAGGTGAAGGCCAAATGCCCGCCAATCGCCGTCGCCTGGGCAATTGTCGCATCGCCCAATTGCATGATCAGCGTTGGAAAGACGGGAATCATCACGCCAAAACCCATCGCGTTGATCAACATCGTGGCCAGCACGAAACGGATGGCGGGGGGCATGGGGGCGCGTGCGCGGGCTTTGGTCAAATCTATGGGAGCCTATGCATTCGGTTTTGGAGGGTGAAGAAAATCGAACCACCAGCGCAGCCGGAGGCGGAGCGCAGACAAGGTTCGAGGGTTTGATCATCAATCATCGCAATTTTGGAGCGGGTGAAGGGAATCGAACCCTCGTCACTTGCTTGGGAAGCAAAAGCTCTACCATTGAGCTACACCCGCCCGCATCCGTAAGCGCGGCGCTTGCCACAATCACACGGCTATGGTCAATGTGCTTTGTCCGATTGGAGAGGGTATTCGATGGTGCGCTACTTATTATTCATCGCCGCGATCCTGCTCGCGCCCGCCGCCGCATCGGCCCAATCAACATTGGCGTTCGGCGCGCCATTCAGCGACCATATGGTGATCCAGCGCGATCGGGCAACGCCACTGTGGGGCGCTGGGCGACCGGGCGATGCGATAGAGATAACCATCGGCGAACATGCCGCACGCGCCTCTGTTGACGCAGGCGGGCGGTGGCGCACCGCCTTGCCTTCGATGGCCGCGCAGCGCGGGCTTGCCTTGCGGGTGCGCGCCGCGTCGGGAGAGGAGATCGTCGCAAACGACGTCGCCGTCGGCGATGTCTGGCTCTGCTCTGGCCAATCGAACATGGAGTTTGCGCTGCGCCAAGCGACCAATGCCGATGCAGAATTGGCCAATAGCGCTGATGCCGATTTGCGGCTGCTGCTGGTGCCGCGCGGTCGTTCGCACCAGCCGAATAACCAGTTTTCACGTCCCGCGCGCTGGGCCGCGTCGGACGCGAGCAGCGCCGCGCATTTTTCCGCCGCTTGCTATCACATGGGGCGCGAATTGAGGTCACGCCTGCACATTCCCATCGGGCTGATTGCGGCATCGTGGGGCGGTTCGCGGATCGAGGATTGGCTCAGCCGTGATCGGCTCTCGGCGCTTGGCGGTTATGAAGCGAACTTGGCAGCGCTTGATGCCCATCAACGCGACCCAGCCGCTGCGGAGACTGCGGCGCAGGCGCGGCTGGAGCAGTGGCTTGCCAGCCAGGAGATTCCCGCGGGCGCAATGGCCATTGTCGGCGAGCCAACGCGCGGAACATGGGAACAATGGGGCTATCACACGCTGGCCAGCTTTGATGGAGTCGCGCGCTATAGAACAACCATCACCCTTTCGGCTACGCAAGCCGCATCGGCACGGTCGCTTGCGCTTGGCACCATCGACGACATCGACCTGACGCTGGTCAACGGACGGCGTGTCGGCATGACGACGGGCTGGAATGTCCCGCGCCGCTACACCCTGCCCGTTGGCGCGCTGCACGCCGGGGCCAATATCATCACAGTCACCGTGCTCGACACCGGCGGTGGCGGTGGGCTCTATGGCAATGCCCCGCGCGGAGTTGTTCTGGCCGATGGGTCCATCGTTGCGCTCAATACGGGTTGGGCGCTCGATGTCGGGGCATCACTAGCCGATACAGGCCCGCCGCCGCTCGCGCCATGGGCGAATGGCGAGGGGTTGGCGACCCTCGATCAGGCGATGATCGCACCGCTAGGGGCTTATGCGGTTACGGGCTATGCCTGGTATCAGGGCGAGAGCAACGCGCCGCGCGCCGCGCTTTACGCCGCACAGCTCACCGCAATGATTGCCGATTGGCGCGCGCGCTTTGGCGGATCGCGCTTCCTTGTGGTTCAATTGGCGAGCTTTGGCCGCTTGGCGGACGCGCCGCGCCGCTCAAACTGGGCCGAATTGCGCGAGGCACAGCGACAGGTTGCGCATGATGTTGCCGATGTGATGCTGATCCCCGCGATCGACATTGGCGATATCTATGACATCCACCCGACCAACAAGCGCGAGGTCGGGCGGCGATTGGCACTGGCGGCGAGTCTGGGCGCCGCTTCGCTGGCCGATAATCCAGTGGCGCGGCGGACGGCCGGCGGGGTAGAATTGCACCTTGAGCGGCCCTATCACCTGCTCGGCGGCGCTGCCTCGCCAACGGGGCTGGAGGCGTGCACCGCCGCCGGACGGTGCCGCTTTGTCACCGCGCGGTTGATCGCGCCAGAGCGCTTGCTGGTGGCCACCGCGCCCGATGACACACAGATACGCTATTTATGGGCGGACAGTGCGCTGGTCAGCCTGTTTGCCGATAGCGGCGTGCCATTGCCGCCATTCAGGATAGAATTGCCGTAAATCGTTGCAATTGGCAACGCAACGCGGCACATCAATCCGGTCAAGATATAGGAGAAAAGGTGCCATGCGCGAATATTTGCAGCATTATATCGGCGGGCAATGGGTCGACTCCATTGGCGGTCGCCGCCATGACGTCATCAGCCCATCGACCGAAGAGCTGTGCACCGCAATCACCCTTGGCACCACAGCGGACGTGGACAAAGCGGTTGCCGCTGCGCGCGCCGCCTTTGTCAGCTATAGCCAGACGACGCGCGAGGAGCGGCTCGCGCTGCTGGGGCGCATCGTCGAGGAGATGAAAAAACGCACCAATGACCTAGCCAGGTCGATGGCCGAAGAAATGGGCGCGCCAATCAGTTTCGCCGCTATGGCCCAGGTCGGTGCGGGGATAGGCGGGATTCTGGGGACAATGTCGGCACTCAAGGATTTTGCATTCAGCGAACAATTGGGGGCGAACACCATCGCCTATGAACCGATCGGCGTCGTCGGCATGATTACGCCGTGGAACTGGCCGCTGAACCAGATCGCGCTCAAGGTTGCGCCAGCGCTGGCGGCGGGCAACTCTATGGTGCTCAAACCATCCGAGGAGTGCCCGGGCTGCGCCGCGATATTTGCCGAGATCATCGACGCCGCCGGGGTTCCGCCGGGTGTGTTCAATCTGGTGCAGGGCGACGGCCCCGGTGTTGGTGCCGCTATATCGGCGCATGGCGACATCGACATGGTCAGCTTTACCGGATCGACGCGCGCGGGGATATTGGTGGCCAAAGCCGCCGCCGATACCGTCAAACGCGTGCATCAGGAACTGGGCGGCAAATCGCCCAATCTGGTGCTGCCCGGTGCTGATTTGGCCGCCACCCTGCCCGCGACGGTGCAAGGCGTGCTCATCAACAGCGGGCAAAGCTGTATCGCACCCACGCGGATATTGGTCCAAGAGGGGCAACAGGCCGAAGCCGCCACAATTATCAGAGCGATGTTCGATGGGGCATCGGTCGGCGACCCTTTGAGCGAAGGCATGCACCTTGGCCCGGTGGTCAACAAGGCGCAGTTCGACAAAATCCAGGGGTTGATCCAGTCGGCGATCGACGAAGGGGCAACGTTGGAAACCGGCGGCACCGGCCTGCCCGCCAACGTCAATCGCGGCTATTATATCAAGCCGACGGTCTTTTCAGGCGTCACGCCGGAGATGCGCATTGCCAAGGAAGAGGTGTTCGGCCCCGTTGCTACGGTGATGGCTTATGCCGACATCGAAGACGGCATCGCCATCGCCAACGATACAACTTATGGCCTGTCGGCGGTGATTTCTGGTGATCCGGCCAAAGCCGCCGCGATTGCGCCACGGCTGCGCGCAGGGATGGTTGCGATCAACAATTGGACGCCGGCTGCTGGCGCGCCGTTCGGCGGCTATAAGCAATCGGGCAATGGCCGCGAGGGCGGATTGTTCGGCCTCAGGGATTTCATGGAGGTCAAGGCGATCAGCGGTCTTCCCCTGCCCGCCTGATCACCCCAGCAAAAACACCGCATGTTCGGCTCGAAAATTGGCGGCGGCGGCGCTGGTCAGCCTGTCGCCGTTGAGGAACCATGCGCCATCGACGCGGATACCGCGTTCGCCAAGCAACGCGCGGAAATCATCGATCGTGACATGGTGGATGTTGGGCGTTTCATACCAGGCGAGCGGTAATAGCCGCGTTACCGGCATCCGCCCGCCCCACAGCAGGCTGAGCCGCACCCGCCAATGCGCAAAATTGGGGAAGGAAACGAACGCACGGCGGCCGATGCGCAACAATTGCCCGATGATGAGATCAGGCCGCGCCGTCGTCTGCAATGTCTGGCTTAGCACGACATAATCGAACGACTGGGCCGGATAATCGGCAAGGTCGCTCTCGGCATCGCCCTGAACCACACTGAGGCCGCGCGCCACTGCGGCGGCGACATTGGCGGGGTCAAGCTCCAGCCCGCGCGCGTCGCAACTGCGGGTCTCGCGCAGTGCCGCCATCAGCGTGCCATCGCCGCAGCCGACGTCAAGAACCCGGGAACCCACCGCGATATGCGCCGCGATAATCGCCAGATCGGGGCGTAGCGCGCTCATCGGCCACCGCCCCCCCCGACAAAACCCCTCACAACACCATCAAGCGCAGGCACATCAAGCAGAAAGGCATCATGGCCGAAAGGGCTGTCGAGTTCGACAAAGCTGGTCGGTGCGCCAACCGCGTTCAGGGCATGAACGATGGCGCGCGATTCCGCCGTCGGATAGAGCCAGTCCGAAGTGAAGCTGACGAGGCAAAAGCGCGTCGCGACAGAACGGGCGAAGGCGTCGGCGAGCCGCCCAGCATGCGGCTCTGCGAGGTCAAAATAGTCCATCGCCCGCGTGATATAGAGATAGCTATTGGCATCAAAGCGGTCGGTAAACGCCAACCCTTGATGCCGCAGATAGGATTCGACCTGAAAATCGGCGTCAAAGCCGAAAGTCTTTATCCCTTTTTGCCCGTCCGGGCGGTCCTGCAACCGCCGCCCGAACTTGGCGGTCAGCCCCTCTTCCGACAGATAGGTGATGTGCGCCGCCATCCGCGCCACCGCCAGCCCCTTGGCCGGGCCGAGGCCAGATGGATCATAATCGCCCTCAGCCCACGCCGGGTCGGCCATGATCGCCTGCCGCCCCACTTCGTGAAAAGCGATATTTTGCGCTGAGTGCCGCGCCGCAGACGCAATCACCAGCGCCCGCGCTACGCGGTCGGGGTAGTGCGCAGCCCACACCAGCGCCTGCATCCCGCCCATCGAGCCGCCCACCACCGCGTGCAACCGCTCTATCCCCAGCGCGTCGAGCAGCGCGACTTGCGCGCGTACCATGTCGGCGATGGTGATAACCGGAAAGCGCATCGCCCAGCGCTGCCCGGTTGCAGGGTTGATACTCGCGGGGCCGCTTGAACCCATGCAACTGCCTATCACATTAGCGCAGATCACGTGGAAGCGATCGGTATCAATTGGCTTGCCGGAGCCAACCATCCGGTCCCACCATCCCGCCTTGCCGGTGACAGGATGACGTCCGGCAATGATGTGGTCGCCGGTCAACGCATGGCAGATCAAAATCACATTATCGCGTGCGGCATGAAGCGCGCCGTGGCTTTGATAGGCTATCTCGACGTTATCAAGCGTGCCGCCACTATCGAGGATGAGCGGTTCCAACAGGCATAAGGTAGAGGCGACGGCAGACATGGCCGTGGGATTTGCGCGCTGGACAGCCGCGCGTCAAACGTTAAACGCTGGCGCCATGACAGCACCACAACC